>NZ_JAWQLX010000003.1:0-558773 GCF_033446725.1 Polaromonas potterensis | reverse complement strand
ACGGGAACGGAATGGGGCCCTGCCGAGCGGTTCGTATCTGGGGTCGCATTGAACAAGCAATGCATCAAGCCCGTCTGTAGATGTGCAGTCTGTTCCCGTTGCCTCGCACCATCAATTTCACGACAAAGCAAGAAAACCGTCACCAAGGAAAACTTATCACGAACAATGCTTGACTACGTGGGAAGTCCCTGTAAGGGGTTAGGGGTGGGAGTGGGGCGTCAGGCCTACTGCCCAAGGCAAGCCGCAAAGCAGCGTGATGCTCAAAGCGCTGACCAGTTCAGCTAGCGCGCCGAAACAAAGCGAAACACGCCGCAACCGGCCTGAAAACATCTAGCTCGCCAATGCGAGCACCATGCAAAGCCTCATCCACTCTTTCGCAAGGCTTGATCATGAAACGCTTCATCAAAAGAACCCTGCTCGGCCTGTTCGGCGGGGCGCTGATTGTCGGCAGTCTGGGCGCTTGTTCGCAGCGCGGTCCAGGCGGCTGGCATACTGCGGAGGCTTCGCCGGAAGCCCGCGCCCGCATGGTTGAAAAAATCGGTTCGCGGCTGGACCTGGACGCGGCGCAGAAACAAAAACTTGCCGTGTTGGCCGACAAGCTGCAGGCCCAGCGTGCGGCTTTGCGCGGTGCGGACGATCCGCGCACGGCACTTCGTGTTTTGTTCGCAGGCAACACGCTGGACCAGGCGGGCGCCAATAAACTCATCACGGAAAAAACCGCGGCGCTGCAGTCGGGCAGCCCGGCGGTGATTGCCGCCGCAGCGGATTTCTTTGACAACCTGCGGCCCGAGCAGCAGCAAAAGGTGCGCGACTTCATGGAGCGTGGCCGTCGCTGGGGTCACCGTGGCTAAGGCGCTGGCCTTTGGTGTGGTCGGCGGTCGGGTCGTCCGTTTGGCCGAAAGCAAGGGCACGCGCGAGCAGGTCCGTAGCCCGCTGCTGCCGGGCAGCGCGGGCGGCGCTGTTCGTGGCGTGTTGCGCCTGGAGGGCCTGGCTGTATTTGCGCTGGCGGCCGCGGCTTATGCGCAGTTTGGCGCGGGCTGGACTTTTTTCGCATGCTTGTTCCTGGTGCCGGACCTGTCTTTTCTGGCTTACCTGGCCGGACCGCGCGCCGGCGCCATCACCTACAACGCCGCGCATTCTTATGCCGGGGCGCTGGCGCTGCTGGCTGCGGGCGTGTTGGGCGCGATGCCGGTGTTGCTGGCTCTGGGGCTGGTCTGGTGCGCACATATCGGTGTTGACCGCGCGCTTGGTTACGGGCTCAAGTACGCCAGCGGCTTTGGTGCCACGCATCTGGGCCGCCTGGGGCGCGCCGATCTGTGGTGAGCGTCGCTCTTATGATGTCCCCATGCCCCGCATATTGCTGATCGACGACGACGAACACCTGGCCGCACCGCTGACGACTTACCTGGCGCGTTTTGGCCTGCTGCTCGACAGCGCCCTGCGTCCCGGCCAGGGGCTGACCCTGTTGCGTGCCACCGCCTACGACGCGGCCATCCTGGATGTCATGTTGCCCGAGATGGACGGTTTTGCCTTGTGTCGCGAGATACGCAAGAGCAGCGACATCCCCATCGTGATGTTGACTGCGCGTGGTGATGTGATGGACCGCGTGGTCGGCTTGGAGCTGGGCGCCGACGACTACCTGCCCAAACCGTTTGAGCCGCGCGAACTGGTGGCGCGTCTGCAAACCATTCTGCGGCGCCAGCGCGTCGCGGCTGCAGCGACGCCAGGCGCGCAGCGGGTGTTTCAGGGTCTGGTCATTGACTTGCAGACCCGCGAAGTGTTGCGGCAGGGCCAGCGTGTCGAATTGACTGGCACCGAGTTCGAGCTGCTGGCCTTGCTCGCGGCGGAGCCCGGCAAGGTGTTCAGCCGCGACGACATCCTGAACCATCTGCGTGGCCACGAGGCCGATCTGTACACCCGCGCGGTGGACATCGTGGTGAGCCGCTTGCGCAAAAAGCTGGAGCCGCTGGACTGTATCAAGACGCTGCGCAATGCGGGTTATACGTTGGCCGTGGGTCAGGGCTAGTCGCGATGAGCGCCGCCCCTCATCCAGTCCCTGCACCCCGCTGGCGCCACCGCTGGCGGCATTCGCTGAGGCTGCGGCTGATCACTGTGTTTGTGCTGCTCGCGCTGGCCATGGCGGCGGTGTTTCTGGGTGGCATGCAACGGGCTTTTTCCACCAGCTGGCGCGACGCGGCGCGGCCTATCGTCAGCGACTACATGGATCGCCTCACCGCCGAGATTGGGAGTCCACCGGACATCACACGTGCGCAAGCCTTGGTGGCGCGGCTGCCGATCTCGGTGCGTATCAGCGGACCCACCGTGAACTGGGATTCCCATGCCGAACGAACGCGGCGCGGCTGGCTGGATGACAAGAGCGACGGCCACGAGCCGCGTAGCCTGGACTGGCGCACGCGCCGAACGGCCGACGGTCACAGCCTGACCTTCGGCCTGGGCACCTTGCCGTGGCAACGCGCGCCCGGTGGCATCGGCTGGATCACGCTGGCGCTGTTGCTGGCCCTGATCGCCGCCGCCTACAACTATGTACGCCGGCTGCTCAGGCCGCTGGACGACATACGCGCCGGCGCCGAACGTTTTGGCCGCGGTGTGTTTGATGCGCCGATTCCGCTGCGCCGGCGCGACGAATTGGGCGAGCTGGCCCAACGCATCAACACCATGGCGCACGACATCGAGGGCATGCTGGACGCCAAACGCGCTTTGTTGCTGGCCCTGAGCCATGAGTTGCGTTCACCCCTCACACGTGCGCGCCTCAATGCCGAACTGCTGCCGGCCACACCCGAGGGCGCGCGCGAACGTGCCGCGCTGCTGCGCGACCTGGGTGAGATGCGCGACCTGATCAGTGATCTGCTGGAGAGCGAACGGCTGGCCAGCCCACATGCCGCCTTGCAGCGCGAGCCGCTGGACCTGGCGGCGCTGGTGCGCGAGACCGTGGCCGAGATGCCGGCGGCCAACACCGTGGTGCTGGCGCTGGCTCCCGACCTGCCGCTGCTGGCGCTGGACCGCACGCGCTTGCGCCTGCTGGTGCGCAACCTGCTCGACAACGCCTTGCGGTATAGCGCCGGAGCGGATCAGCGGCCGCGCATCACCTTGCAGAAGGACGCCGGCGGGGTGCTGCTGGAAGTGCGTGACTTCGGCCCGGGCGTGGACGCCGCGCAACTCACGCGGCTGACCGAGCCTTTTTTTCGCACCGACAGTGCACGCCAGCGCGCCACGGGTGGCGTGGGCCTGGGCATGTATTTATGCCGGCTGGTGGCCCAGGCGCATGGTGCGCAGCTGGAGGTGCGTAATGCCGAACCCGGCTTGGGCGTGCGGATTCTGTTTCATTTTGAATCCTGAAAAGAGAAGGATAATTGCGTTCGTTCTTGAGGGATCAGCTTCCTCCGCTCTATCTATAGTTGCCATTGGCAAGCCTGCTTTTGTGCTGTTGATTAAAGACGGGTATCCCTTGTTCTCACAACCTGGCTTTAGGCGCTAAAGATTGATCCCCGAAACCAGCCATCTTTTCCGAGTACCTCTGCTCGACCCCAAACAACATGCCATCGGCTACAAGCTGGCGTGGCAAAAAGGCGGAGAGGACAGCGGCATCCCTGCGGAGGCAGAGGCCCATCTGCAGGCCCTGGTGGCTGCGGGTGTCCGCGATATCACGTCTGGCCTGCTTTTTGTGGACGCGAACCCCGCAGCGCTGTCCGCGGAGACGCTGGCCAGCATGTTGCCCGAAACCACGGTCTGGATCTTGACGCCGGGCGATCTGGCCAATGCGGGCGACCTGAAGTTGGCCGCCTCATTGCGCGAGCGGGGTTTTGGTCTGGCGCTGCGTGGTGCGAACCTGGCCTTTTTGAAGGTCAACGAGGGACGGCTTTCCGCGCTGACCCATGTGTTGATCGATTTTGACCATCCGGACCTGGCCGCCCTTCTCGGCTACGCCAGGCTACGGTCGCCGTCTTTGTCGGTGATCGTGGAAAAAATCCCCGACTGGCAGGTGTTCGAATCTTGCGCTGCGCTGGGGGCTTCCGGGTTTTTTGAGAAACTCTGTGTGGCGCCACGCGCGATCAAACCGCAGGAGCAGCTGGGGCCGCAAGCGCAGCAGATTTTGCAACTGATGCAGATGGTGCAGGGTGATGCCGACATACGCCATGTGGAAAAAGTCCTGAAAAGCGACGTCACGCTTTCCTACAAATTGCTGCGCTACATCAACTCCGCAGGTTTTGGTCTGGAGGTTCGTATCGAATCGCCGCGCCATGCGGTCTCCATGCTGGGTTATGCGCCCCTGTTTCGCTGGCTGCTGCTGTTGCTGGCAAGAACCCACACCACCGGTTTTTCCCCCGCGCTGATGCAGGCGGCCATGATTCGCGGCCGGTTTGCGGAACTGCTGGGTCAGGGTTTTCTTTCCCGGCGCGAAGCGGAAAACCTGTTTGTCGTCGGCATGTTTTCGTTTCTGGATCGCCTGCTGGGCATCCCGATACAAAAGGTATTGAGTCAACTGATGCTGCCGGAGGCGGTCGAGCAAGCGCTGCGTTCTCGTGACGGCGTGTACGGTCCGGTTCTGGCTTTGGCGGAGGCCTGCGAGTGGGAAGACGGACGTACCGCCGATCTGGCGAAGGCCTTGTCGATGACGGTCACCCACGTGAACCAGGCGCACTTGTCGGCGCTGGTGTGGGCGCAAAACATCAAGCTTTAGCTTTTGCCGTCTTATCAACCCTGAAGGGTTGATGTTGTCGACTTAACGTGCGCGTGCACCGAGCACCGCCGCGCTTATGATCATGGCCGCCCGCCAGGCCAAACAGGCCGATGGTGGCGGTGGGGGAGCCCTGGCCCTGTAGCGCGGCGCACGGGCAGGTCAACCTGCTGGTGCCCATGCTGGCACATGCCAGCGAGAGCCGCCAGACGCTGGCCATGATTGGCCACGCACGCGCGCTGCTCGACAACAAGGGCATCCCCTATGGCCAGCTGCGGCTGGGCGCGATGATTGAAATCCCCGCAGCGGCGCTCACGCTCAAGCTGTTTCTCAAATACTTCGATTTCCTGTCCATAGGCACCAACGAGTTGATCCAGTACACGCTGGCCATCGACCGGGCCTATGCATCGGTGTCGCATATGTACGACCCCTGCCACCCGGCAGTGCGGCGCCTGATTGCCGACACGATTGCCGAATGCAATGCGCAGGGCAAAGGTGTGAGTGTGTGCGGCGAAATGGCCGGCGACGTGACCATGACACGCCTGCTACTTGGCATGGGATTGCGAAGCTTCTCAAATACACCCTTCGAAAATCCTGGCGGGCAAGTAACCGCTGCTGCGCTCGGACGCCGGAAAACTCAAGGCTTGGGCCGAGCCGGTGCTGGCCAGCGAAGACCCTGCCGAGCTGCTTTGAAATTTCTGCCGGGGTCTTTATTGCTACAATATTAGTAGCTACTAAAGCGCTTATTCATTGGCCTGCAGACGATTTCCTGTATGAAAAATGCCTATTTTTGATGCTGTTTTTTAGTCGACATCCTGTTTCAGGCAAAACAGGTATTGATCTGACACGCTCCATTCGGCGCTTGCCCCTGCATGCTTTTTGGTTAAGAATCACAAATTGATACAACTCGTCAGATGCTTTGTGAACGAACTCATCGCGGCAGAAAACAGCACAAACCCACTTGCGATAGCGCCGCAAAAAAAGCCATCTACGCCTGCCTGGGCACTGGCTTCCCTCGGGCAAACTGGCTTTGGCGTCGGTCTCGGCCCAAGCCATTTATGGCTCCGGCGATTGACATGAACGGCATTACGCCGGTGTGCGCAAGACAAGACCAACAAACGAGTGCAAAACGGCGCCAACGAAAGCCGCACACCATCATGCTTGCCGGTGATACCGGTTTTGTGTGGGCTGAGTCAGGCATGGTTTATCGGTGCGCCCTAAAAAAACCTGCTGTGGTCCGACGCATTTGGGCGGTCCTGGTTTCTGTTGAAGAAATGAAATGAAAAAAATGATCAAACAGGCAAAGTGGATTTTTATGGTCGGCGTTGTATTTGCCAGCGCTTTCGCCGCAGCACAACCCAATGAAAGAATGTTGGGACGCGGCGAGAGCCCGCTTCCCAGCAGGGGGGGCGTAGCGGGTTACGAAGGTGAGTCCAGAAATGGCCAGCCGAATGGCAAGGGGCTGCAGAAACTCCCCAATGGGGACAGTTACGAAGGTGAATGGGTCAATGGCAAACGTCAGGGTTTGGGCACCTATCGCTGGGCAAACGGTGTCATGTCCGAAGGAGACTGGCTCGAGGACGAAAGAAACGGTTTTGACTTTCGTACAGGGCGTGATGGCGAGGTCAATGCGGAATACTTCGTCAAGGGTGTCAAGGCGCTGGCGTCCGGTGACCTGAGGGCCCTGTCAAATCGTCCCAATGGATGCAACGGTAAGTTTGACGGCTGGATATTGCTGGCAGGAGCGTGTACTAAGCAAGGTCTGGTCAAGGACAAAAATGGAGCCATCCCCGAACTGAGCCACCGCGAAACTTTCGATCGCCTTCAAATCAACGATAAGCGGGGCGTGCTGACCCTGTTCCGCCAGGGGATCGTCATCGAAGGCCCGCTGCGCGAACCCTTTGACTTTGTCTCCGCCGCGATCAAGCGCCCGGTGCTGGCTGCAGACGGCAAATCCATCGGGTGGGTGGTGGAATATTCCGGGCCAATGCGGGGCCTGGCCATGCATGGGGTCGGCAAATGCGCATTGCCCGCCGGGGGGCTGGAGGACTGCACGATGAACGAAGGGCAAAGGGTCACCGCGTCGATCGCGGCGCCAGCCCTGATGTCGACAGGTAACACGCGTCCCGGCACTGCGGTCGCCGCAACAGGTCTGGCCGCCGATGCTGCGCCACAGTTTGCCGCCTTGCTTGCTTCATGCGACAAGAAAGAGGCGAGAAGTTGCGTCGCAGCCGCCAGAAAAATTCTTGCCAATGACGCGTTACCTGAGGTGACGGATCCAGAATCCAGGCAGCGGCTTGCGCTGGATGTGCTCGATAAAGCCATCGCAACTGGCAGCGTCGATGCCATGACTGTCGAATTCGATGTTTTTGATGCGGCGAAGATGCCATCGGCGATTGCGTTTGCATGGCTGCAACGGCAGACAAGCCTGATCGGCGAACTTGAAAAAGCGGAGGAAGATTCGGCGAAGCTTCGCATCGCATACCACAATTTGACGACATCGAATCCTTTGAAAATGGTCTTCGGCGCGATTGACGGGCGCATGAATGCCTACTGCAATCAACTGAGACTGATCAGGGCCAAAGGCGATTTGGCCGCAACCGACAGTGCCTATGTCGTGAAAGCCCTGGATACAACGTATTGCAAAAAATAAGATCGCGCGCACGGTGCGTGATTGTTGGAGCAAGCCCACGACAAAAGACACACTGAAAATCAGTAGTGCGCTTTTCAACGGTGAGTGAATACAAGCCCCGGGGAGAGAAGGTTCCAGGAATGAACAAGGGATCCAGGACGATGCAAGTCTCCAAGCTTGGAATTCACAGTTAAACCATATTCAACACCATGCAGGATTAGAAAATGTGCATTTCACGCTTTGCTTCAGTTGTGGCCGGATGTCTGTTTTCCACATTGGTTTTTGCCCAGTATGGAAGTTCCAGCAATGCGCGGCAGCAACAGCAACAGCAGCAACAGCAACAGCAACAGCAACAGCAACAGCAGCAGCAGCAGCAGCAGCAGCAGCAGCAGCAGCAGCGAGCCGAGCAGCAGCGTGAGGCCGAGAGAGCGCGTCAAGCCGAGCAGCAACGTGAGCGCGCGGAAAGGCAGCGTGAGGCTGAGAGAGAACGTCAAGCCGAGCAGCAACGCGAGCGTGCTGAAAAGCAACGTGAAGCAGAAAGGCAGAGCCAGCAACAGCGAGCCGAACACCAGCGTGATGCTGAGAGAACGCGTCAAACCGAGCAGTTGCGTGAGCGTGCCGACAAGCAGCGTGAATCGAAGAATGACAATCAGGCAGAAGTTCAGCGTCAGCGTGCTGTACAGCAGCATGAAGCAGAAAAGCAGCGTCAGCAACAGCAACAGCAACAGCAACAGCAACAGCAACAGCAACAGCAACAGCAGCAGCAGCAGCAGCGTGTGGCGCAGGAGCGTGAGGCCGAAAAAGAACGTCAACAACAGCAGCGTGTGACACAAGTGCGTGAAGCGGAAAAGGAACGCCAGGCAGAAAAACAGCGCGTGGCGCAAGAGCGCGATGCCGAGAAAGAACGTCAACAGCAGCGCGTGACACAAGCGCGGGAATCTGAAAAAGAACGGCAGGCAGAAAAGCTGCGCGCGGTACAGGAACGTGAGGCCGAAAAGGAACGTCAGCAGCAGCAGCGTGTGACACAAGCGCGGGAAGCTGAAAAAGAACGGCAGGCAGAAAAGCTGCGTGTGGCACTAGAGCGCGATGCTGAAAAAGACGGGCAATTGGCCATACAGCGTCAACAGTTGCAGCAGCAGAGTCTGGGGAGATCACAACAACAACAGCAGCAGCAAGCACAACAGCAACAGCAGCAGAATTCACTTGCCCGGTCTGGCTTGCCTCCCGGCGTGGTTGGTTCCATAGCGGATCCGAATCGCGTCGGTATTCAACCCAGTGGCGGACTGGCGGCACGGCCCCAGCTCTACACGCCGCCACCGACGACCGGCCGGCCCCAGGTGGGGTATGGTGACAATGCCTATCGTCCGTCCGGGACACCGCCGCGCGACACCTCCAATGACAGCACGCAGTCGGCTGCGAGCCGCTTGATGCCGCAGGCCTTGCCATCCGGGCAGGCTTCGGTCGATGCCAACAAGCAGGCCGGGAAGGCATTTGCAGGTTATCAAACGCCGGTTGTCACCATGTCACCATCGCAGCCGACATGCCCGCCGGGCTCTTCGCCTGCACGGCATGCCAATGGCACTTACGTCGCCATCCCACCCGCTTCCATTTGCATCAAGAACGAGCAGCACACGCCAGGGCTGGACGATCTTCGCAACCGAAATGGTGAGAATAATCCTGCTGCTGCACAGCGTGTGGGCCAAGGGGCTGCGTCGAGCGGCGCCAACCCGGCGTTTGCGGACCCGGATCTCTATTGCAACCAGCCCGCCCAACTGCGTAACGGGAGCATTGCGTGCGTAGAGCCGAAATGTCCGCCGGGCCAGATCAAAAGCAAAGGCCGATGTGTAACGCCAACCATCGTTTGCCCGTCACCTAACATGCTTGACGGCAATCGTTGCGTCGCGCCGCCCGTTGCGAATAATGATCCGATTGCTTCGACGAACGCTGCTGGCGGGTCAGGCGGCAGGGCTGGTTCTGCGGGGGGTGGTACGACTGGCACCCAACCAGGCTCCACCAAGAGGAATCCCGGGAAAGACGCTGCAGGCTGTGTGTCTGACAATAACGGCATATTGACCAACAACTGCGGTGCGAAGATTTTCATTCTTTATTGTGGCGATCTCATGTATTCAAAGAAGACATGTGGCAGCGGCTCTAAGGGACAGTTTTTTACCCATTCAAATAATCTTGATTCGGGTGCGAAGGAGACAATTCGTCAAAAAAGCGGCGGGCAATACAGGTGGGCAGCCTGCTTCGGAGGCATATCTTTTGGGAACGATGGGGAGTATGTCGATACGCCACAAGGCGGGTACACATGCCTGGAGCGATGATGTATCAGACAGTCATTCAGTTGTTGTCCGGTGGTTTGCGTTTTGACATGACCAGCAGCGGCATCACCAGATTCGTCAAGGGTCACCCCGTGGGGCTTTCGCTTGCGAACGCCCAGATACCGGTGGGCAAGCACCGCCTGCGCTGATTTAGTCCGCGCGCGTTCCCAGTACCGCAGCGCTCACGATCATGAAGGCTGCGACAGCGATGCTCCAGGTCCAGGCGCGACCGCTGACCAGCATCAGCAGCACGGTGGAGCCCAGCGGTGTGAGGTAACTCAGGATGCCGATTTGTCGCGCATCCCCCAATTTGAGCGCCTTGTCCCAGAGGAAAAACGCCGCGCCCAGCGGCCCCAAGCCCATCAGCGCCAGCAACAGCCAGTCGCGCAGACTCAAGCTGACAGCCGGCTCCAGCGCCCAGTGGCACAACAATGACAAGAGGCCGGACACCAGGCCGAACAAGCCAATCGCTGCACTGGGAAAGCTGCGGCCGGCCAGCGCCATGCGTTTGGTCTGCAGCGAATAATTGGCCCAGATGGCAGCAGAACCCAGGGCCAGCAGGTAACCCCAGCCTGCACCCCAGGCCGAGCCGGTGCTGGTTTGCCCCAGGCTGTTGTGGCCCCCCAGAATCGCCATCGCCGCACCGGCAAAACCCAGCAAGGCGGCGAGCACATGCACCGCGCGCAGTTGGACGCCGGGCAGGTAGAGCGGCGCCAGCACCACGATGAACAAGGGCCAGAGGTAGTTGACCAGGTTGACCTCGACCGCGGGGGCCATACGCAGGCCGATAAACAGCAGGAAGTGAAAACCAAACAGCGTAAAAACGCCCAGGCACAGGGTGCTGCCCGCCATCCGCCATTGCCCGGGGTCTTTGAGTACATGCGGCCAGGCCAGCGTGCTGCCGGCCACCAGGGCGATGCCCGTCAGCAGAAAGGGCGGGACATGTTGGAGCGACACCCCGAGCGAGGCGAGAGAGGCCCACAAAGCGATGGCGCCCAGCGCATACAAATTGGCTTGCATGGCGACAAGCATAGTGGCTCAGGCGTGTCACATCGTCGCGTGGCCATGGTTTGCTGTCGCGCAACAACGGTCTGGTGACCTTGCGCCGTGTCAAGACTGTGATTTTTTCGCCGACTGGCGCGCCAGTGTCTGGAAATAATTTTTGAGCAAGGCCGCGAACTGTTCGGTCATGGCGGACGGCGCGGACTGGCTTGAAAACGCCATGCAGACCTCCACCGGCAGGCGCGGTTTGAGCGGCAGGATACGCAGGGCGTGGGTAAACACTGAGGCCACATAAGGGTTGACGATGCCTATGCCCGCGCCTTCGGCGGCCAGGGTGCAGATCGTCACGGAGTAACTGGTCTCCACAGTGGCGCTGGCCTCCACGCCATGTTCTTCCATGGATCGCTGGAACTGCAGGTGAATTTCATCATCGGCGTTGAGGGTCAGCAGCGTCTGGTCCTGCAAGTCGCGCACATGGATGGCCGCGCGTCCGGCCAGCGCATGGCCGGGATGCATGACACACACGGCGCTGGCGCGGTGCAGCGTGCTGCCGGAAAACTCCGGGTGATGGATGGGCGTGGTGGTGAGCACGAGGTCGTAAAGTCCATGGATCAGCCCCTCGCGCAGGTGATGGGCGCTGATGGTTTGCAGGTTGATGTGAACGTCGGGGTAAAGCGCGGAAAACGCCGGAACGATTTTCGGCATCACACTCAAACCCAGCGCCGGGGTGCAGCCTATGCGCAAGGTGCCGGTGCCCGACTTGCGCATCACGGCCACATCCTGCTCGATACGTTCCAGCCCCAGGAAGTGGCGTTGCACGGTGTCGAACAGTTGCCGCGCTTCCTGGGTGGGTCGCAGCCTGCCCTTTTGAATGTCAAACAGCTTGAGTTGGGTGGCGCTCTGCACCTGGGCCAGCAGGCGGCTGATGGACGGTTGCGTGGTGTGCAGCATGGCGGCCGCGGCCGTGGTGGTGCCGGTCAGCATGACGGCGCGAAAGGCTTCAATCTGGCGGAAGTTCAGCAGGCGGGACATGGTGGGTTTGGCGGGGAGATTGGAAGAATGGCCATGTATATCTTTTTGGTATAGCCGTGCACTACAAAAGAATTTTTCAGAATGCTGCCGCCGCCCTAAACTGCGTTTTCAATTCCCTGTCACCCGCTTGTTTCTTCCCCAGAGGTCATCATGATGAAGCGCTATCTGTCCTTGAACAGCATTAAGTTTTCCGTACTTGCAGCGCTTCTGGGCGTGGCAAGCCTGTCGCCGGCCCTGGCGCAACAGGACTACCCGCAGAAGATGATTCGTATTATTGTTCCTTTCACGGCGGGCGGCAGTTCGGACGTGCAGGCGCGCATGCTGGCGGAGCAACTGGGCCGGTTTTACAAACAGACCGTGGTGGTTGAAAACCGTCCCGGCGCTGGCGGCCACATTGGCGGCAAGGCCGTGGCGGACGCCCCTGCCGATGGTTACACCCTGATGTTGGGCTCCATCGGCCTGCATGCCACTTACAGCATTTATCCCAAGCTGGCCTACAACCCGGGCACCGATCTGAAGGTGGTGACCGTGCTGGCCGAAATGCCGCATGTGGTGGTGGCGACGCCCAAGCTGGCCGCGACGGACCTGAAACAACTGGTGGCCGAGGCGCGCAAAAATCCCAACACCATCAACTTCGGTTCCGCCGGTGTCGGTTCATCGGTGCACATGATTGGCGAGTTGTTCAAACTCACCGCCGATGCGCCTATCACCCATGTGCCTTACAAAGGCAGCTCGGCTGCACTGAATGACCTGATGGGCGGCCAGATCCAGCTGATGTTTGAAAACCCGCCGACCACCTTGTCGCAGATTCGTGCCGGAAAACTCAAGGCGCTGGCCGTCACCGGCAAAACCCGGTCGGCGGCGTTGCCCGAAGTGCCGACAGCAATCGAGGCCGGCCTGCCGGCGTTTCAGGCCACGTCCTGGACCACCATCGCGGTGGGGGCCAATGTGCCGGATGCACTGGCGGACAAACTCAATGCCGACATCCGCAAGGTGGTGGCCACGCCCGAGTTCCAAAAAGGTTTGCTGGACCTGGGCATGACGCCCGTGGCCAACACGCGCCCGGCGGCGAACAAGTTCATTGCCACCGAAAAAGCGCGCTGGGAAAAAGTCATTCAGCAAGGCAAGCTCAGCGCCGAATAAACCCGTACCGCCATCGTTTTTTCATCTCATGACACATCCAGCTATTCATTCGCCCAGCGTTTTCAGTTCCTGCCGTCTTTTGGGCTCGGGCCAGCAACATCATTTTTTTGGTTATTACAACAAAAGCAGCTGGGACCGCAGCGGCCGCTACGTGCTGGCGCAGCAGGTGCCTGTGATGGACGCCGTGTTGACGCCCGAGCTGGCGGCCGAGGTGGGTTATTTTGATTTGCAGGACGGTGACACATTCCACAGCCTGGACACGACAACCGCCTGGAACTGGCAAATGGGCAGCCAGCTGCAATGGCTGGACGGCCGGCAGACGCCGCAGGTGATTTACAACACCCGGAGTGGCAACGCAGATGCGTTTTACCCGGGCTTCGGTTCCATCATCTGCAATCTGGAAACAGGCGAAAAAACCAGCTTGCCTCTGCCGGTCTACGTGGTGGCGCCTGACAGTCGTTATGCCTTGTGTGTGGACTACCGCCGCCTCTACATCACGCACCAGACCATTGGCTACAGCGAAAACGGCGGGCCGTTCAGCCTGCCGCTGGCGCCCGCCGAGGACGGCATTCATTTGATGGATCTAGCCACCGGCGAAGCGCGCCTGATCCTGAGCTACCGGGACCTGCGTGAATTCAATCCGCGTCCGTCCATGGACAAAGCCATCCATTGGGTCAGCCACATCGAGATCAATCCCTCGTCTTCACGTGTGTTGTTGCTGCACCGCTGGACCGAACGCGTGAAAGACGAAACCTGCTTTTTGCACCGCCTGATCACCGTCAACCCCGACGGCAGCGACCTGCGCCTGCTGGAATGCTCGGACCATCCTTTGCCGCAGCTGGTCGACAATTTTGATCCGAATGCCGTCGGCACTTTTGACTACGAGAAGTCGGAGTACCAGATCTCGCATCCCTTGTGGCAAGACGATGAACACATCATTGTTTGGGGACCTCATGCGGGCAGCATCCACTACCACCTGTACCACGATAGCGCTAAGGGTCAGGTCCAGGTGGTGGGCAAAGAGGTGTTGCTTGAAAACGGGCACATGACGTTTTCACCAATCAACAAACGCTGGCTTCTCAGCGACACCTACCCGGATGCGCAGACCCACGAACGCATCCTGTTTCTGTTCGACATGAAACATGGCACGCGGCATGACCTGGGCAGTTTTTATGCCGACCCGGGCTTGAGCAAGGAAAACCGCTGCGACTTACATCCCCGCTGGAGCCGCGACGGGCGGCAAGTGTGTATTGATTCCGTGCACGAGTCAGCGCGGCAGATGTATCTCCTGGATGTGTCTGCCATCACACACCGCGAGCAGCATGACGCGCTTCCCGTTGAAACGGCTGTGGAGGCCTGATCGGTTTTCAGACCAGCCACTGCCGCCGCATTGCGGCTGTCAGCGCCGAGGGCGACTGGTAGCCGCATTGCCGCGCGGCCTCTGCCAGCTTCATACCCCGGACCCGCAGTGCTTGTGCGTGCGCCAGGCGTTGCTGGCGCAACCACTGCATCACGCTGAGGCCGGTTTCGCGCCGGCAACGCATGGCAAACTGCGTCGGGCTTAAAAACACCTGCGCAGCCAGTTGCGCGACGCTGAGCGGTTCATGCAGACGTTGTTGTGCCCACGTGGCGAGTTGCATCCAGTTTATGGGCCGCGGGGTGCGGGCATGCCGCGAAACAGGTGCCGCTTTGGCCGCAGAGAAGGGCTGCCAGGCCTCCAGCAGCAAGGCCGGCCCGTAGTGCTGCGCCAGGCTGCCTGGCTGCTGCAGGGCTTGTTCGAGGTACAGCGCCAGTGCTTGGACGGTTGCGGTTTTTGCTGGGCCAGGCGTGCAGTACGCCCAGTCGGCTTGTGCGGTGTCCAGCACCAGGCAGCGGCTGCCTTGGCGGGAGGCAAAGTCGTGTCGTTCACCCGGTGTTATCACGCAGCCCTGGCCAGCCGCGATGCGCTGACCGCGACCCTGAACTTCCAGTTCCAGCACACCACTCAGACCCAGCAAGATCTGAAAGTGTTCATGCGTGTGGCTGCCGTGTGACGCGTCGTAGTGGCGCAGCGACAGAATGTTCTGTTGCAAGGTCATGGGGTGTCCGGTGAATCAGTCTGGTGTGCTGCGGTCGTTTGAAATTATCCGGATTTTGCGCCTCAGGGGCCCAACGGTTCCAGCAGCGCGGCCAGGTCGTCTTCGCTCAGCATGGTTTCGCCGCGCGCCGTCGCATCGCTGTAAAGGCCGTCGGCAAGTGCGGCCTTGCGTTCCTGCAGCGCGAGGATACGTTCCTCTATCGTGCCCTGCGCCACCAGCCGGTAGACCAGCACCGGTTGGGTCTGGCCTATGCGGTGGGCACGTGCGGTGGCTTGTTCCTGCACGGCCGGGTTCCACCACGGGTCGTAGTGGATCACGGTGTCAGCCTGAGGCAGGTTCAGGCCGGTGCCGCCGGCCTTGAGGCTGATCAGGAACAATGGCACCTCGCCCGAGGTGAATCTGTCGATAATGGTGTCGCGGTTTTGCGACTGCCCGGTGAGTTTGACCCAACGCATGCCGCGTTCGGCCAGCGCCGCCTCGATCAAGGCCAGCATGCCGGTGAACTGCGAGAACAGCAACACACGCCGACCTTCGTCCAGCATGCGGGGCAAGGTTTCCATCAGCCAGTCGAGTTTGGCCGAGCCCGGGGCGTCGCTTGGTGATGACGTCGACGAAGTTGGCAGGAGGCGAGGATCGCAGCAAACCTGGCGCAACCGCACCAGGGCTTCCAGGATTTCGAACTGCGAGGAACCCAAGCCCTTGTTGGCCAGCGCATCACGCACGGTTTTTTCGGTCGACAGGCGGATGCTTTCATACAGGTCGGCCTGGCCGTCGTCGAACTCGATATTGGCCACCGTTTCCTGTTTATCCGGCAGGTCGGTTGCGACCTCGTGTTTGGTACGTCGCAGCATAAAGGGCGTGATGCGGCGGCGCAACTGGGCCAGGCGTTCGTTGTCCACCTGTTGTTCAATCGGCGTGCGGTACAGCGCCCGAAAACGCGCGGCGCTGCCCAGAAAGCCCGGCATCAGGAAGTTGAACAAGCTCCACAACTCGCCCAGATGGTTTTCCATGGGGGTGCCCGACAGGCAAAGCCGGTGCCGCGTGTTCAGTTCGGCCACCACACGCGCGGCCTGGCTGCTGGCGTTTTTGATGTGTTGCGCCTCGTCCAGCACCACGAGGTGCCAGGCCTGTTGCAGCCAGTGTGTTCGGTCGCGCTGTAGCAGCGAGTAGGGTGCAATCACAATGTCGCAGCCACCCATGCGTGCCGCGGCGCGGTGGCGTTTTTGTCCATGCACAACAATCACGCGCAGGCCCGGCGTGAAACGTGTCGCCTCGCGCCGCCAGTTGCCCATCAGGCTGAGAGGCGCCAGGATCAGTGCCGGCCGGTCCAGGCGGCCGGCTTCTTTTTCACACTGGATGTGGGCCAGGGTTTGCAGCGTTTTGCCCAGGCCCATGTCGTCGGCCAGGATGCCGCCCAGCTTGTGCGTGCGCAGGAACTGCAACCAGCGCAGGCCTTGCAGTTGGTAAGGGCGAAGTTCGGCGTTTAGCCCGAGGGGTGCAGGGATGGTCGGCAGGGAGACACCGCCGGCCAGCGGACCGAGTGCATCGAGCAAGTCTTGTGCGCCTTGCCAGATCGGGTTGTCGCCGCTGGTTTCGTGCAGCGCGATGCCCAAGCGCAAGGCCTCCAGCCGCGACAAACGAAGAGAGCCTTCGTGAAAGACGCTGTGGCTGTCCTTGTGTTGCGCACGTTCGGCCAGGACGTCGAGCAGCGCCTGCAGCCAGGGCCGCAGCGGCTCGCAGGGCAGGCGCCAGTAGCTGCCATCGTGCTGGCGCAGGTAGATGTAGGTCGGCAACTGCAGGGTGACAAGCGGCCGGCCCGTGCTGTCGGGCGCGCCGCTGGCGGCCAGGCCCAGTTGCGCCAGCAGCTCGGGCAGCAGCGGCAGGATGTTGCGGCGCTCACCGTTGATATTCATGCCCAGCGAGAGGCGAAACCACTGTGCTTCACCGGCACCCGTGGCGCCGATGTCGGCGAGATCACCCGCGTCGCTTTCCATGCGTGCGTCCAGCGTGTCGGCCCGCGCGATCCAGCTTGCCAGTCCGGGCGCTACGCTGACCTCGAACCCGGCCGTACGAAACAGCGCGAAATCGTCGTCCAGCCACTGCAGCCAGGGCTGCTGCTGGGCCATGGAGAGAAAGGTCCGCAAGAACTGGCCACGTGCATCGCCGGCCAGGCCAAGTTTGTGCAGCGCGCGGTCTGCGGCATGTTCGGCGGGCAGATCGCGGTAGAGCAGGGTCTGCTCACCGGCAACGGTGGTTTCGATGCGCACCGGGTTGTGGTCGTTGAGCGCGTAATGAAACAGGCCGCCGTAGTTGAAACGCAGGGTGGCACTCAGCAGGCCGCGTTGCTCCACCAGTTCGGGCGGAACGGCTTCGATGTGCAGGTGCGGGATGGGCGCGGGGCCGGCCGGCATGTCCGCCGGCTCGGGTGGTGGCATGTCCGGTGTTTTTGCTGCGACCGGGGCGGTGTCGCCAAACAGATCCAGCGACGGGCCGCTTGGAAAACGTTGGCTGGACATGGTTGCTGTGCTTGTCTCTTGCTCGGTGGCTGGCTCGAATCTCGCCGAGGGCTCGCTTCGCAACACGCTGAACAGATCCCCGACAGGAACGGTGATGGGCCGGGGTGCTGGATGGGCGAGGACCTCGTCATGCTCAAACGTGTTGGCCGACTGGTAGGCCGCCTTGACAGCCAGCGCGGCACTGTGCCGGCAGTTGCGGCTCACGCCGCAGTTGCAACGGCCGCTGAAAAAAGTGATCTCGCCGTCGGCCGAGGCCTCGAGTTCGGCCGTGACCTCATGGCGTGTCGCGGTTTTGCCGCCGGTACGCACCGTGCCTGCCAGACTCCATTCGCGGGTGTTGACGCGGCTGATGCTGCAGTCTTCCACCTGCTGGCTGCGGTAAAGCGCCAGGCCGGTTTCGAAGCTGGCTTTGGGGAACTGCGCGGACAGCGAGACCAGGTTCAGCCGCAGCCCGTCTCCGCTCAAAGGCTGGGTGGGGCGGAAGTGACGAACTGCGCCAGCACGCCGGCCGGCCTGTCCGACACGCCGGCGGCGTGGGCCTGTTCGTCGGCGTGGTAGCTGCTGCGCACCATGGCGCCGACGGCGGCGTGCGTGAAGCCCATTTTGTAGGCTTCGGCCTCAAACATCTTGAAGGTGTCGGGGTGTACGTAACGACGCACCGGCAGGTGGCTGGTCGAGGGCGCCAGGTACTGGCCGATCGTCAGCATGTTGATGTTGTGCGCGCGCATGTCGCGCATGACCTGCAGGATTTCTTCATCGGTTTCGCCCAGGCCGACCATGATGCCGCTTTTGGTCGGCACGTCGGGGTGCAGGGCCTTGAATTTTTTCAGCAGGTTCAGGCTGAACTGGTAGTCGCTGCCGGGGCGCGCTTCCTTGTACAGGCGCGCCGTGGTTTCCAGGTTGTGGTTCATCACATCGGGCGGCGCGGCTTTCAGGATTTCCAGCGCGCGGTCGTCGCGGCCGCGGAAGTCCGGCACCAGGATTTCAATCGTGGTGGCTGGCGAGAGTTCGCGGATTTTCTGGATGCATTCGACAAAATGGCCGCTGCCGCCGTCGCGCAAATCGTCACGGTCCACGCTGGTGATCACCACGTATTTGAGTTTCAGCGCGGCAATGGTTTTGGCCAAGTTCAGCGGCTCGTTCACGTCCAGCGGGTCGGGCCGGCCGTGGCCCACGTCACAAAACGGGCAGCGGCGTGTGCACTTGTCGCCCATGATCATGAAGGTGGCCGTGCCCTTGCCGAAACATTCACCGATGTTGGGGCAACTGGCTTCTTCACACACGGTGTTGAGCTTGTTCTCGCGCAGGATCTGCTTGATCTCGTAAAAGCGGGTGGTCGGGCTGCCGGCCTTGACACGAATCCAGTCGGGTTTTTTCAGCACTTCGCCCTGCACGACCTTGACCGGAATACGCGACAGCTTGGCCGCCGCCTTTTGTTTGGCCAGGGGGTTGTAGTCTTCTGTGCTCTGGATATCGCGAACGACTTCTGTGGTGCTCATGGTGTGTTTCGTAGTGTGTGCGGCTTCAAGGTGCCAGATAGGTGCTGAGCTTTTGGCCCAGCACATCCGCAGCCGCCTGCCAGCTTGCCGATACGCCGATTGTAGAAAGGTCTGTGGTTGTCAGTCCGGCATAACCGCAAGGGTTGATGCGCGTGAAGGGCTCCAGGTCCATCGCGACATTGAAGGCCACGCCGTGGTAGGTGCAATGTCGGCTGATCTTGATGCCCAAGGCGGCGATTTTGCCCAGGCCGCGAAACGGGTCTGCCGGGTTCAGCGGGCCGCTGAGGGCGGCATGTGAAGCCGGATCGTCCAGACGCACATAAATGCCCGGCGAACCCGTGACGCGGTGGCCGGTCACGCCAAAATGCGCGAGGGTTTTGATCACGGATTCTTCAATCCGATAGACATATTCCTTGACGTAATAGCCCGCGCGTTTGAGGTCGATCAGCGGGTAAGCCACCACCTGCCCGGGCCCGTGATACGTCACCTGGCCGCCACGGTCGGTTTGCACCACGGGGATGTCGCCAGGGTTCAGGATGTGGTCGCTTTTGCCCGCCAGTCCTTGGGTGTAGATCGGATGATGCTCACAAATCCATAGCTGGTCGCGACCGTCCTGATTGGGCTGGAGATCGATTTGACTTGTAATTTCGGTGCTGGAGGCTGCCAGCGCCGCGCGCGTGGCCGTGAAAGCCTGCATGGCTTCGTAAGTGGGCCGGTAATCCACCCGGCCCAGTTGGCGCATCAACATGGGAAGGCCGCAGCCGCAGCGCCGGGCCGCCCCAAGCAAGGCCAGCCCCCTTGGGGGGCAGCGACCCGCGCAGCGGCGGAGCGTGGGGGCGCCATTTTCAGAGCACCACTTTGACCATGGGATGGGTCGACAGCGTGCGGTACAACTCGTCGAGCTGTTCGCGGCTGGTGGCTGTCACAGTGATGGTGACGCCCAGGTAGTTGCCGCCCTTGCTTTCGCGCAGCTCGATGGTGGTGGCGTCAAACGCCGGGTCGAACTGGTGCGCCACCGCGGTGATGGCGGCGACCAGGCCATCCACCTTGTGGCCCATGACCTTGATGGGAAATTGCGACGGGTACTCGATCAGGGATTCCTGGCGCGGTGTCTCGGGTGGGGTTGTCATGGGGTGAGTCCTTGTTTGGCGCGTTGATAGGCCGCGTGCAGCCGGGCGTAGACAGGGCCCGGTTGACCGCGACTTATGGGCTGGCCGTCCAGCGAGGTGATCGCCAGCACCTCTTTGGTGGCGGAGGACAGCAGCAGTTCGTCGGCGCCGAACACTTCGGCGCGGTTGATGCGGCGCAACTCGAAACCGATGCCGGCTTCGCGGCAGATGTCTTCGATCAGGCCGTAACGTATGCCTTCCAGCACCAGGTTGTCCTTGGGTGGGCCCAGTACCTTGCCGTTTTTCACCACCCAGACGTTGCAGGCGGCGGCTTCGCTCAAAACACCGTCCCGGAACATCACGGTTTCCACCGCATCCACGTCGGCGCTGATCTGGCGCGCAAACACCGCGCCCAGCAGGCTGGTGCTTTTGATGTGGGCTTTCTCCCAGCGGAAGTCGTCGGCGGTGACGCAGGCCACACCGTGCGCGCGCTGCGCTGGCGTGGGCGGCTTCATGGTGTTGGTCATGGCAAACACCGTTGGTGTCAGATCGGGTGGCATCACGTGGTCGCGCAGCGCCACGCCGCGCGTGATCTGGATGTAGATCAACTGGTCGATTTTTTCGGGCGAAGTGTGTTGCGACAAGGCGTAGTCATTCACCAGCTTGTGTGTCACCTCACGCCACTGCGCCTGCGACAGCGGGTTGGGGATGCGCAGCTCAGCCAGGCTGCGGTCCAGCCGCGCCATGTGTTGCTCAAAACGAAACGCTTGTCCGGCGTACACCGGCACCACTTCGTAAACGCCGTCACCAAAGATGAAGCCACGGTCCATGACACTGATCTTGGCGTCCTTGAGCGCGGTGAACTCGCCGTTCAGGTAACAAGGCGTGGCGGGAAGTGGTGTGCCGGACATGGTTGGGGACCTATGGGTAGAGGGGGCTAAGGGGTGGGCCCTTATTGTCGCGCAGGCTTGATTTACCTGCCGTGGCGCTGGATGCGCCGTTTGAACCAGACGCGAACGCGCCAGATCAGCTTGACCAAGACATAACCGGTAGCCGCACCGCCGACCGCAAAAATCGCCATGCCCAAGACGGCGGGCCAGCCAAAACGCTCGAGCCAGGCCATCGCGTCGAAGCCGGCACTGGCCGTCGCCGCTTGGAAGGCAGCATCTCCCGCAGCCATGTCGTGGGGCGACAAACCCAGGATCAGGCTGCCTAACTTGTACGCCAGCCAGAGCCAGAAACCGATGGTGAAGGGGTTGGTGATCAGCGTCGCGGCTGCGGCGACCGGGATATTGCCGCGCCACCAGACGCAATGGGCGGCGGCCACCAGGGTCTGGGCGACCGGCAGCGCAAAAGCCCAGAACAGGCCGATGGCCACGCCGCGCGCTACCGCCTCGTGCTGCAGGCGCCAGAGACCGGGCTCCCGCAGGTGATGCGCCACCGGCTTGAGCCAGGGGTGGGCCGCCAGTGTTTCTCGGTTAATCCCGTTGGTGAAACGGTCCGACCAGTGGGCTTTGGGCGACTTTTTGGGCGGGCGGGCGGGTGCGTGTTTGCGCTGATTCATGGGGTCGCCGGCTTGCCTCTCAGGCGAGAAACAGGACGGCGGCGATGGCCAGCGCGCCCAGCACCAGGTTGAGCAGGGCCAGGGAGGCAATTTGCCCGACGCGCCGCCCGCCTTCGGGCCAGTCCGCGGCGGCCACGGCCAACTTCAGGCGCCGGTAAGGCCCGAAATAAAGATGGCCGAACAACGCGAACATCAGCAGGCCTATGCCCAGCATCAGGTGCCAGCCCGTGGGGGCGTTTTTCATGCCCACCGCCAGCAGCATGGCCAGGCCCGTCAGCAGCAACAGTCCAATGGCGGGCCAGACCAGTTTGAAAAATTTATCGAGGACCAAAGCCAGCAGCGGCAGGCGCTGGGGCGGGGCGAGTTGGGTTGCGGCCGCCGGGCGCAGGGCAAACAGCATGAAACTGATGCCGCCCAGCCAGACGATGGCGGCGGCAAGGTGCAAAAATTTCATCAAGGCGGGCATGGCGTTGCTTTCAAAAACAGACAGTGAGGACTCGGATTGAGAGGACACGCCACAGGCGCTTCGCCGATTGTCACTGGTGTTTGCTGTGCCGCAGCCGCATATCACCGTAGCAAGTTGCGGGGCTTTTATCGGACGACAGGGGGTTTCTACGTATAATCAGGGGCTTTGCCAACTACTGCCTTTTAACGTGGCTGGAATTTGTGATGTCAAAAATAGCAAATTCGGTGGATCGGTCAGATGACTGGGATACCAAGCAACAGCTGGAGACCGAGGAAGAGGATTTCAAGCCCCTCACGCATGAAGAAGCCCAAAAGCTTCTCAAGGCGAGTCCTGCGATGTCTGCCTGGAAGGTGCTGGCGTGGCAGTTGGTGGTTGGGATGGTGGTGGCGTGTGCCGCTTTTGTCCTGACGGGAAAGCAAAGTGCAGGTTGGTCGGCGTTCTACGGTGCGCTGGCTGTGGTGATCCCCGCGGCGTTTTTTGCGCGCGGGCTGTCCCGTCAGCGTGCATCCGCAAATGCGGGTGCGGCACTGACCGGGTTTTTTGTTTGGGAATTGGTCAAGATTGCCTTGACGGTGGCGATGCTTTTTGCTGCCCCGAGGCTGATCTTGCAGTTGAACTGGCTGGCATTGCTGGCTGGGTTTGTGGTGACGATGAAGGTGTACTGGGTGGCCATGTGGCTGCGCCTGGGAAGCAAGTCATCGGCCGAAAAAATTTGACAAATTGGTGATACATGGCTGCTGCTGAAACTGCTGGAACACATGCCCCTTCGGCTGGAGATTACATCCAGCATCACCTGCATCATTTGCAGAAAAACTTCGCGTTTGAAGACGTCACGCAGCACAGCCTCGTCGACTTCAGCCTGTTTAACCTCGACTCGCTGATTTATTCGGTGTTGCTGGGTGTGATTGGCTGTTTCTTTTTGTGGCGCGCGGCCCGCAAGGCAACCTCCGGTGTGCCCGGTCGTTTCCAGGCGGCGGTTGAAATCCTGTCCGAAATGGTGGAAAGCCAGGCCAAGGGCGTGATTCGCAACCCCAAGAGCCGCAAGCTGGTGTCTCCTCTCGCGTTGACCGTGTTTGTCTGGATTTTCCTGATGAACGGCATGGACATGCTGCCTGTTGATGCGCTGCCTGAACTGTGGGCACGTTATTACGGTGCCACGGGTGGCGATCCGGCGCACGCCTATATGCGGGTGGTGCCGACAGCTGATCTTTCCACCACGCTGGGCCTGTCTGTCAGTGTATTTTTGATGTGTATCTTTTACAGCGTCAAGATCAAGGGTTTGGGAGGCTGGGCGCATGAACTCGTCGCCGCACCCTTTGGCGACAAGTTTTACCTGTATCCCGTCAACTTTCTCATGCAGATGATCGAGTTTGCCGCCAAGACCGTTTCTCACGGCATGCGGCTGTTTGGCAACATGTTTGCCGGTGAGCTGATTTTCATGTTGATCGCCCTGATGGGCGGCGCGTGGGCCTGGCAGTTCAACCCCCTGGATGGTGGGTTTTGGCTGGGTATTGGGCATGTGATTGCCGGAACCGCGTGGAGCATTTTCCACATTCTGGTGATCACGCTGCAAGCCTTCATCTTCATGATGTTGACGCTGATTTATGTGGGACAGGCCCACGATTCACACTGATCGTTTTTTCTTTTCTTTTCTTTTTCGTACTTTTTAGGAGCAATCATGGAAAATATTCTCGGCCTCGTCGCACTGGCTTGCGGTTTGATCGTTGGTTTGGGCGCACTGGGCGCATCCATCGGCATCGCGCTGATGGGCGGCAAGTTCCTGGAGGCTTCGGCTCGTCAGCCGGAACTCATGAACGAACTGCAAACCAAAATGTTCATTTTGGCCGGTCTGATCGACGCCGCTTTCCTGATCGGTGTAGCTATCGCCCTGTTGTTTGCTTTCGCCAAGCCTTTTGCCATCTAATTTATGGTCAAGCTTTCACGCTTGAAAGGAATAAGCTGTGAACATTAATTCAACCCTGTTCCTGCAGGCCGTTGTTTTTGCGATCCTGGTGTGGTTCACGATGAAATTCGTGTGGCCTCCGATCACAAAGGCGCTGGACGAGCGGGCACAGAAAATAGCCGACGGCCTTGCTGCTGCGGACAAAGCCAAATCCGAACTCTCCGTTGCCAACAAGCGCGTGGAAGAAGACCTGGCCAAGTCGCGTAACGAGTCCGCGGTGCGCCTGGCGGATGCCGAGCGGCGTGCCCAGGCTCTGATCGAAGAGGCCAAAGCCAAGGCGACCGAAGAAGGCAGCAAGATCATTGCCGCCGCCCAGGTCGAAGCTGAGCAGCAATCCGTCAAAGCCCGTGAGGTCCTGCGCGAGCAGGTGGCCGCACTGGCCGTCAAGGGTGCTGAGCAGATCCTGCGCAAGGAAGTCAATGCCTCCGTGCATGCCGACTTGCTGGGCCGTCTGAAGACTGAACTCTAAGCGAGCGAACATATGGCCGAACTAGCCACCATTGCCCGTCCTTACGCTGACGCACTGTTCAAGGCCTCCGGGTCTGACCTGAGCGGCGCGGCTGCATGGCTCGATGAGCTGGCGGCCATCGCCGCCAATGTGCAGTTGCAGCAGTTTGCCCAAGACCCGGGCGTCACGGCCTCCCAGACTTTTGACGTGATCTCGGGTGTTGCCAAGACCAAGCTGCCGGAAGCTGCAAAGAATTTCCTGCGCACGGTGATCGACAACGGCCGCGTCAGCGTCCTGCCGGAAATCGCCGCCCAGTTCCGTGTTCTGAAAAATACGCAGATCGGTTTGTCCGACGCCACCGTCTACAGCGCTTTTGCGCTGGATGACGCGGCGTTGGCCGATCTGGCTACAACGCTGGAAAAGCGTTTTGGCCGCAAGCTCAACCTCAAGGTGGCGCTCGAGCCGGCCTTGATTGGCGGCGTGCGAGTCGTGGTGGGTGACGAGGTACTGGATACCTCGATCAAAGCCCGTTTGGAACAAATGAAAGCGGCGCTGATTTCCTGATCCTGCGACTAGCGCAAGTTCTCAGTTTTTAGCCAACAACATAGAAAGAAGGAAAGAGTCATGCAACTCAATCCCGCAGAAATTTCTGAATTGATCAAGAGCCGTATCGAAGGCTTGACCGTCAATGCCGACATCCGTAACCAGGGTACCGTTGTGTCGGTGTCCGACGGTATTGTCCGCATCCACGGTCTGTCCGACGTGATGCAGGGCGAGATGCTGGAATTCCCAGCCACCGCCGATGGCACGCCGACCTATGGCCTGGCACTGAATCTGGAGCGCGACTCGGTCGGCTCCGTGATTCTGGGCGAATACGAACACATCGCTGAAGGCGACACCGTCAAGTGCACGGGCCGCATTCTGGAAGTGCCGGTCGGTCCCGAGCTGCTTGGCCGCGTGGTCAACGCCCTGGGTCAGCCGATTGACGGCAAAGGCCCGATCAATGCCAAGATGACCGATGTGATCGAAAAGGTCGCACCGGGCGTGATCGCCCGTAAATCGGTGGACCAGCCTTTGCAAACCGGTATCAAGTCGATCGACTCCATGGTGCCCGTGGGCCGTGGCCAGCGCGAGCTGATCATTGGTGACCGCCAGACCGGCAAGACCGCCGTCGCCATTGACGCCATCATCAACCAAAAGGGCACTGGCGTTTCTTGCGTTTATGTCGCGATTGGTCAGAAAGCTTCGTCGATCAAAAACGTGGTGCGTTCGCTGGAAGAAGCTGGCGCCATGGAATACACGATTGTGGTCGCCGCATCGGCTTCCGAATCGGCTGCCATGCAGTATGTGAGCGCCTACTCTGGCTGCACCATGGGCGAATACTTCCGCGATCGCGGTGAAGACGCGCTGATTGTGTATGACGATTTGTCCAAGCAGGCCGTGGCTTACCGCCAGGTCTCCTTGCTGCTGCGTCGTCCACCAGGCCGCGAAGCCTACCCTGGCGACGTGTTTTATCTCCACAGCCGTCTGCTGGAGCGCGCAGCCCGCGTGAACGAAAAGTATGTCGAAGACTTCACCAAAGGTGCGGTCAAAGGCAAAACTGGTTCGCTGACGGCCCTGCCCATCATCGAAACGCAAGCCGGCGACGTGTCCGCCTTCGTGCCGACCAATGTGATTTCGATCACCGATGGCCAGATTTTCCTGGAAACCAGCTTGTTCAACGCCGGTATTCGTCCCGCGATCAATGCCGGTATCTCGGTGTCGCGCGTCGGTGGTGCAGCCCAGACCAAACTGATCAAGAACCTGTCCGGCGGTATCCGTACCGACTTGGCCCAGTACCGTGAGTTGGCTGCGTTTGCGCAGTTCGCTTCCGACCTGGACGAAGCCACCCGCAAGCAGCTGGATCGCGGCGCCCGTGTGACTGAGCTGCTCAAGCAGGCCCAGTACTCGCCTTTGTCCATCTCCAACATGGGTGCCACTTTGTTCGCCGTGAACAAGGGCTACATGGACGATGTGGAAGTCAAGAAGGTTTTGGCTTTCGAAGCCGGCCTGCACAGCTACCTCAAGGACAAGCACGCTGCGCTGATGGCCAAGCTCGAAGCCAACAAGGCGATGGACAAGGACGCGGAAGCGGAATTGACCACGGCCGTGTCTGCGTTCAAGAAGTCGTTCGCCTGATTCAGACCTGAAGACATCAAAGCCCAAGGCTTAGAAACCATTTAGGAACCAATATGGCAGCAGGCAAGGAAATACGCGGCAAGATCAAGTCGGTGGAAAACACCCGCAAGATCACCAAAGCCATGGAAATGGTGGCGGCCTCCAAGATGCGCAAGGCGCAGGAACGGATGCGCGCTGCCCGACCCTATAGCGACAAGATTCGCAACATCACGGCCAATTTGAGCCAGGCCAATCCGGAGTACAGCCACGCCTTCATGCGTAGCAACGATGCCAAAGCCGGCGGCTTCATCGTTGTGACCACGGACAAGGGCTTGTGCGGCGGTATGAACACCAACCTGCTGCGCGCAGTCACTGGCAAGCTCAAGGAGTTGCAGGCGGCCGGCCAGGGCGTGCAGGCGGTGGCCATCGGCAACAAGGGCTTCGGCTTCTTGAACCGGATCGGCGCGCAAGTGGTGTCGCACGCGACACAACTGGGCGACAAGCCGCATCTGGACAAGCTGATCGGCCCGGTCAAGGTGCTGCTCGATGCTTACAGCGAAGGCAAGATCAATGCGGTGTACCTGTGTTACACCAAGTTCATCAACACCATGCGCCAGGAGCCGGTGGTCGAGCAACTGTTGCCGCTGACCGCGGACCGCTTGCAGGCCGACAAGGACCAGCATGGCTGGGACTACATCTACGAGCCTGATCCGCAAACCGTTATTGACGATTTGCTGGTCCGTTACGTCGAAGCACTGGTGTATCAGGCGGTTGCCGAGAACATGGCGTCCGAGCAGTCGGCCCGCATGGTGGCCATGAAGGCCGCAACCGACAACGCCGGCAGTGTCATTGGCGAACTCAAGCTGGTTTACAACAAAACGCGTCAAGCGGCGATCACGAAAGAACTTTCGGAAATCGTTGCCGGTGCTGCGGCTGTCTGAACCTCCGGTTCAACAGCGATTCAAGATTTAAAGAACGGAAAAGGATTCAATCATGGCTCAGGCTCAAGGCAAGATTGTTCAGTGTATTGGCGCGGTGGTGGACGTGGAGTTCGCGCGTGACCAGATGCCAAAAATTTATGACGCGCTCAAAATGGAAGGCTCCGCGCTGACGCTGGAAGTCCAGCAGCAGCTGGGCGACGGCATTGTGCGTACCATCGCGCTGGGCACCTCCGACGGCCTGCGCCGCGGCAACATGGTGTACAACACCGGTGCCAATATCACGGTTCCCGTCGGCAAAGCCACGCTGGGCCGCATCATGGACGTGCTGGGTGCGCCGATTGACGAGCGTGGCCCGGTTGACCAGACCCTGACCGCTCCGATTCACCGCAAAGCCCCGGCTTACGACGAACTGAGCCCTTCACAAGAACTGCTGGAAACCGGCATCAAGGTGATTGACCTGGTTTGCCCCTTCGCCAAAGGCGGCAAGGTGGGCTTGTTCGGTGGCGCCGGCGTCGGCAAGACCGTGAACATGATGGAACTCATCAACAACATCGCCAAGGCACACTCGGGTTTGTCCGTGTTTGCCGGTGTGGGTGAGCGTACCCGCGAAGGCAATGACTTCTACCACGAGATGGCCGACTCCGGCGTCGTGAATCTGGAGAACCTGGAAGAGTCCAAGGTCGCCATGGTTTACGGCCAGATGAACGAGCCCCCAGGCAACCGTCTGCGCGTCGCGTTGACCGGCCTGACCATCGCCGAGTCCTTCCGTGACGAAGGCCGTGACGTGCTGTTCTTCGTGGACAACATCTACCGCTACACCCTGGCCGGTACCGAAGTGTCCGCGCTGCTGGGCCGCATGCCTTCCGCCGTGGGTTACCAGCCGACGCTGGCCGAAGAAATGGGCCGTCTGCAAGAGCGGATCACCTCGACCAAGGTCGGTTCCATCACTTCCATCCAGGCCGTTTACGTGCCTGCCGATGACTTGACCGATCCGTCCCCTGCCACGACCTTTGCCCACCTGGACTCCACCGTGGTGCTGAGCCGTGACATCGCTTCGCTGGGTATCTACCCCGCGGTCGATCCGCTTGATTCGACCAGCCGCCAGCTGTCGCCAGCCGTGGTCGGTGAAGACCACTACAACACGGCCCGTGCCGTGCAGGGTACGCTGCAGCGCTACAAAGAGTTGCGCGACATCATTGCGATTCTGGGCATGGACGAGTTGGCGCCTGAAGACAAGCTGGCCGTGGCCCGTGCCCGCAAGATCCAGCGTTTCCTGAGCCAGCCTTTCCACGTGGCTGAAGTGTTTACCGGCTCCCCTGGCAAATACGTGACTCTGGCGGAAACCATCCGTGGCTTCAAGATGATTGTGGCTGGCGAGTGTGACCACCTGCCGGAGCAGGCCTTCTACATGGTTGGCACGATTGACGAAGCCTTCGAGAAGGCCAAGAAGGTCTAAGTCATGGACACCACACACACCATCCACGTCGATGTTGTCAGTGCGGAAGAGTCCATCTTTTCCGGCGAAGCCAAGTTTGTGGCTTTGCCGGGCGAGGCGGGCGAGTTGGGTATTTACCCACGCCACACACCGCTGATCACCCGCATCAAACCCGGTGCCGTGCGTATTGAAAAAGCCGACGGCACGGAAGAGTTTGTCTTTGTGGCCGGCGGCCTGCTGGAAGTGCAGCCGCATTGCGTCACGGTGCTGAGTGACACCGCTATTCGCGGCAAGGACTTGGACGAAGCCAAGGCCACCGAGGCCAAAGCAGCTGCAGAAGAAGCCTTGAAAAACGCCAAAAGCGATATCGATATTGCCATGGCCCAGTCTGAACTCGCTGTCATGGCGGCCCAGATCGCGGCGCTGCGCAAATACCGCCAGAAAAAATAAGTCGTTTCTCTGCGACAACCAAAAAACCGGTCCCAGTGGCCGGTTTTTTTATGTTTGAATTGCTATCAAAGGTATAGCTTCTTGCGCCCATCGCTAAAGGGCTGGAGGCCGATTTGACGCACAACAGCAGTGTTGGCCGTCAAGCTGAAACCGACAGCGGCGGGGGCGTGTTCTAAAGCAGCAGCGGCGCGTCCGGCAGTTCGTTGGGGTTGGCGGGTAGGTCGGCGGACGGCAGGGCAAAGTGCTGCATCAGCAGGGCCGAGGTTTCTTCGAGAGCCTGCGTCAGGCCGTCTTCATAACGCAGCTCGCGAAAGGTGTTGCTCATGCGGGCCATGACGGCTTTCCAATGGGCGTCGGTGGCGTGTTTGTTGAGCCCACGATCGGCCACGATCTCGATTGCATGTTCGGCCAGCAGGACGTAGATCAGCACGCCATTGTTGTGCTCCGTGTCCCACACGCCCAGTTTCCCGAACAACGCCAGCGCACGTTCACGGATCACCTGCTGCAAGGGTTTGGCACGGTTGATGCGCCAGAGGTAACTCAGGGGCAAGGCGGCTTCGATACAGATGCGGATCTCGCCGCTGTGGCGCTTTTCGCTCGCGGTGACACGTTGCGTCACACGCGTCAGCACTTCGGGCGGGATGGCGCGTTCAGCGTCGGAGCGGTCCAGCCACAGGTGTTTGAGGATCAGGAAGAGTTTGGACAACATGATGACTTTCCTGGCCTTACCAACTGCCTGAGGCGCCGCCGCCGCCGAAGTTGCCGCCGCCGCCGCTGCTAAAGCCGCCACCGCCGCCGCCACTGCGGAAACCGCCTCCGCCCATGCCGGGGCCACCCCAGCCGCCACCACCGCCGCGGCGCCCGGTGGGTGCCAAACTCGCCACCAGCGCAAAAATGATGCCGGCAACTGCCGCAACACCGGCCACCAGCAAGCTGGCCGTGACAAACCAGGCGAGCACACCGACGGCACCGCCGGTCACAAAGGAGCCGGCCTTGCGCCCGATGATGCCGGCCAACACGCGGCCGCCAATCGGCACCGCAAAAAACAGAAACACGGCCAGGTCCATCCACTGGAAGCCGCCATCGCCGTTGCCACTGAAATCGCCCTGGGCGGCCTCCGGCTCGGGGAGTTTTTCGCCCGAGATCAAGGCCATGAGCTGATCCGTCGCCGCGTTCAGGCCGCCGGCATAGTCGCCTTCGCGAAAACGCGGCGTGATGGCGCGGGCAATCACCTGGCGCGCAGCCAGGTCCGGGATCGCGCCTTCCAGCGTCTTGGCCGTGGCGATGCGTACCTTGCGGTCATTTTTGGCCACGATGAGCAGCAGCCCGTCGCCAACCCCCTTGCGGCCTATTTTCCAGAGATCACCCACACGCTGGGTGTAATCCACAATGTCTTCGGGCAGGGTGGTGGGCACCATCAGCACCACAATTTGTGAACCCTTGGCCTTTTCAAAGGCTGCCAGCTTGGCTTCCAGGGCCTGTTTTTGTCCTGCATCCAGCGTACCGGTGCTGTCTATCACCCGCGCCGTGAGGGCGGGGATGGCCTGCAGGCCAGGCACGGCCTGCGCCAAGGCCTGGCCCTGCAGCAGGCCCAGGGCCAGGCACAAGGCCGTCAACCAGCCAGCGATACGCGTGCGAAACATGGGGTGCTGCCTGCCGGCTTATTTCTTCTCGAAACTGACGGCCGGCGGGGCGCTGATTTGCGCCTCGTTCTGCACCGTGAAGTTGGGCTTGACTTTGTAGCCAAACACCATGGCCGTCAGGTTGTTCGGAAAGCTGCGGGCGAGCACGTTGTAGGCTTGCACCGCCTGGATGTAGCGGTTGCGGGCGACCGTGATGCGGTTTTCTGTGCCTTCCAGCTGTACCCGCAGGTCCTGGAAGCCCTGGTTGGCCTTGAGGTTGGGGTAGTTTTCAGTCACCACCAGCAGGCGCGACAAGGCAGAGCTCAGTTCGCCCTGGGCCGCCTGGAATTTGGCGAAAGCTTCGGGGTTGTTCAGGGTTTCGGGCGTCACCTGCATGGAAGTGGCTTTGGCGCGCGCTTCGACCACCTTGGTCAAGGTGTCCTGTTCAAACGCGGCTTCCCCTTTGACCGTGGCGACGATGTTGGGCACCAGGTCAGCGCGGCGCTGGTACTGGTTGAGCACCTCTGACCAGGCCGACTTGGTCTGCTCGTCCAGGCTTTGGAAGTCGTTGTAACCGCAGCCTGACAGCAGCAGGGCGAACAAGCCGGTAAAGATCCAGCTGACAAAACGCAATTTCATGAAAAGCCTCCAAAAAGCAAGTTGCAACACTACCATAGTCATATGCACTTTCATCCCACTGATTCGTCTCCAGCCGCCAGCCCCTTGCAGGTGCTGCAAGCCGGCCTGCGACCGGTGGCCAGGGCGGGGGCCAAACCCGGCTTGCTGGTGGCCGGTGCCACCGGGCCGCTGGGCAGCGAGGTTTTGCGGCGGCTGGCCGGCAGCGGTGCTTTCTCCCAGACCCAGGTGCTGGCGCGTGAACCCATCACCGCCGGGCTGCTGCAGGTGGGCATCACCGTGGTTGGCGCTGGTGATATCGCGGCCTGGCCGGTGTACCCGCTGGCGGTGCAGACCGCGGTGGTGATGTTCGAGCCGTCCCGCCTGCACCACGACCGCGAGCGTGCCTTGTGGACGCCGGTGCCCGGGCAACTGCTGGCGCTGGCGCACTGGCTCAGGCGCTGCGGAGTGCAGACCCTGGTGCTGGTGCTGCCCCATGCGCAGGGGAGCTTGCCGCAAGCCCTGATGCAGGGCCTGGCCAGCATCGACGAGCAGGCGGTGACGGCGCTGGGTTTTGAGCGGGTTTTGCTGCTGCGTTCTGCGCAAAAGCCGGGCGCGACGGCGGCTGCCAGCGCCCTCGAAAAACTCGCGGCCTGGATGTTGTCGATTGTTAAATACATGATCCCGGCCTCGGCCCAGCCGCTGCGGCCGGCCAAACTGGCGGAGTTTATCGACCTCGCCCTGCGGGAGTTGCCGGCCGGCACCCATGTGGCCGGGCCAGAACTGTTGTGGCAGGCCGCGCAGGCGCGAGACATGCACAAGGTGGTGTCGGCGTGGCTTAATACGACAGAGCCAACTTCAGCGCCGAGCTGAACCCGTCTTTCTTCGAATTCATCCATGCAAAAACCCAAAGTTTCCCCGGCCAACCAAGGCAGCGCCGATGACACCGAGGCGGCCTTTTACGAAGCGCTGCAAACCGGCGACATTGAAAAACTCATGGCCTGCTGGGCCGATGAGGATGACATCGTTTGTGTCCATCCGGGCGGGCCGCGCATCCTCGGACCTGGCGCCATACGTGCCGCGTTTGACGCGATGTTTGCCAATGGCAGCATCCGGGCGCAGGCCGAAAAAGTCCGCAAGATAGAAAGCATGGGCACCAGCGTGCACAGCGTGCTGGAGCGTATCGAGATCATGACCGAAGAAGGCCCGCGCCACGCCTACGCCATTGCCACCAATGTCTACCAGAAGACCGCACAGGGCTGGCGCATGGTGGCGCACCATGCCAGCCCGGGCACGCCGCACGAGATGCAGGAAGCCTCGGACAGCCCGCCAGTGCTGCATTGATGGCGATGTTTTACCAGGCCCCCTGGTGGTTGCCCGGCGGCAACCTGCAAACCATTTACGCAGCCTTGCGTTCCAAACGTTACCTGGCCGAGGCGCCGAGCTTTCGCCGCGAGCGCTGGATCACGCCCGACGATGATTTTGTTGATGTGGATTTTGCCCGGCACGCCAGTGCCGATGGTGCGCCGCTGCTGGTGGTGTTTCATGGCCTGGAGGGTTCGTCGGCCAGCCACTATGCCGAAGCTTTTGCCGACGTTGCGCGTGTGCGCGGCTGGGCCTGTGCCGTGCCGCATTTCCGCGGCTGTTCGGGCGAAATCAATCGCGCGCCGCGCGCCTACCACTCGGGTGACTTCGAAGAAATCGACTGGATATTGCGGCGTTTCCGGCGCCAGCATACGGGTCCGCTGTTTGCCGTCGGCATTTCGCTGGGCGGCAATGCCTTGATGCGCTGGGCCGGCGAAATGGGGGCTGCGGCCGGTGCGGTGGTGACCGCCGTGGCCTCGGTGTGTTCGCCATTGGACTTGACCGCCAGCGGTTATGCGATTGGGCAGGGCTTTAACCGCCTGGTCTACACCCGCATGTTTCTCAGCTCCATGGTGCCCAAGGCGCTCAAAAAGCTGGAGCAACACCCCGGCCTGTTCAGTGCCGAAGCGCTGCTGGCGGCACGCGATCTGTACGCCTTCGACAACATCTTCACGGCGCCGCTGCACGGCTTTCAGAACACCGAAGATTATTGGGCGCGCGCCTCGGCCAAGCCGTACTTGCAGCGTATTGCGGTGGCGGCGCTGGCCGTCAACGCGCTCAACGATCCCTTTATCCCGCCCGCCAGCCTGCCGCAGGCCGCCGACGTGAGTGCCACCGTCACGCTGTGGCAGCCGCGTGAGGGCGGCCATGTTGGTTTTCCATCGGCACCTTTTCCCTGCCATGTGCGTGCCATGCCCGAGGCGGTGTGCGGGTTTTTTGCGGCGCAGGTCGAAGCAGCGCAAAATCAACACCATGGATGACATCGTTCGCCAGGCCATCGCCAAATGGCCCAACGTTCCCAACTGCTACGGATGGCTGGGCTTGGACGCGCGCGGCAACTGGTATATGCGTGACGACAAGGCGCAGGCCGCCGGCCCCTTTGCCGGCGGGCCGCTCGCCGCCAAAGGTTCGTTACTCAAACATGAGAAGCTGATTGATTTCATCCAGCGCAACTACGAAAGCGACCAGGCTGGCCAGTGGTTTTTCCAGAACGGCCCTCAGCGCGTGTATGTGGAGCTGGAGGCCACGCCGCTGGTCTGGCGTTTAGGCGGCGCGCCGGATTTTTCCGTGACCGCGCATACCGGCGAGCCGGCGCGTGCACAACGCTGTATGCTGGATGAACAGGGCCGTGTCTACCTGGAGACCAATATCGGTTTTGGCCTGGTGCATACGCAGGACATGTTGCATGCGGCCGACGCGATCGAGCAGGGTTTGTGGGTGCCCGAAGAAGTCGCCACGCGGGAGTTGCCGCTGCGTTTTGCCTATGTGCGCAGCCCGGCCGCGGGTCAGGCAAGCCATTCGCTATAAAAACAATAGCTTTTTGTGCCCGCTGTGTAAGGGCTGGAGGCCATTTCCATCTAGAAACACCCATAAAAAAGCCGGTCCAGGACCGGCTTTTTTGCTGAACCCGGAGGATCGCCTTATTTGGCGGCTGCTGGCTCGGCAGCGGCGACAGGCGTGGCGGCCGCAGGTTTTTGTGGCTCGGCGAACTTCGCGCCAGCAGCATTGGCCATGTGGGCAACCGCCCGGCCAATTTCAGCGTCTTCAAAATCACCACCGCCCTGGGGGCCCATGGCGCCTTTGCCTTTGAGCGCGGAGGCCCACAGGGTGTCAAAGCCGGTTTTGATGCGGGGGCCCCAGGCGGCGGCATCGCCAAACTTGGGTGCGCCGGCAACGCCGGTGGCGTGGCAGGCAGCACACTGGGCCGTATAAACTTCGGCGCCGGCCTTCAGGGGGCGATTGGCATCACGGATTTCAACCGTGCCGACTTTCTGGATGCGTTGGGCGATGGCCTTCTGGACATCCACGGCGCCAGCGGCGGGTTTGTTGTCCGAGGTGACGTAATAAACCAGCGCAATGATGGCGAAAATCGGGATGACAAAAGAGAAGAAAATCGCAGCCAGCAATTGCTTCGGTGTTTTGATGGGGCCAGAGTGGTCTTCTTCGTGGGCCGTTGTGTGATCGTTTGCGCTCATGGCTTCCTCAAAAAACTAAAAATCGATAACTAAAGCAACTCATATTCGACAACCTTCGATTATAGCTGCGGCCCTCTTAATAACCTGGGATAGAGGCTGCCTGACTGCTAGAATCAAACACTTCCACAGGAATCGGGTTTGCAAAGCCTGATCCTGCGAAGTCTCTGCCCACCGAAAAAGTCGGGCAGAGCACACCTTTCAGCGTTGCGGCTGTAGCTCAGTGGATAGAGTATTGGCCTCCGAAGCCAAGGGTCGTGGGTTCGATCCCCGCCAGCCGCACCAACTTTCTTTTTCAATCCCCCCGCGACAGACGCCTGGAACTACAACATGAACGAGGCAAATGCTCACGTGGCGGCTTCCGGCCAATTGGGCTTTGGTTTTGACGACGGCCTTGCGCTGAGCGCGCCAGCGCCCAAACCCGCCCGGACCCGCAAAGCCAAAACGACGACACCCACCCCTGCCACCTCGGCGGCGCTGGAGCCTGAAGCGATGGCGCGTGTGCTCGACAGCCATGCCGATTACCGCGTGTTGCGGCGCCTGCCCGTGGTGCAGCAGTTTGCGCACCAGCCGCAGAGGCCGGTGACGCGGGTGTTGATCCTGGACACGGAAACCACGGGGCTGGACTCTTCGCACGACCGCATCATGGAGCTCGCGCTGCTGCTGGTCGATGTGGAAACGGCGACTGGTTTGCCAACCGGGCGGGTCGAGGTTTATGACGGCCTGGAAGACCCCGGCATGCCGATTCCGGCTGAGGTGCAGGCCATCACCGGCATCAGCGACGAGATGGTGCGTGGCCACAAGCTGGATGAACAACGTGTGGCCGCCATGCTGGGCAAGGCCGACCTGGTGCTGGCCCACAACGCCGGTTTTGACCGCCCGTTTGCCGAGGCGCGGCTGGCGCAATTTGCGCAACTGCCCTGGGCCTGTTCGTTTGCCGATCTGGACTGGAAAAAAGAAGGCCGCAGCTCGGCCAAGCTGACCCAGCTGGCGCAGGACCTGGGCTGGTTTTACGACGCACACCGCGCTGAAATGGATTGCCATGCATTGCTGGCCGTGTTGGCCAGCCCGCTGCCGGTCTCTGGCCAAACCGGGTTGGCGCGCCTGTTGGCTGCCGCCTCCCAACCCAGCTACCGCCTGCAGGCCACGGCCGCACCTTTTGAGGCCAAGGATTTGCTCAAGGCCAGAGCTTACCGTTGGGACGGGCAACACAAGGTGTGGCAAACCCGGCTCAATGACGAAGCCCAGTTGCAGGCCGAATGTGACTGGCTCAAGGTGGCGGTGTATGACAACCGCCCGGCGCGTGTGCAGGTTGAGCAGTTCGATGCCCTGAACCGTTACGCCGCCCGTCCCGGCAAACTCGATTTCAAAACGCTTTAAGCGCTTGTGGCGGGGCCGCGCTGCCAGGTGATGCAGCGGTTGTTGGCCGGCATGGCCCGGTCTTCCCGCAACACCAGGCCGGCGCCTGCCGCCAGTGCCTCCACCGCCTCAAAATCGCGCAGCCCGCTGGCCGGGTTGCCCGCGCGCAAACTGGCATCAAAACGCGCGTTGCTGTCGCTGGTGAAGCGGCCGCCGTAATTGAACGGGCCGTACACCACCAGCAAACCTGCGGGCGGCATGCGCCGGCCCAGTTCCAGAAACAGTTGTGTGACTTCCGGCCAGCCCATGATGTGCAAGGTGTTGGCGCTGAAAACGGCGTCAAAGGCGATGTCTGGCCAGGCTTGCCGCATGTCCACGTCAATCGGGGCCGGCGTGTTCGGCAAGCCGGCCTCCTGCAACCACAAAGTGATACCCGGCAAGTTGTCCGCGACATCCGAGGTCTGCCAGCGCAAGCCCGGCAGGGCTTGCGCAAAATACACCGCGTGCTGGCCGGTGCCGCTGCCGATTTCCAGCACCTGGCGGCAACCGGCAAAACGTTCACGCAAAACCTCCAGAATCGGTTCGCGGTTTCTGTCGGTGGCGGGGGCATAGGGTTTGTCCATGGAGGGTTGATTGTCGCTGCCTGGGAACTTTTGCGGGAAAACCGCGCCCTGCAAAGAGGGTGGGGGCGAGGTATAAACAACAGGAAAATTCACCGATCGCAAGCGTCACCGGGCGCTGCCTCTCCAACCAGGACCCTAAGCCATGAGACTGCACAAACCTCTCCTTATTTTGCTCGCGCCCCTGCTCTGGCTAAGCGGCTGCGCGCTGTTTCCCATCAGCTCCATCAGCCCGGGGATGTCGCGCGAAGAAGTGGTGTCGCGCATGGGCGCCCCGACAGCGGTGGTGCCCCTGAGCCAGGGCAGCCGTTTGCAATATTCCGGCCAGCCGGGCGGCCAGTATGCGTTCATGGTGGACCTGGATGCGGCGGGTCGTGTGGCCAGCGTCAGGCAGGTGCTGGATGAGGCAGATTTTCAGCGCATCGAACTGGGCAAATGGACACGTGCGGACGTGTTGCGCGAGTTCGGTCGGCCGGCTTTCATCGAGCGCGTGGCGTCCTGGCCGGGTGAGGTCCTGACCTACCGCTGGTACGGCATCCAGGACATGTTTTATTGGGTCTATATCGACGGCAACCAGGTGGTGCAAAAAGCCCATCCGGGCGTGGAAGAACGCCCGAGCATGGTGCCCGTGATGCCTTAATCGGCGTCGTCAGAAGCGTCGGTTTTCTTCAAGGCCAGGGCCGCTTCGTACAACTCGTTGCGGGGTGCGCCGGTGATGTCGGCGGCTAGTTTCACGGCGGTTTTGAGCGGCAATTCGGCCAGCAGCAATTGCAAGACCCGGCTGCCGTCGTCCCTGGCCTGGGCCTGTTCGCCCGGATGTAAAACCAGCGCAAACTCCCCGCGGGTGCGCTGGCTGCCGGCAGCCAGCCAGGCGCTGAAGTCCTGCGCCGCAACGCTGGCGATTTCTTCAAACTGCTTGGTCAGCTCGCGGCCCACCGTGATCACACGTGCACCCAGCGGCGCCATGGCTCGGGCCAGGGCCTCGATGCGGTGCGGCGCTTCCAGGATGACCACGGCGCGTTTGTCGGCCTGCAGGGCCAACACGGCCTGATCCCGTTCCGCGGCCTTGGACGGCAAAAAACCGGCAAAAACAAAACCGGCGTCGCCGCTGATGCCCGCCACGCTCAAGGCGGTGGTCACGCTGCTGGCACCGGGCAGGGGCAGGATGGTGAGTCCGGCGGCGCGCACCGCCGCCACCAGGCGTGCGCCCGGGTCGCTGACAGCCGGGGTGCCGGCATCGCTGACATACGCCACCCGCTCACCGCGCTGCAGGCGCTCTATCACCAGCAGGGCCGCTTGCGCTTCGTTGTGTTCATGCACGGCCAGCAGGGGTTTGTTGTCGATGCCGTACTGGCGCAGCATGGTTTGGGTGTGGCGCGTGTCCTCGCAGGCGATGGCCTGCACCAGTTGCAGCACATGCAGGGCCCGCAGGCTGATATCCGACAGGTTGCCGATGGGCGTGGCCACCACATACAGGGCCGCTTCGGGATAATGCTGCATGCCGGCCGCGGCACGTGCGGCAGCCAGGGCCAGGTCGAAGGAAGCGTTCAATGTGGTTTTCCAAAAAGCAGGTTGCAAAAGAGCCGGTCAGCGGCGGCAGCGGTGTGGCCGGCGCGCAGCAGCAGCCCGGCCAGATTACCACCAAGCGCCTGGGCGACGCGGCGGAAGCACTGGCGCTGGCCTACCTGGTCAAGGCGGGGCTGAAACCGGTGGACGCCAATTATCGGACGCCGGGCCGCGGCGGCGGCGAGGTGGACCTGATCATGCGGGCGCCCGATGGCACTTTGGTGTTTGTCGAGGTGCGCCAGCGCAAAAGCACGCTGCATGGCGGCGCGGCGGCCAGCATTGGGGTGATCAAGCAGCGCCGGCTGGTGTTTGCGGCACGCCACTACCTGATGCGTTTTGCCAGCGCGCCGCCTTGCCGATTTGATGTGGTGCTGGTCGAAGGCCGGCTCGATGCGCCCGACACGGTCGTGGTTGAATGGCTGCGCGGCGCGTTTGATGCGGACTGATTCGCTTGTGAATGGCGTATTTGCCCCCATTTTGTAACCATGCATTGCGCGGCGGCGGGCTAAGAGCCCGTGGACGCCAAACTGAAATTTTTGACCCGGTATCATTGCCCCATGCTCGAACAACGCATTGAACAGAACTTTATTGACAGCGCGGACCTGAAATATCAGGCGGCGCAACTACTTTCCAAACCGATTGCTGCCGCGGTGCAGGCCATTTTGGCCAGTGTGACCAGTGGCGGCAAGGTGCTGGCCTGCGGCAACGGCGGCTCAGCCGCGGATGCCCAGCATTTCGCGGCCGAGTTTGTCGGGCGGTTTGAGCGCGAGCGGCCCGAGCTGGGTGCGATTGCGTTGACCACCGACAGCTCCATCCTCACGGCCATCGCCAACGACTACGATTTCAGCGTGATTTTTTCCAAGCAGGTGCGCGCCTTGGGCGGCGCCGGCGACGTGTTGCTGGCGCTGAGTACCAGCGGCAACTCGGCCAATGTGCTGGCCGCCATCGAGGCGGCGCACGAACGCGAGATGACGGTGGTGGCGCTGACCGGCAAGGGCGGTGGCCAAATGACGGCGGCCTTGCGCGAAACCGACGTGCATATCTGCGTGCCGCATGACCGTACGGCACGGATTCAGGAAGTTCATCTGCTGGCCCTTCACTGCATTTGTGACGGCGTGGATGCCCAATTACTTGGCGACCAGGAAAGTCCTTGATGAAAAAAACCAATCCAAGCACCACCCGTTTCAAGCGGCTGATGCTGACGGCCTGCACCATGGTCGTGCTGGGCGGCAGCCTGACCGCTTGTTTTCCGCTGGTGCTGGGCGGCGTCGCGGGCGGCGCCATGGTGGCCACGGACCGCCGCACCTCGGGTGCCCAGCTGGAAGACGAAGGTATTGAGTTGCGCGCCATGAGCCGTCTGCGCGACAACCTCGGCAGCCGTGCACGGGTCAGCGTGACCAGCTATAACCGCCAGGTGCTGATCACCGGCGAAGTCCTCAACGAGCAGGACAAAAAACTCGTGGAGCAGGTGGTGTCCCGGGTCGAAAACGTCAACGGCGTGGTCAACGAACTGGCCATCATCGACAGCCCCTCACTGGTGCAGCGTTCTTCCGACGTGTTGATCACCGGCCAGGTCAAGGCCTTGCTGATCGATACCAAGGACTTGTATGCCGGCGCCTTCAAGGTGGTCACCGAACGCGGCACCGTCTACCTGATGGGTCGTGTGACGCAGCGCGAAGCCGACCGTGCGACCGAGATCGCCCGTGGTGGCCGCGGTGTGCAGAAGGTGGTGCGGATTTTCGAGGTCATCAGCGAAGAAGAACTGAAACGCCTGATGCCGCAGCAGGCGGCCAAACCGACGGCCGCCGTGGGCACGCAGAGCAGCGGCGTCTAACACCGGCGCTCAGCTCCCCCAAAAAAAAGCCGGCGACAGGCCGGCTTTTTTGTGGGCGTGTGGTTTTTACGTCAGGCGTTTGATCAGGCTGGAGGTGTCCCAGCGCTGCCCGCCCATGGCCTGGACGTCGGCGTAAAACTGGTCCACCAGCGCCGTCACCGGCAGCCGTGCGCCATTGGCCTTGGCTTCATCCAGCACCAGGCCAAGGTCCTTGCGCATCCAGTCGACGGCAAAACCAAAATCAAACTGGCCGGCCACCATGGTTTTGCCGCGGTTGTCGAGTTGCCAGCTCTGCGCCGCACCCTTGCCGATCACGTCCAGCACCTGCTTCATGTCCAGCCCGGCCTTCTGGCCAAAGGCCACGGCTTCGCTCAAGCCCTGGACCAGGCCGGCGATGCAGATCTGGTTGACCATTTTGGTCAACTGGCCGGCGCCGCTGGCACCCATCAAGGTGAAGGCCTTGGAAAATGCCATGCCGGCCGGCTTGACCGCCTCAAAGGCCACCGCATCACCGCCACACATGACGGTCAACAGCCCGTTTTGGGCCCCGGCCTGTCCGCCCGAGACCGGCGCATCGACAAACTGCAGGCCCAGCGCTTGCGCTGCCGCATACAACTCGCGCGCCACATCGGCGGAGGCCGTGGTGTGGTCGACAAACACCGCGCCCGGCTGCATGCCGGCAAAGGCGCCGTGCTCGCCCAAGGTGACGCTGCGCAAATCGTCGTCGTTGCCGACGCAGCAAAACACGATGTCGGCGCCGACTGCGGCCGTGCGCGGTGTTTCAGCATGTTTCAGGCCCTTGGCCCCCGCGTACTCTGCGCACCAAGCTATCGATTTGGTAGCGGTCCGGTTGTAGACGGTGACGGCGTGGCCGGCCAACGCGAGGTGGCCGGCCATGGGGTAACCCATGACGCCCAGCCCCAGAAAGGCAACGTTCAGGGCGGGAGCGGGTTCGTAGGTTTTTGGGTGGGTGCTGGAAATAGTCATGATTTAAACAATGGCCATGTGTTCGGTGCCGGCCGCCAGGTCCTGGGTTTTGGCACGTTGGGAGTTGAGTTTGATCTGCAGCCGCAGGTCGTTGACGGAATCGGCATTGCGCAGCGCGTCTTCGTAGCTGATCTGGTGGCTTTCAAAAGCGTCGAACAGCGCCTGATCGAAGGTCTGCATGCCCAGGTTGCGGCTTTTCTTCATGATCTCCTTGATCTCGGAGACCTCACCCTTGAAGATCAGGTCGGAAATCAGCGGTGTGTTCAGCATGACTTCCACCGCCGCGACCCGGCCCTTGCCGTCCTGCTTGGGCACCAGGCGCTGCGAGATCATGGCTTTCATGTTCAGCGACAAGTCCATCAGCAACTGGGCGCGGCGTTCTTCGGGGAAGAAGTTGATGATGCGGTCCAGCGCCTGGTTGGCGCTGTTGGCGTGCAGCGTCGCCAGGCAGAGGTGGCCGGTTTCGGCAAAAGCCACCGCATGCTCCATGGTTTCGCGGTCGCGGATTTCGCCCATCAGGATCACGTCGGGGGCCTGGCGCAGCGCATTTTTCAGCGCCGACTCCCAGCTGTCGGTGTCCAGGCCCACTTCACGCTGCGTGATCACGCAGTTTTTGTGCGGGTGCACAAACTCCACCGGGTCCTCAATCGTGATGATGTGGCCGAAGGAGTTTTCGTTGCGCCAGTCCACCATGGCCGCCAGCGAGGTGGACTTGCCCGAACCGGTGGCGCCGACCACGATACACAGACCGCGTTTGGACATCACCACGTCTTTCAGCACCTGCGGCAGGCCCAGACCGTCGATGGTCGGCAGTGTGGCCGGGATCACCCGCATCACCATGCCGACCTTGCCCTGCTGGATAAAGGCGTTGACGCGGAAACGGCCAACACCGGGCGGAGAAATCGCGAAGTTGCACTCCTTGGTGCGCTCAAACTCGGCGGCCTGCTTGTCGTTCATGATGGCGCGCGCCAGCGCCAGCGTGTGGCCGGCGTTCAGCGGCTGCGGCGAGACCTTGGTGATCTTGCCGTCGACCTTCATGGCCGGCGGAAAGTCACTCGTGATAAACAGGTCGCTGCCATTGCGGCCGACCATCAGCTTGAGAAGGTCGTTGATGAATTTACTGGCCTGGTCGCGTTCCATGTGCGACTCCTTTCAAACAGATTCGGTAGCCGTCAGAAAGACGGAAGGATTGACGCGCAGGCGAGTGCCCTCTTCAACCCAGCAGGGGCCGCAGGCGCAGCGGCCCCCTCGGGGGGCAGCGCTGTAGACGAAGTGACAAGCGTGGGGGCCATATCTAGCCGGGGAAGTTCTCGGGTATTTTTGCCTTACTGCGTGCTTCAGCGGCAGAGATGATGTTGCGCTTGACCAGGTCCGTCAGGTTCTGGTCCAGCGTCTGCATGCCCACGCTGTTACCGGTCTGGATGGACGAATACATCTGTGCCACCTTGGCCTCGCGGATCAGGTTGCGGATGGCGCTGGTGCCCAGCATGATCTCGTGCGCGGCGACGCGGCCCTGGCCGTCCTTGGTCTTGCACAGGGTTTGCGAAATCACCGCTTGCAGCGACTCCGACAACATGGCGCGGATCATGTCTTTTTCCTCGGCCGGAAACACGTCGATGATGCGGTCAATGGTTTTGGCCGCGCTGGAGGTGTGCAGGGTGCCGAAGACCAGGTGGCCGGTTTCGGCGGCTGTCATGGCCAGGCGTATGGTTTCCAGGTCGCGCATCTCGCCGACCAGGATGGCGTCGGGATCTTCGCGCAGCGCGGATTTGAGCGCCGCGCTGAAACTCAGCGTGTGTGGGCCGACCTCGCGCTGGTTGATCAAGCATTTTTTCGATTCGTGCACAAACTCGATCGGGTCTTCCACCGTCAGGATGTGGCCGTATTCGGTTTCGTTCAGGTAGTTGACCATGGCCGCCAGGGTGGTGGACTTGCCCGAGCCGGTGGGGCCGGTGACCAGCACCATGCCGCGCGGTTTCATCGCCAGCTCGCCGAAAATTTTCGGCGCGTTGAGCTGTTCCAGCGTCAAAATTTTCGAAGGAATGGTCCGGAACACCGCACCGGCGCCGCGGTTCTGGTTGAAGGCATTGACGCGAAAACGCGCCAGGCCGTCGATCTCGAATGAAAAGTCGATTTCCAGAAACTCTTCGTAATTCTTGCGCTGGGTGTCATTCATGATGTCGTACACCATGGCGTGAACCTGTTTGTGGTCCAGCGGATCCACATTGATGCGCCTGACATCGCCGTGCACCCGGATCATAGGCGGCAGGCCGGCCGACAAATGCAAATCGGAGGCCTTGTTCTTGACGCTAAAAGCCAGCAGCTGGGTAATGTCCATCCGGGAGGTTCCTCTGAGTCTAGGTTTACAGTTCGATTATGACCACGATTGTTGACAATCTCCAAGCCGTGCACGCACGGATTGTTGCGGCCTGCGCAGCCGCCGGACGCGATCCCGCCACCGTGCGTTTGCTCGCCGTTTCCAAGACCTTTGGGCCCGAAGCCGTGATGCAGGCCGTGACCGCAGGGCAACACATGTTCGGCGAAAACTACATCAAGGAAGGGGTGGAAAAACTGCTGCTGATCCGGGAATGGGAGGCCGAGAACCGTGCCCCGCCTTCGGAATGGCATTGCATCGGCCCGGTGCAAAGCAACAAGACCCGGCTGGTGGCCGAGACCTTTGACTGGGTGCAGTCCCTGGACCGCTTGAAAATTGCGCAGCGGCTCAGCGAGCAGCGGCCACCCCATTTGCCGCCGCTGCAGGTGTGCTTGCAGGTCAACATCGACGGTGGCGCCAGCAAGTCGGGCGTGGCGCCGCACGAGGCGCTGGCGTTGGCCGCCGAAGTCGCGCGCCTGCCCCGGTTGCAGTTGCGCGGTCTCATGTCGATTCCCGAGCCTGCTCCTGATTTCATAGCTTCTCGCGCAATCCATGAAAGGGCTGCAGGCCTTTTTGATCAGATTAACAGCGCCGGCGTGTTGCCGCAGGCCATGGACACCCTGTCCATGGGCATGACGGCAGACCTGGAAGCCGCCATCCATGCCGGCAGCACGATGGTGCGCGTGGGAACGGCGATTTTCGGGGGAAGGTAAGCCGTAGGTCCCCACATTCTCCACGGCGTGTGATTCGCCGCCGCCGAGGGGGCCTTTCTTGCGCGGGCTGATCCCGCCCTTGCCGGCGCTTTATTTCCTGCTGATCACTACAACGCCGCCGACGCCTTTGGCGTCGCTGTTTTTGCCGCGCATCAGGTTGGGGCTGCCTATGGTCAGGGTGAAGTTGTCGGCGTTGTAGCGGCCCGCGCCCAGCAGGTAGACCGGGTTGCTGCCGTTGAGGATCACGGTGTCGCCTTGCACGGTGATCATCATGTCCTGCTGCACCCGTTTTGACTCACCCCCGTTGCTAAAGGACTGCACCAGCACCCCGCGAAAGCCGCCCTTGCCAAAGCTCTCGGTCACGCGCAAGCTGCCGTTGGCGGTGTAACCAGTTTCGGAAACATAGTCCACCAGCCATTCACCCAGCATGGGGAATCCGGCGGCGGCCGCCTTGTTGTTGTCATGAGGGGCCGGCTGGCGTGCCGCCTGGGTCGGCACTTGGCTGGCGGCCTGCGGCGCGGAAGACACCTTGGCATCACAACCCCAGGCGCGCACCTTGCAACTGGAGCCGCCCTTGGCCCGGCATTCCGACATGGCCCGTGCCTGCGTATTGGCGCTGGTGCTGCCCGTGCCCCATCCATACGCGTTGGAGCCCTTGGCCTGGTCGGCGGCGTAGGCGCCGCATTCACCACTGAAGCGGAGCACGACAGAACAGTCAGCACCGCACTCACGCATGGAACGCTGGTCGGCCTGGTCAACGCTGGGGTGGTTGAAAGAAAACCCGTATTTCTCGCCCTGCAGGGTGTCTATGGCCAGTGCGCCCGCGGCCATGGCATGGCTGCCCGCGAACAGCAGCATGCTCGCAGCAAGCCAGGCGACGAGAGTTTTCAGTGCAGAAATCATGGTTTTCCTTCAAAGTTACTGCTTGGGCACAACCATCGGTTTGATGGCGCCGCAATTGCTGTCCAGCCATTTGGCCGAGGTATGGAGTGTGGTGCTTTTTGGCACGCCCTGACCGCCGGTGTTGATTTTCATGCTCATGGTGTAGGCCGTGTCGCCGGTGAAGGTGACCTGGCCTTCGCCGCTGGAGGGCGGGTTGGTGCAGCTGAATTTCAGCTTCATGCCGGTGCTGCTTTTGTCGCTGCTCGTGGTGGTGCATGTGCCTTGTTGCTGTATCGGCAACTGCTGTTTGTCCGCCATTTCCGGGGTGATACACATCTTCGTGACCATGCCACCCTTGGATGCGCCGCCCGGGCTCATGCCCTGTTTGGCCATCATGTCTTCCATCTGCTTGCGTTGTGCCGGCGGCATGCTGGCCATTTGCTGCTGCATCTGGGCCATGGCCTGGTCCATCTCCGGACTGCCGCCCAGCTTGTTGCTGGCCTCCCATAAACCGGGCTTCATGATTTGAGCCAGGGCCGGCAGGCCGGCCAGCAACAGCAGGCCCGGCAACACGGCGCGGGCAAGAGACAAAGGGGTCAGTAAACAGGTGTTCATGGGACCTCCAGAAAGCCAGTTGATGCCAGTGGCCAGTCTAGGGCGAGCGTGGGCTCTCGTGCAAGTGTAGAAAGCCCCAAACCCTGGGTGGCTGAGTTTGTCTGCAGAGCGCAGTCCCGGACGGCGGTTGCAGGGGGGGCCAGAACGCGGGCGGCGCGGTCCCGCCGAGTTGACTGTTGCGTTGGATCAACAGGGCAGCATCGGCCGCCCTGGAATTCGTCTTACACGCATTTACATATTGGATGATAATCATTATCATTCGCGGTTCCACTTGGAAATAACAGCCACCCACCGTGTTTGCATGGATGCATACGCCTCGGCAGCCAGCCAATCAACCCGACTGCGCCCCGACAGGACCCTTCCATGTATCCGCCTCTTCGCCGCCGCCCGCTGGCCGCCGCTATTGCTGCTTTTCCCTTTGCCCTGCTGCTTGATTCGGCCGGCCTGGCCCATGCCCAGGCAGTGCCTTCAACGATGAAAGAGATCGTCGTTTCCGGCTCCCGGACCGAGCAGGATGTGGACGACGTTGCCGCCACCATCACGACGATTTCATCCGAACGTATTGAGCGCGAAATGCCGACGGATCTGGAAGGACTGTTGCGTTATGAAAGCGGCGTGTCGGTGCGTGTCCAGCCGAACCGGGCTTCCGCCGTTTTCCGTGCCACCGGACGCGCTGGTAACGAAGGCATCAACGTGCGCGGCCTGGAAGGTGACCAGGTCATGCTGCAGGTCGATGGCGTGCGCCTGCCGGGGAGTTATTCAAGCGGTCCTTATGCGGCCGGCCGCGGCAACTACATCGACCCAGAAGCCTACAAGCGGGTCGAAATTTTGCGTGGTCCCTCGTCCACCCAGTTCGGCAGTGACGGGCTGTCGGGTGCTGTCAGCTTCGTGACCAAGGACCCGGTCGACCTGCTCACCTTCGGCAACCCGACCCAGACGGCGATCAAGCTGGCTTACAACTCGGTGGACAAGTCCTGGCAAACCACCCCGAGTTTCGCTTTTCGCACCGACCAGGTCCAGGGCATGGTGCTGGCCAGCTTCCGCAGCGGACATGAAGCCGAGACCATGGGGACCAACAACGTCGCCAACCTGAACCGCACGACGGCCAATCCTTCCGACAACAAGTCGGACTACCTGCTGAGCAAACTGGTGATCAAGCCTAACCAGGCGCATGAGTTCAAACTCACGGCCGAGTCGCTGGACCGCAAAAACGACACCAACATCCTGAGCTTTTTCGGCGACCCGAGTGCGGCGGCCACACTGACCGGCGTCAGGGCACGCGAGGATATCAAGCGTGATCTTTTCAAGCTGGACTACCGCTTTACCCAGCCCAAGGGCGGCTGGTTCCAGGTGGCCACGGCCAGCATTTACCACCAAGCGTCCGAGAACAGCCAGTTCGGGTTTGAGTCGCGCTCCACCGCGCCGCTGGTGCGCACCCGCGATACCACTTACCGTGAAAACGCGACCGGCGGCAATGTGCAGTTCGAGAGCCACTTCGGCCAGGACATCGCTCACCGGCTGGTCTACGGCGTGGATGTCTCGCAAACCGAGGTGACGAGTTTGAAAGCGGGCTTCAACAGCTCCGGCGGGGCTTTTGTGACCAACAAAGGGTTCCCTGATACCGACAGCATGCTGGCTGGCGCCTTCATCCAGGATGACATCACCATAGGCAACTGGAGTGTGGTGCCCGGACTGCGTTATGACAGCTTCAGCCTGAAGCCCCGGGCCGATGCCCTGTATCTCGTCAACAACACGGTTCCTCCGTCCTCCTTGAGCGGGGGCGAGTTGTCACCCAAGCTCGGCCTGATCTGGAAGCAGTCGCCGCTGGTCAATGTCTTTGCGCAATACGCCCATGGCTTCCGTGCGCCGACCGCCAACCAGATCAATGGCGGCGTGACCAACCTGACCTCGTTCTACACCTCCATTGGCAACCCCAACCTGAAGCCTGAGACCAGCGACTCGTTTGAGTTTGGCTTGCGCGGCCGCTCGGATTCGCTGCGTTACAGCGCCAGTGTGTTTGAGAGCAGGTACGACAACTTCATCGCGAGCAATGTCAAGGTCGGCGGGGCGGGAACCGCTGCCAACCCGACCGTGTACCAGTCGGTCAACCTGTCGAACGTGAAGATTCGTGGTTTTGAAGTCCGCAGCGACTGGACCTTCCGGCCGAACTGGTCGGTGTCGGCCGCGTATGCCCATGCGAAGGGCGACTCCAACACCAGCGGCGTCAGCACACCGCTGGCGACCATCGACCCGGACAAACTCATTCTCGGCCTGCGTTACGACCGGGACGGACTCTTTGGCGGGCAGCTCATGGTGACGGCGGTGGAACGCAAGGACCGCAACCCGACGCCGGCCAACTACACCCCGGGTGGCTACAGCGTGGTTGACTTGTCCGGCTGGTACCAGATCGACAAGCGCACTTCGCTGAATTTTGGCTTGTTCAATCTCTTTGACCGCAAGTATTTCCAATGGGCCGACGTGCGTGACGTGGCCTCCAATGTCAGCAGCCTGGATGCCTACAGCCAGCCAGGACGCAACTTTAGCGTCAGCATCAAGCACCAGTTCTAAGCCACCATGACTTTCATCGACCGACCTGACCTTGCCGATTTTCTGCGTGTGAACGCGCCTTGTGCTGACTGCGCGCGCGAACCGCTGTCGTCTGTTCTGGAGGCAGGTCGATGACCGTCACTCATTTCTACCGGGGCTTGTTCGCGCTGCTGCTGTTGACCGCCGCCACGGTGGTGCAAGCCGCCTCGGTGCTGTTTGTGACCAGCAGTCCCATCCAGCCGGGTAAGTTCCGCCTGCTGGCCGAGATTGCGGCGCCTTATGGCGTCAAGGTCGACGTTCGTTACGTGGAGAAGCTGCCGGCTGAGGTCGATGCGGGTGTGTTCAAGGGCCATGACCTGGTGGTTTTTGACACGCCGCGCGATCACCTGCGCGACGCCGTGCAGGCCCGCTTGCGCGCCGCCTTGCCAGGGATGAGCGTGCCCTCGCTGTGGCTGCATGACAGCCAGCCGAGCTGGAAGGGTTTGCCGGATCCTCTGGCAAAACGATTACACGCTTATTACGTGAATGGCAGCAAGGCCAACTTCAAGGGGTTTTTCCAGTCCGTCGCGGCCCAGCTGGCTGGCCGGCCTTGGGACGGGATTGCCCCGCCCATTGTTTTCCCCAAGTCGGCGATCTACCACCCGGCGGCGCCCAATGTGGTGTTTGCGGACGCCGCGAGTTATTTGGCCTGGAAAAAGGTCAACCCGGCCCAGCGTCCGCCGGTGATCGCCATTGCCCTGCACCAGCAATACATCACGGCCGAACAGACGGCCTTCATCGACGACATGATTGCCCGCATCGAGGCTGCTGGCGCCGTGCCGCTGGCTTTTTACAGCCCGGTCATGGAGGCCGATGCCATGAGCCGCATGATGGCGCCCGGCGGCAAACGCCTGGCCGACGTGCTGATCAACACCCAGATCATGCTGAACCCGGAAGGGCGTAAAAAAGAATTCGAAGCCATGGGTGTGCCGGTGATCCAGGCCATGCCTTATCGCAAGGGGGACGCCGCCGCCTGGGCCGCCGACCCGCAGGGTGTGGCCCTGATGGACGTGCCGTTTTATCTGTCCCAGGCCGAATACGCCGGTGTCAGCGACATCCAGATCGCCGCCGCGACCGACAAGGCCACGGACCAGATCACGGCGATTGCCGTGCAATCCGCCGCCGTGGTGACCAAGGCCGTGAACCTGGCCAAACTCCAGGCCAAACCCAAGGCCGAGAAAAAGATTGCCATCTTTTTCTGGAACTACCCGCCGGGTGAAAAAAACCTGTCCGCCTCCTACATGAACCTGCCGAAAAGTTTGCAGGCCACGCTGGCAGCCCTCAAGGCCGACGGCTACACCACGGAGGTACCCGATGACAAGGTGCTGACCGCTTTGCTGCAACGCCTGCTCGCGCCTTTTTACCGGCCGCCCCAGGACAACGCGGAACTGGAAGCCCTGGTCCGTGACGGTCTGGCCGACCTGCTGCCGGTAGATGCCTACCGCCGCTGGCTGGCCGGCTTGCCACCTGAGATCGGCCGCGATCTGCGCGCCGCCTGGGGCGAGCCCGACAAGTCGGCCATGGTGCTGCGGCGCAATGGCCAGGCGTATTACGCCGTGCCCCGCCTCAAGCTGGGCAACGTCGTGATCCTGCCGCAGGCCTCGCGCGGTGAGCGTGGCGAGAACAAGGAAAAAGCGCTGTACCACTCGGTCAAGGTGCCGCCCACCCATTTCTACCTCGCCGAATATTTCTGGATGCGTGAGCAGTTCGGCGCTGACGCGTTGGTGCACTACGGCACCCACGGTTCCCAGGAATGGTTGCCGGGCAAGGAGCGCGGCCTGTCCATGCTCGACTACCCGCACCTGATGCTGGGCGATGTGCCGGTGATCTACCCCTACATCGTCGACAACATTGGCGAAGCCCAGCAGACCAAGCGCCGCGGTCGCGCCGTGACCATCAGCCACCAGACGCCGCCTTTCGCTCCCGCCGGCTTGCACCAGGCCCTGACAAGCATCCACGACCTGCTGCACGCCTGGCTGGCCCAGGACGAAGGCGCGGTGAAGGACAAGCAAAAGGCCGAGTTCCTGACGCTGGTGAAGAAGGAGCGCATCGAGAAGGACCTGGCCTGGAGCGAGGCCCGCATCGCGCAGGACTTTCCCGGCTTTATCAACGCCGTGCACGACCACCTGCATGAACTTGCCCGCACCGCCCAGCCCATGGGTCTGCACACCTTTGGCAAAGGCGCCGACGAGAAATGGCGCCTGGGCACGGTGATGCTGATGCTGGGCAAGGACTTCATCGAAGGTTCGGCCGCGCCGGGTGAGGAGGCCGATGAAGCCCTTGTCGCCAACTATGACAAGCTCACCCAATCCTCGCCCTACAAGCTGCTCAAGCGTTATGTGGTCGATGGAGAGTCCAGTGACGGCCTGGCGCCGAATCTCAAAGAGGCGGTCGAAAAAGGCAAACGCTGGTACCAGGACCTCGGTGCCAGCAATGAGATGGCGGCGATGCTGGCCATCCTCGACGGCCGCTACCTGCCAACCTCCTACGGTGGAGACCCGATCAAGAACCCGGACTCCTTGCCCACCGGCCGCAACCTCTACGGTTTTGACCCTTCGCGCATTCCCACCAAGGCGGCCTGGGAGGCCGGCAAGGAGGCCATGGACAGCCTGATTGCCGCGCACCGCAAGCAGTCGGGGCGTGTGCCGAAGAAACTCACCTTCTCGCTCTGGTCCGTGGAGACCATGCGTCACCAGGGCATGCTGGAAGCCCAGGCGCTCTGGGGCTTGGGGGTGGAGCCGGTGTGGGACCAGGGCGGCCGCGTCACCGACGTGAAACTGGTGCCGCGCGAGCAGCTCAAGCGCCCGCGTGTGGACATCGTGCTGTCGGCCACTGGCCTGTACCGCGACCACTTTCCCAACACCATGAAGATGCTGGCCAAGGCCGCCAAACTCGCCGCCGAGGCCAACGAGGCGGACAACCCGGTGGCGGCCAACGCCCGCGAGATCAGCGCTAGGCTGCTCAAGCAGGGCTGGAAGCCGGAGGCTGCGCAAAAGGCCGGCCTGACCCGCCTCTTCGCGTCGGAATCCGGCCAGTACGGCACCGGCCTCGATGACGCGGCGCTGGCCACCGACACCTGGAACAGCAAGGCCGAAGGCGATAAAAAGCTGGCCCAGTTGTACCTGTCGCGCATGCAGTTTGCCTACGGCCCGGACGAAACGGACTGGGGCAAAAGCGCGAAGGACCTGGCCGGTCCCGGCGCAAAGACCAGCGGCAACCTTTACGCCGATCACCTCAAGGGCACCGAAGGCGCTGTGCTCTCGCGCAGCTCCAACCTCTACGGCATGTTGACCACCGACGACCCCTTCCAGTACTTGGGCGGCATCGCGCTGGCCGTGCGCCACCTGGACGGCAAGGCGCCCGAACTCTACATCTCCAACCTGCGCGGCTCCGGCAGTGGCAAGGTCGAAGGCGCGGCCGAGTTCCTGGCCAAGGAACTGGCCACCCGCAACTTCCACCCTGGCTACATCAAGGGGCTGATGGGCGAGGGTTATGCCGGCACCTTGCAGGTGCTGGACAGCATGAACAACTTCGCCGGTTGGACCTCGGTGGCCCGCGAGATTGTGCGTGACGACCAGTGGCAGGAATTCGCCGACGTCTATGTGCGCGACAAACACCAGCTGGGCCTCAAGGACTGGTTCGAGCGTGAGAACCCCCATGCGCTGGCGCAGACCATAGAACGCATGCTGGAAGCCGCACGCACCGGCTACTGGCAAGCCGACAAGGACACTGTCCAGGAGCTCAAACAGCGCTACAAGGAGCTGGCCCAACGTTACGACGTGCGCACGGACAACAGCAAGCTGCAGGCCTTTGTCGGCATGGCCGGCTTTGGCCTGGGTGCGGCGCTGCCGGCGCCCACGCCGGCGTCGGCCGCTGCCGTAGAGGCCGCGCTCGCCGATCCGGCACCGGCGCCCGCGCCCGTTGAGCCACCGCAGATCACCGGGCAGAAGCTGGAGCCAGTCGCGCCGCCCGTGGTCCAGGCACTGGGCGCCTTGTTGATAGGCGCGATTGCGCTGCTTGTTTTCTTCCCCCTCGTCGGCGCCTGGCGCCAATGGCGACAAACCACCCACGTATGAAACTCCTTGCTTCCCTGACTTTATTGCTGGCCACCGCGGCCGGCGCCCACCCCCTGGACGGCCGCATCTGGGACACCCGCAGCGGCAGCTTTATCAGCGCTGAAGCGGCCTATGACCGCGCCGCTGCCAGCCCCTATGTGCTGCTGGGCGAAAAACACGACAGCGAGGCCCACCACCGTTTGCAACTGGAGGCCTTGCAGGCCCTGGGCCAGCGTGGACGTCAACCCGTCCTGGCGCTGGAGCAGTTCGACCGCGAGCACCAAGCGGCGCTCAGTGCCGCGCAGGCCGCTGGCGCGAAAGACGCCGAGCAGCTTGCGGATGCCGGCCAGCTCAACCGCAAGGGCTGGCGCTGGCCCATGTACAAGGACATGATCGCCTTCGCCGCAGGCCAGGGCTGGCCGCTGATCGCGGCGAATCTGTCGCGCACCGACGCCCGCGAGATCGCCTTGGGCAAGGTCAAGCCCGTGTTGCCACCGGCCGATGCCGCCCAGTTGGCCGCGATGGAGGCGGAGATTGTGCAGGGCCACTGTGGGCAACGTCCGCCGCAAGATCGCCTGGAGGCCATCGTCACGGCGCAACGCGCCCGCGACGCACGCATGGCCGAAGCGCTGGTGTCAGCCGCCGGCCCCGTGGTGCTGATCGCCGGCGCCGGCCATGTTCGGCGCGACCGCGCCGTGCCGCGTTATCTGAAGGATGGCGAGCGTGCCCTGACCATCGCCTACGTGGAAGTGGCCGAAGGCCAGGAGACGCCGCAGACCTATGACGCCGCAGGCTTTGACCTGCTGTGGTTCACCCCGCGTGTGGCAGGGCGCAGCAACCCTTGCGACAAACCCCTGCCCGGCTCTGTCGCCCCCATCGTCTTTCCCCAAAAATAAGGAAACCCCATGACCGAATCCACCACCCTCGAACTGCTGATGTACCAGGTCGGGCAGTTGTTTCTGCTGCCCGTGCTGTTGCTGGTGGCCGCCATGTTTGCTTATGCGCTGTATGCGCTGGGCACCTTTGCCGTGCAGGCCCTGCAGCGCCGCAAGCGCACGGCCTCGCTGGCCGGCTTTCCCCTGCTGGCCTATGTGCGCGCCCGTCCCGAGGCTTCGTTCGACGAACTCGACCTGAAGGCGCACAAGATGCTGGAGACCGCTCGCCTGGCCAGCCGTATCGCGCCCATGTTGGGCCTGGTCGGCACCATGATTCCCATGGGCCCGGCGCTGAAGTCGCTGGCCGACGGCAACCTCGCGCAGGTGTCCGGCAACCTCACAGTCGCCTTTTCGGTGGTCATCATTGCACTGATCGCCGCCAGTGTGACCTACTGGATTTCCAATGTGCGCCGGCGCTGGCTGGCTGAAGAACTGCTGGAGATCCAGACAGCCCGGGGCGTGAAATGAGCCTGAAATTGCTGCATGAGATCGAAAACGACGACCCGCTGCTGTCGGTGGTGAACATCATCGATATTTTCCTGGTCATCATTGCGGCGCTGCTGATCACCGTGGCGCAGAACCCGATGCTGAGCCAGCTCTCCAAGCAGGATGTGACCGTTATCACCGACGCCGGCAAACCGACCATGGAGATGATGATCAAGAAGGGCGAGAAGATAGAGCGCTACAAATCCAGCGGCGCGATCGGGCAAGGCGAAGGCGCCAAGGCCGGTGTGGCCTACCGCATGAAAGATGGCTCCATCGTCTACGTGCCCGAGGTCAAAGAGTAGGCTTGGCGCTTGGGGCTGCGGCACTAAGCGTCGCGGCCGCCGGACTGTCCTGCCCTCCAGTCATTTTTGAGGTGGGCTGAGCGGCTTGACGGTGCCGCAATCGCTGCCCAGCCATGAGCCGGCTGCCGCGATGGAGGTGTTTGTCTGAACGCCTTTGATTATGCTGGTGATATTCATGGTCATGGCGTAAGCGTTGTCACCCTGAAAGGTGTAGACCCCTTCACCGCTGGAAGGCGGGTTGGTGCAGGTGAACCTGACCTTCATGCCGCTGCTGGTCTTGTCGCTGATGGTGGTGCTGCAGTTGCCCTGTTGCTGCAGCGGCAACTGGTTGCGCTCGATCATTTCCTTGGTGATGCACATTTTCATGGCCACGCCACCGTTGGACGTGCCGCCCATGCGCATGCCCTGCCTGTCCATCATGTCTTCCATCTGCTTGCGCTGTGCCGGCGGCATACTGGCCATCTGCTGCTGCATCTGGGCCATGGCCTTGTCCATCTCCGGGCTGCCGCCTATCTTGTTGGTGCTTTCCCAGAGGCCGGGCTTCATGGTCTGGGCAAGGGCGGGCGCGGCAAAGGCCAGGGCGGCCAGGCTTGCCTGAAAGAGGGTGCTGATTTTCATGGTGTTCCCCGTGATGAAGGGCTGGAACTGACAAGGTCTGGAGCAGACAACCCGCATTATTGCCAGCCCGCGCTGCTTTGCACATCCCCCGTTGGTGAGGGGCTTGGGTCGCCACAGGGATGGGTAACCCTGCCGTACCCGGCTGTCACAGCCCCAGCGCGAGCCGGGTGGTGTTTTTGACTTCTTCCATCACCGCATAGGTCCGCGTTTCACGCACGCCGGGTAATTGCCACAAGACCGTACCGGCAAAATTTCGGTAGGCCGCCATGTCGGCCATGCGTGTTTTGAGCAAATAGTCAAAACCACCGGCCACCATGTGGCATTCCATGATTTCGGGGTGCACCTGCACCGCGGCCTTGAAGGCTTCAAACACGTTGGGTGTGGTGCGGTCCAGCAGCACCTCGACAAACACCATCATGCCAGCGCCCAGTTGCAGCGGGTTCAGCCGCGCTTCGTAGCCCAGGATGAAACCATCGCGCGTGAGACGCTGCACGCGCGCCAGCACCGCCGTGGGTGACAGGCCCACGGTTTCGGCCAGCTTGAGGTTGGACAGGCGGCCGTCCTGCTGCAGAAGATTCAGTATTTTCAGGTCGATGCGGTCAAGGTCGGGGCTGGAGTCGGTCATGGCTGGTTAATTATTCGGTTTTGTTCGTCAAATTTAGCGAGAAATTCGTGACTATTCAAGCCACCATGGCCTTATTCACCAAGTCATGGAGTTTTTATGCATCGCCGTCCCCACCTGCCTTCCCCCTACCGGCCCGAAGCCGGCGTTGTGTCGGACCGCCTGCGCCAACTGGCCGGCACCCTGGACTGGGCGCTGGCCGCGCAGGCGGCACAGCCCTGGGTGCAGGCCGTGCGTCACAACCCGCCGCCGTTCTGGGCCATGGAAAGCCTGCTCAAGGAGTACCCGATTTCCAGTGCCGAAGGCCTGGCGCTGATGCGCCTGGCCGAAGCGCTCTTGCGTGTGCCCGATGCCGACACCGCGATTGCGCTGACGGCCGACCAGCTCGGCCGGGCCGATTTTGAGACGGCTGGCGAGGGCGTGCTGGCACATGTGTCGGCCTCGGCGATTGCGTTGTCCAAAAAGTTTTTACCGGAACACGGTCACAGCAGCGTCATGCGCAAGCTGGGCGCACGCGCCGTGGTCGCCGCCACCTTGCGCGCGGTGCAACTGCTGGGGCGGCAGTTTGTGCTGGGCCAGACCATCGCTGACGCCATGAACGAAGCGGACGCGACGCGAAAAAAGGCGGCGGCCCTCAGATTCAGTTACGACATGCTGGGTGAAGGCGCACGCACCGAGGAAGACGCGCGGCGTTACCTGGCAAGTTATACCCATGCGATAGCCGCCATCGCGGCCCGCGCGCAGGCAAACGGGGCGGTGGAGGCCAATGACGGCATCTCCATCAAGCTCAGCGCCTTGCATCCGCGGTATGAGGATGCGCAGCACCCGCGCGTCATGGCCGAACTGGTGCCGCGTGTCTGGGGCTTGTGCGTGCTGGCCGCGCAGGCCAACATCAACCTGACCATAGACGCTGAAGAAGTCGAGCGGCTGGAGCTGTCGCTGGACGTGTTCGACGCGCTGGCCGCGCAGGTGGCGCAGCAGCACCCGCAGTGGTGTGGCTTTGGCCTGGCGCTGCAGGCCTACCAGACACGTGCGCTGGAGCTGGTGGCACATGTCGTCACCATCGCCCGCCAACACAAGCTGCGCCTGATGTGCCGCTTGGTCAAGGGCGCCTATTGGGACGCGGAAATCAAGCGCGCGCAGGAACTGGGTCTGCCGTGTTATCCGGTGTTCACGCACAAACACCACACCGATGTGTCTTACCTGGCCTGCGCCCAGGCCTTGCTGGCCGCACCCGATGTGATTTACCCGCAGTTTGCAACGCACAACGCCGGCACCATCGCAGCAATTTTGCAGATGGCTGAACGTGCCCCCACGCTTGCCGCTTCGCGTGCTGCGCTGCCCCCCGAGGGGGCTGTTTCTCCTAGGGGCGGCCCGTCGGAGAAACACGCAGCGGCACAGTTTGAGTTACAGAGATTACACGGCATGGGTGAAGGTGTTTATCGCGAGCTGCTGAAAAATCCCAACATCGCTTGCCGCGTCTACGCCCCCGTCGGTGCGCACCGCGACCTGCTGGCCTACCTGGTGCGCCGCCTGCTGGAAAACGGCGCCAACTCTTCCTTTGTGCACCAGTTGATCGACGAGTCTGTGGGCATGGACCAGCTCTTGACCTCGCCGCTGTGGCTGGCGCCGCAACCCTCGCTGCCCTTGCCCGCCGACCTCTATGGCCCGAGCCGCAAAAACAGCGCCGGACTGGACCTCACGGTCGAAGGCATGCGGGCCCCGCTGTTGGCCGCTTATTCCGCCGTGTCACTGCCGCAGGTGCCGATGTTTGATGCCAAATTGGCCTCTGGCCCAGTCATTACGGGCGCAAGCAGCTATCAAAAATGGAGCGCCTTGGGCGTGGCGGCACGCAGCGTCATCTTGCGCCAAGCGGCCGATACGCTGGAACAGCAACTGCCCAGGTTCTGCGCGCTGCTGGTGAAAGAAGCCTTCAAGACCTGGGGCGACGCGGTGTCTGAAGTGCGCGAAGCCGTGGACTTCTTGCGTTATTACGCCAACGAAGCCGAACGCATCATGGCGCCGGTGCGGCTTGATGGGCCGACCGGCGAAAGCAACGAGTTGCGCCTGACGGCGCGCGGCGTCTGGGTCTGCATCAGCCCCTGGAATTTTCCGTTGGCGATTTTTACCGGCCAGGTCGCGGCGGCGCTGGCCACCGGCAATACCGTGCTGTCCAAACCGGCCGAACAAACCCCCGCCGTGGCCTGGGAAATGGTGAAGCTCTTGCATGCCGCCGGTGTGCCCGAAGGTGTGTTGCAACTCTTGCATGGCCCCGGTGAAACCGTGGGCGCGGCCCTGGTCGCCGCACCGCAGATCGCCGGCGTGGTGTTCACCGGCTCGACGGAGGTGGCCAAAACCATCAACCGCGCCCTGGCCGCCAAAGACGGCCCCATTGTTCCGCTGATTGCCGAAACCGGCGGCATCAACGCCATGCTGGTGGACAGCAGCGCGTTGCCCGAGCAGGTGGTGGACGCAGTGTTGCAAAGTGCGTTTCGCAGCGCCGGCCAACGCTGCTCGGCGCTGCGCCTCTTGTGTGTGCATGAAGCGATTGCCGACAACGTGATCAGCATGCTGGCCGGTGCGGTTCAGGAACTGGTACTGGGGGATCCGGCCGACTTGGCCACCGATGTCGGGCCGGTCATAGACCGCGCAGCATTTGAAAATCTGCAGCAACACTGTCTGCGCCTGGGTTCAGCATCAAATCGGTCTTTGGCCCAGGGTGGATGGGCGCTATCAGCTCCTGATTCGATAGCGAGTGCTGTGCCGCATCTGCTGGCCCCCCGCCTGTTTGAAGTCGCCCGCATCGCCGATGTGACGCAGGAAATTTTCGGCCCGGTGTTGCAAATTGTGCGTTGGCGCGGCGATCCGCAGGCGGTGGTCGACCAGATCAATGCCCTGGGCTACGGCTTGACCTTGGGCATTCAGACCCGCATCGACGCGCGCGCGCAGGCGCTGGCGGTACACGCGCAGGTCGGCAACATTTATATCAACCGCAACATGATTGGTGCGGTGGTGGGTGTGCAGCCTTTTGGTGGTCATGGCCTGTCCGGCACCGGCCCCAAGGCCGGCGGTCCGCATTACCTCTACCGTTTTTGCGCCGAACAAACCGTGACTATCAACACCACGGCGGCCGGTGGCAATGTGGCGCTGTTGTCAGGTCAAGCAGCGATGTGATGGCGGGCTCTTAACGCGGCCCGATGTCCAGCTCGTAATGGGCATCCCCCATGTAGCGCTCGGAGCCGAAAGCGGCCTGGGTGGCGGCCAGTTCCGAGGCTTCCCACTGGTCGGCCAGCAATTGCTCTGACGGGCTCAGGTCCCAGGGCCGCGCGTGTTCGCCGTGGGCCTGCAGCAAACGCAGGTAGGCGCGGTAGACCGGCGCCACCAGGCTGGCATCCCCCAGCGTGTTGTCCAGCGCGGCGCAAAAGCGCCGCACCGCAGCCTCGCGTTCCGCGTCGGAGACATCGTCGTCGTGAAAAATTTTGACCGTGTAGTGCATGCCGCAAGTTTATAAGCGCCAGAGCTCACGACGATTCGACGCGGCAAATGACGACGATGTGGTGTGTGGGCTTGTATCCGCAAATTAATTTCGTTACTCATCTTGCATTAGCAGTGGAGACTTTTGAAATGTGTCTCCGTACCATCAGGTTCTTTTGAAGGAAACCACATGGCACTGCAATCCCCGTTCTTTGGCAAGCGAGATGAGCCCACCACCTTGCGTCACGGCAGCCCGAATCCCAATCCTTACTCGAACGGCACAGCGACCAACACCAGCAACACCGCCAGCAGCGCACAATCCGCAGCCGCTGCCAGCACCCCCCCATCGACCAGCAGCACCCGCGAAGGCGGCAGCAAGCTGACGGTGGGACCCAACATCAAACTCAAAGGCGTGGAAATCACCGACTGCGACACCCTGGTGGTCGAAGGTCTGGTCGAAGCCACGATGGACTCGCGTGTGATGCAGATCTCCGAGAACGGTGCGTTCAAGGGTTCGGCTGAAATCGACATCGCGGAAATTCACGGCGAGTTTGATGGCAACCTGACCGTGCGCCAGAAGCTGGTGATTTACGCAACCGGCAAGGTCACCGGCAAGATCCGTTACGGCAAGCTGGTGATTGAAGAAGGCGGCCAGCTTGCCGGCGAAATTCTGTTCGGCGCTGCCAGCACGCCCAAAGCCACACTGGTGGGCAAACCCGGTTTGCAGGTGGCCTGAGCCGCGACTTCGTCCTGGTAAGTAGCGCGCGTCGCAGGCCTGCGTAGCGCGTGTGTAGACGGGCTAGACGGGCGCCCTTGTCACGCAGTTGACGGGGGCTGCCCCTCGGGCGGGCGCAAAATCAGCGCATGCCCGCCATCCATTCCCCCCTGCAAGCCCAGATTGTTCAATGGCAGGTTCAGCCTGGCGACAGCGTTCAGGCTGGGGACTTGCTGCTGATTCTTGAAGCCATGAAGATGGAGCACGAAGTCCGTGCGGCGGACGCTGGCCAGGTGGACCAGCTTTTTTTCACGGCCGGAGAATTGGTGGAAGCGGGCGCCTTGCTGGCGACCTTGCACGCGGCTTCGACTGCTGCCGTATCGGTCGCGCAACCTGTACCCAACATGGACCGCGTTGCATCACAAGACCTGCGGCCTGATCTGCAAGCTGTGTTGGCGCGTCACGCCAAAACGCAGGATGCCAACCGGCCCGAGGCCATCGCCAAACGCCATGCCCTGGGCTTGCGCAGCGCGCGCGAAAACATCGCCGATTTGTGTGATGAAGGTTCGTTTGTTGAATACGGCGCCCTCGCCGTGGCCGCGCAGCGCAGCCGCCGCAGCGAAGAAGACCTGATCACCCACACACCGGCCGATGGCATGGTCACGGGCATCGCCAGCATCAATGGCGGTTTGTTCGGTGCGGAGGCCAGTCGCACCGTGGTAATGGCTTACGACGCCACCGTGCTGGCGGGCACGCAGGGCATGCGCAACCACCAGAAAACCGATCGCATGTTGGGTCTGGCGCTGGAGAATAAATTGCCCGTGGTCTTGTTTGCCGAGGGCGGCGGCGGCCGGCCCGGGGACACCGACATGCCCATCGTCGCTGGCCTGCATATCAGCACCTTTGCCAGTTATGCACGTCTGTCGGGCCAGGTGCCGGTGATCGGCATCGTGGCCGGGCGCTGTTTTGCCGGCAATGCGGCGCTGCTGGGTTGCAGCGACGTGATCATCGCCACAAAAAACAGCAACATCGGCATGGGCGGCCCGGCCATGGTCGAAGGTGGTGGCCTCGGGGTGTTTACGCCCGAGCAGATTGGCCCCAGCGCCGTGCAGCACGGCAATGGCGTGATCGACGTGCTGGTGGACGACGAGGTACAAGCGGTGGCGGCGGCGCGCCACTACCTGTCGTTTTTCCAGGGTTCGCTCAAGACATGGACGGCGCCCGATGCCGCAGCGCTGCGCGATGCCGTGCCGGAAAACCGCCTGCGGGTCTACGACACCCGCGCCGTGCTTGAAGGTGTGGTGGACAGCGGCAGCCTGCTGGTCTTGCGCAGCGGTTTTGGCCAGGGCATTCACACGGCGCTGGCCCGCATCGAAGGGCGTGCCGTCGGCATTTTGGCCAACAACCCGCAACACCTGGGCGGCGCGATTGACGCGGATGCCGCCGATAAGGCCGCACGTTTGATGCAGCTGTGTAATAGCCACGGTTTGCCGCTGCTGAGTTTTGTCGACACGCCGGGTTTCATGGTCGGCCCCGAGATCGAAGCACAAGCCCAAGTGCGCCATGCCAGCCGCCTGTTTGTGGCCGCTGCGGCTTTGCGTGTGCCATTTTTCAGCGTGGTCTTGCGCAAGGGGTATGGCCTGGGTGCCATGGCCATGACGGCGGGCAGTTTTCATGCGCCCATGTTCACGGTGGCCTGGCCTACCGGCGAATTTGGCGCGATGGGCCTGGAAGGTGCCGTCAAGCTTGGTTACCGCAAGGAACTGGAAGCCTTGCCCGAAGGTCCAGAGCGCGAGGCGCTGTATCAGAAACTGGTGGAGCAGCATTACGCCAAAGGCAGCGCCCTGCAGATGGCCGCCACCCTGGAAATTGATGCGGTGATTGACCCGGCGCAGACGCGGCCGTGGCTGGTGGCCGGCTTGCAGTCGGCGAAACTCAGGCCGTTGGGCGCGCGCCCATACATCGACACCTGGTAATTTTCAGGAGCGAAGTCGCTTCGTCCCTGCGTGGCTAGAAACGCGGCAAGTCCGGATGTGAGAGCTGGCCGCCGCGCACCAGCATCTTGCCGTATTCGGCGCAGCGCTGCAGGGTCGGGATCACCTTGCCGGGATTGAGCAGGCCCTTGGCATCAAAAGCGTGTTTGACACCCAGCATCTGTGCGTTTTCGGCGGCGGAGAACTGCACACACATGGAGTTGAGTTTTTCCACACCCACACCGTGTTCACCGGTGACCGTGCCGCCCATGGCCACGCTGGTTTCCAGGATGTCGGCGCCAAACAGTTCGCAGCGGTGCAACTGGTCGGCGTCGTTGGCATCAAACAGGATCAGCGGGTGCAGGTTGCCGTCGCCGGCGTGAAAGACATTGGCGCAACGCAGGCCGTATTTCTTTTCCATGGCCTGGATGGCCAGCAGGATGTCGGCCAGGCGTTTGCGCGGAATCGTCGAGTCCATACACATGTAGTCGGGACTGATGCGGCCCGAGGCCGGGAAGGCGTTTTTGCGGCCGCTCCAGAAACGCAGGCGTTCGGCCTCGTTCTGGCTCACCGCAATTGCCGTGGCGCCGTGCTGGCGCAACACCGCGCTCATGCGGCCGATTTCTTCCTCGACTTCTTCCGGTGTGCCGTCGCTTTCGCAGAGCAAAATCGCTTCGGCGTGGAGGTCGTAACCGGCATGGACAAAGTCTTCGACCGCGGCGGTCATGGGTTTGTCCATCATCTCCAGGCCGGCCGGAATGATGCCGGCGCCAATCACCGCCGCCACCGCGTCGCCGGCCTTGCGCAAGTCGTCAAAGCTGGCCATGATGCAGCGCGCCAGCACCGGCTTGGGCACCAGCTTGACGGTCACTTCGGTGGTCACGGCCAACATGCCTTCGCTGCCGATGACCACCGACAGCAGGTCGTAACCGGCGCTGTCCAGGGCTTCGCTGCCGAACACCACTTCATCGCCTTCCACGGTGAAGCCCTTGACCTGGAGCACGTTGTGCAAGGTCAGGCCGTATTTGAGGCAATGCACGCCGCCCGAGTTTTCGGCGACGTTGCCGCCTATGGTGCAGGCGATCTGGCTGGACGGGTCGGGCGCGTAATACAGGCCCAAGGGCGCAGCGGCTTCGCTGATGGCCAGGTTGCGTACACCGCCCTGGACCACGGCGGTGCGGCTGGCCGCGTCCACTTTCAATATCTTGTTGAACTTGGCCAGCGACAGGGTCACGCCCAGCTGGTGCGGCATGGCGCCACCGGACAGGCCAGTGCCGGCGCCGCGCGCCACCACCGGCACGTCCAGTGCATGGCAGCTGCGCAACACGGCTTGCACCTGGGCATAAGTTTCGGGCAGGGCGACCACCAGCGGACGCTGGCGGTAGGCGGTCAGGCCGTCACATTCATACGGTGTGGTGTCTTCTTTGTGCCAGAGCAGCGCATGGGCCGGCAGCACGGCTTGTAATGCGCTGACGACACGGGCCTGGTGTTGGGCGCGGTCCAGCGTTTGTGCGGGCAGGGTGTCTAAAGTTGTATTCATGGAGCAAACACTTTAAGGCAAAGCGCAGGCGGCCGGCGTGAAGAAAATGGCGGCGGTCTGTGAAAAACGAAGCGCTATAAATTCAATAGCTGCTGGCGCCCGTCAACCAAGGGCTAGGGGCCTAAAAGGCTTAAGACTTGCGGCGGCAGGGCTCAGGTGACTGATTTTTTCAGCCAGTCGGCAAAAGCCGCACATTCCCAGCGGTCCATCATGCCGGTGCGCCAGCACAGGTAGTGGGCGTGGGGGCTGGGCACGTTGCGTTCATACAGGCGCACCAGCGAGCCGTTTTCCAGCCAGGGCGCGCCCAGCTTGAGCCGCACCAGCGCCACCCCCATGCCGGCCGCGGCGCAGTCACACATCAGGCCGATGTCGTTGAACTGCGAGCCATCCACCGGTTCCGGCCAGTCCAGCTGGTGCGCGGCAAACCAGGTGCGCCAGGGCTCCAGCGGCGAACGCAGCAGGGCTTCACCGTCCAGGTCCTCCGGCGTTTCAAACGGCCCGTGTTCGCGCACATAGGCGGGTGAGGCCAGCGGGGTGACCTCGTCTTTCATGAGACACACATGTTCGACATCGGCATAACGCCCGCTGCCAAAACGCACCACCAGGTCGGCGTCTTCGGCCACCACGTCCAGCAGTGGAATCGACACCTGCAAGGTCAGGTCGATTTCGGGGTAGGCGTCGGTGAACTGGCGCAGGCGCGGGATCAGGATGGAGCGTGCAAAAGTCGGCGTCACCGCCAGGCGCAACTTGCGTTTGCCCGATGTGCCGCTCTGGCCGGCGGCGCCGGGGAATTTCTGCAGGATGGCCAGGCCTTCGCGCACATGGGCCAGGTACTCGCTGCCTTCGGTAGTCAGCGAAAAATCGGCGCGGCCAAACAGCTTGGTGCCGATGATTTGTTCCAGCTGCTTGACGCGGTGGCTGACGGCGCTGGGCGTGACATGCAACTCTTCCGCCGCCTGCGTGACGCTGCGCAGCCGCGCCAGGGCTTCAAAGGTCAGCAGGCACTGGATGGGCGGGATGCGGGCGGCGGCGGCCATGTCTATTGAGACACAGGTAAGCGCTTTGAGCCACGCGGGGCTGCATTTCTTTGCCAGCAGGGGCCGCGGGTCCGGCTTTGCCGGCCCGCAGGCGCAGCGGCCCCCCCGGGGGGCAGCGTAGTACACGCAGTGACAAGCGTGGGGGCCATATCTACTTGAAAATGACGGTCTTGTGTCCGTTCAGCAGCACGCGGTGTTCGCTGTGCCACAACACGGCTCTGGCCAGCACCTGGCTTTCGGTGTCGCGGCCCATGGCGGTCAGGGCTTCCACGGTTTTGCTGTGATCGGCGCGCGCCACATCCTGCTCGATGATCGGGCCTTCGTCGAGGTCGGCGGTCACGTAATGGGCGGTAGCGCCTATCAGTTTCACGCCGCGCGCATGGGCCTGGTAATACGGCTTGGCGCCCTTGAAGCTGGGCAAAAACGAGTGGTGGATGTTGATGGCCCGGCCGGCGAGTTTTTTGCACAAGTCGTCGCTCAGGATCTGCATGTAACGCGCCAGCACCACCAGCTCGGCGCCTTCGGCCTGGATGATGTCGTATTGGCGTTTTTCGGCCTCGGCCTTGGTCGCGGCCGTCACCGGAATGTGGTGGAAAGGCACGTTGTAGCTGGCGGCCAACTGGTAAAAATCGCGGTGGTTGGAGACGATGGCGCGTATGTCCAGCGGCAGCAGGCCAGACTTCCAGCGGAACAACAAATCGTTCAGGCAATGGCCTTCGCGGCTGACCAGCAACACGGTGCGCATGGGTTGTGCGGCCTGGTTCAGGCTCCAACGCATGTCGAACTGGGTGCCCAACGCGCCGAGTTGTTCTTTCAGCGCCTCGAAAGGCAGTTGCGCGCAGGAAAAACTGACCCGCATGAAAAACAGACCGGTGGCGTCCGCGGCGGGATCGTCGCGTTTGTCGTCGCTGAACTGCGCCGCTTCCAGGATGTTGCCACCCCGCTCAAACAAAAAGCCGGAAACCGCATGAACAATGCCCGGTCGATCCGGGCAGGACAGGTTGAGGATATAAGTAGGGCTCATGGGCAGAATTGTCGCAGGTGGCGGTAAGCCACAGATTGTCGCCAAGAATGCCAGAATGTGCCGTGACGCTCTAAAAACGGCTAGTCCTTACTTGAAGCAGGAGATTTTCGAATGGCTTATCAAGATTTGAACATGGACCATCAGTGGTTGCCCTTCACGCCGAATCGCAGCTTCAAGAAGGACCCGCGTGTTTTTGTGGCGGCCGACGGCATGTATTTCACCACCCATGACGGCAAGCAGGTGCTCGACGGCATCTCCAGCCTCTGGTGTGTGGGCGCGGGCCACAACCGCAAGCCGATCAACGAGGCCATCAAAAAACAACTCGACACCCTGGACTACGCGACCGCCTTCCAGGCGAGCAACGACCAGGCCTTCAAGGCCGCCGAAATGATTGCCGCCATGGCGCCTGGCGATTTGAACCAGGTGCTGTTTTGCAACTCCGGCTCGGAAGCGGCCGACACCTCGCTGAAAGTGGCGCTGGCCTACCACCGTGCCCGCGGCGAAGGCCATCGCAACGTGTTTATCGGCCGTGAGAAGGGTTATCACGGCGTCGGTTTTGGCGGCATGAGTGTGGGCGGCATTCCGTCCAACCGCAAAGTCTACGGCTCGGCCTTTTTGCCGCGGGTGGACCACCTGCGTTTTATCCACGACCCGGTGAAACACGCTTATATCCACGGCGCCGAGCCGGTGTGGGAGGAAGACCTGCTGCTGGAGCTGGAACAGCGCATCTTGCCGTTACACGACCCCAGCAACATTGCGGCCGTGATTGTCGAGCCGGTGGCCGGCAGCGCCGGCTGGTATTTGCCGCCCCAGGGTTACCTCAAACGTCTGCGCGAGATCTGCGACAAACACGGTATCCTGCTGATTTTTGACGAGGTGATCACCGGTTTTGGCCGTATGGGCTGCAACTTCGCGGCGGATTATTACGGCGTGGTACCGGACATGTTGAACTTCGCCAAATGTGTGACCAACGGCGTGATTCCGCTGGGCGGCGTGATCTGCACCGACCGCATTTACAACACCATGATGGAGGCCAACGCGGGCAGCCCCGAACACGCGATCGAGTTTTTCCACGGCTACACCTACTCGGGCCACCCGGTGGCCTGTGCGGCGGCCATGGCCACGCTGACACTTTTCAAGGAAGAAAAGTTGTTTGAACGCGCCGGGCAGATGGGGGTTGTGCTGGGCGACGCCCTGCACAGCGGTTTCAAGGGCCTGCCGAATGTGATTGGCATCCGCAGCCTGGGCCTGGCCGGTGCGGTCGAGCTGGCGCCACTGGCCGGCGCCCCGGGAAAACGCGCTTACGACATCTTCATGGATTGTTTCAAACACGGCGTGCTGGTACGCCCGGCGGCCGACAACATCGTGATTTGCCCGCCCTATATCGTCGAGCGCGAACAGATTGATCACCTCGTGAATGTGGTCGCGGATTCAATCAAGAAGAACGCCTGAGCTGGCCCCGTAGATTCCAGCAGGGGCCGCGGAACCGGCTTCGCCGGGCCGCAGGCGCAGCGGCCCCCTCGGGGGGCAGCGCAGTACACGCAGTGACAAGCGTGGGGGCTCTATTTTTTTAGGCTCCCGCAATAGTCCTTGACCGGCAGGGCCGGCGTGTTCCACACCACGTCGAATGCGCCGGTGTCGGCAGCAGTCTCCGGCCCGGCCCTCAGCAACACGGCTTGGATCTTTAATTCTGGCGGCAGGTGTTGTGGCACACCCAACACGCGGTTGACGTGGCCGCTGCCGGCCAACAAAACCACCACCTTGCCGGGCAAGACCGCCTTCTCCACGGTGCGCGCCATGTGCATGTCACGCGCGACCTGAATCCGTGTCATGGGTGAAATCCTGTCCTCTGGCAACAGGCTGCAATGGCCCAGGCGTATCAGTTGCTGCTGCGCCTTCAGGGCCGGACCAGGCAGTTGCTGGTCCAGCCGGTTGTCGGCCATGGCGTCGCGCATCTGCGCGGCCGGCAGGTTGGCGCCCAGCACCGGTACACCGGCCCGAACGGCCGTCATCACCGCCGGACCATACGCGGCCCAGGGCCAGCTTTTGTTGTTCCAGCCCAGTACGTCCTGCACTTGTTGTTCGCTGCTGTTGGCGGGCAGTCCAGCCGTGCCTCGGCCGGCCTCGGCCATCTCCAGCGCCACGGCACTTAACTGGCCGCGCGCCGCCAGGTGGGCGACGACCTGCTGGTGGATCTGCTGGTGCGCTGATGCATCGTGCTGCTCGCCGAGCAGGATCACCTCGGTCGGCAACAAGGCATCGGTGCGGGCCGTGAGGGGTGGGGGCAGCGTGCTGCAGGCCGTCAGCAGCACGAACAGCAGGGGGGCGGCCCAGCGCTTGCCGGGTGGGGAGTGCTTCAAATCAATCATGGGGCAGGACCAAGGCGATACTGGAGCCTCATTAGACCCTGTTCCCTCTTACCTTCTTTGTTGTTTTGTTGCCGATGCCTGTCAAGCCTGTGCCCGTTGTGTTGACCCTGTTGCTGGCGCTGGCCGGCGCCGGATTGTGTGTTTTTCTCCGCACCCCGCTGCCCTGGATGATTGGCCCGTTGCTGGCCACCGCCATCGCCTCCATGGCCGGCGCACGCACGGCCAGTTGGCGGCCGCTGGGCAACAGCGGGCAGTGGGTGATCGCCATCGCCTTAGGCCTGTATTTCACGCCTCAGGTGACGGCGCTGGTCGGCAGCCTGTGGTGGGCGATTGGGCTGGCGATTGTCTGGGCCTTGGGCCTGGGCTGGGTCTTTGGTGTCTGGCTGCACCGCGTCAATGCGCCGTACATGGGCGATGTGGCGGCACCGGCGATGCGGGCCACCAGTTATTTTGCAGGTGCGATTGGCGGCGCCTCCGAGATGACCTTGCTGGCCGAACGTGCCCATGCACGCACCGATTTGGTCGCGGCCTCCCACGGCCTGCGTTTGTTGCTGGTCACGGTGACCGTGCCGTTTGCCATGCAATACAGCGGGTTACACGGCCTGGACCTGCACCCGCCGCTACTGCGTACGGTGAGCTGGACCGGGTTTGCCGGGCTGGTGCTGGCCACCGGCCTGGGCGCCTGGCTGATGCAGCGGCTGGGGCGGGCCAATCCCTGGTTCATGGGCCCTTTGCTGGTGTGTATGGGCCTGACCATGGCCAGCATTCATCTGTCGGGCATTCCGCAGTGGTTGACCAATGCCGCGCAACTTTTGATCGCCACGGGGCTGGGTGTGCGTTTTACAAAGGCTTTTTTGCATGCGGCGCCGCGCTGGCTGGTGTCGGTGCTGCTGGGCACGGTCGGCATGATTGTCTTGTGTTGCGGCTTTGCCTGGCTGCTGGCCTGGTGCACCGGCTTGCCGCTGGCTACGCTGATTTTGGGCACCTCGCCCGGCGGTATCGCCGAAATGGCGATCACCGCCAAGGTCTTGCAACTGGGGGTGCCGGTGGTGACGGCGTTTCAGGTGTGCCGGCTGGTGGCTGTGTTGATCCTGGTGGCACCACTGTACCGCTGGTTGTACCCGACCCTGCGGGACTAGCTGCTCGTTGCTGCCTCAGTGCAGCGAGATGGGGGTGTGTGCCAGCTCGGCGTAACCTTCGAGCGTGTCTTCGATTTCTTCCTGGGTAGGCGTGTTTTGCTGCCAGGCCGTGACCCGCTGCTGGAACATTTCTGCCCAGGAGCCATCGAGGTAAACCTCTTTGCCCGAGCGTTTGTCCACAATTTCAAAGCCGTTGCGGGCCAGTTGCGGAACGGTGGGCTTGGGCGCGGATTCTTCGGGCGCATTGGCGTGAATCTGCACCACCACAAAAGAGTCGGAGTCGTAGAGCATTTGCATAGATGTTTTGTCCTTGTCCATCAGATAACAACGACTGAGCCCAATTCAAGGGGGACAAGGAAAACGTGAGATGCAAAAATAATCACTGAAAAGGGGTTTGCACAGGTCTGTGCTTCTCGCCAGCCGCTACGCTGGGCTATCCCCGCAAGCGGGGCCCCTCGCTACGCGTCTTAGGGCTGCTCCGCGACCCGCAACTGCTGGTCGATAAAGTCGCCGTTGTGCTGGGTGATGCGGCTGCGCACCGGCAGCCAGGCCAGGGACGGTGCGAGCCAGACTTCGACAGTCTGGTCGTAGTCGCGCTGGGGCTTGCGAGTGAGTTTGACGGCGGTCATTTCCCCGGCGGGCAGCTTGAGTGTTTCTTCGGCCTGTACCTCAAAGGTCCAGGTATCGGCATTGGTCGGGCCCACCGTGTACAGCGACACGCTGCTGCCGGCGGGGTAGCTGCGCGGGTCGCCGGCCAGCAGGCTGGCCAGCTGCACAAACACACTGACGCGATCTTGCGCGCCCTTGGCCCAGGGCGCGTCGGGGGTGTTGGCGCTGAAGCTGATCTTGCCCTGGTCGGGGGCAAAATGCGCCGCGCGTTCGCTGCGCGACTTGTCCAGGAAACGCGTGGGCGCCAGGCCGTCGGCCGTGATGCGGCCGCTGCTGCTCATGGAGCGTGAACCCAGAAACAAGGCACTGACCAGCATCCTGGCCTCGTAAGTCTGGCCGTCCTGCAGCCAGTCCAATTCGGCCGAGGCGTTGTAGTCCATGTTTTTGGCGCGGCCGGTCATGGTGTATTTGAGGCGCACCGAGCCGGGGATGGTCAGCGCGGTGGCCACGGCCATGGGCTCGGCGGTTGCGGGTGGCGCGGGCGTCGGCTCTGCGGCGGCCACGGTAGCGGCTTCGGACGCCGCCTGTGTGTTGCCGGGATCCGGCGTCGCTATGGATTCAGTAGCTGCTTGCGTATATGTATCAATGGCTGGGGCCTTGTTTGGTTGTGATTTGGGGGCGCTGCGGCGAGCGATGGGTGGGCGCATCGGCGCGGCGGCGGCCACAACGGGCGCCGGCTTGATGTCAATCGTGCGGGTGATGAAGGGGCGCTGGTTTTTGCCCGGGTCGGCGGCCATGCCCCATTGCGATGGCGCGGCTTGCAGGATCAGGACATGGACCAGCACCACAATGGCTGTCAGCACGATCAGGCGGCGCGGCGGCAGCGCCGTACCGGTGTTCATGGGGCGGCGTAGCCCAGGTCGCTGCTGAGCTGGCGCGCCGCCTGCACCAGCGGCTTGGCCACGGCGCCGTCCCAGGCGGTATCGAAGGTGGCGACCGAGCCCATGGACACGATGCCCAGGGCGAGGTGGCCGTCGGCGTCAAACACCGGGGCGCAAAAGCCGGCCACACCCGGCAGCAAGGTGTCGACCACGCGGGCCAGGCCGCGGCGCCGCACCTCGTCCAGCAGGGCGGTGACTTCGGTCATGGTGGTGGGCACATCCTTGCGCGCCAGTTTGTGCGTGCGGGCCAACTCGTCCTTGAGCAGGGGGGACAAACGGTCCTGCAGGTGGTGGCTGTTTTTCGTGTGGCTGTCGCCGCGCTGGCCCGGCGGCAGGGCCATGAACGCCGAAAAACACAGGCCGGTGGCCGAAGACAGCAGGGGCATCACATCGCCCAGGCGCAAATTGACGGTCACGGCCTGCGGCGACTCTTCCCAATGCACGATGGTTGGACCCTGGTTGCCCCACACGGCCAGCGCCAGGGTCTGGCCGATCTGCTCCATCAGCGGCCCCATGCGCTGGCGCGCCAGTTTCACGCTGTCCAGCCGCGACAGCGAGGCCAGGCCCAGCTTCAGGGCAGCCGGGCCCAGGTCATACCGCGTGGTGCCCGCGTCTTGGGTCACCAGCTCCAGGCGCTGGAAACTGACCAGGTAGCGGTGGGCCTTGGCCGCGCTCATGCCGGCCGCCGAGGCCAGGTCGCGCAACATCAGCGGCCCGGGCGAGGCGCCCAAGACCTGCAGCAAACTGAAGCCGACTTCCACCGACTGGATGCCGGCGCGCTGGGCGGGCGAGCTGTCAGGCGGGGAGTCGTCTTCTGGAGATGTTTTGCGCTCTGTCATGGAATTCGACTAAAATTTAAAATTACATTTAGGTAAACTGATTTCACTTATCGTAACTCCAGTGCGGGGTCGCGGCCAGTCGGCGCAATGTGTGGTCAGCCTGATCCATCCGCCCTCTAACCAGAAAGAAACTGATGAAACTCGCGACATACAAAGACGGTTCACGTGACGGCCAACTGGTGGTTGTCTCGCGCGACCTGACGACGGCTCATTATGCGACGGGCATTGCGAGCAAATTGCAGCAGGTGCTGGACGACTGGAACTTCCTGGCGCCGCAATTGCAAGACCTGTCCGACACCCTGAACAACGGCAAGGCCCGCCACGCCTTTCCTTTTGACCCGGCGCAATGTATGGCGCCGCTGCCACGTGCCTACCAGTGGGCCGACGGTTCGGCCTACATCAATCACGTGGAGCTGGTGCGCAAAGCGCGTGACTCCGAGGTGCCCAGCAGCTTCTACAGCGACCCGCTGATGTACCAGGGCGGCAGCGACGACTTCATTGGCCCCTGTGACGACGTGGTCTGCCCCAGCGAGGACTACGGCATCGACTTTGAAGCCGAGGTGGCGGTCATCACTGGCGACGTGTCCATGAGCAGCACACCGGCACAGGCGCTGGAAGGCATACGCCTGGTGATGCTGGCCAACGACGTGAGCCTGCGCAACCTGATCCCCGGCGAGCTGGCCAAGGGTTTCGGCTTTTTCCAGAGCAAGCCGGCCACGGCCTTCAGCCCGGTCGCCGTGACGCTGGACGAACTCGGCGCGGCCTGGGACAAGGGCCGTCTCAACCTGACCATGCAAAGCACCTGGAACGGCCGCAAGGTCGGCATGTGTGACGCCGGCCCCGAGATGACGTTTCACTTCGGCCAGCTGATCGCCCATATCTGCAAAACCCGCAATGTGCGTGCCGGCTCCATCGTCGGCTCCGGCACGGTCAGCAACAAGGGCGTTGAGGTCAAGGGCAAGACCGAATGGCCCAAGGGTTACAGCTGTATCGCCGAAAAACGCGCGATCGAAACCATCCAGGACGGCAAACCTTCCACAGCCTTCATGAAATACGGCGACACCATACGGATTGAAATGAAGGGCCTGGATGGCGGGCCGCTGTTTGGCGCGATTAATCAGCAGATCGTGGAAGCCGTCCCGGCCGAATAAAACAGGCCAGCGGGGCCGGGGCTTCAGGCGGCGTAGACCGCCGCTAGATCCCGAAAGCCCTTGATCTCCAGCGGGTTGCCAAAGGGGTCGCAGAAAAACATGGTCCACTGCTCGCCCGGCTGGCCTTCAAAACGCACTTGCGGTGCGAACAGGAAGTCGGTCTTGGCGGCCAGCAGGCGCTCGGCCATGGCCTGCCAGTCCGGCAGCGCCAGGACCAGCCCGAAATGCGGCATGGGCACCAGGATGTCGCCGACATGGCCGGTGCGTTCGGTTTTGAAGGGCTGGCCCAGGTGCAGGGACAGCTGGTGGCCCATGAAGTCGAAATCGACCCAGGTGTCCGTGCTGCGTCCCTCGGTGCAACCCAGCACATCGCCGTAAAAACGGCGGGCTTGGTCCAGGTCGGTGACGTTGAAGGCAAAGTGAAACAGGCTTTTCATGCCTCAAGCTTATCAAAGGTCAGCCCGGCAGGGCGATCCCTGATTCCCGCGCGTGCCTGGCCGGGGCATGATGGCCGGCATGAACCCCGACTACAACACTTACACCACCCTTGCCATCACCCGCCGCGGTTCCTTGATGAACGGCCTGGGCTGCGTGCTCGATATCCAGATGAAAGCCGCCAACGGCAAGCTGCCGACCGCCGGCCATGACGGCCACCGCGAACTGGCCCAAATCTGGCGCGACGTGGGCAGCGACGACTCGGTGCGTTGCGCGGTCTTGCGCGGCGAAGGCCTGGGGTTTTCCGGCGGCGGCGACCTGGCCCTGGTGCAGGACATGGCCGACGACTTTGCCACCCGCACCCGGGTCTGGAAGGAAGCGCGCGACCTGGTCTACAACGTGATCAACTGCGACAAGCCGATTGTCAGCGCCCTGCACGGTCCGGCGGTAGGTGCCGGGCTGGTGGCCGGCTTGCTGGCGGACATTTCGATCGCCGCCAAAAGCGCGAAGATTGTGGACGGCCACACGCGCCTGGGTGTGGCCGCCGGTGACCACGCCGCCATCGTCTGGCCGCTGCTGTGTGGCATGGCCAAGGCCAAGTATTACCTGATGCTTTGCGAGCCCATCAGCGGCGAAGAGGCCGAACGGATTGGCCTGGTCTCGCTGGCGGTGAATGACGAGGATCTGCTGCCCAAGGCCTACGAGGTGGCGGACCGCCTGGCCAAGGGCTCGCAAAGCGCCATCAGCTGGACCAAATACGCGCTGAACAACTGGCTGCGCCAGGCCGGGCCGGCGTTTGACGCTTCGCTGGCGCTGGAGTTCATGGGCTTTGCCGGGCCGGATGTGCGCGAAGGTGTGGCCAGCCTGCGCGAGCGCCGTCCGCCCAGTTATGGTCCGAAAGTCTGACTGGTCGCTCCTAAATAAGTAGCTGCTTGCGCCCGTCATATAAGGGTTGCAGGCATTATTTCCTTATAAGCAAGCGCCGTTGGGCTGGCCGTGTTATGAGCGACGGGCTGCCTGCACGCCCGGTGTTGCCTTTGCAAAAACGGGTTGACGTGTTGCTCCGACCCTGCACAATGAGGCCAAGCGTGCGACGCGCCTGAGTTCAGCGCTCGTTCACTGTTGAGGCCGCCTTTTATACCTACCAGGAGACACCATGAGTGACGCAGACAACCCTTCTTTTGCCGGGTTTGGCAAGCTGGTCCCCGGGTTTGATTTTTTGCAAAACCTGGCCAAACAGGCTGCCGGCAGCGCCGCGCAAAACATCCCGCAGCTGCCCAATCTGGGCAACTGGGTCGCGCCCACGCTGAATGTCGAAGAACTGGACAAACGTATCGAAGAACTCAAGGCCGTGCAGTTCTGGCTGGACCAGAACGCCATGGCGCTGAAAGCCACCATCCAGGCGCTGGAAGTGCAGAAGATGACCCTGGCCACGCTCAAGGGCATGAACTTCAACATGGGTGACGTCGCCAATGCCTTCAAGCTCAAGGTCGCCGACACGGTGGCTGGCAGCGTGCAAAAGGTTGCCGACAAAGCCAAGTCCTTCTCGGGCCTGGAGACCCCGGCCCCCGACGCCGAGCCGGGCAAGGCCAAAACCAAAGCTGGCAAAGCCGACGCAGCGGCCCCTGGGGTGGTGGACCCGATGCAGTGGTGGGGCGCGCTGACGCAGCAGTTCCAGAACATCGCGACCACGGCCATGCAGGACGCGGCCAAAAAAACCGCCATGAGCGCCACCAAAAACATGGCCACCGGCCTGGCGAAAGACGCCGTAAAAGGCGCGACCGGCATGGCCAAGGACATGGCCAGAGGCATGGCCGATTCGGCGGGCAAAACCATGGCCCAGGGCGCACGTTCGGCCATGAACACCGCGCTGCGCGGCGCGCAGGCCTGGCCTGCACCGGCTGCGTCCACCACGACCCGAGCCAAAGCCAAACCCAAAACCGCAGCGCGTAAAACCGCGCGCAAGACGGCGCCTAAAACGGCGCGCTGATTTTCCTCTCGGGACTCCATGAAACTTTTCCCCTACGGCCACGCCACCCATCCGCAATGGCGCATGGCGGCTGGTCTCGTGCTGGCCCAGCTGCGTGCCCACATGGCCTTGCCGGCGTATGCGAGTGCGCCCACCTTGGGTTTGCTTTACATCACCGACCACTACGCCGCGCAGGCGCAGGAGATCCTGGATTTTCTGGGCGGCGAGTTGCCCGAGATCACGGACTGGGCCGGCACGGTGGGCATAGGCATCGCGTCCAACAACGTTGAATATTTCGACGAACCGGCGCTGGCGGTGATGTTGTGCGGCCTGCCCAGCGACCAGTACCGCGTCTTTTCCGGTGTCTCGCCTTTGCCGCCGGCCAGCGCCACCCATTTCAAGGCGTATACCGCGCTGGTGCATGCCGACGCCAGCACGCCCGATGTGGCCGAGCTGATAGACGAGATGGCCCAGCGCACCGGCAGTGGTTATGTGTTTGGCGGGCTGGCGTCCAGCCGCAGCAACGCGGTGCAGTTCGCACTCAGCGGCAACGGCAATGTCAAGGGGCAGGGCGCTGCCGGCGGGGTCTTCAGCGGCGGCCTGAGCGGTGTGGCGTTTGCCCAAGGCGCGGCCTTGATGTCGCGTGTGACCCAGGGCTGCCAGCCGATTTCCGGCGAACATGACATCACCGCCTGCGACGCCAATGTGGTCACGGCGCTGGACGGCGAGAGCGCGCTGGACGTGATGCTGGCCGACCTCGGCGTCTCGCTGGACAAGCCGCGTGATGCGCTGGAGAAGGTACGCACCACCCTGGTCGGCCTGCGCAGCGCCGACGCCGCCTTGCAAGACGGCCGCGTGCAGCGGCCCGGCCAGTTTGGCGCCGACGTGGTGGTGCGCCACATCATCGGCCTGGACCCGGCGCGCAGCGGCATCGCGATTGCCGACGTGCCCAGCCTGGGCATGAAGCTGGCTTTTTGCGAACGCAACGCCGAGGCGGCGCGCGCCGACCTGGTGCGTGTCTGTGCCGAAATCCGCGAAGAGCTGGAGCCCGAAGAAGTCAGCCTCGACGTCGCCAGCGCCCTCAGCGGTTTACACGCCGACGCAGCGCCGCACCCGGCCCGGCGTATCGCCGGCGCGATATATGTCAGTTGCTCGGGGCGTGGCGGACCACACTTCGGTGCGTCCAGCGCCGAGCTGCAGATTGTGCGGCGTGCGCTGGGCGATGTGCCGCTGGTGGGTTTTTTTGCCGGCGGCGAGATTGCCCGCCACCAGCTTTATGGTTACACCGGCGTCTTGACGGTGTTCACCACGGGCGCCTGAGAACGGCCAGCAGCCCCCGGCGAGCGTTTGGGCACAGCGCCCTGGAACGCAAAATCAAGCTCGGGCCTGCGGCCGCTCACGATATCGGCCAGCGCCTTGCCCGAACCGCAGGCGTGTGTCCAGCCCAGGGTGCCGTGGCCGGTATTCAGGAACAGGTTGCTGATGCGACTCTGGCCAATCAAGGGCACATTGCTTGGCGTGGCCGGACGCAGGCCGCTCCAGAATTGCGCGCGGTTCACATCGGCTGCGCCGGGGAAAAGTTGCTGCACGCGCCGCACAATCGCCTGGCAGCGGGCCGCATTGAGCTGGCGGTCGTAGCCGTTGAACTCGGCGGTGCCGGCAATACGCAGCCGGTCTTCGGCCTCACCGTCGCTGCCCGGCGTGGTGTAGCGGCTGAACACCAGCTTGAACTCGTCGTCGGTCAATGACACCTGGTAAGCGCGTGTGGGTTCTATCACCGGCAAGGTGACCGAATAACCCTTGGCCGGATAAATCGGTAACTTCAGGCCCAGGGGCTCGGCCAGCGCCGCGCTGAAACTGCCGGCCGCCAGCACATAACTGTCGGCGGTCAGTTGCAGGTAGCGGCCTTGTGGATCGGTGGCCTCCACCGCGGTGATCTGGTTACCGGTCTTGAGCAGGCGCGTGATGTGGTGGCCCATCAAAAAGCGCACGCCACGCGCCTCGCAGAGTTTGGCCAGGGCTAACGTGAATTTGCGGGCGTCGCCCGATTCGTCCTCGGCGGTGTAGGTGGCGCCTGCGAGTTGGCCGCGCAGGGTGGCCAGCGCGGGCTCTATCGCCACCGCTTCGTCGGCCGAGATCACCCGGCGCTCACAGCCCAGCTCGCGCATCTGGCGCGAAGGCTCCAGCGCGCCTTCGAACTCCTGCTGCGAGGTGTAGAAATGCAAAATGCCTTGCGTGCGCTGGTCGTAGTCTATGCCGGTGTCTCGCCGCAGCTGCTGCAGCATGTCCCGGCTGTAGCTGCCGAGCTGGACGATCTGGCGGATGTTGTGGCGCGTGCGGGCAGGTGTGCATTCGCGCAGGAATTGCAGGCCCCAGGCCCATTGCCGGGTATCGGCCCGCAAGCGGAACAGCAGCGGTGCATCTTCCTTGCCCAGCCATTTGAGCACCTTGAACGGGGCGCTGGGGTTGGCCCAGGGTTCGGCGTGGCTGACCGAAATTTGCCCGCCGTTGGCGTGGCTGGTTTCCGCCGCCGGCGAGGTTTGCCGGTCAATGACGGTGACCTCATGGCCGAGTTGGGACAAATACCAGGCCGAGCTGACGCCGAGCAGGCCGCTGCCGAGAACAATAACGCGCATATTGAGAACCTTTTAGACAGTGGGTCCAAGCAGAATGGGCGTATCTAGCTATCAAATGGATAGCGTGTTGACGCCGACAACGGGTGTCGTTCTGTTGGTTGCCGCTCCCCCTGTCCTTGGTACCTGAGAGATTCACGCCGCAGCGGGCGCTGCGGGTTTGCTCCTTCGGTGCGATGCATCAAGGTGATGCAAAGGCTCTCCAGACGGCTATTTTCAGCATGCAGTACGGGACCTGAGCGTGTATGGGAGTTTGCGCCTTCGGTGGGACGCCTGGGGCGTCCACTCTCCTGCATGAGAGCCCGATTCTCACCGAAGCCGGGCCGGCTTGTCAAAATGTTTAACGCCGCAAGGCCGTAAATGCCTCGAACTCCCAGCTGCGCATGGCCAGCAGCAAGGTGTAGCCTTCGCGGTCCTTGTCGGCCAGTTTCTGGTCGGCCTGGTGTTGCTGCGCAAAGTCCTGTGCCACGCGTTGCATACGTTCCAGAAACGAAGGTGCCAGGCCGCGGCTGATGGCGCCGTGCACCAGCAGCAGACCTTCACCGCTGCCGTCGAAGCCGCCGGAAAAATAGTCCAGCAAGGCGTTGTCGCGAAAATAATCCATCACCGGGCCATGCGGCCGCCAGCGAAAAGTTTTGGCGAGTTTGAGCCGGTAACGGTTCAGGGCCTTGAGTTCGATGATGCCGATGCGGTCGAGTTGCGCGAAATATTTGATGCATTCCGTCTCTGTAAGGCGGTAGCTGCCCGTGATCTGCTCCAACGTCCATTGCGACAACACACAAATGGCGGTCAGCAGCAGCTTCTTGTCGGCCACCACGGCTTTTTCCTGCGCTTCGGTGAGTTCCGCCAGCAAGGGTTGGCTATCGGCCACCCGCCGCGCAAGATCAGCAAAGTCCAGTTTCAGGGCGCGGCAAATCGCGTCCACACGCGACAGCGGCATGTCACCCCGGGACAACATCCGTTTGACGCTGGACTCGGCCATGCCGAGTGCGCGCGCCAGATCGGCATACGTCATCTGGGCGGATTTGAGCTCCTTTTTCAAGGCAGTCACCAGGTCAGCGCTTGTGCTCATCAGAACTCCTTGGTATCGATGGTCGATACTTTAAGTCCTCTGACGTGGTCTTGTATCGATAACGAAGTGCAGAGGGCGTTGGTGAGAGCAGACTGCGCCCACACCTTGAAAGGGCTGCGCATGACATTGATCTTCGAAAAACCAAGGATCCAGGGAACCGGAAAAATCAGGGCAGAATCCGGGGCACTGACCTGCCAACCGGGCAGGCCATCCAGGCAGCCGCAAGAGCTTGCCGCGCAAGCACTGAAAAGAGGAGTCCGTCATGAGTGTTGATCCCGCCGCACCGGTGCCCCCCCCGTCTGCCAACGAACACCCGAACCAGTTCGCGCTGCTCAAGCAGCGCCGTTTTGCCCCGTTTTTCTGGACCCAGTTTTCCGGCGCCGCCAACGACAACCTGTTCAAGTTCGCTTTCACCGTGATGGTGACCTACCAGTTGCAAGTCAGCTGGCTGCCGCCCGCGATGGCGGGGCTGGTGATCGGTGCGCTGTTCATCCTGCCCTTTCTGCTGTTTTCGGCCACCAGCGGGCAACTGGCCGACAAGTACGAAAAACGCACGTTGATTGTTTTTGTGAAGCGCTTGGAGATGCTGATCATGGCGCTGGCGGCCTGGGGCTTTTTCAGCGCCGACGTGACTATCCTGCTGGGCTGCACCTTCCTCATGGGCCTGCATTCCACCTTGTTCGGGCCGGTCAAGTTCGCCTATTTGCCGCAACACCTGGGCGAGCGCGAACTCATGGGCGGCAACGGCATGGTGGAGATGGGCACCTTTGTGGCCATTTTGCTGGGCAATGTCGCCGGCGGCCTGATCATCGCCGTGCCCGAAATCGGCGCCCACCATGTGGGTTTCAGCTGTGTCGGCCTGGCCCTGTTGGGCCGTGCGGTCGCGCACTATATTCCGGTGTCACCGGCGACCGATCCGGGGCTCAAGATCAACTGGAACCCGTTCACCGAGACCGTGCGCAATCTCCGGCTCGCCCACGAGAACATCGTGGTTTTCCGCTCCCTGCTGGGCATCAGCTGGATGTGGTTTTTCGGCGCGGTGTTCCTGAGCCAGTTCCCGAGTTTTGCCAAGGAAGTGTTGCATGGCAACGAGCAGGTCGCGTCCTTGTTGCTGGTGGTGTTTTCCATTGGTATCGGCACCGGCTCGCTGCTGTGCGAAATGCTGAGCCGTCGCCACGTGGAAGTCGGCCTGGTGCCGCTGGGGGCCATTGGCATGAGTGTGTTTGCGGTGGACCTGTATTTTGCGTCGCGCGGCCTGCCGCCCGCAGCCACGGCGCTGAGCCTGACGGAATTTCTCGCCGCGTCGGCGCATTGGCGCGTGCTCGCCGACCTGACCTTGTTGTCGCTGTTCGCCGGTCTGTACAGCGTGCCCATGTACGCGCTGATCCAGCTGCGTGCACAAGCCACGCACCGTGCCCGCATCATCGCGGCCAACAATATTCTCAACGCGCTGTTCATGATCGCCAGCTCGGTGATCGCGGGAGTGTTGCTGCAACTTGGCATGACGATCCCGCAGATATTTTTGCTGGTTGGCCTGGCCAATGCCGTGGTGGCCTTGTACATCTTCCTGCTGGTGCCTGAATACCTGCTGCGGTTTATCGCCTTGTTCGCCTCGCGTTGTGTCTACCGCTTCAAGGTCCGGGGCGAGGACAACATCCCCGTCCAGGGGCCGGCCGTGTTGACCTGCAACCACGTGAGTTTTGTCGACCCGGTGTTGTTGATGGCCGCCAGCCCCCGGCCGATTTATTTTTTGATGGACCACCGCATTTTCAAAATGCCGGTGCTGGGCTGGTTGTTCCGGCTGGCCAAGGCGATTCCGGTGGCGCCGCGCGGCGAAGACCCGGCGGCCTATGACGCTGCGTTTGAAGCGGCGGCCCAGGTGTTGCGCAACGGGGATTTGTTGGCCATCTTCCCGGAGGGCGGCATCACCCGGGACGGCACCTTGCAAGAGTTCAAGGGCGGCATCATGAAAATTCTGGAAAACGCCGAACGGGACGGCCTGACCGTGCCGGTGGTGCCCATGGCGCTGACCAATTTGTGGGGCTCGTTCTTTAGCCGGGTCGAGCAGGGCGGAGCCATGGTGCGGCCCTTCCGGCGCGGCTTGCTGAGCCGGGTGGGCCTGAATGCCGGAGCCGCCATGCCGCCGGCGCAGGTGCAGCCCGAGGCCTTGCGGGCCCGGGTCATGGCCTTGCTCAAGGCCTGAAAAGTATCAAATAAAGGTACGATCAGTTCATTATTGAATCGTTGTATCTCTATTTGCCTTGTTGGCGGCGCGGCCGGGGCACATTGGCAGTACTTCCACTTTTTCAAAGGGTTTTATGTCCATGCGATTCCTCAAGCTGCCCATCGCCAACGGTTTTAACGTTCAAAAGGAAAGTTTCGTGAAAAGGTCATTTGCTGCATTATTGATAGCTGTCTGCGTAACAGTAGCGGGGGCTGGAGCCTCATTTGATGCCAAGGCGCAAAGCGAGGCGTCGGCCTTGAGCGCCGTGTCGGCCGTACCTTTGGCCTCGGTGGTGGCCAGTTCGGCCGCCGGCCAGTTGGCCGCCGTGCCCCTGGCGCTGTCCGCCGCCGGCGCGGTGCTGGTCGTGAAGACGGTGGAGGTGTCGGCGCGCGGCACGGTGTATGTGCTGGAACGGGTGTCCGATGGCGCCAAGGCCAGCGTGGAAATGGTGGGCAAAGGGGTGGGCACGGCCTCGTTGGCAGTGGGTACAGCGGTCACGGTCAGTGCCATCACGGCTGGTGTGGTGCTGTCGGCGGCGGGCCAGGCCATCGCCTTTATTCCCAATGAGCTGGGGCGCGCCTTGCTGCATAACCAGCGCCTGACCAACTAAGTAAGTAAATAAAGGGATGTTGATGAACACATGGATGACCCGGGCGCAGCTTGCCTGCCGCGCCGTCATGCGACGCACCGGCCTGCTGGCTTGGGTGCTGCTGCTGGTGGGTCCGGCCGCACATGCCGGGCGCTCTTGCGAGGAGGCGAAGCCGCCTCAGGCCCAAACCGTGGAACGCAGCCTGAACCTGGCCGCACGCACACTGGCCGCGCTGGATGCCAGCGGCCAGCAAGTGGTGGTGCTGGCGCGCGCCGGGCAGGACTTGAGCAAATACGGCCTGTATTACTCGCATCTGGGTTTTGCCTACAAGCAGCCCCAGCTCACGCCGGATGGAAAAAATGGCCATGTCTGGCGCGTGTTGCACAAGCTCAACCAATGTGGCACGGCGGACTCTGCCGTCTACCGCCAGGGCTTGGGAGAATTTTTCCTGGATGACCTCTGGCGCTTTGAAGCGGCTTGGGTGGTGCCGGCGCGTGAGGTGCAAGAGCGTTTGCTGCCTCTGCTGCTGGATGTTTCGCAGGACGGCCGGGCCTTGAGCCTGAACCACAAGCCCTATAGCGTCGTCAGTTACGCCTGGGGCCGCAAATACCAGCAGTCCAACCAGTGGGCGATCGAAACCCTGGCGCTGGCGATGGAGCCGCAAATCAAATCACGCGAGCAGGCCCAGGCCTGGCTGCAGTTCAAGGCTTACGAGCCCACGCCGCTCCACATCCGGGCGTTGACCCGCTTGGGCGGGCGTGCCACCGCCGCCAATGTGGCCTTCGACGATCATCCCAACGAAAAACGGTTTGCAGACCGCATCGAAACCGTGACCGTGGATTCCGTGTTCCTGTGGATGCAACGTACCGGTCTGGGCGCGGCACCCGTCACTTTGCGCCAACCTTGAAAGAGCCCTGATGAGCAAAACTCTACGACTGTCGGAAAAGTGGTTTCAGCGCGGCCTGTGGCTGGTGGCCCTGGTGTTTGCCGGCTTTTTGATCGGGTTGGGCGGTACCCTGGTGGGCGACCTGCCGCAGGTCGAAAAATCGCTGTCGATGGAGGACTTCATCGCGCAACCGGCCGCATCGGAGTTGCGCGAAACGCTCAAAACAGCGGAGCGCAACGGCCGCGATGCGCAAGAGGCGCTGGAGCAGGCCAGACTCAAACTCAAGGTGGCGCAGGCCAATACACGTTCGGCCAGCGAAACCTTTAACAACTGGCTGGCCACACGGCGCGCCACCGAGCGGGCCGAACAAGACCCCGAGTTGCTGGCGCGCACCCGGGCGCTGGACAGCCTGAAAGCGACCGAGCGGCAGGCCCTGGCCGCGCTGGAGGCGCAGCAGCAAAAGGCGCTGGACGCGAGTCAGAGTTCGGTGCGCACTCACGATCAGCTCAATGAGTTGGAGCGCGCGGCACAAGTCAAATGGGAGAGCGCCCGCCGTGCGCAGGAATTACGCGTGTTTTTGTACCGCCTGGCGCTCACCTTGCCCTTGCTGGTGGCCGCTGGCTGGCTGTTTGCCAAAAAACGTAAAAGCACTTACTGGCCATTTGTCTGGGGCTTTATCTTTTTTGCGCTGTTCGCCTTCTTTGTTGAACTCGTGCCTTACTTGCCGAGTTACGGCGGCTACGTGCGTTACGTGGTCGGCATCCTCGTGACCGTGCTGGTGGGCCGGCAGGCCATCGTCTCGCTGAACCGCTACCTGGAGCGGCAGCGCCTGGCCGAACAACTGCCCGACGCGCAGCGGCGTGAAGAGCTGAGTTACGACACCGCGCTGGCACGTCTGGCCAAAAGTGTCTGCCCGGGCTGCGAGCGCCCGGTCGATTTGAAAAACACCGCGATTGATTTTTGTCCGCATTGCGGCATTGGCCTGCACGACCACTGTGCTGTCTGCACCACCCGCAAGAGTGCATTTGCCAAGTTTTGCCACGCTTGTGGCGCACCGGGGGACCAACGCCAGGCGCCGCCCAAGCCGGCCGTGCCGACCGGCGCGCCCGGCTGATCAGCCCACTGGCCGGCCGAAAAAGGGATAACTCGGGTCGTTGTAGCCATGGCTGGACGCATGGCCGGGAATGACCAGTTCATTCACAAAGGCTTCGTCCTCGCGGTCCAGCACCAGGTCGGTCGCGCCGTAAACATCTTCCAGATGTGACAACAGGCGCGGACCGGCGATCACCGAGCTGACCAAGGGGTTGGCCAGCACCCAGGCGGCGGCGAACTGGCCGGGTACCCAGCCCTTGGCGTCGCAACGTGCCTTGATTTTTTGCGCGATCAGCAGCGACTCTTCGCGGAATTCGGTTTCCAGAATACGTTTGTCGCCGCTGCCGGCCCGTGTGCCTTCGGCCGGCGGCTGGCCGGGCGGGTATTTGCCGGTGAGCACACCGCGCGCCAGCGGGCTGTAGGGCACAACACCCAGGCCGTAGTGGCCGCAGGCCGGCAGAATTTCGACTTCCGGGCCGCGGTTGAGCAGGTTGTAATACGGCTGGCAGACCACCGGTTGCGGCACGCCGATTTTTTCGCAGAGGCGCATGATTTCAGCGATGCGCCAGCCGCGAAAATTGGACAAACCAAAACTGCGAATTTTGCCGGCGCGTATCAAATGGCCCAGCGCAGACACGGCTTCCTCGAGGTTTTCATCGTGGAAGTCGCGGTGCAGGTAGAGGATGTCCAGGTAGTCGGTTCCAAGGCGCGCCAGGATGGCGTCGGTCTGCTGTATCAGCCAGCGGCGCGAATAATGGCCTGCGTTGACATCCTGGCCCATGCGGTTGCCCAACTTGCTGGCCAGCACCCAATGGTCACGCTGGCCCGCCAGCAACTGGCCCAGCAGGGTTTCGGCCCGGCCTTCGTTGTAGACGTCGGCCGTATCTATGAAGTTGATGCCGTGTTCGCGGGCGGAAGCCATGATACGCGCCGCCTCGTCCGCGGGTGTCTGCTGGCCGAACATCATGGTGCCCAGACACAGGGCGGAGACCTTCAGGTTGCTTGTTCCAAGACGGCGGTACTGCATGGGGACTTCCTTGTCGGTGATTTTTTGTGGGGCTAGACCTAAACGCCGCGTTGCCTGTCCTGGCGGAACTGCAGCACAAAGGCGCCAAACTGCCCGGCATCCAACGCATCACGCACTTCCTGCATCAGGTTCAGGTAGTAGTGCAGGTTGTGGATGCTGGACAACATGGGGCCTAACATTTCGCCGCAGCGGTCCAGGTGGTGCATGTAGGCGCGCGAGAAGTTTTTGCAGGTGTAGCAACTGCAGGTCGCGTCAACCGGCGCATCTTCGGTCTTGTAGCGGGCATTGCGGATTTTCAGGTCGCCAAAACGCGTGAACATGTGGCCGTTGCGCGCGTTACGTGTCGGCATCACGCAGTCGAACATGTCCACGCCAGCCGCCACACCTTCGACCAGGTCTTCCGGTGTGCCCACACCCATCAAATAACGCGGTTTGTTGGCTGGCAGGCGGTGCGGCGTGTGCGCCATGATGCGCTGCATTTCTTCCTTGGGCTCGCCGACACTGACGCCGCCAATCGCATAACCGGGCAAGTCCAGCTCCACCAGCGCATCCAGTGACTCCTGGCGCAGGTTCTCAAACATGCCACCCTGGACAATGCCAAACAAGGCGTTGGGGTTGTTCAACTTTTCAAACTCGGCCACGCAACGTTTGGCCCAGCGCAGGCTGAGCTCCATCGAGGTGCGCGCCTCGGACTCGGTCGTGATGTGGCCCTTGGTGTCGTAAGGCGTGCATTCGTCAAACTGCATGACGATGTCGCTGTTCAGAATGGTCTGGATCTGCATCGAGATCTCGGGTGTCAGGAACAGCTTGTCGCCATTGACCGGCGAGGCAAATTTCACGCCTTCTTCGGAAATCTTACGCATCTCGCCGAGCGACCAGACCTGGAAGCCGCCGCTGTCGGTGAGTATGGGTTTGTGCCAGCTTTCAAACTTGTGCAGGCCGCCAAACTGCTGCATCACGTCCAGCCCCGGACGCATCCACAGGTGAAAGGTATTGCCCAGAATGATTTGTGCGCCCATCTCGTGCAGCGATTGCGGCATCACACCCTTGACGGTGCCATAGGTGCCCACAGGCATGAAGATGGGGGTTTGCACCACGCCGTGGTTCAGCGTGAGCGTGCCGCGGCGGGCGTAGGAGCCGAGGTAAGCGCCTTCGGCTGCATCGGTTTTCAGGACTTCAAAATTCAGCATGGCGCGATGGCCTCCGGGGTGGATTTTTGCAGCAGCATGGCATCACCATAACTGAAGAAACGGTAACGTTCCGTGATGGCATGGCGGTACAGCGCCATGATGTGGTCGTAGCCGGCAAACGCGCTGACCAGCATCATCAGCGTGCTTTTGGGCAGGTGAAAATTCGTCAGCAACATATCCACCACGGCAAACTCAAAACCGGGCGTGATGAAGATGTTGGTGTCCTTGCAGTCGGCGCCGAATTTCGCATGGGACTCCAGCGCCCGCACGGTGGTGGTGCCCACAGCCACCACACGCCCGCCTCTCGCCTTGCAGTCGGCAATCGCCTGCAAGGTCGCCGGTGGCACTTCAAACCGTTCGAAATGCATCACGTGGTCGGCGATGTTTTCGGCCTTCACGGGCTGGAAGGTACCGGCGCCCACGTGTAACGTGACGGTGGCGCGCGACACGCCTTTGGCCGCCAGTTGCGCCAGCATGGCATCGTCAAAATGCAGGGCTGCGGTCGGTGCCGCCACGGCGCCCGGGTGTTTGGCAAACACGGTCTGGTAGCGGCGCTCGTCGGTCGCCGTATCGCTGTCCGTGATGTAAGGCGGCAGCGGCACATGGCCGTGGCCTTCCATCAGCGCATAAGGCTCGCTACTCAGGGCAAAGCGGTACAGCGGCCCGTTGGTATTGGGCCAGCGGCCCAGCAGGGTGGCGGTAAAGCCGCCGTCCATTTGCATAACGGCGCCGGGCAAGGGTTTTTTGCTGACCTTCATGTGGGCGGCCACTTCGTGGACCGTATCCTGAGGCGAGGACAAGACCCGTTCGATCAGCAGCTCGAGCCGGCCGCCGCTGCTTTTTTGGCCGAACAGGCGGGCCTTGACCACCTTGGTGTCGTTGAGCACCAACAGGTCGCCTGGCTGGAGCAGCTCGGGCAAATCGGCAAACTGCCGGTCCACGAGCGGGCTGACGCGGCCGTCGAGCAGGCGCGAGCCGCGGCGCTCGGCCGTGGGTTGCTGGGCGATTAATTCGTCGGGGAGTGTGAAATCAAAGTCACTGAGGCTGAAATGCGTCTTCATGAAGGCACAATTGTCCCATGTCGCCCCCTGGTGCCTCTTCCCGAAAAGTGATTCAGGCCGCAGCCGGGGCTGGGAGCCCGACCGCGCCCAAGCCGGCACAGAAGTCGCCGGCCCAGAAAGCCTTGGAAAAACTCGGTCTGCGCCGCGACATCGACCTGGCCCTGCACCTGCCGCTGCGTTACGAAGACGAAACCCGCATCACCCGGCTGGCCGACGCGCGCGACGGCGAAACCGTGCAAATCGAGGCCGAGGTGACCCACAGCGAGATCACCCTGCGGCCGCGCCGCCAACTACGGGTGACGGTAGACGACGGCAGCGACACTTGTGTGCTGCGCTTCATCAACTTTTACCCTTCACACCAGAAAACCCTGAGCGTAGGCGCCCGTGTGCGTGTGCGCGGCGAGCTGCGCGGTGGTTTTGTGGGCCGGGAAATGGTACACCCCAGCTTTCGCTCGGCCGGTGGTGATTTGCCGGCTGCCTTGACGCCGGTGTACCCCACCGTAGCCGGCTTGCCGCAGGCGTATTTGCGCAAGGCGGTGCTGGGTGGCCTGGCCCGCGCCGACCTGCGGGAAACCATTCCTGCGCAATATTTAAGCAAAAACTTGCCCCAGCCCTTGTCCAGCTTGCGTGAGGCGCTATTGTTTTTGCACCATCCCACGCCCGATGTGGCGCTGGCCGCGCTCGAAGACCGCAGCCACCCGGCTTGGCAACGGCTCAAGGCCGAGGAGTTGCTGGCCCAGCAGTTGTCGCAGTTGCAGGCGCGCCGCGTGCGGGCGGCCATGCGTGCGCCGGCCTTGAACGGGGCGGCGATGCGCGGCCCCCAATGCAGCTTGCAAGCGCAGTTGCTGGAGCGCCTGCCTTTTCGCCTGACGGCGGCGCAGCAACGTGTGGGCGCCGAGATCGCCGCCGATCTGCAAAAAAGTATTCCCATGCACCGTTTGCTGCAGGGCGATGTCGGCTCCGGCAAAACCGTGGTGGCGGCGCTGGCCGCGGCGCGTTGTATAGATGCCGGCTGGCAATGCGCGTTGATGGCGCCCACCGAAATCCTGGCCGAGCAGCACTTTCGCAAGCTGATTAGTTGGCTGGAACCGCTGGGCATCCAGACCGCGTGGCTCACCGGCAGCCAGAAAGCCAAGGAGCGGCGCGAGTCGCTTGCCATGATTGAAAGCGGCGCCGCCGGCCTGGTGGTCGGCACCCATGCGGTGATCCAGGACAAGGTGGTTTTCAAAAACCTGGCGCTGGCCATCATCGACGAGCAACATCGCTTCGGCGTGGCGCAGCGGCTGGCCCTGCGCAGCAAGATGAGCGAAGGCGGCAAGGAGCCGCATTTACTCATGATGACGGCCACGCCCATCCCGCGCACCCTGGCCATGAGTTATTACGCCGACCTCGACGTCTCGACGATTGACGAGTTGCCGCCTGGCCGCACGCCCATTGTGACCAAGGTGGTCAGCGAGGCCAGACGCGACGAGGTGGTGGAGCGTATCCGTGCGCAACTGGACCAGGGGCGGCAGGTGTATTGGGTCTGCCCGCTGATTGAAGAAAGCGAATCGGTCGACCTGATCAACGCCACCCAGACACACGAAGCCTTGAGCGCAGCCCTGCCCGGCACGCCGGTCGGCCTGCTGCATTCACGCATGCCGCCGGCCGAGAAAAAGGCGGTGATGGCGTTGTTCACCAGCGGCCAGCTCGGCGTGCTGGTCAGCACCACGGTGATCGAGGTGGGGGTGGACGTGCCCAATGCCTCGCTGATGGTGATTGAACATGCCGAGCGTTTTGGCCTGAGTCAGTTGCACCAACTGCGCGGCCGGGTCGGGCGCGGCGCCGCGGCCTCGGCCTGCGTGTTGCTGTATTCCACCGGTGATGCGCCGCGATTGGGCGAAACCGCTCGCGCCCGGCTCAAAGCCATGGTGGAAACGCAAGACGGTTTTGAGATTGCCAGGCGCGACCTGGACATTCGTGGCCCGGGCGAGTTTTTGGGGGCTCGCCAGTCGGGTGCGCCGCTGCTGCGGTTTGCCGACCTGGAAACGGATACCGCGCTACTGGCCTGGGCGCGGGAACTGGCGCCGCAAATGCTGGATCAGTACGCCGACCTGGCGCATCGGCATATTTTGCGGTGGCTGGGGGGGAAGGCTGAGTTTTTGAAGGCTTGACTGACAAGTCAATGTTCATCTGGCGGCGCCGGGATGATTGAGGCCAAGTCCCCTTCAATATCTAAGCCATGCGACGCAGCGAGCCGTGCGATGTGAACGCCAAAAACGCCACGCAACTCACCCACTGCACCATTGAAGACCCAGCTTGCATGGTGGCCTTGGGTTGCGCCAAACCGAACGGCACACCGATCATCGGTCTCTACTGTGGAGAGGAATTTTCGGCATGCGGCACGCATCGCACGAAGACCGAGTGCTAGATCCTTCTTTGCGTCAAGTTTTCCGAGTTCCGTGGTGAGAAACTCTCGAATGAGGAGAATGGAATCAACGCAGTGATGTGGTACCTCCATCTCGGACGGAACGAACAGGACGCGCCGGTCTTCTAAGAATGCGAGGATGCGTCGAGCCACGACACACTCCGCCTCGGGCGGATTCCATTGAACTCCGAAGATGGGGACGCTGAGACCGGTGACGCGGGAGACGACTTCGTGAAATTTCATTGGTGCTCCTGAGCGTAAACGAATGAAGGGGACTTCTCCCGCCCAAACTAGCCGTGCGTCGTGAGATTTGAGGCAAACGGCATCAAAGTGCCACGATGGAAAGGTCTGACTGTTCATCAAGTGACTTGGGTGGAACTCATGGCCATTATTGCCTTAGAAGCCCGTCTGGACCTTCTTTGTTTCCGGCCTTGTTGGTGCACGACCAAGCCGGGTCTCGGCCCGGCGGCCGACTCACTTTCTCTTGCGTCGCCAAGAGAAAGTAAGCAAAGAGAAGGCGACCCTACTGTCTGCGACCCTTCGCTGCGCTACGGGTACCTTGCGGTGCTCGGTCCAGCCGGGGTCTCGCTCGAACTCGCCTGCGGCTCAGACAATCGCGAGCCCTGATCCGTCTGGCCCTGTGCTCCTCAGCGCATACAGAAGGGGGTGGGGAACAAATACCAACAGCCAAATTCCGCAGAACGCGCTTTGCGCGTTCTGCTCCCCGATTCCGAATTTTTCCTCTCAACCCCGTCCTGGCTGGGCTGAGCAGCGCAGGAGGGGATGGGCAAAAATTTTAGATGTCCGAAGGCGGCGAAGCCGACAAGTTTCTAAAATTTCCGTCACCTTCGAGCAGCACAAGTTGCCCGTAGCGCAGCGCAGGGACCCAGACTGCGGGTCGCCTTTCTTTTGGGTACTTTTCTTTGGCGAAGCAAAGACAAAGTGCCTCGCCCGCCGGGGCGAGACCCGGCTTGGTGGTTAAGTCACAAACGCTGGAAATCCAGGCACGAAAACCAGCACAATCACCCCATGACGCTCACCGAACTCAAATACATCGTCGCCGTCGCCCGTGAAAAACACTTTGGCAAAGGCGCGGAAGCCTGCCACGTGTCGCAGCCGACCTTAAGTGTGGCGATCAAGAAGCTCGAAGAGGAGTTGCAGGTCAAGCTGTTTGAGCGCAACGCCAATGAAATCACGGTCACCCCACTGGGCGAAGAAATCATCCGCCAGGCGCAAAGTGTGCTGGAGCAGGCCGAGAGCATTCGCGAGATCGCCAAGCGTGGCAAGGACCCGCTGGCCGGCGCCTTGCGCCTGGGCGTGATTTACACGATAGGCCCTTACCTGCTGCCGGACCTGGTGCGCCAGACGATTGCGGCCATGCCGCAGATGCCGCTGATGCTGCAGGAAAACTTCACGGTCAAGCTGCTTGAAGAACTACGCACCGGCGAGATCGACTGCGCCATCCTGGCCGAGCCTTTTCCCGATACCAACCTGGCGATTGCGCCGCTGTACGACGAGCCTTTCATGGCCGCTGTGCCCAGCAACCATCCGCTGGCCGCGCGCGACAGCATCACCGCCGAGGAACTGAAGCAGGAGACCATGTTGCTGCTGGGCACCGGCCATTGTTTTCGCGATCATGTGCTGGAGGTGTGCCCCGAGTTCGCACGTTTTTCCAGCAATGCCGAAGGCATACGCAAGACGTTTGAAGGTTCGTCGCTGGAAACCATCAAACACATGGTGGCGGCTGGCATGGGTGTGACGCTGGTGCCGCGTTTGAGCGTGCCCAAAGAGGCTTTGCTGCCAACCCCGCCCGTCAAAACCCCGGCCAAGTCCAGAGGCAAAGAGGTTCCGGAGTTGCCTTCGTACATCAAGTACCTGCCATTTTCCGGCCATGTGCCCTCGCGCCGCGTGGTGCTGGCCTGGCGCCGCAGTTTCACGCGTTACGAGGCGATTGCGGCGCTGCGCAATGCGATTTATGCCTGCGAGTTGCCGGGCGTGACGCGGCTGTCCTGAACCCCGGGTCACAGCGCGGTTTTATGATGTGTCTGTCCAGGCGCTGCTTTTTCGTCTGCTGCCGTGCGCACGCGGATGGCCTGGAACGATGTCTGAAGTTTTAAACAAGGAAAAATCCATGGCCAAATCTTCTCCGAAAGCTTCCTCCGCATCCGCCGGCCGGGTCGGCGCGCCGCCCATCAACATCGGCATCGGCGAAAAAGACCGCGCCGCGATCGCCAAGGGCTTGAGCCACTTGCTGGCCGACACCTACACCTTGTACCTGACCACGCACAATTTCCACTGGAATGTGACGGGGCCCATGTTCAACACGTTACACGCGATGTTCATGACGCAATACACCGAGCTGTGGGCGGCGGTGGACCCGGTGGCCGAACGTATCCGTTCGCTGGGTCACCCGGCGCCCGGCTCGTACGCCCAGTTCAGCAAACTCGCGTCGGTGCCCGATGCGCCCGTGACACCGCCGAAAGCGCTGGAAATGGTGCGTATCCTGGTGCAAGGCCACGAAGCCGTCGCCCGCACGGCCCGTGGTCTGTTCGCGGTGGCCGACAAGGCCGGCGACGAGCCCACGGCCGACCTGTTGACGCAGCGCCTGACGGTTCACGAGCAGACCGCGTGGATGCTGCGCTCGCTCCTTGAAGAATAAGCGGCAGGCCCACCCATCCATTTTTCGGGCGAATTGCGTCGTTGCCTGGTGCTCGCCATCCTCATGTACCCAAGTACATTCCGGTGGCTCCGCTCCGGGCGTCTCGCACTTCATCCCGAAAATCTGAATTGCTGGACGTACCGCGCAGCCATTAATATCGCCGCTTGAAAAATAAACGCTGTCTTTATTTGCAGCTGATCCGCTGGGACCGCCCGGCGGGCTGGCTGCTGCTGCTGTGGCCCACCTTGTCGGCGCTGTGGGTGGCCGCGCATGGCTTTCCTGGCTGGCATCTGGTGCTGGTGTTTACGCTGGGTACCTTTTTGATGCGCAGCGCTGGTTGCTGCCTGAACGATGTGGCCGACCGCGACTTTGACCGCCACGTCAAACGTACGGCGCAGCGGCCGGTGACCAGCGGCAAACTCTCCAGCCAGGAAGCCCTGGGGGTAGGCGCGGTGCTGGCGCTGCTGGCTTTTGGCCTGGTGCTCACGACCAACCGCGCGACCATCGCCTGGTCGTTTGCCGCGCTTGCCGTGACCCTGATCTACCCCTTTGCCAAGCGTTATGTGTCCATGCCGCAGGCGGTGCTGGGTGTGGCTTTCAGTTTTGGTATTCCCATGGCTTTTGCGGCTGTGCAGTCGCGTGTGCCGGTGCTGGCCTGGGTCTTGTTGTTGGGCAACCTGTTCTGGGTGATTGCCTACGACACCGAATACGCCATGGTGGACCGCGACGACGACCTCAAGATAGGCATGAAAACCTCGGCCATCACGCTGGGGCGCTTTGATGTGGCCGGGGTCATGACGAGTTATCTGCTGTATCTGTCCATTTGGGCCTTTGCCCTGATGAACATGGCGCGACCTGCTATCTATTGGATAGCGATAGGCGTGGCGCTGGCGCAGGCCTTGTGGCACGGCTGGCTGATACGCCGGCGTGAGCGTGAAGGCTGCTTCAAGGCTTTTCGCCTGAACCACTGGCTGGGCTTCACGGTGTTTGCCGGCATCGCCCTGTCTTACCTGGGCGTTTGATCCGGATCGGCCAGGCGTGAAAAAGCCCGCGCGCGGCGGGCTTTTGAATCCGATGCTTCAGCGGACTGGCCGGGGCCCCGGCTCATCCGTGAAACCTCTGGGACCTATCAGGCGGCTTTTTTAGCGGGCTTGGCTTTGGCCTTGGCTTTGACTTTGTGCTTGGCCTTGGGTTTTGCCTTGGCTTTGGCTGGGGCCATTTTTTCAGCGGCGGGTGCAGCAGCAGGTGCGGCGGCCGGCGCAGCAGCGGGAGCGCTGGTCTGGGCTGCGGCTGGCGTGGAGATCACGGCCAAAGGCATGGCAAGAACAACAGCGCTGGCAAGGATGGACAGGATTTTTTTCATGGGGACTCCGGATGTTAGAAAAATTTTAATGCGCCTGCCGCAGAGCCGGGGGGCCAGTGACAGGGTCGCCTGTTCTCAACGTTTGCCCGCCTTGGGCGGTTGACGCAAGTCGCAGGGCCGTTGGCGCCGGCCGCACATTTTTCTGACAGGGATTGCCCGTCGCTATAAAAAATATAGCTGCTTGCGCCCGTCCATCAAGGGCTGGAGGCCAATTGAATGCCTTAACTTTCAGCGGGTACCAAATTCGTCCCCCAGCTCGACGGCGCGCTGCCGGGCGGCTTCGATGGCACGCATGAACTGCTGCTGGAGGCCGGCCTGCTCCATGGCCGTGAGCGCGGCGTAGGTGGTGCCGCCTTTGGAGGTCACGCGGGCGCGCAAGACCTCGGGCGGGTCCTCGGACGCTGCGGCCAGCGCGGACGCCCCGACAAAAGTGCTCACGGCCAGGGTGTGGGCCTGCGCCGGCGTCAAACCCATTTGCACACCGGCTGCCACCATGGCCTCGATGAAATAAAACACATAAGCCGGGCCGGAGCCGGACAAGGCCGTCACCGCGTCCAGCTGTTGTTCCTCGGTCAGCCAGAGATGCTGGCCGGTGGTGGCAATGACGGCTTCGACAGCTTGCCGCTGCTGGTCGGTCACGGCAGGGCGCGCAAACAGCGCGGTCATGCCCTGGCCGATCAGCGCCGGCGTGTTGGGCATGGCGCGCACGATACGTTCGCTGCCCAGCCAGCGGGCGATGCTGTCCGAGCGGATGCCGGCCGCCACACTCAGGTGCAAGGCCTGGCCGGTGTGCGGGCCGGCCTGCTGCGCGGCTTCCTGGAAAGTCTGGGGCTTGACGGCCCAGACCACCAGGCCGGCCGAGGCCAGCGCCGCACCGGGCGCGGCTTGCGCGGCAATGCCGAACTGCGCCTGCAGCTTGGCGCGTTGTTCGTCAAACGGTTCGACGATCTGGATCTGGCTGGCCGCCAGGCCCTGCTGGAGCAGGCCGCCAATGATGGCGCTGGCCATGTTGCCGCCGCCTATAAAAGCGATGTTTTCAAGGGTGGAGGAGCGCATGGGTGGGTGTCCAGGAAAGGCGGGCACGGGCCCGGCCGAGGTCAAAAAAGAGGTGCGATGCCCAAAGTCTAGCGCGGGATTATTCGGCCACGGTCTGGCGCACCGCATGTTCCCAGCGTGCCATCAGTTCGGCGGCGCGGTCGGTGCCCAGGGTCGGCAAAAAGCGGCGTTCGCTGCGCCACAAGCCTGAGAGTTCGGCCGTGCTTTGATAAACGCCGCTGGATAGGCCCGCCAGGTAGGCCGCGCCCAGGGCGGTGGTTTCGGTGACGGCCGGCCGCACCACCGGGATGCCGAGCAGGTCGGCCTGGAACTGCATCAACAAGTCGTTGATACAGGCGCCGCCGTCGACACGCAACTCGGCCACCGGCGCGGCGCCGGCCGCCACCGCATCGCGGCTCATGGCCTGCAGCAGGGCGGCGCTTTGGTAGGCAATGCTTTCCAGCGCGGCGCGCGCAATGTGGGCCAGCGTGGTGCCGCGTGTCAGGCCGGTAATGGTGCCGCGCGCATCGGGTTTCCAGTAGGGCGCGCCCAGGCCGGTGAAGGCCGGCACGACCATGACGCCGCCGGAATCCGGCACACTTTCGGCCAATGCCTGCACCTCGCCGCTGCCCTTGATCGCATGTAGGCCGTCGCGTAACCACTGCACCACGGCGCCGCCGACAAACACACTGCCTTCAATCGCATATTCGGTTTGCCGTGTGACCTGCGCCGCGCTGGTGGTGAGCAGGCCGTTGTGCGAGGTCTGGAACTTCTCGCCCGTGTGCATCAGCATGAAACAACCCGTGCCATAGGTGTTTTTGGCCATGCCCTCCTTGAAACAGGCCTGGCCGAACAAGGCGCTTTGCTGGTCGCCGGCCACGCCGGCGATGGGAGTGGCCGCACCCAGCAGCGTCGGCAGCAGCTCGCCGTAATGCGCGCTGGAGGGTTTGACCTCGGGCATCAGGCTGGGCGGAATGTCCAGCAAGGCCAGCAGTTCGTCGTCCCAGGTGTTGCTGCGCACATTAAACAGCAGGGTGCGCGAGGCATTGCTGACATCGGTGGCGTGGACTTTGCCGCCTGTGAGTTGCCACATCAGCCAGCTGTCGATGGTGCCGAAGGCCAGTTCGCCGCGCTCGGCCTGAGCCCTGGCCTGCGGCACGTTGTCGAGCAGCCATTTGAGTTTGGTGCCTGAAAAATAGGCATCAATCAGCAGGCCGGTTTTGGCCTGGATCAGGCCGGCCTTGCCGTCTTCACGCAGCCGGGCGCAGGTGGCTTCGGCGCGCCTGTCCTGCCAGACGATGGCGTGGTGAATCGGCTGGCCGGTTTGGCGGTTCCAGACCACGGTGGTTTCGCGCTGGTTGGTGATGCCCAGCGCGCGAATGTCGCCGGCTTTGATGCCGGCTTTGGCCAGGGCCTCGCGCGCGGTGGCGAGCTGGGTGCGCCAGATTTCCATGGGGTCGTGTTCGACCCAGCCCGGTTTGGGGTAGATCTGCGGCAGCTCTAGCTGCGCCATCGCCACGATATGGCCTTGGGCATCAAAAACGATGCTGCGGGAGCTGGAGGTGCCCTGGTCCAGGGCAAGCAGGTAAGTCATGGTGGAGGTCGAAAAAAGAGGGGGTCAGGGTGGGGCCACGTCGCAGCTTACGCCGGCTTCGGCGAGCAGGGCGGGGAAGGGGGCTGGCGGCGGCTGGTCGGTGAACAGGCGGTCGATTTGCGCCAGGGTGGCGAGTTCGACCATGGCCGGCCGGTTGAACTTGCTGCTGTCGGCGGCCAGCCAGACCTCGCGTGCGTGGGTCATGATGGTTTGCGCGACTTTTACTTCACGGTAGTCAAAGTCGCGCAAGGAGCCGTCGGCTTCGATGCCCGAAATCCCGATCAGCGCGATGTCGACCCGAAATTGCCGGATGAAGTCAACCGCCGCTTCGCCGACGATGCCGCGGTCGCGGGCGCGCACCACCCCGCCGGCGACGATCACCTCGCTGCTGGTATTGCTGCTGAGGATGGCCGCGACATTGAGGTTGTTGGTGATGACGCGCAAACCCTTGTGGTGCAGCAGCGCCCGGGCAATGGCTTCGGTGGTGGTGCCAATGTTGAGGATTAACGAGCAGTTGTCCGGCACTTCGGCGGCGACGGCGCGTGCAATCCGGGCCTTGCCCTCGGCATGCAGGTTTTCGCGCTGCCGGTGGGCGAGGTTTTCAATGGTCGAGTTGGGCGCCCGCACGCCGCCATGGAAACGCGCCAGCAGGCCGGCATCGGCCAGGCGCTGGATGTCGCGGCGCACCGTTTGCAGCGTGACCGACAGGGTCTCGGCGAGCTGTTCGACCGTGACGGAGCCGCGCGCGCGGACCTCGTCCAGAAGTTTGAGTTGGCGGGGATTGGAATTCACGCGGGATTCGGTTTGAGAGTGAATCGACTGTATAGCGAAGCAAAAAGAAGTAAATAAGGGATGGTATCTACTAAAATCGCGCAGAAGAGAACATTATTCGAAAAAATTCGAACCAAGGCGAGCATGACTTTTGAATCCACTCCGTTGCCGACGCAACGTGCCGATCTGATGGCGCGCCTGAAAGCGCCCCACACCTACGACGTGGCCATCATTGGCGGCGGCGCCACCGGGCTGGGCGTCGCGCTGGATGCCGCGGCGCGTGGGTTTTCCGTGGTCCTGGTGGAGTCCCACGACTTTGCCAAAGGTACCTCGTCGCGCGCCACCAAGCTGGTGCATGGCGGTGTGCGCTACCTGGCGCAGGGCAATATTTCCCTGGTGCGCGAAGCCCTGCATGAGCGCACACACCTGCTGGCCAATGCCCCCCATCTGGCCCAGCCCTTGCCTTTTGTGATGCCTTCCTACAAGTTCTGGGAGACGCCGTTTTATGGTGTCGGCCTCAAGATGTATGACGCCCTGGCCGGTAAGGCCGGGCTGGGCCCCACCGAGTTTCTGAATCGCAGTGAGACCTTGGGCTGCCTGCCGACCGCCCGCCAGGACGGGCTCAAAGGTGGCGTCAAGTATTGGGACGGTCAATTTGACGATGCACGTCTGGCCTTGGCGCTGGCGCGCAGCGCCGCCCGTGCCGGCGCTCTGCTGGTCAACTATTGCGCCGCCACCGGCCTCGTCCATGAGGGCGGCAAGCTGGTGGGCTTGACGGTGATGGATCATGAAAGTGGGCAGGCACTTACGCTCAGGGCCAAATGTGTCGTCAACGCGGCCGGCGTCTGGGTCGATCAGCTGCGCCTGCTGGATGGCCAGGCCATAGGCCGTGAGGCCAAACCCATGGTGGCGCCCAGCCAGGGGGTGCATATCGTGGTCGACCGCTCGTTTTTGCCGACCGACCATGCCTTGCTGGTGCCAAAAACCGCTGACGGGCGGGTGTTGTTTGCCGTGCCCTGGCTGGGCAAAACCATTCTGGGCACCACCGATACGCCGCGCAGCGACCTGGCGCGCGAACCACTGGCCTTCCGCGAAGAGCTTGATTTCATCCTGGGTGAGTCGGCGCGCTACTTGAGCAAGGCGCCGGGGCCGGCCGACATCAAAAGTATCTGGGTGGGGTTGCGGCCCCTGGTGAAACCGCCCGAAGATGATGGCGACAGCACCCAGGCGCTGTCGCGCGAACACACGGTGCTGGTCAGCAAAAGCGGCCTGGTGACCGTGACTGGCGGCAAATGGACCACTTACCGGGCCATGGCCGAAGACGTGCTGGACCATTGTTTTGCCGCGGATTTGCTGGCCAAGCGCCCCGGCGGTGTGACCGTTGATCTCAAACTGGTCGGCGCCCAGACGTCTACCCATAAGATCAGCGAGGCGCCCGGCCTGCACTTATATGGCAGCGACGCGGCAGGGGTGCTGGCCTTGCCGGGGGCAGAGCGGGTTCTGGGCGGCGGCCTGACGGAGGCCATGGTGCGGTTTGCGGCGCGTTACGAATACGCCCGGACGGTCGAGGATGTGCTGGCGCGGCGATCCCGCCTGCTGTTTCTGGATGCCGCGCTGGCCAAATCGCTGGCGGGCGCTGTGGCCGAGTTGCTGGCCGAGGAAAATCAAACAGACCCCCAACTCGCTGAATTCCTGAAGCTGGCGGATCAATACCTGTTGTTGCCGGCCTGAGCGGGCTGTTGCTTGCTTTGAAATTGATAGCTGCTTGCGCCCATCTGTAAAGGGCTAAAGCCTGTTTTGATCAATATTTTGGCGAATACCCGTCTAAACACGAAGAATTTGCAAGGAGAGGTGTTGACAAGGCGTGGCAATTTGATAATAATCGTGGGCTTCGCTTGAAAGAGCTAAGAATTCTGCCTAACGGAAGCATCGCAAGTGGTTTGTGGTGTGGACGACGGGCCCAAGACTGACTGGCAAGTCTTCCTGTTGTGGGAAAAGGCGCTGGTGCAAGTTGGGACTAATTTAAATGATTCAAACGCAATCCAAACTCGATGTTGCTGACAACACGGGTGCTAAATCCGTGATGTGCATCAAAGTGCTGGGCGGATCCAAGCGCCGGTACGCCAGCGTTGGTGACGTCATCAAGGTAAGTATCAAAGAAGCCGCTCCACGTGGCCGCGTCAAAAAAGGCGAGGTTTACAGTGCTGTGGTCGTTCGTACTGCCAAGGGCATCCGCCGCGGCGATGGCTCCCTCGTCAAATTTGATGGCAACGCAGCAGTGTTGCTTAACGCCAAGCTGGAGCCTATCGGCACCCGCATCTTCGGACCAGTGACGCGCGAGTTGCGCACTGAAAAGTTCATGAAGATCGTGTCCCTGGCTCCTGAAGTTCTGTAAGGACACGCCATGAACAAGATTCGCAAAGGCGATGAAATCATCGTCATCGCAGGCCGCGACAAGGGCAAGCGCGGCACGATTTCGCTCCGCAAGGACGACAGTTATGTGCTGGTTGAGGGCCTTAACCTGGTGAAAAAACACACCAAGCCAAACCCCCTCAAGGGCACCACCGGTGGCATTGTTGAAAAAAGCATGCCGATTCACCAATCCAATGTGGCCATCTTCAATGCCGCAACGGGCAAGGCGGATCGTGTTGGTATCAAGCTTCTGGCTGACGGCAAAAAAGTGCGCGTCTTCAAGTCCAGTGGCGACGAAATTAAGGCTGCGTAAACATGGCACGCTTGCAAGATCAATACCGCGAGAAAATCGCACCTGCGCTGATTGAAAAATTCGGCTACACAACGCCGATGCAGGTTCCCCGCATCACCAAGATCACACTCAACATGGGTGTGAGCGAGGCTGTTGCAGACAAGAAGGTCATGGACAACGCCGTCGGCGACATGACCAAGATTGCTGGCCAAAAGCCTGTGGTCACCAAAGCCAAGAAGGCTATCGCTGGTTTCAAAATCCGCGAAGATCTGCCTATTGGCTGCATGGTGACTCTGCGCGGCGTTCAGATGTATGAATTCCTCGATCGTTTCGTGACCGTGGCTCTGCCGCGTGTTCGTGACTTCCGCGGTATTTCCGGTCGTGCCTTCGATGGCCGCGGAAACTACAACATCGGCGTGAAAGAGCAGATCATTTTCCCTGAAATTGAGTACGACAAGGTGGATGCCTTGCGCGGCCTGAATATCAGCATCACCACAACGGCCAAGTCCGATGAAGAGTGCAAGGCACTTCTCACCGCTTTCCGTTTTCCGTTCAAGAACTGAGGCGGACATGGCAAAACAAGCTTTATTGCAACGTGAACTGAAGCGCGACAAACTGGTCGCCAAGTTCGCCAAGAAACACGCAGAATTCAAAGCAATTTCCAACGACGCCAAACGCTCCGATGAAGAGCGCGCCCTGGCCCGTCTGGAGTTGCAAAAGTTGCCCCGTAATGCGAACCCGACACGTCAGCGTAACCGCTGCGCGATCACGGGCCGCCCACGTGGCACATTCCGTCAATTCGGCTTGGCTCGCGCCAAGATCCGTGAGTTGGCTTTTGCTGGTGATATCCCTGGTATCACCAAGGCAAGCTGGTAAGCATAGGAGAACTACAAATGAGCATGAGTGATCCTATTGCCGACATGCTGACGCGCATCCGCAATGCACAAATGGTTGAAAAAGCCGTTGTGTTGGTGCCATCGTCAAAAGTCAAAGTCGCTATCGCACAGGTGTTGAAGGATGAGGGCTATATCGATGGCTTCTCCGTCAAGACCGATGATGGCAAACCCCAGTTGGAAATCGCCCTGAAGTATTACGCAGGCAAGCCCGTGATTGAGCGCATTGAGCGCGTCAGCCGCCCAGGCCTTCGCGTCTACAAAGGCCACGGCGCCATCCCCCAAGTCATGAACGGACTGGGTGTCGCCATTGTCACTACCCCCCAGGGTGTAATGACTGATCGTAAAGCGCGCGCTACCGGTATCGGTGGTGAAGTGCTTTGCTACGTGGCCTAACGGCGGCATTGAGGAGTAACTGAAATGTCTCGTGTAGCAAAAATGCCAGTCGTCGTGCCCCAGGGCGTGGACGTGGCGATGAAAGATGACCAGATCAATGTCAAGGGCGCCCTCGGTGCTTTGGCTCTGGCACAAAATGCCCTGGTCACCATCAAGAATGATGCCGGCCAGTTGACTTTTGTCCCAGCCAATGAGTCGCGTGAAGCCAATGCCATGAGCGGCACCATGCGCCAGCTGGTTAACAACATGGTCACCGGTGTGACCAAGGGCTTCGAGAAGAAGCTGAGCCTGGTTGGTGTGGGTTACAAAGCCCAGGCCCAAGGTACCAAGTTGAATCTGACGGTTGGTTATTCGCACCCTGTGGTGTTTGATATGCCTGCCGGTATCCAGGTTGCAACGCCGACTCCCACTGAGGTGGTGATCAAGGGTGCAGATCGTCAACGCGTCGGCCAGATTGCCGCCGAAGTTCGCGCCGTGCGTCCTCCTGAGCCTTACAAGGGCAAGGGCATCCGTTATTCGGATGAGAAGATCACGATCAAAGAAACCAAGAAGAAATAAGGAGCTGCACCATGTTGACCAAAAAAGAGCAGCGCCTTCGTCGTTCACGCCAGACCCGCATCCGCATTGCCACGCAAGGTGTTGCCCGTCTGACCGTGAATCGGACCAATTTGCATATTTACGCCAGCGTTATTTCTGGCGACGGCACCAAAATTCTGGCCTCTGCTTCGACCGCAGAAGTCGAAGTGCGCAAGGAGCTTGGCGCTTCGGGCAAAGGTGCAAACGTTGCTGCTGCGCAAGCCATTGGCAAGCGTATTGCCGAAAAGGCAAAAGCGGCAGGTGTGGAAAAAGTAGCGTTTGACCGCGCTGGCTTTGCGTACCATGGCCGCGTTAAAGCGCTGGCTGATGCGGCTCGCGAAGCTGGCTTGCAGTTCTAAGCAGACTGGAATTAAGTATGGCTAAGTTTCAAGCAAAATCACAAAACGACGCTCCAGACGATGGTCTGAAGGAAAAGATGATCGCGGTCAACCGCGTGACCAAAGTTGTAAAAGGCGGCCGGATTCTCGGTTTTGCTGCACTGACTGTGGTTGGTGATGGCGACGGTCGCGTCGGCATGGGCAAGGGCAAGTCGAAAGAAGTGCCAGCGGCCGTGCAAAAAGCCATGGAAGAGGCCCGTCGCAACATGACCAAAGTGTCGTTGAAAAACGGCACCATTCACCACAACGTGTTTGGTCACTGGGGTGCTGCCAGCGTCATGATGATGCCGGCCGCCAAAGGTACGGGCATCATTGCCGGCGGACCCATGCGTGCGGTGTTTGAAGTGATGGGTATCACTGACATCGTGGCCAAAAGCCACGGTTCCAGCAACCCTTACAACATGGTGCGTGCAACGATGGACGCGCTGAACAACTCCACGACGGCTTCGGACATCGCTGCCAAGCGTGGTAAATCGGTCGAAGAGATCTTCGGCTAAGGCGGTACCCAATGACGACAGAGAAAAAACTCACAGTGACCCTGGTTCGCAGCCCGATTGGCACCAAGGAATCCCATCGCGCCACCGTGCGCGGCCTGGGCCTCCGCGGTATCAACAGCAAGAGCGAACTGCAGGACACGCCCGCTGTGCGCGGCATGATCAACAAGATCAGCTACCTGGTCAAGGTGCTGTAAGCGGAGCTTATGATGGAATTAAACGGAATCAAGCCTGGCGAAGGCGCCAAACATGCCAAGCGCCGTGTCGGTCGCGGCATCGGCTCTGGCCTTGGTAAAACCGCTGGTCGCGGTCACAAAGGTCAAAAATCCCGTTCGGGCGGCTACCACAAGGTTGGCTTCGAAGGCGGTCAAATGCCTTTGCAACGTCGTTTGCCCAAGCGCGGTTTCAAGTCGCAGCTGCTGAAGTTCAATGCTGAAGTCACCCTGGCCGCTCTTGAACAGCTCGGTCTGGCCGAAGTGGATCTGCTGGCGCTGAAAACAGCTGGTCTGGTTGGCCAGCTGGCTAAAAACGTCAAAGTCATCAAGTCTGGCGAGCTCACAAAAGCTGTCAAACTCAATGGCATCGGCGCGACTGCGGGTGCTAAAGCCGCAATCGAAGCCGCCGGCGGCGTACTCGCTTAAAACCTTACACGGATAACTATCAGTGGCAACCAGCTCTGCACAAATTGCAAAAACCGGCAAGTTCGGTGATCTACGCAACAGGCTTGTATTTTTGCTGCTTGCGCTGGTGGTTTACCGTGTGGGCGCTCACATTCCTGTTCCAGGAATTGATCCGTCCCAGTTGCAACAACTTTTCAGTGGCCAGCAGGGTGGCATATTGAGCTTGTTCAATATGTTCTCTGGCGGGGCCTTGTCGCGCTTTACGGTGTTTGCGTTGGGCATCATGCCTTACATCTCCGCCTCCATCATCATGCAGCTGCTCACTTATGTGGTTCCCACATTTGAGCAGATGAAAAAAGAAGGTGAAGCTGGCCGGAGAAAGATCACGCAATACACGCGTTACGGCACCCTGGGTCTGGCCTTGTTCCAGTCCATGGGTATCGCGATTGCGCTGGAAAGCTCGCCAGGCCTGGTCCTGGCGCCCGGATTTGGTTTCCGTATGACGGCCGTGGTCAGTTTGACCGCCGGTACGATGTTTTTGATGTGGCTCGGGGAGCAGATTACCGAACGTGGTTTGGGTAATGGCATCTCGATCCTGATTTTTGCAGGTATTGCGGCAGGTTTGCCCAATGCGCTGGGTGGCTTGCTTGAGTTGGTCCGCACAGGTGCCATGAGTATTCTGGTCGCCATTGTGATTGTGGCTGTTGTGGTGCTCGTGACTTACTTCGTTGTCTTTGTGGAGCGCGGCCAGCGAAAGATACTGGTGAATTACGCCAGGCGGCAGGTTGGCAACAAGGTGTATGGCGGACAATCCTCCCATCTGCCTTTGAAGCTGAACATGGCCGGCGTGATCCCTCCGATTTTTGCTTCCTCGATCATTCTGTTGCCTGCAACCGTGGTTGGCTGGTTCAGTGCAGGTGAAGGTATGCGTTGGCTGAAAGATATCGCCAGCACCTTGACCCCGGGTCAGCCTATCTATGTACTGCTGTACACTATCGCGATCGTATTTTTCTGCTTCTTCTATACCGCGCTGGTGTTTAACAGCCGGGAAACAGCGGACAATTTGAAGAAGAGCGGCGCCTTCATTCCCGGGATTCGTCCTGGTGATCAAACGGCGCGTTATATCGACAAGATTCTGGTGCGCCTGACATTGGCCGGCGCGGTGTACATCACCTTTGTTTGCCTGCTGCCAGAGTTTTTGATTTTGAAGTACAACGTGCCGTTTTATTTTGGCGGCACCTCGTTACTGATTATTGTGGTTGTGACCATGGATTTCATGGCCCAAGTGCAGAACTACATGATGTCTCAGCAGTATGAATCCCTGTTGAAGAAGGCGAACTTTAAAACTTCACCCGGTGGTTGATGAATGTCGAAAGATGATGTCATCCAGATGCTGGGGGAGGTCATGGAGAACTTGCCCAACGCGACATTTCGCGTGAAGCTGGAAAATGGGCATATTGTTTTGGGTCATATTTCGGGGAAGATGCGCATGCATTACATCCGCATACTTCCCGGTGACAAAGTGACAGTTGAGTTAACCCCTTACGATTTGTCGCGTGCACGTATCGTGTTTCGCGCCAAATAAGCAAAGTAAAAGTTTAGGAGAAAGAAATGAGAGTTTCAGCTTCGGTTAAGAAAATTTGCCGCAACTGTAAAATCATCCGCCGTAAGGGCGTTGTTCGCGTGATCTGCACAGACCCACGCCATAAACAGCGTCAAGGCTGATTTTCAAGAGTTTTAGAGGACGCACATGGCTCGTATCGCTGGTATCAATATTCCGCCGCAGCAACACGCCGAAATCGGCTTGACTGCTATTTTCGGCATCGGTCGCACTCGTGCACGCAAAATTTGCGAGGCATGTGATATTGCGTATTCCAAAAAAGTCAAAGATCTTTCAGACGGTGACTTGGAAAAAATTCGTGATCAGATCGCGCAATTCACCATCGAAGGTGATCTGCGTCGTGAAACCACGATGAACATCAAGCGCTTGATGGATATCGGCTGCTACCGTGGCTTCCGCCATCGTCGTGGCTTGCCCATGCGCGGTCAGCGCACGCGTACCAATGCACGCACCCGCAAGGGTCCGCGCAAGGCCGCCGCGTCCTTGAAGAAATAATTGAGTAAGAGGTAGTTATGGCAAAAGCCCCAAGCAGTAACGCAGCGCAACGCGTTCGCAAGAAAGTTCGCAAGAACGTCGCCGACGGTGTCGCTCACGTTCACGCGTCCTTTAACAACACCATCATCACGATCACCGATCGCCAGGGCAATGCCTTGTCGTGGGCATCATCTGGTGGACAAGGCTTTAAAGGGTCGCGTAAATCGACTCCTTTTGCAGCTCAAGTTGCTTCAGAAGTCGCTGGTCGTGCCGCCATTGAGCAAGGCATCAAGAATCTTGATGTTGAAATCAAAGGCCCAGGTCCTGGCCGCGAATCATCGGTGCGTGCATTGGCCGCGTTGGGCATTCGGATCAATTCGATTGCTGACGTGACGCCTGTTCCACACAACGGCTGCCGTCCTCAAAAACGCCGCCGCATTTAAGTTCGAGTTATCCGGGATGGCTGTGACGCAGTTGCGCAGCCATACCCGGAAAACGTTTTTTTTCAAGCCCACCGCCGTTCGGGTGACACCGACGGCTCCTGCAGACATATTGCAGCAGATGACATAAGGAATTCAAGTGGCACGTTACCTCGGCCCCAAGGCCAAACTATCCCGCCGTGAAGGCACCGACCTGTTCCTGAAGAGCGCTCGCAGAGCCATCGGCGACAAGGCGAAGTTCGATTCCAAACCCGGTCAACACGGTCGTACTTCCGGTACCCGCACCTCCGATTTCGGCTTGCAGCTTCGCGAAAAGCAGAAGGTCAAGCGCATGTATGGCGTGCTTGAAAAGCAATTTCGCCGTTATTTCGAGGAAGCCGATCGCCGCAAGGGCAATACCGGCGCCAACCTGTTGTTCATTCTGGAATGCCGCCTGGACAACGTGGTGTACCGCATGGGCTTTGGCTCCACACGTGCTGAAGCACGCCAGCTGGTCTCGCACAAAGCGATCACCGTTAACGGTGGTTCGGTCAATATTCCGTCTTACATGGTTAAGACCGGTGATGTGATCGCTGTTCGCGACAAGTCCAAGAAGCAGACCCGCGTTGCGGAAGCGCTGCAACTGGCTCAACAAGTCGGCATGCCGGCCTGGGTTGATGTCAGCATTGACAAGGGCGAAGGTCTCTTCAAGAAAGTGCCGGATCGCGACGAATTTGCTGCTGACGTCAACGAATCGCTGATCGTCGAACTGTATTCACGTTAATTTTCGTTCCTGCGCTTACGGGGCACTGTAGGCGCAGGGTCGCTTCACCCGGCCTTATCGGTGTAACGAGCCGAGGGTATTGAGAGGAAGAATGCATGCAAACTAATTTACTGAAACCCAAAACAATTAACGTTGAGCAGCTTGCGCCTAACCGCGCCAAGGTGACTCTCGAGCCTTTTGAGCGCGGCTATGGCCACACGCTCGGCAATGCCCTGCGTCGTGTTTTGCTGTCCTCCATGGTCGGCCACGCTGCGACCGAAGTCACCATCGCCGGTGTCTTGCATGAGTACTCTTCCATCGATGGCGTGCAGGAAGACGTCGTCAACATTCTGTTGAATCTGAAGGGTGTGGTGTTCAAGCTCCACAACCGTGACGAAGTTACTCTGAGCCTGCGCAAGGATGGCGACGGTCCTGTGACTGCCGCCGATATCCAGACGCCGCACGACGTTGAAATCATCAACCCTGAACATGTCATCGTCAATCTGTCGCACGGCGGCAAGATCGACATGCAGATCAAGGTTGAAAACGGCCGCGGTTATGTTCCTGGCACCATGCGTCGTTATGGCGACGAATCGACCAAGTCGATTGGCCGCATCGTTCTGGATGCTTCGTTTTCGCCGGTCAAGCGTGTCAGCTACACCGTTGAAAGCGCTCGTGTTGAGCAGCGTACCGACCTCGACAAGCTGGTTCTCGAAATCGAGACCAATGGCGCGGTGACGGCAGAAGATGCGGTTCGCGCTTCGGCTAAAATCCTGGTTGAGCAACTCGCGGTGTTCGCGCAACTCGAAGGCAACGAATTGGCTGCTTTCGATGCGCCGGTTCAGCGCAGCTCGCAGCAATTTGACCCCATCCTGCTGCGTCCTGTAGATGAACTTGAACTGACGGTCCGCTCGGCCAACTGCTTGAAAGCAGAGAACATTTATTACATTGGTGATCTGATCCAGCGTACCGAGAACGAACTTCTCAAGACGCCAAATCTAGGTCGCAAGTCACTGAATGAAATTAAAGAAGTATTGGCCTCTCGTGGCCTGACACTTGGGATGCGGCTGGAAAGCTGGCCTCCTGCAGGTCTCGACAAGCGGTAATTGAAAATATCCTCCTTCGGGAGGGCGTGCACAGGTAGTACCTGATACGGCTACTTGAACTACAAAATTGAAAGGAAAGCACCATGCGTCACGGACACGGACTTCGTAAACTCAATCGGACCAGCTCACATCGGCTGGCCATGCTTCGCAACATGATGAATTCTCTGATTCAGCATGAAGCCATCAAGACCACTTTGCCCAAGGCCAAAGAACTGCGTCGCGTTGTTGAGCCCATGATCACATTGGCGAAAGAGCCAACACTGGCCAACAAGCGCCTGGCGTTTGATCGCTTGCGTGATCGCGACATGGTCGTCAAGCTGTTTGCCGAACTCGGCCCACGTTACAAGGCCCGTCCTGGTGGCTACACACGTATCCTGAAAATGGGTTTCCGTGTGGGTGACAACGCGCCTATGGCTTTGGTTGAACTGGTTGATCGTCCTGATGTGTCGGAAGACACTACAGCTGATGTGGCCGAAGCAAAGTAAGAAAAGTAAGCTATAATAAATACATATCGCGCGGTGGAGCAGCCTGGTAGCTCGTTGGGCTCATAACCCAAAGGTCGTAAGTTCAAATCTTGCCCGCGCAACCAACCTCCAGACCACCAGGTCTGGTACCCAAAACGCCCACTTCATGTGGGCGTTTTGCTTTCTGGCTCATATTTGTCATTTCTGTGGCCAGTGATTCTGGGTCCAATGACTTTAGTCTCGCCCGTAACGCGTGGTGATGAGTTTTTATTTCATCTATTTCTCGCCTTCTGTTGGCGTTATAGATCGTTGATACCACGTGATTTTCGTTTTTTTGCATCATTTCACGCTCTTAGCGTCATCAATCAATCAAGCGTGCTTGATGATGAATGGCCCGTAGCAGACATGAGCGCCAGCGCTCGGCATACGCTGGATCTGCCTCCGATCTGAGCAGGCAAGGCCTCTGGCGGGGCCAGCGCAAGGGCCGGTCGCCGCTCTTGTGTGGCTCGCCGTATGACTTGGGGCTTGTTTTTCCTTGGGTTATAGCCCGTCTGCGCGTTCCTGAGCCAAGACGCTGCACGGCAGCGACCCCTGGTCGCGTCAACCCGATTTTTTAATTAGATTCTGAGCCGGTTTTCAAGTCCAAGGGGTTCCGCGTCAAGAAGGGCCGGCGGGGAGTGCTCAGGCTGGCAACGCCAGGGGATGCGCTAGCCACCCCTGAGGGGCGTGCTCCGTTCAGTCAGGCAGGACGGCCGTCACTTCAATTTCAATACGTGCGCGCTCTTCCACCAGGGCCGACACCTCCACACAGGTCATGGCCGGAAAGTTTTTGCCCATGACCTCACGGTAAGCGGCTCCCAGTTCTTTCAGGCGCGCGATGTATTCAACGCGGTCCACCACGTACCAAGTCATGCGCACCATGTGTTCTGGCCCGGCGCCACCGGCCTGCAGCACCGCCAGGATGTTTTGCAGGGCCTGGCGGGTTTGTACGATGAAATCGTCGCTTTCAAACTGCTGCTGCGCATTCCAGCCGATTTGGCCGCCCACAAAAATCATCGCGCCGCGAGCCATCACGCCATTGGCGTAACCCTTGGGGGCGGTCCACTCCGCGGGTTGCAATAGTTTCATCATGATTTGTTTTCTTCCAGTTCGGTTTCGAGATAAGGCAGCAGCGCCTGGCGCAAGCCGTCCGGGATGGGCAACACTTTGCCATGTGGCACCTCGGAGCACACCACCACGGTTTTTGCAAGCAATTTAAGGCTCTGGCCCTTATCTGTTATGCGTGAGTAGCTATAAATTTCGTAGCGCATGCCGAGGCTGGCATTGCCGATGCGGCTCAAGCTCAGGTGGATGTTGATTTCGTCGCCATACCGGCACATGCCAAGAAATTCGGTTTTCAGGTCCACGATGGGCACACCTATGCCCGAGGCAATCAGTTCATGTTCGGGGTAACCGATATGCGCCAGAAAATCTTCCTGGGCTTCGTGCAGCAGGTAAAAATACTGCGGATAAAAAACGATGCCGGCCGGATCGCAATGGTGAAAGCGAATCTGTTTTTTGGTTTCGAACTTCATGGCTGGCGCAACCTGAAACGTTGCAACTTGCCGGTCTCCGTGCGCGGCAGGCTGCTCACGAACTTGATCTGGCGCGGGTACTTGAAAGGCGCCAGCGTGGTTTTGACATGGTCTTGCAGCAGCTTGACCATGGCCTCGTCGGCGACCTGGCCGGGCTTGAGCACCACAATCGCCTTGACGATCATGCCGCGCTCCTCGTCGGGCACACCAATCACGCCGCATTCGGCGACGGCGGGGTGTTTGAGCAAGGCGTCTTCGACTTCCGGGCCACCGACGTTGTAGCCCGAGGTGATGATCATGTCGTCGGCCCGGGCCTGGAAGAAGAAATAACCATCGGCATCCTGCAGGAAAGCGTCGCCGGGGTAGTTCCAACCGCCCTTGACGTAGTTGGTCTGGCGCACATCGTCCAGGTAGCGGCAGCCGGTAGGTCCGATGACGGCGAGTTTGCCGACGGTGCCGCGTGGCACTTCCTGGCCCATGTCGTCCACCACCTTGGCGGTGTAGCCGGGCACCACCTTGCCGATGGCACCACGGCGCACGTCTGCCGGCGCGGCGGAGATGAAGATGTGGAACATTTCGGTCGCGCCTATGCCGTCCGTCATCTCGATGCCGGTGGCGTCTTTCCAGAGCTGGCGGGTGGCGTCGGGCAGGCCTTCGCCGGCGCTGACGCAGGTGCGCAGGGTCGGCACGCCGTGTTGTTTGGCAAACGCCGCCATTTGTCGGTAAAACGTGGGCGCGGTGTAGCAGGTGGTGGCGCCCACCTGCTTGATGAGTTGGACCATGACTTCGGGGGTGTAGGCCACGCTGGGGTAATACACCGAGGCGCCCGCCCACATCGGAAAAATCAGCATGCCGCCCAGCCCGAAGGTGAAGGCCAGCGGTGGTGAGCCCATCACGATGTCCTCGGGCGTAGCCTTGAGCACATGGCGCGGCCAGGCCTCGCAGGCGGCCAGCACATCGCGGTGCGTGTGCACCGCCGCTTTGGGTGTGCCGGTGGTGCCGGAGGTGAAGGCCATCATGGCGATGTCGTCGGCCGAGGTGGGGCAGGGAGTGAATTGCCCGGATTTGGCCGCACACAAAGCGCCCAGATCCTGCGGATCGCCCAGCGCATTGAACTTCAACACCGTGCCTAAGACCGGATGCACCGCTTGGGCCTGCGCCAATTCATCCATCAGCGTGGCGTCGCAGATGGCCACGGTGGGTTGCGCCTTTTCAATGATCTCGCCCAACTCCTTGGCGCGCAGCAAGGGCATGGTGGCCACGGCCACCAGCCCGGCCTGCACCACGCCCAGCCAGGCCAAGGCCATGCCGATGGAGTTGCCGCCGCGAAGTAAAACCCGGTTGCCCGGCACCAGCTTGAAGTCTTCGGTCAGTAGCTGGGCGATGCGATTGACGCGCTCCAGCGCCTCGGCATAACTCAAGGTGATCCGGTCCGAGCGCAGCATCGGCCTGTCACCATGGCCATTTGCAAAGGCCTTGCTGAACAGCGTGTCCACCAGATTGGCCTGGGCGGGAATGTGCATGTCGGGCAAGGAGTAGCGCAGCTCGGGCAGCAGCGCCTGCTGTGGCAGGCGGTCATGCACAAAGCGGTCGGTTTGTGCCGACGGCGCTGTTGATGTGGGAGTCGGAGTAGTCATGATTGCAACACTGCCTTGCCAATGATCAGTTGCTGGACTTCGGTCGCACCTTCGTAGATGCGCAGGGACCGGATGTCGCGGTACAGGCTTTCAACCTTGGTGCCGACCTTGACACCCAGGCCGCCATGCATTTGCAGCGCCATGTCGATGACACGCTGGGCATTTTCCGTGGCCGTCATTTTGGCCATGGCGGCTTCGGCGGTGATACGTGTGCCTGCCCCCTTGCGTTCGCTGTCGTCACGCAGCCATGCGGCGCGGTAGGTCAGCAGGGCGGCGGCATCGATCAGGGCGGCCATCTCGCCGATCTTGGCTTGTGTGAGCTGGAAGTCGGCCAGGGTCTGGCCGAACATCTTGCGTTCTCGCGAAAAACGAACCGCCTCGGCCAGCGCACGGCGTGCCATGCCCAGGGCGGCGGCGGCGACCGAGGCGCGGAAGATGTCCAGAGTCTGCATGGCCAGCTTGAAGCCGCCGTTGAGCGCGCCCAGCTGAGCTTCCCCCGGCACGCGGCAGTGCGCAAACTTCAGTGTGGCCAGCGGGTGTGGTGCCATCACGGCGATGTGTTCGCTGCTGTCCAGGCCGGGTGTGCCGGCATCGACAATAAAGGCCGTGATGCCGCGTGTGCCGGCGCTGATGTCGGTTTTGGCGAAGGTGACGTAAAAGTCGGCGATGTCGCCGTTGCTGATCCAGGTCTTGCTGCCGTTCAGCGCCCAGGCCGTGCCGGCCGCATCGGCGGTGGTGACCATGGCGCCGGCGTCGGAGCCGGCATCGGGCTCGCTCAAGGCAAAGGCGGCAATCTTGTCGCCGCGCGCCACCGCCGGCAGGTAGGCGGCTTGTTGCGCCGCTGTGCCGGCCAGGGTGATGGCGCCGCTGCCCAGGCCCTGCATGGCGAAGGCAAAGTCGGCCAGCGGGGAATGAAAGGCCAGGGTTTCACGCAGGATCACCAGTGCGCGTGAATCGAGCTTTTCCAGCGCGCCACCACTGCTGGCGGGCACGCAGTAACGCAACCAGCCAGCGTCGCCCAGCCGGCGTACCCACTCCTTGCAGGCCAGCCTGTCATCATGTTCGTCGACATCTTGTTGCGGTGCCCAGGCGGCGAGTTGTTCGCCGAGCGTGCGGTGGGCATCGTCAAAAAAGGGCAAGGCCAGGTGGGTGGTGGTGGCTTTCACATCAGTCTCCCTGGAACACAGGTTTTTGTTTGTTGGCAAAGGCCTCGTAGGCACGCGTGAAATCCTGGGTCTGCATGCAAATGGCCTGCGCCTGGGCTTCGGCCTCAATCGCCTGGTCCAGGGTCATGGCCCATTCCTGGTGCAACATGGTTTTGGTCATGCCGTGGGCAAAGGTCGGGCCGGCGGCCAGGTCGGCAGCCATCGCCTGGGCTTTGGCCAGAACCTCGGCCGGCTCGTGCAAGGCATTGAAAAAGCCCCAGGCCAGCCCTTCCTGCGCCGTCATCGCGCGGCCGGTGAACAGCAGCTCGGACGCGCGGCCCTGACCGATCAGGCGCGGCAGCAGCGCACAAGCGCCCATGTCGGCGCCGGCCAGACCCACGCGGGTAAACAGAAAGGCGGTCTTGGCCTGCGCCGTGCCCAGGCGCATGTCGGCGGCCAGCGCCATCATGGCGCCGGCGCCGGCGCAAATGCCGTCGATCGCGGCCACGATGGGTTGCGGGCACAGGCGCATGGCCTTGACCAGGTCACCCGTCATGCGCGTGAACTCCAGCAGCTCGGGCATGGCCATTTTGGTCAAGGGACCTATGATTTCGTGCACGTCGCCACCCGAGCAGAAGTTGCCGCCGGCACCGGTGAGCACAATCACCTTGACGTCGGTTGCGTTGTTCAGATTGCGAAACAAATCCCGCAGCTCGGCATAAGAGTCGAAGGTCAGCGGGTTTTTGCGCTCGGGCCGGTTCAGGGTCAAGGTGGCCACACCATTGTCAAAGCTGTAGGCGAAGTGGCGCGCCTGGTAATTGCCCAGCGCATTGAACTGCGCGTGCATGGGGTTGCTGGCGGTGATGTAGTGCTTCATGTGTTTTCCAGTTCCTGGCTGAGGTCGGTTTGGTGTTGTTTGACTTTGCCCAGCAGCTTGTGCAGGGTGTCGATTTCGCGCGGCGACAGGCCGCCCAGGGCCTGGACAATCCAGCTTTCGTGCTGGCGTGCCATGTCGTCAAATATCTTGCGGCCGCGGGGCGTCAGGCGCACACGGTAGGCGCGGCGGTCACCGGCAACCTCCACCCGTTCGACCAGACCTTCGGCCACCAGCTGGTCGGTGATGCCGGTGACGTTGCCGCCGGTGACCATCATGCGGCGCGACAACTCGTTCATCTTTAACCCTTCCGGGTTGCGCTCCAGCTGCGCCATCAGATCAAACCGCGGCAAGGTGGTGTCGAACTGTTCGCGCAATTGCCCGCGCACCTGTTTTTCAATCAGCTGCGTGCAGGTCAGCAGGCGCAGCCACAGGCGCAGCGCCTCCGGGTGTTCGCGGTGTCCGCGTGCTTCCATGTCCATGGGGTTCTCCTGATTCGCTATCGCTATTGTTTTGATAGCTGCTTGCGTCCGTCCATACTGGGCTCAAGCCTGTTTTTGCTTGGAAAGTTCGCGGTAGAGCTGGTCCCGGCCGCTGAGATACTGTTTCGGCCAGTCCACCGCCCGGCTTTGCAACTTGGCCGCTTCGTGCAAGGTCCAGGCCGGATCGGCCAGGTGCGGGCGTGCAATCGCGCACAGATCGGCACGCCCGGCCGCGATGATGCTGTTGACGTGATCGACTTCCGAAATCGCACCGACGGCAATGGTCTGGATGCCGACCTCGTTGCGGATGCGGTCCGCAAACGGTGTCTGGTACATGCGACCGTAGACCGGTTTGGCGGCACGTGTGGTCTGGCCCGAAGACACATCGATGAAGTCGCAGCCGGCGGCCTTGAACAGGCGCGCGATCTCCACCGCATCGTCGGCGGTGTTGCCGCCAGGCGCCCAGTCGTGGGCCGAGATACGCACACTCATGGGCAGATGCGCCGGCCAGATCACACGCATGGCCGCAAAAACTTCCAACGGATAACGGCAGCGGTTGTCCAGGGAGCCGCCGTAGTCATCGGTGCGCAGATTGGTCAGCGGCGTGATGAAACTCGACAGCAAGTAGCCGTGGGCGCAATGCAACTCCAGCCAGTCGAAACCGGCTTGCACCGCATAACGCGCCGACTGGACAAACTGCGCTTTGATGCGGTCCATGTCCTGCTGGGTCATCGCCGCCGGCACCGCATTGGTCGGGCCATAAGAAACCGCGCTGGCGGCCAGCAGAGGCCAGTTGCCGGAGGCCAGCGGTTCGTCGGGCGCTTCCCAGCCGACCTGGGTCGAACCTTTGGGCCCGCTGTGCCCCAGCTGCATGGCCATGCGCACGCCTTCGCCCGAGCGGTGTCCGAAATCGACAATGCGTTTCCACGCCAGCATGTGTTCCTCGTTCCACAGGCCGGGGCAGCCGGGCGTGATGCGGCCTTCGGGGCAGGGCGCGGTCATTTCGGCAAACACCATGGCGGCACCGCCCAGCGCACGTGCGCCCAGGTGCACCAGGTGAAAGTCTTGCGGCATGCCGTCAATGGCGCTGTAGGTCGCCATCGGCGACACCACGATGCGATTTTTCAGTTGCAACTCGCGCACCTTCAGTGGCAGCAACATGGGCGGCGGTGCGGGTTGGCCCTGGCTTTTGGCCAGCCATTGTTCGTAACCCTGCAGCCACGACGCATCGCGCACACGCAGGTTTTCGTGGCTGATACGTTGTGAACGGGTCAGCAGCGAGTAGAAAAACTGTTCGGCATCGAGTCCGCTGTAACGGTCCACATTTTCAAACCATTCGGTCGAGTTGCGTGCCGCGTTCTGGATCTTCAGCACCTCGATCGAACGCACGGCTTCATAGGCTTGTAATGCCTGCTGAGGATTGGGGTGCTGGTCAAAACAGCGGCTGAGCTCGATCGCGTCTTCCAGCGCCAGCTTGGTGCCGCTGCCAATCGAGAAGTGTGCGGTGTGGGCGGCGTCGCCCATCAACACGATAGGTACATCCTTGCCGCTGATGGAGGCATGGTGGACCCAGTGCTCGCAGACCACACGCGGGAAACGGATCCAGATCGCCGAGCCGCGCACATGGGTGGCGTTGTTCATCAGCGCATTGCCGTCCAGGTATTTGGCGAAGAGTTGTTCGCAGAAGGCAATGCCATCTTCCTGGCTCATCTGGTCCAGGCCGTGGGCTTTCCAGACGGCTTCCGGTGTTTCGACAATAAAGGTCGAGGTGTTGTCGTCAAACTTGTAGGCGTGCGCCGCAAACCAGCCGTGTTCGGTCTGCTCAAAAGCAAAGGTGAAAGCGTCAAAGGTTTTGTGCGTGCCCAGCCAGACAAAGCGGCAGGCACGCAAATCCACATCGGGCTGGAAGGTGTCGGCGTAACGGTTGCGGATGCGGCTGTTCAGGCCGTCACTGGCAATCACCAGATCGGCCTGGTATTTCGCGGCGATGGCCTGGTCGTCCTGCACATCGGTTTCAAACACCAGGTCGACGCCGAGTTCAAGGCAACGGTCTTGCAGGATGTTGAGCAGGCGCTTGCGGCCAATGCCGCAGAACCCATGACCGCCCGAACGCACAGACGTGCCTTTGAAAAACACCTCCACATCGTCCCAGTGGTTGAAGGCGTCGCCTATCAGTTGCGCGCTGACCGGGTCGGCCACCCGCAGGTTGCCCAGCGTCTGGTCGGACAAAACCACGCCCCAGCCAAAGGTGTCAAACGGGCGGTTGCGTTCAACCACGGTGATCTGATGCGCCGGGTTCTGCAGCTTCATCAGCAAAGCGAAGTACAAACCGGCGGGTCCACCGCCCAGGCAAAGAATCTGCATTGACAAGACCGTTCAAGTGAATTGATCGAGTCTTAATTGTTTAGGTTTAAACTAATTTCGTCAAGCGGGTTTCACCTAAACCGGGAAGTGGTTATGGTTTTCAGACGGGCCGCCCTCTTTGCCGGCCAGGGCCGCAGGCGCAGCGCCCCCTAGGGGGGCAGAGAGCTACGCGCAGCGAGCGAACGTGGGGGCGCTATGACTAGGGGGACTGAAATCCGCCCGCCCGGTAAGTCAGCACCAGCGTGTCCCGGTGTCCGTCCACGGTACCGGTCTCCTGGGGCAGGATGGGTGTGGTTTCGTGGATCACCCGGGCATCGTCCAGCAGCAAGGTGGTCAGCGGCTCCTCCATCACAAAACGCAGGCCGTGGGGGCCGTTGGCGTCGAACACCCGCGTTTCGCCGCCCTTGACGCCGCGCCGCGCGACCAGCATCACGACGACAAAGTCCACTCCATCGCGGTGTGCGCCTTCGGGGGTTGGCCGGCCTACGCCGCCGGCGGTGTCGATGCGGAACTGGTGGGCCTCGATGTACCAGTGCGGCACCGGCCGTACCTGGGCAAACAGCTGGCCTAGGCCGGTCAGCAGGGTGGTCCAGGCCGGCGCGCCGGCCACGGCCGCTTCCACCGGGTCAAACCAGCGCTCAAAGCCGCCATGCAGGGCGTTGTAGTCGGTTGGCTGCCAGTGCGCGCGGTGCGGCGTTTGTACCAGGGTGCCGTCGGCCAGATCCTGGACGAAACAGGTGTGCCGGCGCTTGCGGTAGTGGCCGCCGTCCTTGAGGTGGGCGTCCGGCGGCAGGCGGTTCCAGGAGTCCGCCAGTGCGGGCCAACTGGCGGCCCAGCCGGCCGGCAGGGTGGCGGCCAGATCGGTGGGTGACAACAGGCGCAAGCCGTCCTGGCTCAAGGCTTGTGCGGCAGGCTTTGGAGCGGTGGAAATGGTGAACATAGACGCCTATTTTGCTTCAGCGCACAGCCCCCGGTGTTGGCCAGTCCGGCACAGGCGCGCAGGACGCAGGACGGGGTGGCAGCCTACAGGCGCCGGCCGCCAACAACGCCCATAATCAATGGCGTTGATGCAAAAAAGGAACTGCCCATGCTGTACAAATTTAAATCAAAAGCGTCCGGCGACCTGGTCATGCTGGAGCCGAACGGCCGGCGTGTGCTGGAGATCATAGGCAAAGACCCCGGCGCCCAAGGCATCGTCCTGCCGGAGCAAATGCCGGCGGCCATTGCCAGCCTGGAAGCCGCCATCGTCAGGGAGGAAGCCGAGCGCCACGCGGCCGACGCCGAAGGTGGCGAAGAACACAGTTTTGGCTACGATGGCACGGCGGTGAGCTTGCGCCTGCGCGTCCTGCCCTTTATCGAGTTGCTCAAACGCAGCCACAAGGATAACTGCGACATCGTCTGGGGCGTCTGAATACGACCCCCACGCTTAGTCGCTTCGCGTACTGTGCTGCCCCCCGAGGGGGCAGCTGCGCCTGCGGCCCGGCGAAGCCGGTTCCGCGGCCCCTGCTTGAAGGGGCGCCTCACGCTCGTTTGCCCTTCGCGGCGCACGTGGCCCGCACGCTCGCTAATCAACCTTGGCGCCGGAGACTTTCACCACCTGCGCCCACTTCTTGATTTCCGAGTCGATCAGCTTGGCAAACTCCTGCGGTGTGTTGCCGCTGGGGATGGCGCCTTGTGCCAGCATTTTTTCCTTGATGGCCGCGGTGTTCAGCGACTTGGCCACTTCCTGCTGGATGCGGTTGACGATCTCGGTCGGGGTGCCGGCGGGCGCCAGCAGGCCAAACCAGCTGCTGGCTTCAAAACCTTTGAGCTTGCCGGCTTCTTCCACGGTGGGCAGGTCGGGCAGGGCGGCCGAACGCTGGGCGCTGGTGACCGCAAAGGCCTTGAGTTTGCCGCCCTTGATTTGCGGCATGGCCGAGGGCAGGTTGTCGAACATCACGTCCACGTTGCCACCTATCATGTCCAGCAAAGCCGGGCCGGAGCCGCGGTAGGGAATGTGGGTCATGAAAATCCCGTTCTGTGACTTGAACAGTTCGCCGGCCAGGTGAATCGAGGTGCCGTTGCCGCTGGAGGCCATGCTGAGCTGGCCGGGGTGGGTTTTGGCGTAGGCGACAAAATCCGCCACATTGTGGATGCCCAGCTTGGCGGCCTTCTCTGTGTTCATCACCATCACATTCGGCACACCGGCGACCAGGGTGATGGGTGCGAAGTCTTTTTGCGGGTCAAACGGCATCTTGGCGTACAGCGACTTGTTGATACCGTGTGTGCCGACCGTGCCCATCAGCAGGGTGTAGCCGTCGGCCGGTGACTTGGCCACGATGTCGGCGCCCACGTTGCCGCCGGCACCCGCCCGGTTGTCAACGATGAAGGGCTGGCCGAAGGCTTTGGAGAGCTCGGGCGCGATGGCGCGGGCCAGGATGTCGGTGGTGCCGCCGGGGGCGAAGGGAACCACAATCCGCACCGGCTTGGTTGGCCAGCTGCTTTGGGCGCTGGCTGGAATCGCTATAAAAGAGATAGCTGCCAGCGCAATGCCGGTCAGGGCCAGGCGGCGATTTGGCTTGAAGCTTGGGTGCATGATGGGGTTTCCTGTCAGAAGACGGTGAACGTGATGCGGCCACTGTACGCCCCGGTGTGGTCGCCACCATCGGGGCAATCCCGGTGGGCATGAAAAAAGCCGCCGGGCTTGCGCCAGGCGGCTTGCAGACGGGGTCCTGCTGGATCAGTCGGCGAATTTGCCGGCGGCTTCGATCACGGGTTTGAGCTTGGCGATTTCGCTGGCCACAAAAGCCTTGTGTGCGGCCGGCTCCATGCGTTTGTCGGTCACCACAATGGCGCCCAGGCCTTCCTGCTTCTTGATGAAGTCAGGGTCTTTCAGCGCAATTTTGAGCGCGGTGTTGAGCTGTGCCTGGATCGCCGGTGGCGTGCCCTTGGGGGCGTACAGGCCGTGCCAGATGGTCAGGTCAAAGCCTTTCAGGCCCATTTCCTGCAGGGACGGGTAGTCCTTGAGCAGTTTGTGCTTGGTCAGCGGCTTGGCGGTGGTCACCGCAAAAGCCTTGACCCGGCCGGCTTCGATCTGGCCGGTGGTATTGGTGGTCTGGTCACACATCAGGTCGACCTGGCCGCCTATCAGGGCATTCATGGCCGGTGCCGTGCCGCCAAACGGAATGGTGGTCATGGCGTCTTTGGCGTTGATCGCCGCTTGCCACATCAGACCGCACAGGTGCGAGGCGGAACCCAGGCCGGCGTGGGCGATGTTGAGTTTGCCGGCGTTGGCGCGGATGTAGTTCTCGAAATCGCGGTAGTTGTTGGCGGGCAGCTGGGGCTTGCCGATCAGGGTCATAGGCACTTCGTTGATCAGGCCCAGGTATTCAAAGTCTTCCAGCGGTTTGTACTGCAGCTTGCGGTACAGGCCAGGCGCCGCGGCCATGCCGATGTGGTGCAGCAGCAAGGTGTAGCCGTCGGGATTGGCCTTGGCGACCTTGGTCGCGCCAATCGTGCCACCGGCGCCGTTGACGTTTTCCACCACAAAGTTGGCGTTGCCGCCCATGGCTTTGCGCATGGCTTCGGCCAGGTCGCGCGCCACTCGGTCGGTCGGGCCACCGGCCGCAAATGGCACCACGATGGACACGGGTTTGGTGCCGGGATAGGTTTGCGCATTGGCGAACAGGGCGGTTGCCGCCACGGCCAGAACTAACAGGCGTTTCATGAAGTCTCCTTGGAATTTAAGCGCCAAGTTTACAAACCATCGTGGCACTGTCCATCGCGGGAACTACGTAAGGGCAATCACCCAACTCATTTGTAGCTGCGTGCGTCCTCGATGACCTTGCCGTCATTGGGCAGGCTGCCCGGGGCCATCAGTTCGACATCGCCGCGCAGCTTGGTCACGTCGCGGATCGCCTCGCTGATCCGGCTCGCCAGTCCCGATGGCTGGTCGCTGACCTCGACCTGGAGCGTCATGTTGTCCTTGGCCATTTCACCGCTGACCACCAGTCTGGCCTTGCGGATTTCCGGAAAACGCCGGGCAATGTCGGCCACCTGGCCGGGGTGCACAAACATGCCCCGCACCTTGGTGGTCTGGTCGGCGCGGCCCATCCAGCCCTTGATGCGGCTGTTGGTGCGACCGGTGGGGCAGGGGCCGGCCAACACGGCCGACAGGTCGCCCGTGCCGAAACGGATCAGTGGGTAGTCCGGATTGAAGGTGGTGACCACCAGTTCGCCGACCTCGCCCTCGGGGACCGGGTCACCGGTGCCCGGGCGGACGATTTCCACCAGCACCTGTTCATCCAGCACCAGGCCTTCGCGGGCCGGTGTTTCATAAGCGATCAGGCCAAGATCCGCCGTGGCGTAACACTGGTAGCCGTCTATGCCGCGGCCGGCAAACCAGGCCTGCAAGCTGGGCGGAAAAGCCTCGGCGGACAGCAGGGCCTTGGTCAGGCTGGGCAGCGGCACACCCATCTCCGCGGCCTTGTCCACAATGAGTTTGAGAAAACTCGGTGTGCCGATGTAGCCGGCGGGTTTGAGCTCCGCGATGGCCTGCACCTGTTGTTCGGTCTGGCCGGTGCCGCCGGGAAAAACCGTGCAACCCAGCGCGTGGGCGCCGGTTTCCATCATCGAGCCGGCTGGCACAAAGTGATAGCTGAAGCTGTTGTGGATCAACTCGCCAGGGCGAAAACCTGCGGCAAACATGGCACGCGCCATGCGCCAGTAGTCCTTGCGTGCGCCTTCGGGCTCGTAAATGGGACCGGGGCTGGCAAAAACACGCGGCATGCGTGCGCCGAAAGGCAGCGCGCTGAAACCGCCAAACACATCGCCGGACCCGCCGGCCTGGCGTGCCGCTTTTTGCAGCTCCAGCAACTCGTGTTTGCGGATGACGGGCAATTGCGCCAGCGCCGCCCGCGAGTCCACGGCCAGGGCATCGACACCGGCCAGCAGCGCGCTGAACGCCGGCGAGCGTGTGCGGGCATGGGCAATTTGCTCCGGCAAGGCCGCCAGCAAGGCGGCTTCGCGCTCGGCCGGGGGGCGCGTTTCCAGGGCGTCGTAATGTGTTGTCATGTGAGATCTTCCAATTCCTGTCAATACCTCTGTGCGATGCGAACAAGCCAGCCAGGGCGGCGGAACCGGCTTCGCCGGTCCGCAGGCGCAGCACCCCCTATGGGGCAGCGACCCGCGCAGCGGCGCAGCGTGGGGGCCTAGGCCAGCCAGCGTTTGCGGCGTTTGTAACTCTTGACGTCCTTGAAACTTTTGCGCTCGCCGCCGCCCACGCCCAGGTAGAACTCCTTGACGTCTTCGTTGTTGGCCAGGTCGCTGGCCGCGCCGTCCATCACCACCCGGCCGCTTTCCATGATGTAGCCGTAGTCGGCGTATTTCAGGGCCATGTTGGTGTTTTGTTCGGCCAGCAGGAAAGTGACTTTTTCCTTCTGGTTCAGGTCTTTCACGATGTTGAAGACCTCCTCCACAATCTGCGGCGCCAGGCCCATGGACGGTTCGTCCAGCAGCACCATGCTGGGGTTGGCCATCAGGGCCCGTCCGATGGCGCACATCTGCTGCTCGCCGCCCGAGGTGTAGGCGGCTTGCGAGGTACGCCGGGTTTTCAGCCGCGGAAAGTAGTTGTAAACCTTGTCCAGGTTGGCGGCCACTTCGGCCTTGCTTTTGCGTGTGTAGGCGCCGGTCAGCAGGTTTTCCTCAATCGTCAGATGGGCAAAACAGTGACGGCCTTCCATCACCTGCACCACGCCGCGCTGCACCAGGTCGGCTGGCGACAGGTTTTCAATACGTTCACCGCGCAACTCGATGCTGCCCTTGGTGACGGCCCCGCGTTCACCCTGGAGCAGGTTGGAGATGGCGCGCAGGGTGGTTGTCTTGCCGGCGCCGTTGCCGCCCAGAATGGCCACGATGCGTCCCTCGGGCACCTGCAGGGACACCCCCTTGAGCACCAGGATCACGTGGTTGTAGATGACCTCGATGCCATTGACGTTGAGAACGATGTGTGAGTCACTCATGAAGATATGTCCGGTTGAACCAAGGGAAAGACCCGCGCTGCAGCCCTTTCCGTTGGTGGCTCCTGGGAGCCACCTCCTCCCGCAGGGCGGGAGGGTTGGGGAAGGTGATCAGCTCAGGACTGGCAATCGGCCGCAGTGCGGCGTGTCATTTTTTTGTCGGCCAGGTATTTGTCGGCGCCGGCCTTGACCATGGGTTTGATGATTTGTTCATCCGCCTGGATGAAGTCGGAGCTGAAACCCCATTTGCTGCCGTCCCAGGTTTGCACGCGCGCCCAGGTCGAACCCATGTGGTCGGAACAGGAGGTCGAGAGCGGCCGCATGATGCCTGCGAAGCCCAGGGCGTCCAGGCGTTTCTGGTCCAGCGCCAGATTTTCCAGGCCCCAGCGTACTTGCTCGCCGGTCATGACCTTGCCTTTGCCAAAACGCTCTTGTGCACGGCGCACGGCTTCGTTGGACAACATCTGGATGATCACGCCGCGGGTGTACAGCACCGAACCGACTTCATCCTTGGGGCCGGTTCCCTGGCCTTTTTCGTGCACGTATTTCAGGATGTCCTGGATCACCTTGGGCTGCTGGCCCGAGGTGTTCAGGTTCAGTGCGTTGTAACCCTTGGCCCCTTCACCCACGTCTTTCACGTCAGGTTCGGCGCCGGCCCACCACACGCCATACATCTTGTCGCGCGGATAACCCGTGGCCTGGGCTTCCTTCAACGCGGTCGAGTTCATCACGCCCCAACCCCACAGCAACACGTAGTCAGGCCGGGTCTGGCGTACCTGCAGCCAGGCCGATTTTTGCTCGACGCCCGGTGCCGTCACGGGGAGCAGTTGCAGGTCGAAGCCATGCATCTTGGCCCGCTCCTGCAGCAGGGGAATCGGCTCCTTGCCAAACGGCGAGTCGTGGTAAACCAAGGTGATTTTTTTGCCCTTGAGTTTGTCCAGGCCGCCTTCTTTTTTGCCGATGTGCTGGATCAGAATGTCGGCGCCGGTCCAATAGCTGCCCATCAGCGGGAAATTCCATTTGAAGGCCTGGCCGTCCTGCGATACCGACAAGCCGTAACCCAGCGTGATCAGCGGAACCTTGTCGGCCGCGACTTTTTCGGTCAGTGCAAAGGTGATGCCCGTGGCCTGTGGATCAAACACCGCCACGCCCGGACGGCCCTTCAGCCGTTCGTAACATTCCACGCCGCGGTCGGTGGCATAACCGGTTTCGCATTCTTCGTAGGTGAGCTTGACGCCGTTGATGCCGCCGTCCCTGGCGTTGATCATCTTGAGGTAGTCCTGCTTGCCGTTAGCCCAGGGCACCCCATTGGGCGCATAAGGCCCCGTGCGGTAAGACAGCAGCGGGAAAAACTGCTCCTTGGCTTGAGCAAAGGCGCTGGTCGTCACCAGTGACGAAGCGCCAGCGGCGATGGCTGCCACGGCCAGAATCAAATTTCGAATCTTCATCATCTTGTCTCCTGAAAAGTAAAAGCAAAGCACCCTGAAAAAAACGACATCCGAATCTCAATGTGGAAATGGCCACAAGCGCAGTTTTTGCTTGCCGATGGACCACAACTTGGCCAGGCCGTGTGGCTCCACGATCAGGAACCAGACAATCAGGCCGCCAAAAATCATCAGTTCGGCGTGTGAAATACCTGCCGTCGAAATTTCGATGCCAAATAAGCCGACCAGCGCCGGCAGGGCCTGGCTCAGGGCAATCGGCAGCACGGTGATGAAGGCCGCGCCCAGGAAGCCGCCCAGGATGGAGCCCAGCCCGCCAATGATCACCATGAACAGCAGGCGAAACGAGAAGTCGACGGAAAAGGCGGCGGGCTCCCAGGCGCCCAGGTGTACAAAGCCCCAGAGCGCGCCGGCCACACCGATGATGAAAGAGCTGACCGCAAACGCGCTGAGCTTGGCGTACATGGGGCGGATGCCGATCACGGCGGCCGCCACGTCCATGTCGCGTATCGCCATCCACTCGCGGCCGATGGCGCCGCGCACCAGGTTTTTGGCCAGCAGCGCAATCACCACCAGGATGGCCAGGCACAACCAGTATTTGCTGTGGGCGCTGTCGATGGGCAGGCCAAAAACCTGCAGGTTGTTGACCGACACCGAGCCGGAGGGCGAGTCGTTGGTGAACCACTTGATGCGCAGAAACATCCAGTCGCTGAAAAACTGCGCGGCCAGCGTGGCCACGGCCAGGTACAGGCCTTTGACACGCAAGCTCGGCAAACCAAACAGAATGCCGAAGAAGGTGGCGCACAAACCGCCCAGGATCAAGGCCGGGATCAGCGGCATGCCGGGAATACGCACAAAGAAGTTATAAGCGCCGTAAGCGCCGACCGCCATGAACGCCCCCGAGCCCAGCGAAATCTGGCCGCAATACCCGACCAGGATATTCACGCCCAGTGCAGCCAGTGAAATGATCAGAAAGGGAATCAGGATGGCTCGGAACAGATAGTCGCTGGCCAGCATGGGCACGGCCACAAATGCAAGCAGCAGGAACAGGGCCACGAAGATGCGGTCCTGCAGAATCGGGAAGATCTGCTGATCCGCCTGGTAAGTGGTTTTGAATTGACCGTTTTCTCTGTAAAGCATGTTCTTTTCTCTCAGACCCGGTCAATTATTTTTTCACCAAAAAGCCCTTGGGGCCTGAACAGCAGGAAGCCCAGCGCCAGCACATAGGCGAACCAGATTTCGATGCCACCGCCGACAAACGGCCCGAGGTAAACCTCGGAGAGTTTTTCACCGACACCAATGATCAGCCCGCCAATGATGGCGCCCGGCACCGAGGTCAGGCCGCCCAGAATCACCACCGGCAAGGCGCGCAAGGCCACGGTGGCCAGCGAAAACTGCACACCCAGCTTGCTGCCCCAGATCATCCCGGCAACCAGTGCCACCACGCCAGCCACACACCAGACAATGACCCAGATGCGCTGGAGCGGAATGCCGATGGACTGCGCCGCCTGGTGGTCGTCGGCCACCGCGCGCAGGGCGCGGCCGGTGGCGGTTTTCTGGAAAAAGACGCTCAACAGCGCAACCAGGCCGGCGGCAATGCCGGCGGCGATCAGGTCTTCCTTGTTGAGCAGCACCCCGCCCTGAAAAACGGATTCAAGGACAAAAATCGGCTCCTTGGGCATGCCGATGTCGATTTTGTAAATGCTGCTACCGAACAAGGTCTGGCCCAGGCCCTCCAGAAAATAGGCAATGCCCAGCGTGGCCATCAGCAGCGTCGCACCTTCCTGGTTGACCAGGTGGCTAAGCACCAGGCGTTCGATCAGCCAGGCCACCACAAACATGATGATGCCGGCAATGACAAAGGCGAGCACATTGGCAAACACCAGGCTGGTGATGCCTGTCCACTGCGGAATCCATTCCGAAAAGCGGGCCATGGCCAGTGCGGCAAACAAGACCATGGCCCCTTGCGCGAAATTGAAGACGCCGGACGCCTTGAAGATCAGCACAAAGCCCAAGGCGACCAGCGAATACAACATGCCGGCCATCAGGCCGCCAAGTAGTGTTTCTAAAAAAAAGGCCATAGTTATTCCCCCACCCCTGTTGCGGGCTCGCTTCGCGTAGCCGCCTCTCCCCTTGCAGGGGACGCCGCCAGTGGCCCGGCAAAGCCGGTTCCACGGCGGCCGCTTGCATTGGTTGGTTCAATGGTCATGTTGCGGTGCATGGTTAGTGAGAGGTTCCGAGGTAAGCCCGGATCACATCCGGGTTGTTGCGCACCTCGTCGGGTGTGCCGTCGCCGATTTTTTTGCCGTAATCCAGCACCACGACGCGGTCGGAAATGTCCATGACCACACCCATGTCGTGTTCGATCAACACCACCGTGGTGCCAAACTCGTCGTTGACGTCGAGCACAAAGCGGCACATGTCCTGTTTTTCTTCGACGTTCATGCCGGCCATGGGTTCGTCGAGCAGCAAGACCTGCGGCTCCATCGCCAGCGCGCGGCCCAGGTCCACACGTTTTTGCAGACCGTAGGGCAGTTGCCCCACCGGGGTTTTGCGGTAGGCCTGGATCTCCAGAAAGTCGATGATTTTTTCAACGGCTTCGCGGTGCTGGAACTCTTCTTTCTGGGCCGGGCCTATGCGCAAGGCCTGCAGCAGCAGATTGCTTTTGATCTTCAGGTTGCGCCCGGTCATGATGTTGTCGAGCACACTCATGCCTTTGAACAGCGCCAGGTTCTGGAAGGTGCGGGCCACACCCATGACCGCCACCTGGTGGCTGTTCATGTGTTTGAAAGTCTGGCCGCGAAAAGTGATGGAGCCTTGCTGCGGCGTGTAGACGCCGTTGATGCAATTGAGCATGGAGCTTTTGCCGGCGCCGTTGGGGCCGATGATGGCGCGGATTTCGTGTTCCTTCACATTGAAGGAAATATCCGACAAGGCCTTGACCCCGCCAAAACTCAGGCTGATGTTGTGTACGTCCAGGATGACGTCGCCTATTTTCTTGGTCATAGAGCCCCCACGCTTGTCACTGCGTGTATTGCGCTGCCCCCCGAGGGGGCCGCCCGCCTGTGGCCCGGCAAAGCCGGTTCCGCGGCTCGAACTGGTATTCGGGGGACTTGTTGTCGCTTGTTGTTCATGCTGCTGCCTTCACGGGGGCAAAGGTTTTGGCATCGCTGATCTTCAGCGTGGCGCTCACGCTGCCGCTGCGGCCGTCTTCAAACTTGACCACGGTTTCAATAAACTGCTCGGCCTTGCCGCTGTACAGCGCGTCGATCAGGGGTTGGTATTTGTCGGCGATGAAACCACGGCGCACCTTGTTGGTCCGTGTCAGTTCGCCATCGTCGGCGTCGAGTTCCTTGTGTAATACCAGGAAGCGGCTGACCTGCGAGCCGGCCAGCAAGGTGTCGACACTCAGGTCGGCATTGACTTTTTCAACACATTCCTTGATCAATTGATACACCTCGGGTTTTTGCGCCAGGTCGGTGTAGCCGGCATAAGGCAGGTTGCGCCGTTCGGCCCAGTTGCCCACCGCATCAAAGTCGATGTTGAGCATCACGCAGACTTTTTCGCGGCCGTCGCCGTAGGCCACCACTTCCTTGATGTGCGGAAAAAACTTGAGTTTGTTTTCCACGTATTTGGGCGCAAACATCGCGCCGTCGTTGGCGCCGCCCTTGATGCGACCCACGTCTTTCACGCGGTCTATGATTTTCAAATGACCGCTGGCATCGAGAAAGCCGGCGTCGCTGGTGTGGTACCAGCCGTCCGCGGTCAACACCTCGGCCGTGGCGGCCGGGTTTTTGTAATAGCCCTTGAGCAGGCCGGCGGACTTGACGAGAATTTCGCCGTTGTCGGCGACCTTGATTTGCACGCCCTTGATCGGTACCCCCACGGTATCGGCGCGCGCCTGGTGGTCTGGCTGCAGGCAGACAAACACCGCGGTTTCGGTGGAGCCGTACAACTGCTTGAGGTTGATACCTATCGAACGGTAAAAGGTAAACAGGTCCGGGCCTATGGCTTCACCCGCTGTGTAGGCCACACGCACCCGGCTGAAGCCCAGGTTGTTGCGCAACGGGCCATAGACCATGACCTGGCCCAGGGCATACAGCAGGCGGTGGCCGGCGCCCACCGCCTGGCCGTCCATCAGGGCCGGTCCGACACGTTTGGCGACAGCCATGAAGAAGTGGAACATCTTGCGTTTGAGAGCGCCCGCATCTTCCATGCGAATCATCACGCTGGTCAACAGGCCTTCAAATACACGCGGCGGCGCAAAATAATAGGTGGGGCCCACCTCTTTCAGGTCGATGGTGACGGTGCTGGCGTTTTCAGGGCAGTTCACCACGTAGCCGCAACATAACCACTGCGCGTAACTGAAGATGTTCTGGCCAATCCAGGCCGGCGGCAGGTAGGCCAGCACTTCCTCGCGATTGCTCAGTTTGTCGAATTCGGCACCGGCCTGGGCGCGGTCGAGCAGGGTGTTGTGCGTGTGCACCACGCCCTTGGGGTTGCCGGTGGTGCCGGAGGTGAAAAACATGGCGGCCACGTCCTCGGGCTGGGCCTTGTTTACCTCCGTCTTGAAAAACGCCGGTTGCTGGCGGGCAAAGGCCTGGCCTTCGGCGATCAGCACATCCAGCGCGCCCAGGCCAGCCTCCTCATAGTTGCGCAGGCCGCGTGGGTCGTCAAAAATAATCGTTGACAGTTGCGGGCACTGGCCGCGGATCTCCAGCAACTTGTCCACCTGCTCCTGGTCCTCGACCATGGCAAAACGCACTTCGGCGTTGGTGATCGGAAACACACATTCGGCACTCACCGCGTCCTGGTACAGCGGCACCGCAATCGCGCCCAGCGACTGGGCCGCCAGCATGGTGGCGTAGAGCCGGGGCCGGTTCGCGCCTATGACCACCATGTGTTCGCCACGCTGCAGGCCGGCCAGGTGCAGGCCGCAGGCAATGTGCTCCACCAGGGTGGCCAGGCCGGCCCAGCTGTGCGCTTGCCAGATGCCGTATTCCTTCTCGCGCATGGCTGGCGCCTCGGGGCGCTCGCTCGCATGTTTCAGCAGCAGTCGGGGGAAGGTGGTCAACATTCGGTACCTTGTCTCCAGCGTTGGCGACGTTTTCAAGGAAGACACGTCGGGGTATGACTTGCATACTAGGCCTGGGTTTGACGCCATGTTGTCGTTTGAACGACAATTTAGGGGTCACCCCTCCCCGGACTTTCCCGCATCTGTTTGTTTGCCTGGAGCGCGCCATGAGCCTGGACTTGCCACTGCACCAACGTCGCCGTCGCCCCGAGGTGGATGAGCTGGCGGGCATTCCCTGGCTGGGGCTGCTGCTGCCGGCCGAGCGTGAGCAGGCGGTGGCCGAGTTGACCGTGGGTGACGCCTTGCCGGGCGACTATGTCTGCCGTGTCGGCAAGCCGGTCACCTACTGGTTTGGCGTGGTCGAGGGTCTGCTCAAGATGAGCAGCGACAACGCGCAAGGCATGACCATGACGTTTACCGGTGTGCCGCCTGGCGGCTGGTTTGGCGAAGGCACGGCGCTCAAGCGCGAGCCTTACCGCTACAACATCCAGGCCTTGCGCAAAAGTGTGGTCGCCGGACTACCGGTGGACACTTTTCATTGGCTGCTGGATCACTCGATTGGGTTCAACCGCTTTGTGATGAACCAGCTCAACGAACGCCTGGGCCAGTTCATCGCCGCACGCGAGATTGACCGCATGAACAACCCCGACCTGCGTGTGGCACGCAGCCTGGCGGCGCTGTTCAACCCGGTGTTGTACCCGGGCGTTGGTGAAATCCTGCGCATCACCCAGCAGGAGTTGGCCTATCTGGTGGGCTTGTCACGCCAGCGGGTGAACGAAGCCCTGGCCAGCCTGGAGGCGCAGGGCACCATCCGCATTGAATACGGCGGTTTGCGGGTGCTGGACCTGGCGGCGCTTCGTTCCAGCGCTTTTATAGATAAAAAAGGCCTGTAGCCCAGAAGGGGTGGGCGCAAGCAGCTATTGAATCAATAGCGAATTGCGGCTGGGCGCGATCTGCGGTGTGTGGCGTTTTTACGCTTTCTTTATACAGCCTCCCTCTCTTTCATCCCCGTTTTTATGCGCCAAAACCTAAGCTTGCGCCATTACTTTTATGTTGGAGAAGGTTCATGGATATCGCGTATATCGCCCTGGCCGCCGCCTTATGGGGCGTGATGGTTTTATTGGTCTGGGGTTTTCGCAAGCTTGAGACGCCTGCAGGAGGCCGGCCATGATGAGCCTTGAAGTTCTGTACGGCTTTGGTGGCATGACGGCCATCGCGTTGCTGGCGTATCTGGTTTATGCGCTGATCTGCGCCGAGGAGTTTTGATGAACGTCGTGCAGAACCGCTTCAAACAAGTGAACGCCCCCTCGGGGGGCAGTGTCGCGGCCTTGGCCGCAAACGTGGGGGTCCTATGAGTACGTCCGCATGGGGCCTATTGGCTCTTTTTCTCGGTATTTTGGGGGTGGCCGCCTGGCCATTGGGAATCTGGATCGCGCGTTTAAACACCGGCCATCTGCCCAACTGGATGTTGCGCGCCGAAGCGCCGCTATACCGTCTGGCCGGCACCTCGGCCGACCAATCTATGAAGTGGTCGCACTACGCGCTGGCGGTGCTGGCCTTCAACCTCTTGGGTGTGCTGGTCGTTTACGCCTTGCAACGCCTGCAGGTCTGGCTGCCGCTCAACCCGGCCGGCATGGGCAATGTCTCGCCTGACTCCGCCTTCAACACGGCCATCAGCTTTGTGGCCAACACCAACTGGCAGGGTTATGGCGGTGAATCCACCATGAGTTACCTGACCCAAATGCTGGCGCTGGCGGTGCAGAACTTTTTATCGGCAGCCACCGGCATTGCCGTGGTGTTTGCCTTGTTCCGAGGTTTCGCGGCGCGCGCCACCGGCGCGATCGGCAACTTCTGGGTCGACATCACCCGCATCACGGCCTGGCTGCTCGTGCCTTTGTCGCTGGTGCTGGCGATGGTCCTGGTCGGCCAGGGCGTGATCCAGAATTTTGACGCCTACAAAGATGTCACGACACTGGAAACCACCAGCTACCAGCAGCCGAAAAAGGGTGCGGATGGCGAGCTGCTGAAGGATGCCCAGGGCGCGCCTGTCATGGAAGACATGAAAGCCGACAAGCAGACCCTGGCCATGGGCCCGGTCGCTTCGCAGGAAGCCATCAAGATGCTGGGCACCAACGGGGGTGGTTTCTTCAATGCCAACTCGGCCCATCCGTATGAAAATCCGACCGCGTTGAGCAACCTGTTGCAAATGCTGGCGATTTTTATCATCCCTGCGGCTTTGTGTTTTGCTTTTGGCCGGGTGGTGGGTGATCAACGCCAGGGCTGGGCTGTGCTGGCCGCGATGACGGCGATGTTTGTGATCGCCGTGGTGCTCATCACGCCGGCCGAGCAGGTGGGTAACCCGCTGCTGACGCCGCTGGGTGTGGACCAGAGCAGCAGTGCCTTGCAAGCGGGCGGCAACATGGAAGGCAAGGAAACCCGTTTCGGCATCAATGCCTCCACCCTGTTTGCGGTGGTGACGACGGCGGCTTCCTGCGGGGCGGTCAACTCCATGCACGACTCCTACACGCCGCTGGGCGGCATGGTGCCCATGGTCATGATGCAGCTCGGTGAAGTGGTGTTTGGCGGTGTTGGCACCGGCCTGTACGGCATGCTGGTGTTTGCCATCCTGGCGGTGTTTATTGCCGGCCTGATGATAGGCCGCACGCCAGAATACCTGGGCAAAAAAATCGAGTCGCATGAGATGAAGCTGACCTCGATCGCCATCCTGGTGACGCCCATCCTGGTGTTGGCAGGCACGGCCATCGCTGTCATGTCGGGTGCCGGCAAGGCCGGTATTGCCAACCCGGGTGCGCACGGTTTTTCGGAAATTTTGTATGCGCTGACCTCGGCCGCCAACAACAACGGCAGTGCGTTTGCCGGTCTCTCGGCCAACACGCCGTTTTACAACACGCTGCTGGGGTTGGCGATGTGGCTGGGCCGTTTCGGTGTGATCGTGCCGGTGCTGGCGATTGCCGGTGCACTGGCCAGCAAAAAACGCCTGCCCGTCACGGCCGGAACCATGCCCACCCATGGCCCCCTGTTTGTGATGCTGCTGATTGGCACGGTGCTGCTGGTGGGGCTGCTGAATTACGTGCCGGCCCTGGCACTGGGGCCGGTGGTCGAGCACTTGATGCTGTGGCCCGCCCAATAACTGCAAGACAAAGAAGTAACTGATATGAGTACCAAAAAAACGTTTGTGTTGCTGGACCCGGCGCTGCTCAAGCCGGCCATCGTGGCATCTTTTTCCAAGCTGAACCCGCGTGTGCAGTGGCGCAACCCGGTGATGTTTGTTGTCTATGTCGGCAGCATCTTGACGACCTTGCTGGGGCTGCAAGCCCTGCAGGGCCAGGGCGAGGCGTCGGCCGGTTTTATCCTGGCCGTGGCCTTGTGGCTGTGGTTCACCGTGTTGTTCGCCAACTTTGCCGAGGCGCTGGCCGAAGGCCGCAGCAAAGCCCAGGCGGCCTCGCTGCGCAGCCTGAAGAAAAGCACCTGGGCCAAGAAGTTCCAGGTTGGCGCCGGCAAACCCTTCCATGGCAGCGCCTGGCTGCCGGATCAGGCCGAAAACCTGCGCAAGGGTGATGTCGTGCTGGTCGAGGCCGGCGACATGATTCCACTGGACGGCGAAGTCATCGAAGGCGTGGCCACGGTGGACGAGAGTGCCATCACCGGCGAATCGGCCCCCGTGGTGCGTGAGTCCGGCGGCGACTTCTCGGCCGTGACCGGCGGCACCCGGGTGTTGTCCGACTGGCTGGTGCTGCGTATCGTGGTCAACCCCGGCGAGTCCTTCCTGGACCGCATGATCAGCATGGTCGAAGGGGCCAAACGCGCCAAAACACCAAATGAAATCGCTCTGACGATTTTGCTGGTGGCGCTGACCATTGTGTTCCTGGTGGTCACGGTGACCCTGCTGCCGTTTTCGATGTTCAGCGTTGAAGCCGCGGGCACTGGCACGGTGGTCAGCATCACCGCCTTGATCGCTCTGCTGGTCTGCCTGATCCCGACCACCATAGGCGGCCTGCTGTCGGCCGTTGGTGTGGCCGGCATGAGCCGCATGATGCAGGCCAATGTGATTGCCACCTCCGGCCGTGCGGTGGAGGCTGCGGGGGACGTGGATGTGCTGCTGCTGGACAAAACCGGCACCATCACCCATGGCAACCGTCAAGCCTCCAGCTTCCTGCCCGCCCCGGGCGTGTCGGAAGTAAAACTCGCCACCAGCGCCATGCAGGCCTCGGTGGCCGATGAAACGCCGGAAGGCCGCAGCATTGCCACGCTGGCGCTAAAGCTCAATGCCGCCCAGCCCCTGGTGGGCGACGCCCACCCCGTGCCGTTCACGGCCCAAACCCGCATGAGCGGCGTCGATGTCCAAAAAGTCGACGGCAGCCTGCGTCACCTGCGCAAGGGTGCTGTTGACGCGATTCGCAAACATGTGGAGGCTTGTGGCGGCCACATGCCTGCGGAGGTCATGCGCGTTGCCGACGAGGTGGCACGCCGTGGCAGCACGCCGCTGGCGGTTGCTGACGGCAACACCGTGCTCGGTATCGTGGAGCTGAAAGACATCGTCAAGTCCGGTATCAAGGAGCGTTTTGGTGAGCTGCGTCGCATGGGTATCAAGACGGTGATGATCACCGGTGACAACAAACTCACCGCCGCAGCGATTGCCGCCGAAGCCGGTGTGGACGACTTCCTGGCCGAAGCCACGCCCGAAGACAAACTCAAGCTGATTCGCCAGTACCAGGCCGAAGGCCGGCTGGTGGCCATGATGGGTGACGGCACCAACGACGCTCCGGCCCTGGCCCAGGCCGACGTGGCGGTGGCCATGAACAGTGGCACCCAGGCGGCCAAGGAAGCGGCCAACATGGTGGATCTGGACTCGAATCCGACCAAGCTGCTGGAAGTGGTGGAGACCGGCAAGGCGCTGCTGATGACACGCGGCTCCTTGACCACGTTTTCGATCGCCAACGACGTGGCCAAATATTTCGCCATCATTCCGGCGATTTTTGTGACCACCTATCCGCAGCTGTCAGCGCTGAACGTGATGCAGTTGGGCAGCCCGAATTCCGCCATTTTGTCGGCGGTTATTTTCAACGCGCTGATCATCATGTTTTTGATTCCGCTGGCGCTCAAGGGTGTCAAGTACCGCGCCGTGGGGGCCGCTGCGCTGCTTCGCCGCAACCTGCTTATCTACGGCCTGGGCGGTCTGATCGTGCCATTTATCGGCATCAAGGCGATCGACATGTTGCTCGTGGCCATGAACCTCGTTTAAGGAAAAATCATGAAAAATATTCTTCGTCCCGCCCTGGTGTTGTTTGGCGCCTTGACCCTGATCACTGGCGTGGCTTATCCGCTGGTGGTCACCGGTGCGGCCCAGGCCTTGTTTCCCGAGCAGGCCGCCGGCAGCCTGATCCTGCGTGATGGCAAGCCAGTCGGCTCCAGCCTGATCGGGCAAAACTTCAGCGATCCCAAAAACTTCTGGGGCCGACCATCCGCCACCGGACCCATGCCTTACAACGCCTCGGCGTCCAGCGGCGCCAACCAGGGCCCGCTGAACCCGGCGCTGGTGGATGCCGTCAAAGGCCGCATCGCCGCGCTCAAGGAAGTTGATCCGGGCAACACGGCGCCCGTGCCGGTGGACCTGGTCACCGCCTCGTCCAGCGGGCTGGACCCGCACATCAGCCCGGCCGCCGCTGCCTACCAGGTGGCGCGTGTGGCCAAGGCCAGAAATGTTTCGAAAGAGAAGGTGCAAGCCCTGGTCGAGCAGCAGACTGAAACCCCGCTGTTGGGCTTTTTCGGCGAATCGCGTGTGAATGTGCTCAAGCTCAATCTGGCGTTGGAGACTCTTTCCTAAAAGGACATCATGGCTTACGCCGCTTATCGCGAATCCTTCGGTGCAAGCCGTTTCAACCAGGCGCCGGAGGAGCGCGGGCGGCCTGAAAGGCTCATGGTGCTGGAACTCACCGTCCCCAGTTGTGAGGCTTTCCAGGTGCGCCGCCTGCTGGCGGGTTGCCCCGATACCGGCGTCCTGCGCTGCGTGCCGCGGCCGCATGACAGCCTGGTGCGGCTGGAAATTCTCTTGCCCGAGAACCGGGTGGCAGAGATCATGCATGTGCTCATGACCCGTATCCCAAGCGGCGAGATGGGCGCACTGAACTCCTGGCGGCGTCATTTAACCAACCATGGCCTGACCCATGGATTCTGAATGGCTGCGCGACCTGGGCGTCTGGGTCGTTTTTGGGCTGACGCTGGCGGTGCTTCGCTTCCTCGCGTGGCAGGACGGCCGCGCAAAAAAGCAGCAGAAAAACCGCCATTCCCCTGCGCGCGGGCGGGCTCTCCCGCGGTCGCCCAAGTAGCCCGATCAGGCAGGACATGCCATGAAGTCCGGCTTCGTTTTTGTTCCGGGTGCCGTGCTTCCCGCCACGGCGGGCGAGCGCGTGGACATTCTGCTTTACACCGCACCCGACCCCAAGGAAAAACAGGAGGTCGTCGAGCGCCTGTCCCTGGATCCGCATGAGCTGGAGTCCGCGCTGGACGCCGACGAAATTTCGCGTGTGGATTTTTCGGCCGACTGTGTGTCCATGATCTGGAAACAACCGAAAAACGTGTCCATTGCAGAACAGCTGCGTTTCGACGTGGGCTCCATGGGACTGTTTCTGCACCAGGACCGGCTGATCGTGATTGTGGGCGAGGACGCGCCGTCGTTCACGGCGCGGGAGTTCCAGCGTTGCGGCTCGGCAGAGGATGTCTTGCTGAAGCTGCTGGAACAGACGATACGCCACTACCTGGGCCACCTCAAGGTGATCAAACAGATCACGGCAGAACTCGGCACCAAGATCACCGGCTCGATGGACAACCAGTATTTGCTGCAGATGCTGGTGCTGGGTGAAAGCCTGATTTATTACATCAACGCCATCGAGGCCAACAGCGGCGTGCTGGCCAAGCTGGAGGCCCATGCACCCAGGTTGCAGCTCAACCCCAGCCAGATCGCCACGCTACACGACCTGACGGTCGACAACCAGCAGTGCGCCCGGCAGGCGCGTATCTACAGCGATGTGGTGGCTGGCCTGATGGATGCGCGCGGCACCATCCTCAACAACAACGTCAGCGTGTTGCTGAAGAAGCTGACCCTGATCAGCATCATCTTCCTGCCGCTCAACCTGATCGCCAGCATAGGTGGCATGTCCGAGTTCAGCATGATGACCCAGGGCATCGACTGGCGCATCGCCTATTCGCTGTTCGGCATCGCCATGGTGACCTTGGGCTGGGGCAGCTGGCATGGGCTGGTACGCGTGCTGGAGAAGCGGCAGCGGCGAAAGTAAAAACGTGGGCGTGACGATCTTTACGCTTTTTTTCCACGGCGCCACGGAGTTTTGTCCCCGTTTTTACGGCGCATTTTTTATGCTTCATCTGTCGCGTTTGCCGTTTCAGGCAGCAAGACCTTGGAGTCAATGATGAGCATTTTTTCCGCCCGAGTTTCTCCGGCCGCCGGTGTCCTGCACCGCGGCCTCAGCAAGGTATTTTCTGATGAGCCCATGGCCACACCTCGGCCGCCCGCCAACCCGCGTTTTGAGCTGGTTGGTGTGATGGTGGCCAGCAAGGATGTGTTGCAAGCCCGCAAGGCCTTGTTGGCCTGCCCGGGCACCGCCATTCTTCGCTGTTTTCCCATGCCCAGTGACAACCGTGTCAAGCTGGAAATTCGTTTTCCGGCGGGACAGGTGGCTGCCGTGATGGCGCGGATTCAGGCTTGCCTGCTTTGCGGCGAAATTGGCGGCGTGGTCGCCTGCGCCGTCCCGTGCGTGAAGCCTTATCGGGAACACGCCAAGGTTGTGCACATCCATGGATTCTGAACTGCTGCGACTCGTCTGTGCCTTGGCCGCCTTTGTGTTGCCGCTGACCTTTGCCTGGTGCATCGTGTGGTGGCAAGGCAGACGGCAAACCCGCCAAGCTCGTCGACACCAAGATTAGGTCACGGTCGCTTCTGGCCACCACCTGTGATCCCTTTGTTGGTGTTTAAACGCCAACGCTCCCTTTTTTTAACCAAGGAAATTGAATGATCCCGAAAAAACACCTGTTGTCTATGGCTGCAGGCCTGTTGTGCACCCTGGGCGCCGCACATGCGCAAACAAGCGCCGCTACCGCTGCCGACCAGCCGGCATCGCCGCACACCCTCACCGGCAATATCGCCGCGGTGTCCGACTACCGCTTCCGCGGCATTTCGCAAAGTTACCGTCATCCGGCCATCCAGGGCGGTTTTGATTACACCCATGCCAGCGGCTTTTACCTGGGCAACTGGAATTCCAGCGTCTCGTCCAACTCCTACAACAATGGCGCCGGGCTGGAAGTGGATCTTTACGGCGGCTACCGTTTTCCCTTGACCCAGAACCTGAGCGGCGATGTGGGCGTGTTGCACTACATGTACCCCGGCGCCAAACTCAACAGTGCACCGGCGACGCCAACCGGCAATAAATACGACAACACCGAAATTTATTTCGGCTTGACGCAGGGCGTCTTCAACGCAAAACTGTCGTATGCGGTCACCGACTATTTTGGTTTGAACAGCACAACCGCCGGCTACGCGTATTTCAACGCCTTGCCAGCGCGCGGTGACTCCAAGGGCACAACTTACCTGGACCTGAATTACAGCTTTGATCTGGGCAACCAGGTCACCTTGGGGCTACATGCCGGCCACACCAGCGTGCGTCGCTACAGCGAGCTGTCCTACACCGACTACAAAGTGTCCGTGGCCAAGGAATTCGCCGGTGTGACCCTGAACCTGGCGGTGGTCGGTGCCGACGCCGACAGCAAGTATTACCAGGCGACCAACTCGGCTGGCGCGAACCCGAAAAAGCTGGCAAAAACAGCGCTGGTCATTTCGGCCAGCAAAACGTTCTAAAACAAACGCCCCGGCGCAGGCCGGGGTGTTACGCTTTCGAGCCATGCATGTGACACGCACGATTTCCTCTTATGGCGCTTAGCCCAGACGCCAGACCCGACCCGGACCAGCTCCTGGAGCAGCTTCGTGGCGAGGAGGAGCGCGCGCGCCGCGGCAAGTTGCGCATTTATTTCGGCGCCAGCGCCGGCGTGGGCAAAACCTACGCCATGTTGAGTGCGGCCCAGCGTGAACGCCGGGCCGGTCGCGAAGTCCTGGTCGGGGTGGTGGAAACCCACGGGCGCAGCGAAACCGCAGAGTTGTTGGTGGGGCTGGAACAATTGCCGCTGCGCCAGGTGGCTTACCGCGGCCGCAGCCTGCAGGAGTTCGATCTGGACGCGGCGCTGGCGCGCAAGCCCGCGGTCTTGCTGGTGGATGAACTGGCGCACAGCAATGTCGAAGGTTCGCGCCATGCCAAACGCTGGCAGGATGTGCAGGAGTTGCTGGAGGCCGGCATCGATGTCTGGTCGGCGATCAATGTCCAGCATCTCGAAAGCCTGAACGGCACGGTGGGCGCGATCACCGGCATCCGTGTTCATGAGACGGTGCCGGATACGGTGCTGGACGCCGCCGATGAAATCATCCTGGTCGACGTGACGCCCGACGAGTTGATGGGGCGGCTGAAAGCCGGCAAGGTTTACCTGCCGCAGCAGGCGGAACGTGCGGCACAAAACTTTTTTCGCAAGGGCAACCTGATTGCCTTGCGTGAGATCGCCTTGCGGCGCACGGCCGAACATGTCGAAGACGACGTGCGCAGCTACCGCGTGGAAAAATCTATCGCGCCGGTGTGGAACACCGAAGGGGCCATCCTGGCCTGCATCGGCCCACGTGAAGGGGCCGAGCAGACCGTGCGTACGGCGGCGCGGCTGGCCGGCCAGCTCAATGTGCGCTGGTATGCGGCTTATGTGGAGACGCCGCGTTTGCAACGCCGCGGCGTGGCGCCGCGTGACAAGGTGCTGGCGGTGATCAAGCTGGCGGAAGAGCTGGGTGCGGCCACCGCCGTTCTGGCCGGCGGTGATGCGGCGGCCGAACTGGTGGCGCAAGCCCAGTTGCTCAACTGCGCCACCCTGGTGGTCGGACGGCCGCAGCTGTCGGGCTGGTCCGCCTGGTGGAGTCGGCGCACGATGACGCGCCGGCTGGCCACGTTGGCGCCCACGCTGGACATCGTCGAGGTGGGCCATGCCGACAGCGCCCGGCGGCTGGTGCGCAGCACAACACGCAGCGAAGACGACGTCGATGCCACGGCCTGGCACGGCCGCCTGCCGCCGTATGCCTGGGCGGCGGCCAGCAGTGCGGCCATCACCTTGCTGGCCTTGCCGCTGCTCCGCTTTTTTGACCAGGCCAACATCGTCATGCTGTTTTTGCTGGGCACGGTGTTGGTCGCGCTGAGGTTTGGCCGCGGCCCGGCGGCGTTGGCGGCGTTTCTCAATGTGGCCGCATTTGACTACTTTTTTGTCGAGCCGCGCCTGTCGCTTGCGGTCAGTGATGTGCAGTACCTGGTGACGTTTGGTGTCATGCTGGTGGTCGGCCTGTTGACCGGGCAATTGACGGCAGGCCTGCGGTTTCAGGCGCGTATTTCAGCCAGCCGCGAACGCCGCGCGCAGTCGCTGTTTGAGCTCACCCGCGACCTGTCGGCGGCGCTGCTGGGTTCGCAGGTGGCCGAACTGGGCGAGGCGGCGGTGCGGCGCAATTTTGGCGGACAGGCGCTGATGCTGGCCACCGATGCGCATGACCAGTTGGTCCTGCCTGACAAGGACGTGCCCTCTGACTTTGATCCCAGCGTCGCCGACTGGGCATTTCGCAACACCCAGGCGGCGGGCCTGGCCACGTCCACCTTGTCGGCGCAGTCCTGGCATTACATTCCGCTGAAGGCGCCCATGCGGGTGCGCGGTGTGTTGGCGCTCAAGCCCGCGCAGGCGCGCTGGCTGCTGGTTCCCGAACAAATGCAGCAGCTCGACACCCTGGCGCGGCAAATCGCCATTGCCCTGGAGCGTGTGCATTACGTGGACATTGCCCAGCAGGCCGTGGTGCAGATGGAGTCGGAGCGGCTGCGCAACACCTTGCTGGCGGCGATTTCGCACGATGTACGCACGCCGCTGACGGCGCTGATCGGCCTGGCCGAATCGTTGCAACGTTTGTTGCCCACGGGTCAACAGGCCGAGATGGCCCAGGCCATGACGCAGCAGGCGCGCCAACTGAGTGCCCTGGTGACCAATCTGCTGGACATGGCGCGTTTGCAAAACGGCGGCGTGAACCTGCGCAGCGAGTGGCAGTCGGTCGAGGAGGTGGTGGGGTCGGCGATTCGCGCCGCGCAACATGCGTTGGGCGGCCTGGCCGTACACACCGATGTGCCGCCGGATCTGCCGCTGGTGGAGTTTGACGCGGTGCTGATGGAAAGGGTGCTGGTGAACCTGCTGGAAAACGCCGCCAAGTATGGCGCGCCGCCGATAGAAATCGCGGCCCGCGTCACCTCGGACAGTCTGGTGCTTAGCGTGCGCGATCAGGGGCCGGGCTTGCCGGCCGCGCTGCGCGGCCGCGAAGCCGAGTTGTTCGATAAATTCACCCGCGGCCAGTCCGAGTCCTCTACCCCGGGCGTGGGTCTGGGGCTGGCCATTTGCAAAGCCGTGGTTGATGCGCACGGTGGCCGGATTGTGGCTGGCAATAGCCCTGGCGGAGGCGCAGAATTCGTTCTGACCCTGCCACGTCGTGCCCCGCCTGCACCGGCGCCCGAAGAACCTTAAATCACGCCGCTTTGGCCCGCGGGCATCACACGCGGCCGCCGCGGTGCAAGCCCTAAACTCTGACCATGTCTCATCCTGTTGTTATCGTCATCGAAGATGAGCCGCAAATCCGCCGCTTTGTCCGCAGCGCCCTCGAGGCCGAGGGCTGGCAAGTGCACGAGGCCGACACCGCGCAGCGCGGCCTGACCGAAGCCGGCACACGCAAGCCCGATCTGCTGGTGCTCGACCTCGGGCTGCCCGACGGTGACGGCTTGGACCTGATCCGCGATGTACGCGGCTGGTCGGGCGTGCCCATCATCGTGTTGTCGGCGCGTGCCGACGAGGCCGACAAGATCGCCGCACTGGATGCCGGCGCCGACGATTACCTGACCAAACCGTTTGGTGTGGGCGAACTGCTGGCCCGGGTGCGCGCCAACCTGCGCCGGCCCCGGGCCGCCGCCACCGACGGCAGCGAGGCGGAAGAGGCCGATCCGGTGTTTCGTTTTGGCGAGGTCGAGGTGGACCGGCAGGCCAGGCTGGTGCGCCGCCGCGGTGCCGAGGTTCACCTCACGCCCACCGAGTACCGCCTGCTGACCGTGTTGATGGCGAATGCCGGCCGGGTGCTGACACATCGCCAGCTGCTGCGGGAGGTGTGGGGCCCCTCACACGCCGAGCAAAGCCACTACCTGCGCATTTACATGGGACACTTGCGGCAGAAGCTGGAGGCCGATCCGGCTCAGCCACAACATCTGCTGACGGAAACGGCCGTGGGTTACCGCCTGTTGCCCACTTGACCGTTTTTATATGCCAAACAAGGCTTTAGCCCAATACCAACGGGCGCAAGCAGCTATAAAATAGATAGTGAATTTATGTCCGACCTACCGCCTGGCAAAGCGCCCAAACCCCTTTCTCCGGCCGCCCCCACCGCCACGCGTATACGCGCGGCCGACCCGGCGACCCCGCCCTCGACCGGCGCGACCATCCGTTTGAACAAACGCATGGCCGAACTCGGCCTGTGTTCGCGCCGCGAAGCCGACGACTGGATTGCGCGCGGCTGGGTCCGTGTCAACGGCGCGCCTGCGGTGATGGGCCAGCCGGTGGCCGCCAACGCACGGATCGAGGTGGCGCGCGAAGCCGAGCAGCAGCAGCGCCAGCAAGTCACCATCCTGATCAACAAACCCGTGGGTTACGTCAGCGGCCAGGCCGAAGACGGCCACGAACCGGCCGTGGTGCTGGTGCAGCCGCAAAACCGCTGGAGCGAGTGCAACAGCCGTATGCGCTGGGGCCATGAACAATTACGCGGCCTGGCGCCGGCCGGCCGGCTGGACATCGACTCGATTGGTTTGCTTGTGTTGACGCAGGACGGCCGTGTCGCGCGCCAGCTGATCGGTGAAGACTCGGAGATGGAAAAAGAGTACCTGGTGCGTGTCAGCTACGGTCCGGAAACGCTGAACGTGCAAGCCGCCTTTCCGCACGAGAAGCTGGCGCTGCTCTGCCACGGCCTGAGCCTGGACGGCCAGGCCTTGCGCCCGGCCCAGGTCAGCTGGCAAAACCCCGAACAACTGCGTTTTGTGCTCAAGGAAGGCAAAAAACGCCAGATTCGCCGCATGTGTGAACAGGTTGGCTTGTTTGTCACCGGCCTCAAACGTGTGCGCATCGGCCATGTCAACCTGGGCCATCTGCCAGTGGGCCAGTGGCGCTACCTGGCGCCGCACGAACGGTTTTAAGGCCCAAGAGCCGGCGGGATCAACTCCGCTTTTCATTCCCGGGGCCACTTTGGGCCCCTTTTTTTCGCCTGTTGTCCGCCACCTCGTGCGCCATGGTGGGTGTTTCGCCGGCTGGCAGCCGCCCTGACGAATGACCTGTTGGTTTTTTGTGCGGTAAATCACAGCTTTAAAAGACTGTTTGTAACAAGCAGTGTGTTATATGGTGGAAACCCTTAGAATTAAGTCTTTCCACCTATCTTTTGAGTCAAGCATGCGCGTACAAGTAAAAAATAGAAACACTCCCTTGCTTCGGTCTGGCCTCCTGGCTTTGGCCGTCTTGGGCACTTTGGGCGCGGCCCAAGCGGCGTCGGACACCACGACCTTCAAGGTCAAACTGGTCATCACCGAGTCCTGCACCATCAGCACCACCGCACCTACCGACGTTGACTTCGGTTCCCAGGGCCGGGTAACGACAGCCGTTGCCTTTGATGCGGCAGGCGCGCTGAACGTCAATTGTTCTGCCGGCACGCCTTACACCATTGGCTTGAATGGTGGCGTGAATGCGTTGGGAACTGCCAATACACCTGTGGCCGGCAACCGCCGCATGAAGCTGGGCGCAACGACCACTTACGTGCCTTACGAGCTGTACCAGAATGCTGGCCGCACCACGTTCTGGGGCAATACGATTGGCACCAGCACGGTGGCCGGCACCGGCACGGGTGCTTCGGTGGCACTTCCGGTGTACGGCCGTGTGACGTCGGTCAATTCTGCCGCCGGCAGTTACGAAGACACCATCACCGCTACCGTCACGTACTGATTGATCCCGTGAGCGATCTCTGCCAAAGCGCCCGGCCGGGCGGGCCGGCGCCTTGGCGTTGGGTCACCTGGCATGGCCTCGTTCTCTTGCTGGGGCTGACCGTCCTGCTGGGCCAGGCTGCGACTGCGTCTGCCGCCAGCCTGCAGGTCTCGCCTATCTTGCTGGAGTTTGCGCCCAAGGAGCAGGCTCAAAGCATGTGGCTGAGCAACACCGGCACGCAACCCCTGCGCGCGCAGGTGCGCGTGCAGCAGTGGACCCAAACGTCAGAGGGCGACCAGCTCAGCCCCACGCGTGCACTGCTGGCCAGCCCGCCAGTGGTGGAGATTCCGCCCGGCGAAAAACAGATGATTCGTATCATCCGACCGCAGGGCGGGGTGCCGGCGCGTGAGGAAAGTTATCGCCTGATCGTGGACGAGTTGCCTTCCTCCGGCGTGGCCGGCCCGGGCGGCACTGCGCCCGCCGGTCTGCAGTTCCTGCTGCGTTATTCGGTACCGGTGTTTGTGTCCGTAGTGGAGCCCGTGCCGGTTACCGGCAAACCCAGCGATATCTCAGCCCTGTCGACCAGCCTGCAAAGCGGCCCGCCCGCGCCGCTCTTGACCGTCATCAACAAGGGCACGCAGCGGGTCAAGATCAGCCAGTTGGTCCATGTCGACAAGCAGGGCCGGCGGACCTCGCTGGTGCCCGGCTTGCTCGGTTATGTGCTTGCTGGCCAGCGTATGCAGTGGCCGCTGAACCTGCCGGCCGACGGTACCTTCAAAGCAAAATTTAATGCCGACCTGGAAGAGCAAGTCTTGCCACTGGCCCCTGCTCGCCTCTAGTCTCGCCGCTGTCTTCGGGTGGGGCGCCGTGGCTGCCCAGCCCGTTTCCGGCCCGGACGTCCCGCCGGCCACCGAGCTGGCGCTGGAGGATGCCGAGGCGCAGGAACTTTACCTGGATGTGACGCTGAACGGTGTCGCCATGGGCCGGCTCGCGCGTTTTGCGCGCCAGCGCGGGGCGCTGTCCGCCAGCGCCGCCACCCTGCGCGAGCTGGGCCTGAAGTGGTCAGGTAGTGCCGGTGCTAGCGGCCTGGTGGCCCTGAACCAGCTGCCCGGGCTGGAGGTGCTCTACGATGCCGCGCAGCAGCGCCTGATCATGACGGCCGCGCTGGATTTGCTGGACCGGCCGGTGACCCGGATCGGCCCCGTGCAGGAGTCGCGCGCCCTGGTGGACCCGGCCAGCCGGGTGCCTGGCCTGGTGCTGAACTACGACCTCTACGCCCAGCAGGGCGGTGGCCAGCAGGTGCTCAGCGGTTTTAGCGAAACACGTTTGTTTGGTATCGGTCCCGGGGTCTGGAGCAACACCCTGATCAGCCGCAGCACCAGCACGCAGGGCGGCCCGTCCAGCAGCGACGTGGTGCGGCTGGACACCTCCTGGCAGCAGGAATTTCCCGACCAGATGTTGTCGCTGACCGTGGGTGACCTGACCAGCGGCGCCTTGTCGTGGTCGCGCGCCACACGCCTGGGGGGCGTGCGCCTGTCGCGCAAGTTTGCGTTGCAGCCCTACCGCATCACCACGCCGCTGGCTTCGTTCCAGGGGGCCGCCGTGTTGCCCTCGACGGTGGACCTGTTTGTCAACGGCTTGAAGCAGTCCAGCCAGCAGGTCCAGCCCGGCCAGTTCCAGCTCAACGGCGTGCCTTCGCTGGGCGGCAGCGGCCAGGCGCAAATGGTGATCACCGACATCAACGGCCAGCGCCGGGAAGTGAGTTTTGATCTTTATGGCGCGCCGCAATTGCTGGCGGCCGGCCTGACCGACTGGTCGGTGGACCTGGGCAGCGTGCGGCGCGACTACGGCCTGAAGTCGTTTGCCTATGGTGACCCGATGGCCAGCGGCAGTGCGCGTTATGGCTGGAGCGCACGCACCACCTTGGAAGCCCATGCCGAGGCCGGGCCGGGCGCCTGGCAGGCCGGTGTGGGCGGCCTCTGGCTGCTGGGCCAGCAGGCCGGCGTTGTGAATGCCTCCCTGGCCATGAGCCAGAACAACATGGAGGGCATTGATCAAAAAGGCGCGCAGTGGGGCCTGGGCTACCAGTGGAACTCGCGCCGCCTGACGGCCGCCTTGAGCACCTTGCGCCGCGATGTCGGCTTTCGCGACGTCGCCAGCCAGCCCAACGAGTTGCTGGCGCGCGGCAGCGACTCGGCCTACCTGGGCTTGAACAATTTCGGTGGTTTGGGCGGGCAACTGGGCCTCAACTTTATTCGTCAGCAATATTTCAATTCGTCGCCCGTGCGTTATGCGGGCCTGAGCTGGTCCTACCAGATGCCCGGCAACGCCATGCTGAGTTTCAATGTCAACCGGAATCTGGACAACCCGGCCGCCTCCAGCGTTTACCTGTCATGGTCCATGCCGCTGGAGCGCCGCGTTTCTGTTTCGGCGACAGCTCGCTCCAGCGGCAATTCGCAGAACCTGGTGTTTGACGCCTCGCGTTCGCCCCCGGGGGACCAGGGCGGCTGGGGCTGGCGTGTTCAGGCCGGCGCGGGGGACAGCAGCAATGCCCAGGCGCAAGTCAGCCAGCTGGGGCGTTACGGGCAATGGAGTGCGGGCCTGAGCCAGTTCGGTGGACAAGGCGCTGCCTCCTCGGCCCAGACCGTGTTCGGCAGTGCCAGCGGCGGCCTGGTGTTGGTGCAGGGGCAGGCTTACGCCTCGCGCCGCGTCGACGACGCTTTTGCGCTGGTCTCGACCAACGGCGTGGCCGGGGTGCCGGTGCGCCTGGAGAACCGCCTGGTCGGTGAGACCGATGCCCGCGGGATGCTGTTTGTGACCCAGCTCAACGCCTACCAGCACAACCGCCTGAGCATAGACACCTTGCGGCTGCCGGTGGACATGCACATAGACCGCGCTGCGCTCGAGGCCGTGCCCGACAGCCGCAGCGGTCTATTGGCGACATTTGCGATGCGCCGCATTCTGGCCGTGGAGCTGAGTTTGCGCGATGCCCAGGGCCAGTGGTTGCCTGCGGGCAGCCCGGTCTGGCTGGAGGCGCCTGCCGTCGCGTCGAAGCCTTCCGCTGCCAACGTGCCCAGCACAACGGTTGTCGGTCATGACGGGCTGGTGTACCTGGAAGACCCCGCGCCGGATGCGACCCTGCGTGTGCAACTGCCCGAGGGGTCCTGCCGTGCGGTCTTGCCGTTGCCGACTCAGGCCAGCGGGCTGGTGGACATCGGCGTGCTAAGGTGCCAATGACGTCGGCCGCCCCATGCTTCTTAATGAAAGACTGACCATGCACGTTGCTGCTCCAACTTCTTTGTCGCCTGTGGTCTTGCTGCGTTTGGTGCGGCGCCTGCTGGCTGTGCTGTTGGGTGGCTTGATGCTGGGCTTGGTGTCGGCGCCTGCGGCGGCGCAAAGTTGTTTCGTCGGCAAGGTCGATGACATCAGTTTTGGCACCACCAGCCCGGATGCCAACACCGACACCTTCAACAACCTGGTCTACACCTGCCAGTCCAACGCCAGTACGACGTATTTCCGGGTCTGCATGTACATCCCCGAGGGCAGCCCGCTGTCCGGCATCAACCCGCGGCGCATGACCAACTACAACGGCGCCGCAATGCGCTACGACCTGTATTCCGACGCGGCCCGGACCCGGGTGATAGGCCCGCCGCCCACCGGCGGCGGGTTTCCGGTCTACAGCTTCACGGCTCTGGCGCCGGCCGGTTATGTGAAGGTGCAAAACACGGCCACCATTTACGCCCGCGTGCCGGCCGGCCAAAGCCTGCCTGCCACCCACGGCTTCCAGTCCCAGATTAACGGTGCGACCTTGTACTGGGCCTGGAGCAACAGTGGCACGCCGCCGGACTGCACCAGCGGCAGTGGCGGCGCCGACAGCACCACTTTCTACCAGGGGGTAACGGCGAATGTGGACAACAGCTGCCGCATCACCCTGGCGACCGACCTCGACTTCGGCAACGCCGGTGCCTTGACGAGCAACCGCGACCAGACCTCCACCATCATGGTGCGTTGTCCCACGGGGACCAACTGGCGCCTGGGGCTGAACAACGGCAGCAACCCCAGCGGCATCGTGCGGCGCATGCGCAATGCGACCGGCAACTACGTCATCTACGAGTTGTACCGCGACGGTGCGCGCAGCCAGCGCTGGGGCAACACCCCCGGCACGGACACCGCCAATGGCAGCGGGCAGGGCGAAGGCAGCCCGGTGTCGCAAACCGTTTATGGCCGTGTCCCGGCCCAGGCCTCCGCGCCTTCCGGGTCGTACACGGACACGGTCACCGTGACCCTCACCTATTAACCGGTGTTTTTCAATCGCTATTGAATTGATAGCTGATTACGCCCGTTCGAATTGGGCTGCAGGCACATTTTCCTTATAAAAATATGAAAGTCGGGATGCCTGGCTTCTGACGGGCGCAGGTCTCCCTTCTCGCCGCACAATGGCGGCATGCGCACCACACCCCCTCCGCCCCCGGCACCGTCTCACCCGATGGGCAAGTGGCCCAGCTACCTGCACCTGTCAGACATCCAGGGCCTGGCGCAGCTGGCCACGCAGGGCACCTTGGGTGTGGCCGAGCTGGCCGAGCAAGTGCAGGGCCATGTCTACAAGGCGGTCGCCGCACCGTTTGGCGCCGCCGGTCAGAAGTTTGTCGATCCTGCCGCGGGCAGTTCGGGCGTCAAGAAAAACGGCATCACCGGGCTGGTCTACGGCAGTGTCAAAGGGGTGACGCGTCTGGTGGGTGGCGCCGTGGATACGGTGTTGTCACACGTTGTGCCCAGGGTCGGGCCGCAAGCCTCGTCGCCGCAACGGGAGGCCGTGTTGTCGGCCCTCAACGGCGTGTTGGGCGACCAGTTGCGGGACACGGCCAATCCGCTGGCCATTCGCATGAGCGTGCGCCATCAAGGACGCTCGTTGCCGATGGAAAAAACCGCGCTGGCGCAAGACCTGCCCGCGGCCACGACCAAGCTGCTGGTCCTGGTGCATGGTTTGTGCATGAACGATCTGCAGTGGCGTTCGGACCACCCGGCCGGTGCCCACGACCACGGCGAAGCACTGGCACGCGCGCTGGGCTACACCACGGTTTACCTGCACTACAACACGGGGCTGCACACCTCGGACAATGGCCAGCAGTTGGCCGCGTTGCTGGAGCAGCTCTGGCAGGCCTGGCCTCTGCCGGTACAAGAGTTGACACTGCTGACCCACAGCATGGGCGGGCTGGTGGCGCGCAGCGCCTGCCAGCACGGCGAACAGGCTGAGCATCGGTGGCGAAAAGGCTTGAGACATCTCGTGTTCCTGGGCACACCGCACCACGGCGCGCCGCTGGAAAGCCTGGGAAGCTGGGTTGACACGCTGCTGGGCAGCAGCGCCGTGACCCGGCCGTTTGCCAAAATCGGCCAGATCAGAAGCAGCGGCATCACCGACTTGCGCTACGGTTATGTGCTGGCGTCGAGCTGGCAGGACACCGACCGCTTTGAACGTGCGCCCGATACCCGCGAACCCTTGCCCCTGCCCGAAGATGTCGCCTGCTTCACGGTGGCGGCAAGCCTGTCAGACCAGGCCGGCGACCTCAAGGATCAATGGATAGGCGACGGTCTGGTGCCCGTGCCCAGCGCGCTGGGCCAGCACGACGACGTGCAACACCGCCTGGCCTTTGCGCCGGACAAGCAGTGGGTGGCGCAGGGCATGAACCACATGGAACTGCTGAGCCGGCCCGAGGTGACGCGGCAATTGGTGGGCTGGCTCAGTAAGTGATGGTCACCGTGCGCGCTTGCGAGCCTGAACAGGAGCCGAGTGTGCAGGTGCCGACCTGGTTGGCGGGGATGGTGCCCGTCACGTTGTAGGTCTGGCCGAAGCCGGTGCCGGTGCCTGCGCTGCTGCTCAAGGCCAGTGTGTAGTTCAGGCCCAGCAGTGTCCCGCTGGTGGCGTCCAGTGCCATCGTGTAGGGGGTCGACAAGGTGCAGCTGACGCCAAACGAAGTGGCACCGGTCTGCGGGCTGGGTGAAAACGACGTGTAATTGAGCGTCAGCGGCAAGGGCAGGGAACTCAGGTAACACTGCGACAAAATGCTCGCGTTGGCCGTGAAGTCGACGTTTGCAATGAGCGGTCCACTTGACGAACTGGTGCGCAAAAAGGCAGTGATCAATACATCGTCGTAGATGCCGGCCGGTCGCGTGATGCCTGATCTGACGCGAAAGTAGTAGGGGTAGCTCACGCTGGCCGAGGTGCCAGCGCCGAAATTCAGGGTGAACTGCAGGCCACCGTTCTGTCCACTCCCAGGGGCTTTTCCGGCGGCGGTGGTCCACTGGTTGGCCGGCCCGGGATTGCGGTAAATGAAGTAGCGCAGCAGATCGGTCCCGGTCTGACGCGTCATGTCGCGCCCGGACGGGTCCTCGCCCTGGTCGATGCCGATGTAAAGCACCTGGCTGGTCGGGTCGCCGGCTGCCCGCGTGCAATTGACCGAGATCGAGCCGGTCAGATCGAGGTTGGACGACCGATCGTAGATGCCGGTGACACCGGTGGCGAAGATGTTGCAGGTGATGGTGGCGTGTGATGCCGCGCTCCCCAACAACAGGGCCAGGATGGGCAGCGTTTTCATGGTGAATCGTGTCATCGTTTGACTCCTGAACAGGTCAAGGGCCCGACCCGGGCGATGTCGTCACGCTGGCCTTCCGGCAAGGTGACGGTCACGGCGCAGCTGGCGCCATTCCAGGTGAGGCGTAGCGTGTTGCTGGCCTGCAGTCCGGTCACAAAAGTCTCGCCGCGGCGTGCCACAAAGAACTCCCGGGTGTCGCCCGGCAACACGATTTCCGCGCCGGCGGGCGCCGGCTCGCCGTCATCGAACACCAGCTTGATGAGGGCGGCACGGCCACTGCGTACCGGAAACTTGATCTTGACGGCGCTGCGCAGGGCTGGCACCGCGACCAGTTCGATGCTGTCGATTTCGGCGCTGATCGGCAGCTCGCTCGGATCCAGCCGCACGTTGTTGCGCTGATAGGGTTGCAGGCCCGTCAACAAGGCCACGCCCTGGGCGTTGGTGCGCGTGAGCCGGCTGCCCTGGAAGCCTACGCTCACATCGGCGTAACCCGGCACCTCGACGACCGCAAAGCTCTCCTGCACCCGGCGCGAGACAAAAGCCTGGCCATCGGCCAGCACCAAGCCGCCCTGGGCACCCAGGCGCATGGTTTGCTGGGTGCTGGAGGCCGAGATGTCGGCCGTGACCAGGCCCTGGCTGCCCTGGTAGTACAGTCCGCCTTCGCTGAACCCGTCGCCATTGCGCGTGCCCGCGAGCGTGCGCCAGCCTGCACCGGTTTCGGACGTCAGGCCTCGGCTGGCGCTCGCATAGGCGTCGGTTTTGTTGTCCCTGTGATTGACGTTGGCGGCGAGCACGACCTGTCCGTCCAGCGGGATCATCAGGCTCGCGCCTATCGCGCTGCCGTTGCTGCCGCCTACAACACCGGCGCGCACGTGGGTGGCGGACAGGGTCAAGCTGGCGCGCTTGCCCAGCCGCAGTGAGTAGTTGGCGCTCAAGGTGCTGATGGGGCCGCGGTCATAGGTTTCTATCCTGGCGAAGCCCAGGCCTAGCGAACCAAAACCTTCGCTGGTATAGCTGTAGTTGGCGGCTATCTGGCGCTTGTAGGGCAGGGTCGTGCCATCCAGTGCCAGCTGCCTGAAGCTGCGGCTCGCGCCCTGCCAGCGGACCGCGTAACCGTGGCGCAACTGGCTGTTTTCCAGGCCCAGCATCCACTCCGAGCCGGCGCCGGCATTTTTGTCCCGGCTGGCGGCCAATGCCAATTGACCGAGCGACTGGAATGGCAGCGCATAGGTCAGGCCACCGCCCAGGCTCTGGGTGTTCGCGCCCATCTCGGTTCGGCCCTCCAGGGTCAGCGTCTGGCTGACGCCATGGCGCAGCAGGCCCGAAGCAAAACGCTGACCGTAGTTGGCGTTCTCCGTGCCCAGATCAAGGCGCACCGCCCCGAGTTCGGCGCTCCAGTCGGTCAGGCCTTTCTCCAGCAGGTTGGCGTTGGTGAAAAAAGGCTGCACCAGCACGGTTTCGCGCCCCAGCACGTCGCGCACCACCACGCGGGCTTGTCCCGCACCCGTGAGCAGGGGGAAATTGTCGATGGCAAAGGGCCCGGTGGGTACTTGCGATGTCTGGCGCAAGGCATCGTTGATGTAGAGCTCCACGGTGCTGGGCGCACTGGACACACCCTTGATGCTGGGCAGCGGCTGGCTGACGAAGCCGGGCGTGAGGCCGAAGTTGCGCGACAACTGCAAGCCGCCGAAATACACGGGCCGTCCCCACAGGCCGCTGCGGGTGGTGCTGTCGCCCAGACGCAGGCTGGTGCCCGAGTCCAGAAAGTTGCGGCTGTAGGTGGTCTCCAGGCGCCGCATGCTGCGTGGCGCAACCGGGTCGACGCTGGTCAGGTTGCGTCCCACGTGGCTGGAGGTCAGCACCCCCCAATCGCCGGACGCACCCAGCTCCAACAGGGCGCCGAGTTCGCGGGTGGACGCTGCGGACCGCTGCGTGCTGGCGTTGTAGCTCAGGTCGTAGTTGAGGAAAGCGGCCGGCAGGGCTGGCGAGAGTGCTGGCCGGCTGGCGGCGTCGCTGGCCAGCCGGGTCGCCGAAAATGCGGCCGGTGAAAAAATCAGCTCCAGCGATTGGTTGGCCAGATTGATGCGGGACTCGAAACCGGGGATGGCCACCAGCGGTAAATAGGTCTGCCCGCGAAACGTGAGTGATGGCGCGGTGGGACGCACCGAGACGCGCCATTCCTCAATTGCCTCCAGCGGCGCATACAGCACCCCGTCGCGCTCCAGCAGCACCCAGCTGCCGGTGGGTGCTCCGTTCACGCTGATATCCAGCGGCATCAGGCGGTCTTGACTCTTGCGTTCTGCACTGGCGGCAGACGGCGCATCGGCGGGGCTTGCGGCGGTCTGCGCCTGCAGCGCGCCAGCACCCGACAGCAGGCCGGCCGAAAGCAGGGTGGTGAACCTGGGGAGGGTGAACAGGAGCTGCATCGTGAGCTAGGACGGGAAGGCTGACGCCGCCCGCACAGGCGTTACGGCAGGGTGACGCTGGAAGACGTGGTTTGTCCGTCGTCAAACGTCACGCTGAGTTCTACGATCCCGGCGGGTAACGCCGCTTGGCCTTTGATGGCCAAGGTCTTGCTCGCGCCGGGCAAGACGTACACGCCGCCTTCGAAATTGCCCAGTAGCTGGTCACCACGCTTCAGCGAGGCGCCGCGCACCTGGGCGTAGGCCGTGCCGCTGTTGGCACACACGGCCTCGGCGGTTTGCGCGTCCTTGCGCTGCAGCGTGCAACTCACATTGCGTTTGGCCACGGGGGGGGTAATGAAGACCGGCATGGACAAGGCCAAGGCAATGGGCACGTCGATGGCGTTGCCCTTGCCGGCCGTCGCTTCGGGCACTTCACGGATGATCAGTCGGTAGGTCAGTTGGCGGCTCGCATCGGCCGGCTTGAGCAGCGCCAGCCGGACCACCTGGCGGGCGTTGGGCGCCAGCTTGATGATGGGAGGCGACAGGATCAGGTCATCGGTCAGCACCAACTCGTCGGTGCCGTCGGGCTTCTGGGCCCAGCTGTTGATGTCGGCCTGCAGCGCCACCGGTGTGTCACCTTCATTGGTCAACGTGACTGCCACGGCGCGGTCGCGCGGCGTCATGTAGATACGTACCGGGCTGACCGAAAAAACGCCTGCCAGGGCAGGCGCGGCGACCAGCGCGGCGAGTACCGCCGCCAGTAGTTTTGGAGTGTTCATACTCAAAAGCTTACCAGCAGCTCGATCGGTTCCATCCAGCCATTGATATTGAGTATCTTCATCGAGGTCACGGTGCCCGCGCCAATGTAGGGGCTGATGCCGGCACCGCCATCTGTCGGCCAGGGCAATCCGGGGCCGAAACTGTAGCGATAGGCCCCGCCGTGCACGCCCAGAAAGGGCTTGGCCGGGTTGGCCTCGATGCTGACGAACTGACCGGTACCGCAGACAATCTGCACGAAGGCGTTGGTGGCCTGGCCCAGGGTCTGGCTGGTGCAGATGCTGGTGTTGCCGGTCAGTGAAATATTCACAGACAGTGCGCCCGTTGCTGCCCCAGCCCTGGCCATGGCCGGGGCGCACAAGCCCAGGACCATGGTGGCGGTGACAACAAAGTGGCGCATGACGGACGCGCTCCGGCGCTTAGTAGGTGATCGTCAGCGTGCGTTGCTTGTTGGCGGAGGCCGAGTTGTTGCAGGCGCCACCGGTGGTGGCGCAATTGCCTGACTGGTTGGCCGCCATGGAACCCGTGACCGAGTAAGTCTGGGCCGCGCCGTTGCCGGTGCCACCTGCCGCGCTCAGGGCCAGGGTGTAAGCCAGATTGACGGCGGCGTCGGTGTAGCTGCCGGCACTGTCGAGGGCCATGGTGTAGGGCAGCAGGTTGGTGCATTTCACGGTGAACCCGCCGGCGGTCGTTTGAACCTGTGCTGCGGCCTGGAACGAGGTGTAGTTGAACTGCACGTCGGAGGTCTTGGCGTAGACGCAGGCGCTGGTCAGGTTGATGTTCACGTCGAAGTTGCCGGTAGCCGTTGCCGCTTGGGCTGGTGCGGACAGAATGCTGGCAAAACCCAGGGCGGTTACTAAAATAAGCTTTTTCATGACGGTTCTCCAGTTAAAACGAACAACAAGACCAACTTGAATGTGAGTCAACTGTAACTAGGTATTTCAAATATGAAGCCATTTGTATTCGTAATGACATCGGAAATCGGGGAATTTGTCACACCAAGGCGTTGATATTGTTGTGGTTCCCCCCATTCTTTTAAAAACAAGTCATTTGTAACTTTTGTAAACACGGTCGGCGCCATTAATTTCTTGGGCGATAAGCCTGAGTTTGTAACAATTTAGAAACGTATTGAGTCTGAGCATGCAAAAACAAACCCTGTCCTTTCAAGCCGAAGTGGCCCAGCTGCTGAACCTGGTCACCCACTCGCTGTATTCCAACCCTGATATTTTTCTGCGCGAGCTGATCTCCAACGCGTCTGACGCCTGCGACAAGCTGCGTTTTGAAGGGCTGAACAATGCGGCGTTGTACGAGGAGGTACCGAACCTGGAAGTGCGTGTGAGCTTCGACAAGGCGGCGAAGACCTTGACCATCAGCGACAACGGCATTGGCCTGTCGCAGCAGGAGGCCATCGACCACCTGGGCACGATTGCCAAAAGCGGCACGCGCGATTTCATGTCCAAACTCTCGGGCGACCAGAAAAACGACGCGCAGCTGATTGGCCAGTTTGGTGTTGGTTTTTATTCGGGCTTCATCGTGGCCGACAAAATTGTGGTCGAAAGCCGCCGCGCTGGTCTGCCAGCCGCTGACGGTGTGCGCTGGACCAGTGCCGGTACGGGTGACTTTGAAGTGGAAACAATTGACCGCGCCGAGCGCGGCTCCAGCGTGATCCTGCACCTGAAGGACGATGCTGCCGAGTACCTCAACACCTGGAAGCTGAAAAGCATCATCAGCAAATATTCCGACCACATCTCGCTGCCCATCCTGATGAAAAAGGAAGCCTGGAAAGAGGGCGAGAACGACCAGCCCGGCGAGATGGTCACCAGCGACGAATGGGAAACCGTGAACCAGGCGGCGGCCTTGTGGACACGTGCCAAAAAAGACATCACACCCGAGCAGTACGACGAGTTCTACAAACAGATCAGCTACGACAGCGAGCCGCCGCTGGCCACCACCCACAACCGTGTCGAAGGTGCGACCGAATACACCCAGCTGCTGTACATCCCGGCCAAGGCGCCCATGGATTTGTTCAACCGCGACAAGGCCGCGGGCATCAAGCTTTATGTCAAACGTGTCTTCATCATGGACGATGCGCAGGCCTTGCTGCCCACCTACCTGCGTTTTGTCAAAGGCGTGGTGGATTCGTCAGACCTGCCGCTCAACGTCTCGCGCGAACTGCTGCAGGAAAGCCGCGCCGTCAAGGCCATCCGTGAAGGCTGCACCAAGCGGGTGTTGTCCATGATCGAGGACCTAGCCGCCAACGAGCCGGAAAAGTTTGCGACCTTTTACGCCGAGTTTGGCGCGGTGCTCAAGGAAGGCCTGGGCGAAGACTTTGCGAATCGCGATCGCCTGGCCAAGCTGCTGCGTTTTGCCAGTTCGACGACCGACACCACCAGTGTGGGGCTTGCCGACTACAAGGCGCGCATGAAGGACGGCCAGGACGCGATTTACTACATCACGGCCGACACCCAGGCCGCTGCCAAGAACAGCCCGCAGCTGGAAATTTTCCGCAAGAAGGGCATTGAAGTCTTGCTCATGACGGACCGCGTGGACGAGTGGGCACTGAACTACCTGAACGAGTTTGATGACACGCCGCTGCAGTCGGTTGCCAAAGGCGCTGTGGATCTGGGCAAGCTGCAGGACGAGGACGAGAAAAAGGCTGCCGAGGAAGCGCAGGTGCAGTTCAAGCCCACGCTCGACAAGCTGAAAGAGGCGCTGAAGGACAAGGCCACCGACGTGCGCGCCACCACACGCCTGGTCGATTCACCGGCCTGTCTGGTGGTGCAGGACGGCGACATGTCCACGCAGCTGGCCCGTATGCTCAAGCAGGCTGGCCAGGCCGCGCCCGAGGTCAAACCCATCCTGGAAATCAATGCCCAGCACCCGCTGGTGAAAAAGCTGGAAGGCAGCGCGCATTTCGACGACCTGGCCCACATCCTGTTTGACCAGGCCTTGCTGGCCGAGGGCGGCTTGCCGGCTGATCCGGCCAGCTACGTGCGGCGTGTCAACGCCTTGCTCGAAAAAGCCTGATCCGGTTTATTTCGGCAGCGGCTCGAAGCCGCCGGCGCTGCGAAGCCCGGCGGCTTTTTCGCTGGTGAGTCGCGCAATCACCGCGCCTTCAGCGCTGTGTCGGTTTGGACGCAAGCCCCTAGCGGCACCCTGCAGCCGTAAGTCCACTGAGGCGCGGGCTCGACGGACAAGATTCCGGCACATTTCATGGCCACCGTGAAATGTGCGTTGGTAAATGGGTGCTTTGAATATTTGATCTCAAAGGATCAAATATTTGATTTTTGTAATATATAAGATTATTTTGTTCCTGTGAGAGCAAAAAAATCATTTGATAGCTCAACTTCTCGCAGCAAGAATCTATCGTGAAGCCGTCGCGGGCTTGCTCTTTTAAGAGCAAATTTGGCACATCGAACTGGTATTTGGAATAAACTGACCCTATAAGGGCAAAAATGCAACTCCACACAAAAACCTTGAATGCCTTGGCACAGCGTCTGAATCGGGAGCGCCAGCTTCAGGGCTTATCACGCGAGCAGCTTGCGGCCGTGTGCAACGTGAGCTCGTCCTTTATTCGCGACGCCGAGAGCAATCCCGGCCGTTGCTCGCTGGAGCGCCTGCTGCAACTCACCGAAGGGCTCGGCCTGAAAGCGACACTCAGCGGCTGGCAGAACGATATAAAAAGCAATCCACAAAGCGACGGGCCTTCGGAGGCACCTTCCTCATGATCCGCTTGCGCGTCTGGGCGAATGTGCGCCCCATGGGCTGGTTTGGTCATGCGGCGGGTGAGTATTTTTTGGAGTACGACCCGCAGTGGTTGGCGCAGCCGGGCGGCTATGTGCTGGCACCGCAGTTTCCTTTGACTAGTGAGCGTTTCACCGGCGCGCTGGTGCGCAGCTTTTTCGAGAACCTGTTGCCCGAAGGTACGGCGCTGGACGACGTGGTCGCGGCCTTGGCGCTGCGTGACCCCTCCACGTTTGAACTACTGGGCCAGTTGGGCAAGGAGCTGCCGGGCGTGTTGTCCCTGCTACCCGAAGCTGCGCAGCCCACCCCACTGCAGCAATACCGGCCCTTGCCTTATGAGGTGCTGAGCGAGCGCCTGCATAGTCAAAAACCCTTGCTGCTGTCGAACGAGCAGAGCACCATGTCGCTGGCCGGGGCGCAGGAAAAAATGGGGCTGCGTTTTGACAGCCGTTCTAAACAGCTGTCAGAAAGTGTGGGCACCTCGCCTACCACCCACATCCTGAAACCCGACACGCGCCAGTTGCGTTACCAGCCCAGTGCCATCAACGAATACGCTTGTATGAAGCTGGCGCGCGCACTGAAGCTGCCTGTGCCCGATGTGTGGTTTCTGCGCGTGCCCGAGCCGGTGTATTTGGTGGCTCGCTATGACCGCATGGACGTGGCCGGCAACATCATCGGTTTACACCAGTTCGACGGCTGCCAGTTGCTGGGCCATGGCTCCGGCTGGAAGTATGAGCGCCAAGGCGGTCTGGTCAGCATGCCCAAGCTGGTCGCGGCCCTGCGCGGCTTGTCCGTACGTGGCAGCGACTTGCTGCAGTTCCAGCAATGGGTGATGTTCAACTACCTCATCGGTAACGCCGATGCCCATGCCAAAAACCTGTCGGTGCTTGTCGATGACAAGGGCTTTCGCCTTGCGCCGTTCTACGACCTGCTGTGTGTGCGCGCCTATGGAGACACCGGCATGGCGCTGTATATCGGCGATGAGGACAGCTTTGACGCGGTAGGTGCTCCCTCGTGGGAGGCGCTGTGCGGGGACTGCGGGTTTCGTTTGCCTGAAACCATGAAAGGATTCCGCAAGATGACGCAAGCACTGCTGCCCGCTTGGAAGAAGACGCATGAACGCATCGTCAAGCAAACCACGCCCAGTGTGCAAGAGCTGGCGCTGCTGGAGCGGATGACCAGGGTTTTTGAAACCCATTGCTCCCATGCGCAGTCGATGACGGGCGGCTGAGGCGCATCGGTTTATTTTTCACTGGCGGAGCTTAGCCCGCCACAGGCTCGAAGCCGCCGGCGCTGCGAAGCCCGGCGGCTTCGGTGCTGGTGAGCAGCTCAATCAACGTGGCGGCCGCGCGGGGCTGTACCGCCCGGCTGCTGACGGCGGCGGTGTAAACCGTCGCCAGCTCAAACTCCTGGGGCAGGGCCGCCGCCAGTTGCACGCCCGGTGCAAAGATGATTTCGGTGGCCTGGGTGCAGCCGATCGCGCCGGGTTGCTCCGACTGCGCCAGCGCATGCATCGCGGCCGCGCCATTCGGGTGCGGACGTAAACGCCCGGCCACATCTGCCGCAACGCCCAGCAGCTGCATCACCTTCATGAAATGAATACCCGCCGTGGCCTTGACCGGGTCGGGGAAATAAATGGCGGTGGCCGACAGCAAGGCCTGCCGGAGTTGCGCCACCGTCGCCAGCGGCGGCGGTGTGGCGCCGTCCCGCACGGCGATGCCGGTTTTCACGATGCCTAGCGGACGGGCACTGCCGGCCGTCACGTCGCAACTCTCTGTCAGTTGCGTGATCAGGGCGTCGGTCAGGATGACCACGTCACAAGGCGAACCGGCCAGCAACTGGTCTTTCATGATGCCGACCGCATCGAAGTGGCCCTCGATGGTCAGCCCGGTTTGCGCCAGAAAACGTGCTCGCAGCGCGGTGACCAGGCCTTTGGCGGCACCGCCGCTGAGCAAATGAAGTGTGGACATGGCGGTGGCTTTCAGTCGGCCTTGATGCCGGCGGTTTTGATCACATGCGACCATTTGGCGATGTCTTCGCGTGTGTATGTGTCAAACATCTCGGGGCTCATGACCAGTGGCACCGCGCCCTGTTTGGCCCAGAGCTGTTTGACCTCGGCCTGTCCGGAAATTTTGGATACCGCGTCGTTGAGTTTGTCGACGACCGCTTTGGGGGTGGCGCGCGGGGCCATCAGGCCTAACCAGATCGTGGCTTCGTATCCGGGCACGCCGGCTTCACTCATGGTCGGCACCTCGGGCAACACGTCGGAGCGGGCCCGGCCCGTGGTGGCCAGGGCCTTGACCTTGCCGGCCTTGATTTGTTCGGCCATGGTGGTGACGGCATCAAACATCACGTCGACCTGTCCGCCTATCACGTCGGTGCGAGCGCCCGAGCTGCCGCGGTAGGGAATATGCACCAGGTAAACGCCGGCCATGCTTTTGAACAACTCACCGGCCATGTGGTACGGCGTGCCGGGTCCGGAGGATGCGTAATTGAATTTGCCAGGCCGGGCGTTGGCCTGTTGCAGCAGGTCCTGGAGATTGTTGGCCGCCAGACCGGGGTAAGCCACCAGCACCAGGTCCGAGTAGTTGACCGGCGCCACCGCCACGAAGTCGCGCATCAGCTGAAAAGGCTTGTTCGGGATCAGGGTTTCGTTGACGGTGTGGGCATTCGACATCATCAACAAGGTGTAGCCGTCGGGCGCCGATTTGGCCGCCATGTCGGTGCCTATGACCGAACCGGCGCCGGGCCGGTTGTCGACCACAAAGGGCTGGCCCAATGCCTCCTGCAGGCGCTGCGCCATAAAACGTGCGTAGTTGTCGGCCGGACCGCCGGCCGCAAAGGGCACGATGATTTTGACCGGTTTGGCGGGGTAGGCCTGCGCGGCTGCGGGGCCGCCCAGAAGCGCTGCGGCCAGGCTCAAGGCCAGCGTGAAAGCCATCTTGCATCCCATGCCGATCTCCGGTGAACCCGGGCCACCCGGCCCGGCGACTTACTCGATTTTGCCCATGCGTTTGACGACGCCAGCCATACGTTTGGCGTCGGCTTGCACATACTTTTCAAAGTCCGGCGAGTCCTGGTACAGCACCGGGCTGCCAGCGTTCAGGATAACCTCTTTGACCTTGCTGTCCTGCGCCGCCGCCTTGGCTGAGGCACGCAGGCGCTGGGCGATGGGCTCGGGGGTGTCCTTGGGAATAAACAGGCCTGACCATTGCGCGTATTCGGCGTTGTAGCCGGCCTCTTTCAGGCTGGGGGCCTCGGGCAGGGCGCCGAGTTGTGTGGTGCCCCAATGGGCCAGCACACGAATTTTGCCGGCTTTGACATGTTGCAACACGGTGGCCGGGCCGGACGACACGGCATCTATCTGGCCGCCCAGCAACGCCACCACGGCCGGGCCGGCGCCGGTGAAAGGCACATGGGTCAGCTTGATGCCGGCGTTTTGCGCCAGGATTTCCATGGGCACATGCATGGTGCCGTAGTTGCCCGAGGAGCCGTAGTTGAGCACGCCCGGGCGTTTTTTGGCGTCCTCCACAAACTGCTGCACGGTTTTCCACGGCGCGTCGGCACGCACAGCCAGCACCGTGGGGTCGGCGGTGAAACGTGCGATGGGGCGCAGGTCATTCAGCGCAAACATGGGCGCGCGGCCCAACACGGCGTCGGCCTCGGGAATCACGGTCAGCGAAGACAGCGCCATCAGCACCGTGTAGCCGTCGGCCTTGGCCTTGGCGGCCTGGGCCATGCCGATGCCGCCGCCGGCGCCGGCCTTGTTTTCAATCACCACCGGCTGGCCCAGCTCGCGCGACATGGCTTCGGCCACAGGGCGCGCGACCAGGTCGGCCAGACCGCCGGGCGGGAAGGGCACGATCATGGTGATGGTGCGTACCGGCCAGGCGCCTTGTGCGGCCACCCATGTGGCGCTGGTCAGGAGCAAGCTGGCGAGCAGGGCGGATCTGCGTTTCATGTGGATGTCCTTGTGTGGCTGGGCTGGAGACAGAGGCTAAACCCGGCGCCTGATTTCATGGTTTGCATGCTAACATCCGCGCGAATTCAGGGGGATCATCGCAATCCCTAAGCCGCCAGTGCCTCAGGCGCCTGCTGGCGTCGGCCAGGCATCACATCCAGAGAAACAAGAGACTGCGCATGAGAATTGTTGCCTTCCGTCAGAACGATCAGCCCTGTGTGGGTCTGGTCTGCGCCGATCTCCAGCAGGTCCAGCCTTTTGACCTGCCCGAGGCGCAGCGCGAAGCGGGTGCGTTGGCGGTGATTGAGATGCTGGCGCGCGGCGAAGCCTTGCCGGCCCTGCTGGCCGCCGTGGCGCTCAGCGAGGTGCAGATCACCGCGCCGCTGCCCAAGCCGCGCCGCAACATTTTCTGCGTCGGTAAAAACTACTTCGCCCACGCCAAGGAGTTTGCAAGCAGCGGCTTCGACAGCAGCGCCCAGGGCGGCGAGGATGTGCCGTCCGACCCGATTTATTTCACCAAGGTGCCGGAGTCGGTGGTTGGCCCCGGCGCCACCATCGAGATGCCTGCCGCCTCCACGGCCATTGATTACGAAGCCGAGTTGGCCGTCATCATCGGGCGCGGTGGCAAAGGTATTGCTGCCAGAGACGCGATGGCGCATGTCTGGGGTTACACCATCGTCAACGACGTGACGGCACGCGACTGGCAAAGCCGCCACAAGCAGTGGCTGTTGGGCAAGTCCTTCGACACCTTCTGCCCCATGGGGCCCTGGCTGGTCAGCGCCGACGAATGTGACGGCACCCAAACCCAGGTGCGTTGTTACGTCAACAACGAGTTGCGCCAGAACGCCTCGACGACCGAGCTGATTTTCGACATTCCGAAACTGATAGCAACCCTGTCGGCCGGCATCACGCTTTACCCTGGCGATGTGATCGCCACCGGCACGCCGGTCGGTGTGGGTATTGGTTTCAAGCCGCCCAAATACCTGCAGTCCGGCGACGTGGTGCGGGTCGAAATCGACGGCATAGGCAGCCTGGAAAACCCGGTTCGCTGAGGACTTTGACGGGCACCCGCGTGATGGTTTGGCCTTGGCGGGCAGTTTCTTGAAAAAGTGGTCATAGCCCTTTATCTACGGGCGCAAACAGCTATTAATTTGATAGCGTTTGTTGGGCTGCCACCGATGGCGTTGCTGCGTGTGAGGTGTTTGTGTCCACGGTATTTTGAGGCCAGATGTGCCCACTGCCTGCTATTTAAGCAGTCCTCGCCAGCCCAATACCGGCGCGGGTTTGCGGACTTGTCCCCATTCTTTTCCACAGCTCCATTCACAGAAGCCGGGCATAACTCCTAGGGTTTTCCCGGATTTTTCTGCAGAGGCTGGCTCAGGTCCAGCGCCAGCAGGTTGTGCAGGGCCGGGTTGAGGTTGCCGGGCAGCCAGGCCAGGCCATGGCTGAGGCGGTGTGCGTCCGGCCCCAGCGACTTGAAGACCACGCCGCCGATTTCGTCGAGTGACTGCAACTCGCGCGGGATGATGGACACCCCGGCGCCGGCGGCGATCAGGCACAACAACACTTGGGATGTTTCGCTCTCGCGCACCACACGTGGCTGAAAACCCGCGCGCCGGCATTCGGCGTCCATGGCGTCGCGCAAATGAAAACCCTTGTTGGCGGGGTAACCGACAAAAGCCTCTTGGGCCAGCAGCGCCAGCGGCACCTCGTCGCGCTCGGCCAGGGCATGTGAGGCAGGCAGGGCCAGCACAAACTCGCTGGCCGCAAAGCTGCGCGAGGCGATGCCGGTATCGGTCAGCGGCAAAAAACACAGCGCCACATCCAGCTGGCCGTCCAGCAAGGCCAGCCGCAAGGCGCCTGTGGCCAGCGGGCCTTCGATGTCCAGCACCACCTCGGGGAAACGCTGGCGAAAGGCCAGCACCAGGCGTGGCAACAAAACATGGCTGGCGCGGCCGGTGTAGCCCACACGCAGGCGCCCACTTTCGCCGCGGTCGGCCTGGCGGCAGGCTTCGACGGCCTGGTCCAGTTGCACAAACAGTGGTTGCACCGCATCAAAAAACGTTTTGCCGGCGTGGCTCAGGCTGACCTTGCGTGTGTGGCGCTCAAACAGGCGCACGCCCAGCTCTTGTTCCAGCTCACGGATGCGCTGGCTCAGCGGGGGCTGGGCCATGTGCAGGCGGTGGGCTGCACGGGTGAAGCTTTGTTCCTGGGCCACGGCCAGAAAACCACGCAGATGCCGGAGTTCCATGTGTTGGGGTGAGAGTTTGATTAAGACGTTGTGAGTATAGGTTGGTGTCTAAAACGGTATTGGACATATGAATCAAGGTTTTTTAGCATTCATCGCATGGGTCGCCCTTGCGGCCCGCTTGGCGAAATGGAGAGAACACGCGTGACAAATTTGAAAGACAAAGTAGCCCTGGTGACGGGTGGCAACAGCGGCATCGGCCTGGCGATTGCCCAGCGTTTGGCGCGTGAGGGCGCCCACCTGGTGCTCAACGGCATTGCCCCGCAGGCCGAAGGCCAGGCGCAGTGTGACGCCGTGGCGGCCGAGTACGGCGTGGACGTGTCTTACGTGATGGCCGATGTGCGCGACCCGGCGCAGATCGAGCAACTGATTCGACAGGCCGAACAGCGCAACGGCGCGATCGACATTCTGGTCAACAACGCCGGCATGCAACATGTGAGCAATATCGAGCAGTTTCCGGTGGCCATCTGGAACGACATGCTGGCGGTGAATCTGTCGGCCAGTTTCCACACGATTCGCCTGGCACTGCCGGCCATGCGTGAACGCGGCTGGGGCCGCATCCTGAACATCGCCTCGATCAGCGGGCTGCGTGGCCGCGCCGGCAAATCCGCCTACAACGCCACCAAACATGGTTTGATCGGCCTGACCAAGGCGGTCGCGCTTGAAACCGCCACCACCGACATCACCTGCAACGCCATCTGCCCGGGCTGGGCGCTGACCGCGCTGGTGCAACGCCAGGTTGATGCGCTGGCTGAACGTGAAGGCCTGGACGACGCGGCCGCCACACGCCAGTTGTTGGGCCAGCGCCAGCCTTCGGGCCGTTTTGTGACCACCGGTCAGTTGGCGGCCTTGGCCGCTTTCCTGTGTTCCGACGACGCGCAGGAAGTGCGCGGTGCCGCCTGGACCATGGACGGCGCCACCACGGCGGCCTGAGTGCCGCTTCAAACAACGTGAATGACACTTCTATGAGCTCCTCCCTGAACCCTATCGACGCGACCCATGCGCTGAGCCTGCGCAGCTGGGTTGAATCGGCCGCCGGTCACACCCAGTTCCCGATTCAGAATCTGCCGCTGGGTGTGTTTCTCAGCGACAGCGGGCCACGCATAGGCGTGGCCATCGGCGACGAGGTGCTGGACCTGCCCGCCGCCTTGCAGGCCGGTCTGCTGACGCAACTGGATGCGGCCACGGCGCAAGCCATGAACGCCCCGGTGCTTAATACCTGGATGGCCTTGCCGGCCGCACAACGCCGCGCGCTGCGCTTGCAGTTGTCGGCCCTGCTCGCCGCCGAGACCTCCGAAGGCCTCGCGGCTTGCGCACACCGCGCCCAGATTCTGAAACCGCAAGCCGCTTGCGAGATGTTGCTGCCCGCCGACGTGGGTGATTTTTCGGACTATTACGCGGGCATCCACCACGCGACGAATGCCGGCAAATTTTTCCGGCCCGATTCGCCCCTGCTGCCCAACTACAAACATGTGCCCGTGGCTTACCACGGCCGGGCCTCGTCCTTGCGACCTTCGGGCACGGTCTTGCATCGGCCCAAGGGGCAGGTGCGCCAGGACACACCCGACGGACCGGTGCCCGTGTTCCAGCCCAGCGCGCGGCTGGACTACGAGCTGGAACTGGCGATCTGGATCGGTCCCGGTAATGCACTGGCGCAATCCATTCCCGTGAGCGAGGCGGCTGACCATGTGGCTGGCTTCGGCCTGCTCAATGACTGGTCGGCCCGCGACATCCAGGCCTGGGAATACCAGCCGCTGGGCCCCTTTCAGGGCAAAAACTTTTTGTCCAGCCTCTCGCCCTGGGTGGTGACCAGCGATGCGCTGGCGCCGTTTCGTGCGCCGGCCATGGTACGCGGCGCGGCCGACCCGCGGCCCCTGCCTTATCTGCTGGATGCACAGGACCAGGTCAACGGCGGTTTGCGCATAGAGCTGGAGGTGTTTCTCAGCACCCGCAACATGCGTGAGCAGGGCCTGGCGCCGCACCGCCTGTCGCGCGGCAACTCCACCTACATGTGGTGGACGCCGGCGCAAATGGTCACGCACCACACGGCCGGCGGCTGCAATCTGCGTCCGGGTGACCTGATCGGTTCCGGTACCATTTCGGCGCCCGAGTCCATCGGTTTTGGCTGCCTGCTGGAGATCACCGAAGGCGGCAAAACAGCCGTGTTGCTGCCCAATGGCGAGTCGCGCACCTTTTTGCAGGACGGTGACGAATTGGTGATGCGCGGGTATTGCCAGCGCGAAGGTTTTGCCCCGATTGGTGTGGGCGAATGCCGTGGTCTGATCCAGGATTGAGTTGTCCACCCGACCCCATTTTTTCGGAGCCATCGCCTGGCGCGGTGGTTTGCACTTCCCGTTGATAAAAGGAGACTTGAGATGAAAAAACTGTTTGCCACCGCCGTCACGGCCATAGGCCTGCTCGCCGCCGCCATCCCCGCCATGGCGCAAAACTATCCGAACCGGCCCATCAAGCTGATCGTGCCCTATTCGGCCGGCGGCGTGACCGACCAGCTTGGCCGCACCTTTGCCGAATTTGCCGGCAAACGCCTGGGCCAGCCCATCATCATCGAGAACAAGACCGGCGCCAACGGCACCCTGGGCGCGGTGCAGATGCTCAACACCGATCCGGCGGGTTACACCCTGACCATGATCCCGATTGGCGTGTTCCGCATGCCGCACATCACGGGTGCGCAATACGATCCGCTGAAAGACCTGACCTATATCTCCACGGTTTGCGGCTTCAACTACTACATTGCCGTGAACGCCTCCTCGCCCTGGAAGACGCTGGCCGAACTGGTCGACTACACCAAGAAAAAAACCGGCCCCGTGTCTTACGGCACACCCGGCGCCTACAGCAGCCAGCACATCGGCATGGCCCAGCTCGGTGAGAAAGCCGGCGTGGACTGGACACACATCCCGTTCAAGGGGGATGCCGATGCCATGGCCGGCCTGCTGGGCAACCACATCCAGGCCGTGGTCAGCGCCAGCTCGGTCTTGCCTTATGTGACGGCGGGCAAGATGCGGGTGCTGGCCGCCCTGGGCGACAAACGTTCGCCGGATTTGCCGAATGTGCCCACGCTCAAGGAGCAGGGTTACCCCATCGTCCACACCTCGCCCTTCGGTTTTGCCGGCCCCAAAGGCATGGACCCGGCCGTGGTCAAGAAGCTGGAAGACGCTTTTCGCGATGTGTACAACGACCCGCAGTTCCAGGTCGCACTGCAAAAGCTGGGCATGACGCCGCTGTACATGGACCAGGCCACGTACACCAAATACGCGCGCGACACCTACCTGGGTGAGCGTGATGCGCTCAAGGCCATGGTGGCCAGCGTCAACAAGTAAGACGGGTTTCCTGCCCGGCGCCCTGTGTGCCGGGCTGGTCTCAAGCCACCAGCGGCGCTTCCTGCATGGCCTCGGTTTGTTCTTCCAGCATGTCGACCTGGCCCTTCCAGTAATCGCTGGAGCCGAACCAGGGGAAGTTGATCGGAAAAATCGGGTCGTGCCAGCGCTGTGCCAGCCAGGCGCTGTAATGCACCAGGCGCAGGGTGCGCAGCGGTTCGATCAGCGCGAGTTCGGCCCGGGGGAATTCACGAAACTCTTCATACCCGTCGACCAGCGCGCCCAGTTGCGGGATTTGCTGCGCACGGTCACCGGACAGCAGCATCCACAAGTCCTGCACCGCCGGGCCGGATCTAGCATCGTCCAGATCGACAAAATGCGGGCCGGCGCCTTCCAGGCCTTCTGGCGTCCACAAGATGTTGCCGGGGTGGCAGTCGCCGTGCAGGCGCAAGCTGCGGATCTCGCCCACACTTTCAAACACGGTTTGCGCCACGCTCATGGCTTCTTCAAAGGCCTTGAGCCAGCGGGACTCCATGTCCAGCGGCAGGTAGTGGCCGGCCAGCAGCAGGTCGCGGCTGGCGTAACCAAAGGTCTGCAGGTCCAGCGCGGGCCGGTGTGTGAAAGGCTGGCGAGCGCCCACGGTGTGGATACGCGCCAGGAAACGGCCAATCCATTCGAGCACGCTGAAGTCGTCCAGCTCAGGCCGGCGCCCGCCGCGCCGCGGCGACACACTGAAGCTGAAGCCGTCAAAGTGGTGCAGGGTGCTGCCGTTCAGGTCCAGCGCGCCGACCACCGGAATTTCGGCGGCCAACAACTCGGCGGCAAACGCATGTTCTTCGGTGATCTGTACATCGCTCCAGCGCCCGGGCCGGTAAAACTTGGCCACCACAATGTCGCCGGCGGCGGCCCCTTCGCCGGCCGGGCTTTCGAGATGCACCTGGTAGACGCGGTTTTCGTAGCTCGACAGCGCCATCAGGCGGCCGTCGCCGTACAGGCCCACGCTGGCCAGCGCATCCAGCACCACGTCGGGCGAGAGTTTTTCGTAGGCGTGAAGCGCCTGGGCAGGCATGGCGGTGGGCGGCTGGTCGGTCATGCCTCCATTGTCGTTGTTCCCGCTTTCACCCTGTTTTATGAGTGAAATAAGCCTCTAGCCCTTTAAGTGCGGGCGCAAGCAGCTATGGAAACAATAGCGAATCCGGGCCGCCGTCAAAGTTTCAGGATGTGGCCGGTGCGCGGGTCGCCACTGCCGGCCAGCACCTGCTGGTAAATCGCGGCCACCGCGTCGCTGCCTTCGTGCTGCTGTGTCAGCAGCCAGGGCGTCGGGCCTTGCGCCACGCGGGCACTGAAGGTTTGCCAGGCCTGCACCAGGCGCTGGCCCAGGCCGTCCCGGCCCCAGTCGGCGCTGCGTTTTTTGATTTGGGCGGGGGCAAAAAACAGCGTGGCGCGCGGGCCGGGCAGGTCTTTCGAGCCGCCCAGTTGCGTCACGTGGGTGCCGCCTATCGAGCAGCTGTACTTGAGCTTGGCAAAGCGGCTGTGGATGGCATGGCGCAGCGGGGCGTTGCCGGCAAAGTCCACATAAATACAGGCCCGGTCGGCCGCGATCTGGTCGAGCTGCGCATAGGTCAGCACGCGGCTGTAACAACCCAGGCTTTCACAGAAGGCAACATTGGCCGGCGAGGTCAGGCCTATCACCTCAATGCCGGGCCGCTGCGCCAGCTGGAAGGCGGTGCCGTAAGCGGTTTTGCTGGAGGCGCTGGACAGCAACATGGCGCCTGTAGCGGCGCCAAAAAAGTCGTTGTCGGCCAGAAAGTCATCAATCAGGAAAGACGTGATGAACAGCGGCCGCAGCAAGGCCTGCAGGTCTTCGGTCGCGGCGCTGTAAAACGGGTCGCGGCTGCAACGCATGTACTGGTTGTAGACCGCGTGTAGTTCGCGCCGGTGGGCGGCGCCGTCGGCAAAACCGCTGCTATCCACACGCACAGGCGCCAGCACGGCTTCGGAGGCCATGGGGTAATAACCGTAAAACTTCTCGCCGACCGCGATGCCGTCGCACAACGATTCGCGCACGGTCGCAAACCCCCAAACCGGGATGTTGCCCCAGCCGTCTTCGCCCGTCGGGAAGAACTGCCAGTAGTTCATCGCGTCGCCAAACGCCGCGTAGGTGATGTTGTTGGACGTCAGCGCGAAAGAGTCCACGGCCAGCCGCACCTCACCGGCGGCCAGTACACGCGGTGGGGCCTTGTCCAGCCGGGTGGCGCTGAGATTGTCCTTGCGGACCAGAAACCGGGTGGCGCGGGTGGTGTGGTGTGTCATGGCTGCACCATAAACGAAGCGGCCCGGCGGTTCAACACCGCCGGGCCGCTTTGGCGACAGCCCCTCATGGCCCCGTGTCACACGGCAATTTTCCGACGGGCCGCCCCGAGGAAAATTAGCCCCCTCGGGGGGCAGCGCATGATACGAAGTGAAAAGCGTGGGGGCGATCTACTTCAGCGTGAGGGTCACGTCGATGTTGCCGCGTGTGGCGTTGGAGTAAGGGCAGACCTGGTGAGCGGCGTCGATCAGGGCTTGGGCGGCGGCGCGGTCCATGCCGGGGAGGTTGATGTCCAGGCGGGCGGCAATGCCGTAACCGGCCGGGATCTTGCCCAGGTCCACACTGGCGTCGACGGACAGGTCAGTTGGGAGGGTGATTTTTTGTATGCCGGCCACGGCCTTCATGGCGCCGATGAAACAGGCGGAATAACCAGCGGCAAACAGTTGCTCGGGGTTGGTGCCGGTGCCGGCGGTGCCGGGCGAACTCAGCGTGACGTCCAGGCGGCCGTCGTCGGTTTTGGACTGGCCGTCGCGGCCACCGGTGGTGTGGGCGTTGGCGGTGTAGAGGACTTTGTCGAGTTTCGTGGTCATGCTGCTTGCCTTTGAAAAATGCCCCGAAATGGGAGCGGGTTGAAAAATATCTTGGATTTTTACGCCACCAGGCGCTGGCGCAAAGCCTGCACTTGCTGGGTCAGGGCCATCAGTTCAGGAATCGGGCACTGCGCGGCCGCCAGGATGCAGGCGGGCACTTTGGCGGCTCGGGTTTTGAGCTTGCGGCCAGACGCGGTCAGGGTGATGTGCACGCGGCGCTCGTCTTCCAGGGCGCGGATGCGCGTGATCAGCCCGGACGACTCCAGTCGTTTGAGCAAAGGGGTGAGCGTGCCGGAGTCCAGGTAAAGCCGTTCGCCGAGTTCAGACACCATCAGGCCGTCCTGTTCCCACAACACCAGCATCGCCAGGTATTGCGGATAGGTCAGGCCCAGCTCGTCCAGCAGCGGCTTGTACAGCCGGGTCATGGCCAGCGAGGTGGAATACAGCGCAAAACAAAGCTGGTTGTCCAGTTGCAGCAGGGCGTCGGTCTTGGTGGGCATGGTGCTATTGTATAGTGCAATTAAATTGCGTGCAATTTAATTATCAGGGCAAACCTCTGAAGGGTATTTGTGGCACGGCAGGGGCGGTGATGGAGGCGGCGCTAGACTGGAGGGTCATGCAAAAAACCAGTACTCTCCGCAGCGGCAAGCCCGCCCGCCAGGCGACCCAGGCCGACCCTGCCGTTCAAGTCATTGAAGAAATCCGTCCCGGCCAGTCCATCGAGCTGCTCAAGGAGCTGCACATCCTCACGCGTGAGGGCAAGCTGAACCAGGACACGCGGCGCAAGCTCAAGCAGGTTTACCACCTCTACCAGTTCATCGCACCGCTGCTGGAAGAAGTCTCTGGCGCTGACAAAGGCTTCACGCTGGCCGACCACGGCGCCGGCAAGTCTTACCTGGGTTTTATTCTTTACGACCTGTTTTTCAATGTTGCGCACCAGGGCCAGAAAACCGCCGGGTCGATTTATGGCATCGAGACCCGCAGCGAACTGGTGGAAAAATCACGCGTGCTGGCCCAGCGCCTGGGTTTTTCACGCATGGTGTTTTTAAACCTGTTGGTGGCCGAGGCCACCACCTCGGACCAGTTGCCGGCGCAGGTGGACATCGTCACCGCCCTGCATGCCTGCGACACCGCGACCGACGACGCCATTGCTTTCGGCCTGCAAAAACAGGCGCGCCACATGGTGCTGGTGCCTTGTTGCCAGGCGGAGGTGGCGGGTGTGTTGCGCAAGAACAAAGCGCTGACCCTGGCCAAAACGCCGCTGGCCGAACTCTGGCGTCACCCCTTGCACACGCGCGAGTTCGGCAGCCAGATCACCAATGTGTTGCGTTGCCTGCAACTGGAAGCCAACGGGTACCAGGTCACGGTGACCGAGCTGGTGGGCTGGGAGCATTCGATGAAAAACGAACTCATCATTGCCAGCCGGTCGCAAACGCCCAGCGCCGCCAAAACCCGTCAGGCGCAGGCGCGCTTGCAGGAGGTGTTGGCCGAGCTGAATCTGGGCGAACTGACGGCCCGGTTTGCTTCACCGGCCGGCTGAGGCCAGCCGGATCACGGTGGCGTAACCGGGCTGCACCTCCATACGCGCGGTCACGCCACGGGCGGCCAGCAGCCGGTGTGCCCGAGGCAAGTTCCAGCAGGGAATTTGCGTGAACATGTGGTGTTCGCCATGGTAGTTGACCCAGTAGGGTGCAATGAACAGACGCTCCAGCAGGTTGGCGTGGGTGGTGCGGGCGTGGCGCAGTGGGTCGGTTCCGTTTTGCACGATCAACGCGTGTTCGGAGATGTTGCGCAAGCGGCTGACCAGCGGCAGCCAGGTGGCCATGGGCAGCAGCCACATCAGCAGCCAGGCCCAGCCCAGCCCGGCAACACTGAACAGCGTGAGGCCCAGGCCGTTACCGAGTAAAAACACGCGTTGTTGGCTGGCTTCAGCGGCGATCAACGCCCAGGCGGATTCGCCAGGCTGGCGCGCTTTGAGCTTGTCCACCAGCCGGCCGAAACGCTGCTTGAAAAACGTCTGACCACTCAGGTCCCGGATGATTTTTCGCCGCAAGGAGTCGGCCGTCACGGGAAACGGCGCCGACAGCACCAGGTCCGGGTCTTCGGTCTGCTGCACAAAGCGGTGGTGCTGCAAATGGTAGGGCCGGTAGAGATCCAGTTCAAAGCCGCAAAACCAGCGCGCGAGCTTGTCGTTGGTTGGGCGATGGGCATGCAACAAGCCGTGGGCCGCGTCGTGCATCAGGATGAACAGGCCCAACTGGCGGTTGCCGATGATCACCACCATCAGCGGGATGCTCAGGGGCCACACCACCCCGATCCCCATGGCCGCGCCTATGACCAGCCAGCAGTGCAGCACCAGCGCCAGGCCTTTCCAGGACGAACGCGCGGACAAGTGGCGCCATTCCTCGGGGCTGAAAAAATCCTCAGGTTTGACGCGGGCGGCGGCGCTCATGGTTGTCCTTTGGGATGGGTTTGACGACCACCCGCAGCGCGGGTGCCAGGCGCTCTGGGTGTTCGTCTTCAGGCGTTTCATCACGCAGCAGTTGCAACATGTCGCTGGCGCAATCGGCCGTGCTCAGACCGGTGGCCGCACCCCGCAATACAGCTCCCAGCGCCAGCGCCCAGAAGCGGCGCGCACGCATGGCCGGGTCGTTGTCATGCGGCCAAGCCCGCGCATCGCGAATCGCCGCGTAAGCGCGGTCTCCCTCGGCATGCAGGCGTTCAAAGGTGCGCTCGATCAGCGGCGCCAGGTCTTGCCGCCGGCGCGCCAAGGTCAGGGCTTCAATAAACAGGGCCAGGCCGGTCGATGCCACGACGCTTTCCACCAGCGCGCGGGTGTAAAGCGTCAGGGTTGGCGCGGTCGATGCGGCGTGTTCCGCCTGCTGCCCGGTGTAGAGGATTTCGCGGCAGGCGGCCTCGACAAACAAGGCTTCCTTGGTGCGGAAGTAATACGTCACCTGGCTGGGGAAAGCGTCCGCCGCCTGCGCAATGTCCGAGACCGACACGCCGCCCAGGCCGCGCACCTTGAACAGTTCCACCGCGATGTCCAGCAGGTGGGAGCGCATGCGCCGACCGGGCTCGCGCGTGGCGCGGGCTGGTGTTTCAAGCACCGTCGGTTCGTGGGCTGAGGGCATGCCAATAACTGTATGTCGTACAAACAAGGCCGTCAATCGGGGGATGCCTGCGCCGTCCTTTCGAGTGGTTCCGGTGGTTTACGGCCTCAGCCTGTAAGTATGGGCAACCAGGCGGATGGTGTTGATCAGTTGCTGCTGGGCGGGCGTGGCCGCCATGTCGGCGCGCAGGGTCAAACCCACACGTTCTTCCGTGCCCGCGGTGTTGACCGGCAGGCGGACCAGTGCGCCGCTGGCCAGCTCGGCCGCCAGGGCGCCCCGCGGGAACAGGCACACGGCATCGCTGGCGGCGGCGTAGTGGCGCGCCAACGAGACCGACAGCGTCTCCAGCGTGTGCGCCAACCTACCCAGGCCGCGTTGCAGCAAAAACGTATCGGCCGAGTGCCGGATCGCCGTGCCCTGCATGGGCAGGATGACGGTGAAGCGGGCCAGTTGCAGCAAGGGGTCCTGGCCTGCCGCCGCGGGGGCCAGCAACGGATGGCCGGGCCGTACCGCCAGCACCAGTGGTTCGGCATAGAGGTGCTCAAAACTCAGGCCCAGCATGTGCGAGGGCTCGGCAAAACGACCTATCACCATGTCGAGTTCGCGCTGACGCAACTGGTTCAGCAGTTGCGGGTTGGAGGCCGTGTGGATGCGTAATTTGCTGCGCGGCCAGGCCGGCTCTTTGGCTTGCTGGCTGTCCATCAGTAGCAGCACTTCAGGCATCAGTGATGGCGCCACAGTGGGCAAAACGCCGATGGTCACGACGGCGCCGGCTTCGCTGCTGACCTGGGCCACGCTGGCCACGGCTTCCCGCAGCGCGCTGACACTGGCGCCGGCGTGGCGCGTGAAGGCCTCGCCTTCACGCGTGAGCACGGCGCCGCGGCGTCCGCGCTCAAACAGGCGCACCGCCAGCAGGCTTTCGAGTTCTTTCAGGGTTTTGGAGACCGCCGGCTGGGTGATCGACAAAGCCCCGGCGGCTTTTTGCAGGCTGCCATGTTGGGCCACCGCCAAAAAACACTGCAAGTGCCTGAATTTGATGTGTCCGTCGATCATGCTCTAAATATAGCTGTTGGTTATGGATGAATCGATTAAATGTCAATATACATAACCATTCAGGGTAGGTAAAGTCCTCCCATTCCTCATCCAGCCCCAGGCGGATGCTTCTTTCCACCTTTCGCTCCGGAGTCCCCCCATGGCCGCAAGCCCCGCTACCGATTACCTGTCACCGCGTGACTGGTCCGCCCATCCTGACCATGTGTATCCCGGCTACAAGTCGACCGCGCTGCGCGGGCCGAAAAAGCCGCTGCTGCCTATCAAACAGGCGCTGGCCGAAATGAATGCGCCGGTGTACGGCACTGACGATCTGGGCCCGCTGGACCACGACCTGACCCGCAACAGCATCAAAAACGGCGAGCCGCTGGGCGAACGCATCATCGTCACCGGCCGTGTCAGCGACGAAGACGGCCGTCCGGTGAAAAACACCCTGGTCGAAATCTGGCAAGCCAATGCCGCCGGCCGTTATGTGCACAAGGCCGACCAGCACAACGCCCCGCTGGACCCGAATTTTCTGGGCGCCGGTCGCTGCATGACCGATGCCGACGGCCGCTACAAATTCCTGAGCATCAAGCCGGGTGCCTACCCTTGGGGCAACCACCCCAACGCCTGGCGGCCCAATCACATCCACCTGTCGCTGTTCGGTGACTACTTTGCCAGCCGCCTGGTCACGCAGATGTATTTCCCCGGCGACCCGCTGCTGCCGTTTGACCCGATGTACATGGGTGCGCCCGAGAAGACGCGTGAGCTGATGGTGTCCAAGTTCAGCCTGGATGTGACCGAGCCCGACTTTGCACTCGGTTATGTGTTTGACATCGTGCTGCGCGGCCCCCAGGCCACGCGTTTTGAATAAATTTTGAATGATCCGGAAAAGCACACCATGAGCAAACTGCTGCAAACCCCTTCACAAACCGTGGGCCCTTTTTTCGCCTACGGCCTCACGCCCACCCAATACGCTTACGACTTCCCCAGCCTGTTCACACCGGTGCTGGCGCAGCCACATGCCAAGGGCGAACACATCGTTATCACCGGCCAGGTGATTGACGGCGCCGGCAACACCATCCATGACGCGATTGTTGAAATCAGCCAGGCCGATGCGGACGGACAATTTGCCCGCACACCGGCCGAAGTGGCGACCAGCGGCTTCACCGGTTTTGGCCGCTGCGGCACCGGCACCTTTGCCAAACACCACTATGTGTTCAACACCGTGAAACCCGGTGTCGGGGCGCCCGGCCAGGCACCCTATGTCACGGTCTGCATCACCGCGCGCGGCATGTTGGTGCACAATTTCACGCGCATTTATTTTGACGACGAGGCTGCGGCCAATGCGCAAGACGAGGTGTTGGCCAGCGTGCCGGCCGAGCGCCGTGCCACCCTGATCGCCAAACGCGAAGTCACTGGCGCTGGTGTGGTGTACCGTTTTGACATCCGGATGCAGGGCGACAAGGAAACGGTTTTCTTCGACCTCTAAAGGGCTTTCTCAGCCGCCGCGGCGGTTTGCCCTGCTGGGCAAATGCTGCGGCGCGGGCCCCTTGCGTTGACCGCGGGGATGGCGTCAAATGGCCGCGAAGACACCTTTGCCTTCGCCCTGGAGAGCCGCTTGCAGCCTGCGCCTGACAGCTCTGACCGTCGTCCTTACACCCGCACCGCGATGGTTTTGCACGGGGTTATGGCCCTGCTTGTGCTGATGGGGTTTTCGCTCGGCCTGTACATGGTCGGCCTGCCACTCAGCCCGCTCAAACTCCAGCTTTATTCTTTCCACAAATGGATAGGTATCAGCGTCGCGGCGCTGCTGTTGCCACGTCTGATCTGGCGCAGCCTGCACAAACCACCGCCGTTGCCGGCCGCCATGCCGGCCTGGGAGCACAGCGCGGCCCACGCTAGCCATCTTCTGCTTTATCTCTTGATGGCTTGTGTTCCGGTCTCGGGCTGGCTGATGAGTTCGGCCAAGGGTGTGACCACGGTTTATTTCGGACTTTGGGCGTTGCCCAACCTGCTGGCGCGCAACGAAGCGCTGGGGCTGTTTCTGGAAGCGCTGCACCGCATTCTCAATTACAGCCTGCTTGCTTTGGTAACCCTGCATGTGGCGGCGGCGCTCAAGCACCATTTCATCAACCGGGACGGTGTGCTGGACCGGATGTTTCGTTTCACCCGGGCCGGCTCATGAAAGCGCTCGCCATGGTTTTGCTGCTGGCCTGCCCCGGCGCCCAGGCCGTGGAGTACCGCCAGGTGGACCTGGCCGGCAGCAGCCTGCGTTTTACCTCGCGGCAAATGGGCGTGCCGGTGGACGGCACTTTTCGCAGCTTTGACGCCAGCCTGGTGTTTGATCCTGAGGCGCCGGCCGCCGCCAAGGGGCAACTGCGTATCAAGCTGGCCAGCATTGACACCGGCCTGCGCGAGGTCGACGAGGAGGTGTCGGGCGCGCAGTGGTTTGATGTGAAGCGTTATCCCGAGGCGTATTTCGAGATGCGTCAGCTCCAGCCGCAGGGTAGCGGCCGCTTTCAGGTCAGCGGCGTGCTCAGCCTCAAGGGTGTTAGCCGGCCGCTGGTGCTGAGCGCCCAGCTCAAACCCGGTGGCCAGCAGGCGGTGCTGGAGGGGACGTTGGTGATCAAGCGCCTGGACTTCGGGATAGGCGGCGGCCCCTGGGGCGATGTCGGTGTGGTGGCCAACGAAGTGACGGTGCAGTTTCATCTGGTGCTCAAGCCCTAGTTATGGGAGTGGATCATGAAAAAGTTGTTTGCCGCATTGCTCTGTGTGGGGGCGCTGGCGCCCGCCCTGGCGGCGGTCGATGTGTACGAGGGCGACCCCGATCACACCTTCGCCTGGTTCGAGTTCAACCACCTGGGCTACAGCATGCAACGCGACCGGTTCGATAAAGTGGATGCGACGGTCACGCTGGACCTGGAGAACCAGGTCGGCAACGTGGAGGTGGCCATTGATGTCCAGTCGGTCAGCACCGGCTCGCGTATGTTTGACCAGGTGTTGCGCAGCGAGACGTTTTTTGACGCCAACAAGTTTCCCCAGATCACCTTCAAGTCCACACGCCTGAGTTTTGGCAAATTCGATGACGTCATAGCCGTTGAAGGCATCCTGACCGTCAAGGGCATCAGCCGGCCCTTGACCCTGACCGTGACCCACTTCAAATGCATGATGCATCCCATGTTGCGCAAACCGGCCTGCGGGCTCAACGCCACCGGCAAGGTCAGCCGCAGCGACTTCAACCTGGGCCGTTTTGTGCCGCTGATTGGTGATGAGATCACGCTGCATGTGTCCATGGAGGCACTCAAGCGTTGAAACTGGAAACCGAATTCGGGTGCGCCGCACTGCCACGCAAAAGGTGAACTGCTCCGAGTGACCCGTGTGTGATCGGGTGGTCGTTGCCAGCGGCATCTGCGCGGCCTGATGGCCTGCATATGAACACCAGGAAGCACCTGGCTGGTTTTGCTCATTTCATATGCATTTCAGACCTCCAGCCCGCATGGGGCAGACGCAGGTAGCTATTGAATAGATAGCTGATTGGTGCCGACCCCGTTGGCCCGGGCGTCGTCAGGGCTGGGAGGTGGGCGGCGCCCAGCACCAGCGCGCCAAGCCAGCCCATGTGGTTGCGGGGCTCAATCATGCGGCTCTCCCTCCGGAGGCGGGTGCGCAATCGCCTGCAGCCTGGCAATCTGTTCGTTGATCTGTTTGATCCTCGCGTTGAATCTGGCGCAAACAGCCTGCCTCGATTTTTCGAGAGCTTCGAGCTGGGCTGCCGTTGGATCCACGTCTTCCGGTTTGGTATCGGAGCCCTCGCTTGGGCCAATCAGTGCCTGGTATTCGCTGCCCAGGTCACTTAGGGCCGAGTCCACGATGAAGTTGGCAGCCGGGTCATAAATTTGGGGCGGGCAGCTGAACGCGTCATCCACCAGCGGGACGGGGCGGACCACAAACGGCTGATCGCTGGTGTACGGTTGCTCGGGACCGGTCAGAGGCCGCGAATCGATGGTAGCGTCGCGCTTGGACACGGATGGCTGATGCCTTCGTGCAGAGGTCCGGACCTTGCCGTGCTTCATGGATTGACCTCCCTGGTTGAGGCCGGCACCCGACCCGGCATTGGCACGAATTCATCCTGGGCCTGAAAACAGATAAATACAAATATCGTTCCTTCAGGAAGCATTTCCTGGCCTTGAGAAGTTATAGCCTGTCGTCCCCCAGACGGGAATCCACCAAACAGGGGAGGCTGTTCAGCCGGGTTTCCGTGCCACTGACAAGTATTGGAGAAGGCTGAATCAGGGAGGCTCCAGCCTCCCCAACCGTCCATTCCGGCTTGTCAGCCAGGCACGAAATTGCATCTTCGGTAATCAGGCATATTTGTATCTAATGTGTCGTAAAGTAAGAGTCCGTCGGCGCTGCTGGTTGACGGGCCGGGCGCCCGGAGAAACCGAATCTTCAGCGGCCCCTCCTGCAGCGACTCCATCTGCTGCTGCAGTCTCCAGACCGGGTCGTTTCGGCAGTCGTGATTGACCGGCAGGGGGGCCTTTTTTCTGACGCGGGTGGCACGTCGGGTTGTCATCCCCCTACAATCTATACGTGCCAGGCAAGGCACATGTTCCATCAAGGGCGGGACTCCTTCTTCATGGAGGCGAGGATGTTCAAACCAAAGACGATGCGTATGCGATGCACCGCAATCACGGTACTTGCAGGTCTTGTGATGTTTGGTGCAGCAACGATCGCCGGCGCGCAGACCGATTGGCTGGCGCTCTGCAGCAAGTGCGTCAACCCGACGATCTTTTCGAAGTCGGGCATCGGTACGGCCAGGGCCGTGGCCGAGGCGAGGATCACGCGTGCCGAGGTTCAGGGCTGGTGCGCCAACTGGCAGCCCGACGACAAAAACTGTGTGAAGGACCAGCTTGCGGCTGAGGACCTGAACAAGGTCTATCGGGCCACGGCCGATTGCACGGCCGGGCGCATCACGCCGATTGATGGCAAGACCTATACGTTAGCCGGCATTTGGGACAACCGCGACATCGGCGCCGGCCGTAGCAAATGGCGCGATGCTGCGGGCAAGATGGTCGGGCGCGACAACGCCAGCGGTGGACTGGGCATTTCACAGCAGTGGGAAGTGCTGTGTCCGACATCGGGCAAAGGCGCGAAAGCCGCGTCTGCTCAGCCGGGACATGCGCAGGCGAGTAGAGCGGCCGGCGCTGCGCGCCAGGCGGCCCAGAGCCTGCCAGCCGCGGAGTTCGCAGTGGGCCAGATCGTCCAGGCCAGATACGGCCGTGAATGGATCCGGGCACGGGTCATTCAAGTCAGGCAGGTCGACGGACCGCGAGGCCCGGAGATCAGCTACGACGTCAGTCTGGAGAACGGAAAACGCGGGGTGGTTCCGGCGCGCATGCTGCGGGCACCGTAGCCCGGTCCGAGCCTGTTTTGGGCGCAATCCGCACCTCACTTCGCTGCTCGACAGACCCCACCCCCTACGCGGGCAGCGCCTGCGGGTGCTTGTTGCATCGGCACTTGAATCGCGTGGGCGGTCGGAGTATCGTGCACGCTCACGCCCATTTTGCAAACCCGCCACTCAAGGAGACCGCCATGCACCCACGTATGAAACTCGCCCTTTTGGTCCCGGTCCTCGCAGCGCTGGGCGCCTGCGGGTCCATGTCCTGGATGTCGCAGAGCCCGATGAGCTTCTTTGTGACCAGCACCAACCCGGGCAAGGGCGGCGACCTGGGCGGACTGGCCGGTGCTGATGCCTATTGCAAGCAGCTTGCCAGCACGGTTAATGCCGGCGGCAAAAACTGGCGTGCCTACCTCAGCACCACGGCCAGCGCCACCAGCCCGGCGGTCAACGCACGTGAACGTATAGGCCGCGGCCCCTGGCAAAACGCCAAGGGCGTGGTGGTGGCGACCCATGTGGATGAGTTGCATGGTGCCAACCAACTGAGCAAACAAACGGCGCTGAGCGAAAAGGGCGAGCTGGTCAGCGGCAGTGGCGACCCGGTCAATATGCACGACATGTTGACCGGCTCCACGCCGGACGGCCGCGTGGCGATGGCGGCTGGCGACACGACCTGCGGCAACTGGACCGAGAGCGGCGCGGGCTCGGCGATTGTGGGTCATCACGACCGCAAGGGTCTGGACGACTCCGCTGCGGCCAAGTCCTGGAACGCTTCCCACGCCACACGCGGCTGCAGCCCGGACCTGCTCAAGGCGACCGGCAGCGCCGGGCTGTTTTATTGTTTCGCCGCAAATTGAAGGGTGGATGAAACGCTATTTAATCGATAGCTGCTTGCGCCCGTCCTGACTGGGCTAGAGCCCGATTTTTCTTAAGAAAACCGGGCTGGCGCTGCTGGGCGGCCTTAACTCCGAAAGCGCTTGCGTGTCAGCGCCAGCGCGACCCAGAAGGCCAGCACGGTGTAGACCACCAGCACCAGGCCATGCCGCGCGGGTGCGGCCGGCCACTGGTCCATGAACAACGGGCGGATGATCTCGACCGCGTTGGTCAGCGGCAGCCAGTCGGAAATGATGCGCACCACGGTCGGCAACTGTTCACGCGGGAAAAACACGCCGCTCAGAAACATCATGGGCGTGAGCACCAGGGTGAAGTAGTAGGTGAAAAAATCGTAACCCTTGGCCAGCGCGTTGAAGATCAGCGCAATGCAGGAAAACATCATGCCGACCAGCAGCAAGATCGGCCAGGCCAGCAACAGCTTGGGACTGTGGCTGATACCCAGGGCCAGCATCACGCCCAGGATGGCGGTGACGGTGAACAGCGCCTTGAAGGCGGCCCACAACATCTCGGCCAGCAACACGCTGTCCAGGCTGACCGGCGCGTTCATGATGCCGTCCCAGGTCTTTTGCACATGCATGCGTGAAAACGCCGAATACAGCGCTTCGAAACTCGCCGCGTTCATCGCGCTCATACAAATCGAGCCGCTGGCCAGAAAGAGGATGTAGGGCACGGCGGTACTGCCGACCTTGATCTCGCCGACCAGCGCACCCATGCCGTAGCCAAAAGCCACCAGCCACATCAGCGGCTCGGCAATGTTGCCGATCAGGCTGGGAATGGCCAACTTGCGCCAGACCAGCAGGTTGCGCATGAAGACGGGCCACCAGCGGCTGGACAGGTCCGGCTTGCGCCAGATGGATTGCCCCCCCCCATTCGGTGCTTCGGTGGTCGACATGGTGGGGACTTCCTGTTGGGACATCACGCATCCTCCCTGATCTGGCGGCCTGTCAGTTTGAGAAACAGGTCTTCCAGGTTGGCGGGACGGTGCAGGGTGCGCCAATGGACGTGTGCGGCCAGCCGGTCCAGCAAGGGACGTGCGTCCTGGGTGTAGAAAAACACGGTTTCACCGCTGACCTCCACGCGCGCGGCCAGCGCACGCAAACCGGCGTAGTCCGCGGCTTCGGCCAGGGCCAGCGCACCGACGCCATACACCTCGACCACATCGGGCTCCAGGTGTTGGGCGATCAAGGCCTTGGGTTGGCCTTCGGCGATTTTTTTGCCATGGTCCAGCACCAGCAGGCGCGAACACAGGCGTTCGGCCTCGTCCATGAAGTGGGTGGTCAGCAAAATCGACTTGCCCTGCTGCAGCAGCAACTGCAGGCGCTCCCACATCAGGTGCCTCGCCTGCGGGTCGAGTCCGGTGGTGGGTTCGTCAAGCAGCAGCAGTTGTGGGTCGTTGACCAGGGCGCGCGCCAGGCTCAGGCGCCGCCGCATGCCGCCCGACAACTCGCCGGGTTTGCTGTTCGCTTTGTGCGACAGCGAGGCAAACGCCAAGAGGCTGGGCACACGGGCGCGAATTTGCGCCGCACGCATGCCGAAATAACGGCCATAGACCTGCAGGTTTTCGGCGCAACTGAAGTCCGGGTCCAGCGTGTCGAACTGGCTCACCACGCCTAGTTTGGCCTTGATGGCCAGCGCGTCCTGGGGCATACGCAAACCGGCGCTCTGGCCGTTCAGATGGTAGGAGATGGCGCCGGCGTCGGGTGTCGCCAACCCCAGGCACATGCGCAGGGTGGTGGTTTTGCCAGCGCCGTTGGGGCCTATGACGCCCAGGCATTCGCCGGGCGCGATTTCAAACGACAGGTCGTCAACCGCCACGGCTTGGCCATAACGTTTGCTCAGGCCCCGGATCTCGACAAGAGGATGGCGCATGGGCCTATTGTTGCCCATCCCGGATGTTGGATGGACAGGTCTTAGCTGTCGTCGCCGTAGTCGTGGTCGGGGTGGTTGACCTCGTCGAGTTTCCAGTAGCCCCGGCCCACGATCTGGCTGCGCGGGATGCCCAGCGCGTCGGTCAGCAGCTTGCGCAGGCGGCGCATGGCGGCGGCTTCGCAAGCCAGGTAGATACGTGCGTCAACCGGGATGGTCGGCAGGGCGCGCAATGCTTTTTCGAGCGGCAGACCGGCGGCGCGGTGGTCATTGCCGCGTGGCAGCCACATCACCTCGAGTTGCGCGGCGCTGTGCAGCGGGCGCTCCTCGGCGGCGGAGATCACCTCCAGCAGCACCAGGGCGCGGGCGCTGGCAGGCAAGGCGGCCAGAATGGTTTCCACGGCCGGCAGCGCGCTGTCGTCGGCAATCAGCAGGTGTTGTGTGGCTTCGGCATCCAGCGTGTAGCCGGGCCCGGGCCCCATGAGGAACAAGACCTGGCCGACCTTGGCCTGCGCGGCCCAGGTCGAGGCCGGGCCTTCGCCGTGCAGCACAAAATCGACGTCGACTTCCAGCGTCTCGGGCCGGACCGCCAGCGGCGTGTACGTGCGCATGGACACCGCGCGCGGGCCGTCGGGCAGGGGGCGCGTCGGTTCGGTTTGTCCGGGTTCCGGAAAGATCAGCTTGAGGTAGCTGGCCGGGCCGGCGGGTGCGAAGCCTTCGAGTTCCGCGCCGGTCAGTGTGATGCGGCGCATGGCCGGGCTCAAGACTTCGACGCGGCTGACTTCCACTCGCCGTGGCGGCCGGCGTTTGCGCGCCGGCGCCGGGCTGGAGACATCGCTGGGGGAGGGGGCTGCTGGCGTTGTTGGGGTCACAAGCGACTTTCTAAAGAAAAAGACGAAAAAAAGACGGATGGGTTAATGCGAACGATTGTTATCCTAAGCGCCTGGGCGGCTGATTTGTAAGGTTAAATTCCGGGCGGCGCGCTGGATGTGGGGGGTTGAGCCGTCGGCGCTGGGCCGGGTGCAGTAAAGTGTTTGCTGCGGCGTCTGGCGCTATCCCTTGCGCCCGTCTCTTGACCCTTGTTTCTTCACTTTCGGTACATCCCATGACTACATTCGGCACCCCCTTGTCTCCCCATGCAACCAAAGTCATGCTGCTCGGCTCCGGCGAGCTCGGCAAGGAGGTGTTGATTGCCTTGCAGCGCCTGGGCGTGGAAACCACGGCCACCGACCGTTATGACAACGCGCCCGGCCAGCAGGTCGCGCACCATGCGCGCACCATCACCATGAGTGATCCGGCGCAGCTCAAGGCCTTGATCGAAAAAGATCGGCCACATCTGGTGGTGCCCGAGATTGAAGCCATTGCCACCCCCATGCTGGAAGAGCTCGAAGCCGCCGGTGTGGTGCGTGTGGTGCCCACCGCGCGGGCCGCGCGCCTGACCATGGACCGCGAAGGCATACGCCGTCTGGCCGCGGAAACCCTGGGCCTGCCAACCAGCCCGTATGTGTTTTGTGATTCGCTGGCCGAATTGCAGGCCGCGATCGACAGCAAAATTGGCTACCCCTGCGTGGTCAAGCCGGTGATGAGTTCGTCGGGCAAGGGCCAGAGCAAAATTTCCGGCCCCGCCGATGTGGCCGCCGCCTGGGACCACGCGATGGCCGGCGGGCGTGTCAGCCATGGCCGCGTGATTGTTGAAGGTTTCATAGATTTTGATTACGAGATCACCCTGCTGACCGTACGGGCCATGGGCGCCAACGGTCAGATCGAGACCCATTTCTGCGAGCCCATCGGCCATGTGCAGGTCAGCGGCGATTATGTGGAAAGCTGGCAGCCGCAGCCCATGGCAAGCACCGCGCTGCAAAAGAGCCGCGACATCTGCAAGGCCGTCACCGACAACTTGGGGCTGGGACATGACGGCCAACCGTCGGGCCTGGGCCTCTACGGGGTGGAGTTGTTTGTCAAAGGGGACGATGTCTGGTTCAGCGAGGTCAGCCCGCGTCCGCACGACACCGGCATGGTGACGATGTGCACGCAGTGGCAAAACGAATTTGAATTACATGCGCGCGCCATCCTGGGCCTGCCGGTCAACACGGCCTTGAAAAGCCCGGGTGCCAGCGCCGTGATTTACGGCGGCGTGGATGCACAAGGTGTGGTGTTTGACGGGGTGGCCGAGGCGCTGCGGGTGCCCAACACCGACGTTCGCCTGTTCGGCAAACCCGAAAGTTTTGTCAAACGCCGCATGGGCGTGGCGCTGGCCTTTGATGCCGATGTGCAAACCGCGCGTCAACATGCCAAGCTGGCTGCGTCGAAAGTCAGGCCCCGCGTCGCTTGACGGCGCTTCCCATGAATTTTCCTGAACTGATGGACCTGTTGGCCTGGGCGGACAATTCGTCGCTGCGTATCCTGTTGGTCGCGGTGCTCGCCGTCGCGCTGGCCTTGGGGGTTCATCGCGTGGGCTCGGCCCTGGTGCTACGCCTGACACGTTCCATGCCGGTGGCGGCCACGGTGGTCCGTCACTGCCAGGCGCCCGCCCGCTTGTTGCTGCCGCTGATCGCGCTGCAGGCCGTCTGGCAGGGCGCGCCCGATGATTTTCCCTTGATCGCCGGTGTGCGCCATGTCAATGGCCTGTTGCTGTTGCTGGCGCTGACCTGGCTGGGCATGCGTGCAGCACGTGGGGTGGCGCAAGGCGTGATCAGTTTGCACCCGGTCGATGTCGAAGACAATCTTCAGGCCCGCCGCATCCATACCCAGACCCGCATGTTGGCCCGCACGGCCATGTTCATGGTGTTGCTGACCGGGCTGGCCCTGATGTTGATGACTTTCCCGGGCGCGCGCCAGTTTGGCGCCAGCCTGCTGGCTTCTGCCGGCGTGGTTGGGCTCATCGCGGGGATTGCGGCGCGTCCGATTTTCAGCAACCTGATCGCCGGGCTGCAGATTGCGCTGGCACAGCCGATCCGGCTCGACGACGTGCTGGTTATTCAGGGCGAATGGGGCCGGGTCGAAGAAATCACCGGCACTTACGTGGTGCTGAAAATCTGGGATGAACGCCGACTCGTCATTCCGCTGCAGTGGTTTATCGAAAATCCTTTCCAGAACTGGACGCGCAAAAGCGCCGACATCATAGGCACGGTCTTTTTGTGGGTGGACTACCGCATGCCGCTGGCGCCACTGCGTGCCGAAGCGCAGCGCGCCTGCGAGGCCTCGCCCGACTGGGATCGGCGGCTGTGCAAGCTGCAGGTGACCGAAGCCGGCGACAGCGCCATCCAACTGCGCTTGTTGGTGACCTCGGCCAGCTCGGGCCAGAACTGGGACCTGCGTTGCCATGTGCGCGAGGCGCTGGTGGAATTTATGCAACGCGAGTATCCACAACACCTGCCCTTGATGCGCGCGGAACTGAGCCGGATACCGGCGCCAGAGCAAGTCGCAAACACGCCGCCAGGCACCTGACACGGCGTCCCAGCTGAGCCTGTTCCGGGATCGGCCCGTGCGATGATCACGGGCATCACAAAAAGTGATGATCCAACCCGCGTGAAGGAATGTGTATGGAACTGCGCCAACTGCGCTACCTGGTCCGGGTGATAGAACTCGGCAGCATCAGCCGGGCCGCGCTGGACCTGGACCTGGTGCAATCGGCGCTCAGCCAGCAAATCAGCCGGCTTGAAAGCGAGTTGTCGACCCGTCTGCTGCAGCGCAGCCCCAAGGGGGTGACACCGACCGAGGCCGGGCTGGCTTTTTTTCGCGAAGCGCAACTGGTGCTGCGCCATGCGGAGCAAGCGGCGCGTGCGGCGCAGCACTCGCGCCTGTCGGGCAGCGTCAGCGTGGGCATGGCTCCCACCACTGCCGCCGTGCTGGGCCTGCCGCTGATTCGTGCCATGCGTGAACGGTACCCCGACGTGCGCCTGCACATGGTCGAAAGCCTGTCGGGCCATTTGACCGGCATGCTCAACGCCAGGCAGCTGGACCTGGCCATGTTGTTCAACACCCAGGCCGGTCGCCGCTGGAGTGTGATGCCGCTGCTGGAGGAAAAATTGTTTTTGATCCAGTCACGCCGGACCCTGGTGGGCAAACCGCTCAAACGTATCAGTGTGGCGCAGCTGGCTGGCGTGCCGCTGATCTTGCCCACGGGTGTGCACGGTTTGCGCAGCACGCTGGAAGGCGCTTTTGCCCGGGCCAAATGCAAACCGACCCTGGTGGCGGAGATTGACTCGCTGGCCATGCTGATGGACGCGGTGGACAGCGGCCTGGGCCACACCTTGCAGCCCTGGGCGGCGGTGAGTCGTTTTGCCGATGCGGCGCAGCGTTTTCATTTGACGGAAATTTCCGACACGCTGGCACGCCGCGCGAATGCCTTGTGCAGCCTGTCGGACGATGAACTTTCGCCCGCCGGTCTGGCCGCGCGTGTGGTGCTGACCGATTGTGCGAACGAGGCGGTGCGCTCCGGGCGTTGGGTCGGGGCGCGGCTGGTCAGCGTGTGAGTGTGGCAGGCTGAGGCCGCAGCCATCACGATTCGTGATGGCCGTATGCCGTCTGCCTGCTTTCTCAAGCTGGGGTTCAGCGTTAGATTTCGGGGCTAACGCTTTCAACCGTCCGCCACGAGGAAACACCATGGATTTGCAACTGAGAGAAAAAACAGCACTGGTCACGGGCGCCAGCACCGGCATAGGGCGGGGCATTGCGCTGGCTCTGGCAGCCGAAGGCGTGAGGCTGGCGATTTCAGCCCGGCGTGTTGGGCTTCTCAACGAAGTGGCCGACGAAATTGTCAGCCGCGGCGGGCACAGGCCGGTGGTCATCGAATCCGACCTGTATGCCGAAGATGCCGCCAAAACCCTGACCGATGCCGCGCTGGGCGGCCTGGGCGGCGTGGACATCCTGGTCAACAACGCGGGCGGCTCACGCTCTTTCGCCGATCTGCATGTCAGCGAAGACCGCTGGCAGGAAGCCATCACCCTGAATTTTCATCGCCCGCGCCAGGTAGCGCAGGCCTTGCTGGACCAGATGATCGCGCGCAACTGGGGCCGCATCATCAATATCACCGGCAAGAGCGAGCCCGACCATGTCAATGGCGCGTTTTGTGCCAAGGCCGGCATCCACAGCTGGGCCAAGGGTTTGAGCCGCATGGTTGGCAAGAATGGCATCACGGTCAACAGCATTCCGCCCGGGCGGATTCATTCTGAGCAAATTTTCCGCAACTACACGCCGGAGTACCGCCAGTGGCAGTGTGACAACGAAATTCCTGTGGGCCGTTATGGCGAGCCGGAAGACCTGGCCAACCTGGTGTGTTTTCTGTCCTCGCCCCTGGCCAGCTACATCACGGGTGCGGTGATTCCTGTCGATGGGGGCTTGCGCCGCTACCAGTTCTGAAGGCCGGGCCTGCGGGCGAAAAATTTCGCTGAGAGACATAACGACAAGGAGACAAAGCATGATGAACGATTCAATGTCACGGCGCAGCCTTTTGCAGGTCGCTGGCCTGGGCGCTTCGGCGCTGCTGCTGCCCGCAGCCATGGCCCAAGCAGCCTGGCCGTCCCGGGCGGTTCGTTTTGTGGTGCCGTTTGCGCCTGGGGGCACCTCCGAAATTGTCGCCCGCTCCGTGGCCGCCGAACTCAGCAAGCAGCTGGGGCAAAGTGTGTATGTCGAGAACAAGCCGGGCGGGGCCGGCACGGTGGCGATGCAGGAGGTGGCGAAGTCGACGCCCGATGGCCACACCCTGATCCTGGGCCATGTGGGCACCCTGGCCGTCAACCCCTACATGCTGAAAAACCAGCCCTATGACGTGAACAAGGATTTCATGCCCGTGACCTTGCTCGCCAAGGTGCCCAATGTGTTTGTGATCCATCCCGACGTGCCGGCCAAAAACTTCCAGGAGTTTGTGGCTTATGTGAAGAAGAACCCCGGCCAGCTCAACTACGGCTCGGCCGGCAATGCCAGTGCCGGCCATCTGGCGATGGAGTACCTCAAGCTGGTGACCGGCATGTTCATCACACACATTCCTTATCGAGGCACCGGCCCGCAGTTGACGGATTTGCTCTCGGGCCGGACCCAGGCTTCTTCGGCCGGTTTGCCTGCCTTGAGTGCGCATATCAAAAGCGGCAAGCTGCGCGCCATTGCCGTAGGCACCCAGCAACGTATTTCGGCCATGCCGGAGGTGCCCACGGTGGCCGAGATGGGTTTCAAGAACTTCGAGACCTCGCAGTGGTACGGCATTCTGGCGCCCGCCGGCACACCGGCCGATGTGGTCAAACGCCTGCAGGAAGAGTCGCTCAAAGCGCTGAAGTCCTCGGCGGTGACCGTCCGTTTTGCGACGGACAACGCGGTGGGCGGCGGTGGGCCGTCGAGTGAGTTTGCCTCCTTCATCACGAGCGAACAGAAGGTCTGGAGCGACATTGTCAAACGCGCCGGTATCCATGCCGATTGAGAAAAACTGAGAGTCGTTGTAAATGTTTGATGTCCTGGTCATAGGCGGTGGCAACGCCGCCTTGTGCGCCGCGCTGATGGCGCGTGAAGCCGGCGCTTCGGTGCTCTTGCTTGAGTCGGCCCCGCGTGCATGGCGCGGCGGCAATTCCAGCCACACGCGCAACCTGCGCTGCATGCACGATGCGCCGCAAGACGTGTTGATTGAGGCCTACCGGGAAGAGGAGTACTGGCAGGACTTGCTCAAGGTGACCGGTGGCCTCACCAACGAACAGCTGGCCAGGCTCACCATTCGCGCCTCGTCCGATTGCCGCGACTGGATGCGCAGCCACGGCGTGCATTTCCAGCCGCCGCTGTCGGGCGCACTGCATGTCGCGCGTACCAATGCTTTTTTCATGGGCGGTGGCAAGGCGCTGGTGAATGCCTATTACCGTAGCGCTGAAAAGCTGGGCGTGAAAATTCGTTATGAAGCGCCCGTGGATCGCCTGGAGATCCAGGACGGCCGTTTTGTCGCCGCCTATGTTGGCGATGAGCGGATTGAAGCCAAAGCCTGCGTGCTGGCCGCCGGCGGGTTTGAATCCAACCGCGCCTGGCTGCGCGAGGCTTGGGGCCAGACCGCTGCGGGGGAATGGCCGGCCGACAACTTCCTGATTCGCGGCACGGCCTTCAACCAGGGGGTGCTGCTCAAACACATGCTGGACGACCACCGGGCCGATGTGATTGGTGATCCGACGCAGGCCCACATGGTGGCCATCGACGCACGTGCGCCCTTGTACGACGGCGGCATTTGCACCCGCATCGACTGTGTGTCGCTGGGTGTGGTGCTGAACCAGCAGGCCCAGCGTTTTTACGATGAGGGTGAAGACTTCTGGCCCAAACGTTACGCCATCTGGGGCCGTCTGGTGGCGCAGCAGCCGGGCCAGACCGCTTATTCCATCATCGATGCCAAGGCCATAGGTCGCTTCATGCCACCGGTGTTCCCGGGCGTGGTGGCCGACAGCCTGCCCGAACTCGCTCGCAAGCTGGGCCTGGAGGAGGCCACCTTTATGCAGACCCTGAATGACTACAACGCCGCCTGCCGTGTCGGCACTTTTGACCACACGGCGCTGGACGACTGCCATACCGATGGGGTGGCGCCCGCCAAGACCCATTGGGCCCGGCCGTTGGACACCGCGCCTTTCTACGGTTATGCGCTCAAGCCCGGCATCACCTTCACCTACCTGGGCCTCAAGGTCAACGATCAGGCTGCGGTGCATTTTGGCGGCCAGCCCAGCGACAACCTGTTTGTGGCCGGCGAGATGATGGCCGGCAATGTACTCGGCAAGGGTTACACGGCGGGGGTTGGGATGTCGATTGGTACGGCATTTGGCCGCATTGCCGGCGCCCAGGCTGCGCAAGCAGCTATCAAAACAGGAGCGATTTGTGCAACAGCTTGAAGCCCTGACCCGCGACGCCCGCGCGCTGGCACTCGGCGAATTTCCCCTGACGTCTTATGAAACCGAAGTCAGCCGTCAGTTGCAGATCTGCAATGCCTGCCGTTATTGCGAAGGTTTTTGCGCGGTCTTTCCGGCCATGACGCGGCGCCTGGAATTTGGCAAGGCCGACATCCACTACCTGGCCAACCTGTGCCACAACTGCGGCGCTTGCCTGCATGCCTGCCAATACGCGCCGCCGCATGAGTTTGCCGTCAACGTGCCGCAGGCCATGGCCCAGGTGCGTGGTCAGACCTACGCCGACTACGCCTGGCCACCCGCGCTGGGTGCGCTCTACAAACGCAATGGTCTGACCGTGGCGCTGGCGCTGGCCGCCGGGCTGGCCTTGTTTCTGGTGCTGGCTGTGTGGCTGCAAGGCAGCTTGTGGCATGCGCCGCTGGCAGGAAATTTCTACGCCATCTTTCCGCACAACCTGCTGGTCTTCATGTTCGCGCCCATCTTTTTGTTTGCGACGCTGGCCCTGGGCCTGGGGGTGCGCAAGTTCTGGCGCGATGTGTCCCCCGGCGAGGCCAGCGGACCGGCCGTGGCCGAAGCGGCCGGGAATGCCTTGCGCCTGACTTACCTCGACGGCGGCCATGGCGAGGGCTGCAACAACACGGACGATGCCTTCACCTTGTGGCGCCGGCGCTTTCACCACCTGACCTTTTATGGCTTCATGCTGTGTTTTGCCGCGACGGGTGTGGCCACGCTGTACCACTACCTGCTGGGCCAACAGGCGCCGTATGCGCTGAGCAGCTTGCCGGTGCTGCTGGGCACGCTGGGCGGCCTCGGTTTGCTCGCCGGGCCGGCCGGCCTGTTCTGGCTCAACCTGAGGCGCCATCCCCAACATGGCGACGCCGCCCAGAAACCGATGGACCGCGGTTTTATTGCGCTGCTGTTTTTCACCAGCCTCACCGGCCTGGCCTTGCTGGCCTGGCGGGACACCCCGGCCATGGCCTTGTTGCTGGCGATCCACCTGGGCGTGGTGATGGCCTTGTTTTTGACGCTGCCGTATGGGAAATTTGCGCACGGCATTTTCCGCAGCGCGGCCCTGCTCAAGTGGGCGATTGAAAAACGTTTGCCCAGCACGCTGAAGCTGGGGGACGATTGAGTTTGATAAACCCAGTTCTGGAGAAAGTTCATGCAAGACAACGGCACGCTGAAAATTGAATCGATGAAGGAGCGCTGCTCGCCGGCCGAGTGGCAGGCCCGCGTGGACCTGGCCGCCTGTTACCGGCTGGTGGCAATTTACGGCATGTCCGACATGATGGCCAACCACATCTCGTCACGCGTGCCCGACGAAGACGGCGCCTTTTTGATCAATGCCTACGGCCTGATGTACGAGGAGATCACCGCGTCCAGCCTGATCAAGATCGATCACGCGGGCAACATCCTGGCCAAGCCCGATTTCGGCGCACTCAACTACGGCATCAACAAGGCCGGTTATGTGATTCACAGCGCGGTCCACGAAGCCCGGCCCGAAGTGGGCTGTGTGATCCACACCCACAGCTGGGCCTCGATGGCGGTGTCGGCCCTGGAATGTGGCCTCTTGCCCATCACCCAGACCGCGATGCGTTTTCTGAAAATTGGCTACCACGACTATTGCGGCGTGGTGCTCAACCTGGACGAGCAGGAATCCCTGGTGCGTGACCTGGGTGACGGCGAAGCCCTGATGCTGCGCAACCACGGTGCGCTGGTGGTGGGGCGCAGCATTGGCGAGGCCTTCAACTGGATGCACAGGCTGGAGCTGGCCTGCCGCTCCCAACTGGCGGCGATGGCCTGCAACTCGCCTTTTTCCCCCGTTTCGCAGCCCGTGCTCGAAGAAACCTGGAGCAATTACCAGCCCGGCACGCGTCGCCCCTACGGTTTGATGGAGTGGCCCGCGCTGCTTAGAAAACTCGACCGGACCGACCCCAGCTACAAGACCTGAAAAAAATCAGGCCGGCATCCCACGCAAGACAGACCTAAAAAAACAGGAGACAAACCATGTTGACGACTTTTCATTCCGACCCCGCGGCCCCAACGCCTGCCGCTCGCCGCTGGACCTCGGTGCGGCGCCATGGCACACGTCTCGCCGCCGCCTTGCTGCTGGGCGCCGCGGGTGTGGGCAGTACGCTGGCCCAGACCTACCCGGCCAAGCCGGTCAAGGTCGTGGTGGCTTTCACCGCTGGTGGCACCACCGACCTCTTGACGCGGCTGGTGGCGCAGCAGCTGTCGGAGCGCCTGAAGCAGCAGTTTGTGATCGACAACCGGCCCGGTGCCGGCGGCAACATCGGCACCGAAGCCGTGGTGCGTGCCGCGCCCGATGGCTACACCCTGATCGTCAACTCGGTCGGCCCGATCGCGGTGAACCCCACGCTCTACCCCAAGCTGCCCTACAACCCGTTGATCGACCTGGTGCCTGTGGTGCAGATTGCCGAGGTGCCCAATGTGCTGGTGGTGCATCCGTCCGTGAGCGCCAAAACGGTGGAAGAATTTATTGCCTACGCCAAGGCCAACCCCGGCAAACTCAACTACGGTTCCACCGGGGTTGGCACCTCTTCGCATCTGTCGGGTTACATGATGGCCAAACGCGCCGGGTTTGAAGCGACACATATCGCCTACAAGGGCGCGGACGCCGTGCGCGACCTGCTGGCCGGCCGTATCCAGTTCATGTTTGCCACCATCCCGTCGGTGATGTCGCAAATCCAGGCCGGCAAGCTGCGGCCGATTGCGGTCAGCAGCGTCCAGCGCTCCCGCTCCATGCCCGAGGTGCCGACGATTGCTGAAAAGGGTTTCCCGGGTTTTGAAGCCGGTTCCTGGTTTGGTTTTTTTGCACCCAAAGGGACACCCGAGTCCGTGATTGCCGTGCTCAACAAAGCCGTCAACGAGGTGGTGGCGGTGCCCGCCATTCAGCAGCAGATGATTCGCGAAGGGGCTGACCCGATGGGCGGCACGCCCGCGCAATTTTCCCAGTTCGTGCAGCGTGAGTACGAAAAATGGAAAGTCATCGTGGTGGAGTCCGGCGCCCGCGCGGAGTGAGCGCCCTGATGACCCGTCCGCTGCGTATTCTGTTGTCGCCGCAAACCCGGCAGGCGTTGGCACCCGCCATCGCGGGTGTGCTGGGGAGCCGGGCGTTTGAACTGGTCACAGCCGACCAAGTCGCCGAATCGGCGCAGGCCGGGGTGGACCTGGCGTTTATCTCGCGTGATGTGACCGGCCTGTCGACCAAACATGAGCTCACCGCTGGCCTGTTGGCTTTTTATGCCGTGCTGCGCCGCTCTGAGGCCTTGCAGTGGGTGCATATCCATTCGGCTGGTGCCGACAGACCGATTTATCCCGAGCTGCGCGCGCGTGGTGTGTATGTCTGCACTTCGTCGGGTGCCAATGCCGAGGTGGTGGCGCAGACTGCGCTGGCCGGCCTCCTGGCCCTGGCGCGCCGCTTCCCGCAACTCATGGCCGCGCAGCAGGCGCGCACCTGGGCGCCCCTGGTGGGCGGTGCGCAAGCGCCGCGCGACCTGGCGGGGCAAACGGTGGTGCTGGTCGGCTGGGGACCGATCGGGCAGCGCTTGGGCGCGTTTTTGCGCCTGCTGGGCCTCAAGCTGGTGGTGGTGCGCCAGCACCCGCCGCAGGCCGCCGAGGACGGGGTCGAGATGGTGAGTTTCGCCGCCTTGCCCTCGGTGCTGCCGCGCGCGGACTGGCTGCTGCTGGCTTGTCCGCTGACGGCGCAGACCCGTGGCCTGGTGGATCGCGAAGCCCTGGCCGCACTGCCGGCGGGCGCCTGCCTGATCAATGTGGCCAGAGGCGAGGTGGTGGTGGAGCCGGCCTTGATCGAGGCCTTGCGCGACGGGCGTCTGGGCGGCGCTTACCTGGATGTGTTCGAACACGAGCCGCTGGGCAGCGACTCGCCCTTGTGGGGGCTGGCCAATGTCATCGTGACACCCCATTCGGCAGGCCACTCCGACGGTAACCACCGCCGTGTCTGCGAGTTGTTCCTCGCCAACCTGGCGCGCTGGCAGGCGGGCCAAGCCCTGCAGCACTGCATTCCCTGATGGGTAGGCGGCAGCGAAATACCTGCTTGATTATGAGTAAAAAGTGCCTCCAGCCCTTATATGGCGGGCGCAAGCAGCTATATAAACCATAGCGACTCCGCTGCTGGCCTCAACGCTCGCCGGCGTTTCGCGGCGGCAGGCTCTTGAGGTAGAGGTAGAGCGCGTCGGCATCGGTCGCACTCATGGCCTTGAGCGCGTCGAAAGGCATGACGGCACTGACCTGGCTGCCGTCCGGGCGGCGGCCGCTGGCCAGCATCTGCCGGAATTGCCCGGCCGCCGTGTAGCGTGCCATTTCACTTTGGGGGCCAGTGGTGAGGTTGGCGGCGACCGGCCAGTCGGGCGGGGCGCCGGAGATTTTTCCGCCGCTGAAATTCGCGCCGTGGCAACCCATGCACATATTGGCCACATACGCGCCGTGGGCGATGGTGACACCTTCGGTGACCGGCTGCGCCGGCGGCAAGCGGTGGTCGATTTTTTCGTAGGCGTCCTGCACCATGCCGGCCGCGTACAGCACCTTCACGAGGGCCGGCAGGCGCAGCACCGCGGCTTCGCCCGCGACTGGCGGCATGTGCCGCAGGTGGCTGACCAGCGCGGCCAGGTCGTCGTCGGTCAGGCGGTTGTAGTCTTCACTGGGCATGATCAGCAGCGGTTTTCCGCCCGGCTTGATCCCGTGCCGGATCGCGCGCACCCAGTCTGCAGGCTGGTAGCTGGCCACCACATTGCCCGGTCCTGGGCTGATGTTGGGGCCCTTGACCAGCAGGCCGTTGGGTTCATCGACAAAGGTCTTGCCATGGCCGTCGGCCGCATGGCAGGCGACACAACCGCGTGAGTCGTAGAGGTAACGCCCGCGCTCAAGCGCCGCCGCGTCGCTGCGGTACGCCACCGGTTGGACCTCGGCGTGGACGCTGCGATTGGCTTTGCGGTCTGCCAGGTAGGTGCCGGCCAGCACGGCCCCGCCAGCCAACAGGGTCAGTGCGGCGAGTGCTGCCGCGGTGCGAACGATCCAGGGTTTCATCGCGATGCTCCTTGTTGTTCCTACAAGATGCCCATAGCGCTTTAAAACAAATCAACCAATCAAAAATGCTCAGATTTGAAAAAAAGGAATGATGTCCCCAGCAGGGGCGCGCCGTCAAGGCCCCTTGTCGGGACCGTTGACAGGCACGCTCACGCAGGGGCCAGGCGTGAATACACCCCGGACGTGGCGCAAGCAGGGCTTACTGGAAAGCCACCTCGGCAAAACTTCTGAGCTTGCGGCTGTGCAGCTGCTTGATGCCTTGTTCGCGCAGTAGCTCAATGGCCCGCATGCCTATGCGCAAATGCTGGTCTACCCGCTCGCGGTAGAAATGGTTGGCCATGCCGGGCAGTTTGATCTCGCCGTGTAAGGGTTTGTCGCTGACACATAACAAGGTGCCATAAGGCACACGAAAGCGAAAACCGTTGGCGGCAATGGTGGCGCTTTCCATGTCCAGCGCGACCGCCCGGCTCTGGCTGAAGCGGCGTTGCGGCTGGTTGCCGGGCAGCAGTTCCCAGTTGCGGTTGTCCGTCGAGGCCACGGTGCCGGTACGCATGATGCTTTTGAGGGCCGCGCCTTCCATCTTGGTCACGTCCTTGACGGCGCGCTCCAGCGCCACCTGGATTTCCGCCAGTGCCGGAATCGGCACCCACAGCGGCAGTTCTTCATCCAGCACATGGTCTTCACGCACATAACCGTGGGCCAGCACATAGTCGCCGAGCTGCTGGCTGTTGCGCAGGCCGGCGCAGTGGCCCAGCATGAGCCAGGCGTGCGGGCGCAACACGGCGATGTGGTCGGTGATATTTTTGGCATTGGCCGGACCGACACCGATGTTGACCATGGTGATGCCGCTGCGGTCGGCGCGCATCAGGTGGTAGGCCGGCATTTGCGGCAGCCGCGGCGGCGCCAGGCCCAGCGCATCACCTTCTTGCGCGCTCAGGCCGGCGCGGCGTGTCACCACATTGCCGGGTTCGACAAAAGCGATGTATTCGCTGGCCGGGTCGGCCATGGCTGCATGGCCCAGGCGCACAAATTCGTCGATATAAAACTGGTAGTTGGTGAAGAGCACAAAGTTCTGGAACCAGTCCGGCGAGGTGCCCGTGTAGTGGCGCAGGCGCTGCAGCGAGTAGTCCACCCGCGCGGCCGTGAACAGCGACAGCGGCTGGGGCTCGCCGGGGCGCGGCTCGTAAGTGCCGTTGGCGATACCGTCGTCCATGGCGGCCAGATCCGGCAGGTCAAACACGTCACGCATCAACATGCGCCGCGCCATGCTCAGGTTGCCTTCGATGTGGTCGTGTTCGGCGAAGGAAAAATGCACAGGAATCGGCTGGGTGCTGGTGCCGATTTCAAGTTCGACCGAATGATTTTCCAAGAGCAGGCGGAACTGCTCCAGGTAATACGCGCCGTACAGGTCGGGTCGTGTCAGCGTGGTTTCAAAACGGCCGGGGCCGGCGACAAAACCATAACTGAGCTTGGAAATATCGACCGAGGCCAGCGTGGAACGCACCACCGTGTCGGTATGCACCCGCACAAAGGGGTAACAGGCGCGCACATGGCCGGGCAAGGTCTCACCGGCCACATAACGCTGCATGGCTTCGCGCAGGTGGCTGATCTGCTGGTCATAAATTGTCTGAACCTGGGCCAGCGCGGCAAGCGGGTCGGTGTAACGGGTGGGGGCGATGAAGGTTGGTAGATAAGCCATGGCCTTGATTGTGCGCCGTCCCGGCCCATAGGCGCAAACGCCCCATTCCAGCCCTGCAAGCCCCCTGCAAGGTGAAGGCCTGACACGAAACCGACACATTGCGGCCCTAGATTCAAGCCGTTCACCAACGGAAAAGACCATGCATGCTGCGATTCAAATCAATACCCTGAGCAAAACCTTTGGCAACGGCCGCAAAGCCCTGCAACAGATCAACCTGCGTATTGTCCCGGGCGAAATGGTGGCGCTGATAGGCGCCTCGGGTTCCGGAAAATCCACCTTGCTGCGCCACATGGCGGGGCTGATGGCCGGGGATAGCCAGACGCCGGGGTCCATCGAGATCCACGGCCGGACTGTGCAACGCAACGGAAAAATTGTTTCCAACATCCGCTCGGTGCGCTCGGGAATCGGTTTTGTGTTCCAGCAATTCAACCTGGTGGGTCGTCTGCCGGTGATCATCAATGTGTTGGCCGGCACCTTGCACCGGGTGCCGATGTGGCGCAGCCTGCTCCGCTGGTTCACGCCCGAGGAAAAAGCCCGCGGTATCGAGGCGCTGCGCCGCGTGGGCATTGCCGAATGCTGGGCCCAACGTGCCTCCACCCTGTCGGGCGGCCAGCAGCAGCGCGCGGCGATTGCCCGCGCCATGGTGCAGGGCGCCAAGGTGGTGTTGGCCGACGAACCCATTGCCTCGCTGGACCCCGAGTCCTCACGCAAGGTCATGGACATCCTGGCCCGCGTCAACCGGGAAGACCAATGCACGGTGGTGGTGTCGCTGCACCAGGTCAATGTCGCCATGAAATATTGCCCGCGCACCGTGGCCTTGCACCAGGGCAGGGTGGTGTACGACGGCCCCTCGGTCGGACTCACCCCCGAGGTGTTGCGAAATTTGTACGGCGCCGAAGCGGACGACATCCTGGCGCTGGGTGACCACATTTCCAGCCTGGAAGACAAAGTGAAACCCGTGCCGCATCTGGCCTGGCCCACACCGCTGGCCCAAGCGGCCTGACCCCCATTTTTTCATCACGCATTCATTGACCAAGGAATCCCCATGCTTAAAAAACTACTCACTGGACTGGCCGCCACGGCGCTGGTCGCCTTGACCCCCGTGGGCGCGCAGGAAATGAAGGAATTCAATTTCGGCATCATCTCCACCGAGTCCTCCCAAAACCTGAAGTCCGACTGGCAACCCATCCTGGATGACATGGCCAAAAAGACGGGCATGAAAATCAACGCCTTTTTTGCCTCTGATTACGCCGGCATCATTGAAGGCATGCGTTTCAACAAGGTGCATGCCGCCTGGTATGGCAACAAGTCCGCCATGGAAGCGGTGGACCGCGCAGGCGGCGAGGTGTTTGCGCAAATGGTCAATGCCGATGGCAGTCAAGGTTATTACTCCCACCTGATCACACACAAGGACAGCGCGCTCAAATCGCTGGACGATGTGTTCAAGAACGGCAAAAACCTATCCTTTGGCAACGGCGATCCCAACTCCACCTCGGGGTTTCTGGTCCCCGGTTATTACGTGTTTGCGAAAAACAAGATTGATCCCAAAACCTTTTTCAAGGTGGCACGTGGTGCCAACCACGAAAGCAACGGTCTGGCCGTCGCCAACAAGCAGGTCGATGTCGCCACCAACAACAGCGAAAACCTGGAGAAGATGAAGGATCGTTTGCCCGAGAAATTCAAGGACATCCGAATCCTCTGGACCTCGCCGCTGATTCCGCTGGACCCGCTGGTGATGCGCAAGGACTTGCCCGAAGCGACCAAGAAAAACGTGAGCGAGTTTTTCTACAACTACGGCAAAGGCAGCCAGCAGGAAAAAGACAACCTGATGAAACTCTCCAAGCTGTCCGGCTTCAAGGCCTCGACCAATGCGCAGTTGATTCCCATCCGCCAGCTGGAGCTGTTCAAGGAACGCAACAAGTTTGAAGCCGATGCCGGCATGGCGGCGGCCGACAAGCAGGTCAAGCTTGCTGACATCGACAAAAAACTGGCCGAACTGGGTCAGTAAACAAATGCCTATTGATCCCGTCTTCCTGATTCCAGCCCAACTGACATGAGCACACCTGCTTCTCCCTTGGCGGTCGCCCCCCTCCAGGTCAATTTACCCAAAACCAGCGTGCTGGCCATGCTGGGCTGGGGCGTCGTGATTGCCTTGCTGGCCGCGTCCTGGCAGGGCGCAGACATGCGTCCGCTGGACCTGGTGCGTGATTCCGGCAACATGGCGCAATACGCGGCGGACTTTTTTCCACCCAATTTCAGCCAGTGGCGCCTCTACCTGCAGGAAATGCTGGTGACCCTGCAGATTGCCTTGTGGGGGACGGCGCTGGCCGTGGTGTTTGCCGTGCCGCTCGGTTTGCTCTCGTCGGCCAATATCGCCCCTGCCTGGATTCGGCAGCCCGTGCGGCGGCTGATGGATGCGGCACGCGCCATCAACGAAATGGTGTTTGCGATGTTGTTCATCGTGGCCGTGGGGCTGGGGCCGTTCGCCGGTGTGCTGGCGCTGTTTGTACATACCACGGGGGTCTTGGCCAAACTGTTTTCCGAGGCCGTGGAGTCGATTGACGCACAGCCGGTCGAGGGCATACGCGCGACCGGGGCCAATGCACTGGAAGAAATTGTCTACGGCATCATTCCGCAGGTATTGCCGCTGTGGATTTCGTATTCCTTGTACCGGTTTGAGTCCAACGTCCGTTCGGCCTCGGTGGTGGGCATGGTGGGTGCCGGTGGTATTGGCGTGATTTTGTGGGAGATCATCCGTGGCTTTCAGTACGCCGAAACCTGCGCGGTCATGATCATCATCATTGTCACCGTCACGGTGATCGACCTGGTGTCAGCGCGTATCCGCCAAGCCCTGGTGTAGGGCTGATCATGGCATTGCAAATAGCGGAGATCACCGGCTTGTACCAAACCCAGGGGGTCGTGCAATACGGCTCGGAAGCCATCAACCAGCAGCAACATGCCTTGCAGTGTGCGCACCTGGCCGAGCAGGCCGGTGCGTCACCGTCGCTGATCGCCGCCGCCCTCTTGCATGACCTGGGGCATTTGATGGCACCCAGGACAGAGGCTAGGACAGCAGCCATTGATGATGTGCATCAATACCTGGCGATTCCGTTTTTACGCGGTGTGTTCGACGAGGCCGTGCTGGCGCCGATACGTCTGCATGTGGACGCCAAACGTTATCTTTGCCATATGGACCCGCACTATGCGGCCAGTCTGTCGCCGGCGTCCCAGCGCAGCCTGGCCTTGCAGGGCGGGGCGTTTTCAGAGGAAGACGCGGCTGTTTTTATCCAGCAGCCGTTTGCCGCCGATGCGGTGGCGCTGCGTCGCTGGGATGACGGTGCCAAGGACCCCACTGCGAACACGCCCGCCTGGGCGCATTATGTGACGGTCCTTGAAAGCGCCCGCATCGCCTGAGCGAGGCCTTAAGCTGCCAGGTAGTCCGCCAGGCGCTGGCCGGCCACCGCCAGCGTCGCGTCGTTGACAATCACACAGTCGGCTTGCAGGTCGGCAAAGCCCGTGTTGCGTGCCAGCCGCGCGACCACGGCGCTGGCGGCATCCCTGCCGCGTTGTGCCAGCCGGGTGGCCAACTGCTCGGGGCTGGCCGTGACCTCCACCACCCGCAGTTCTGGCGATGGCATCAGGCCCTGGACATGTGCGCGCGAGCCATTAACCACCACCCGCCGCCCGGCTTGTACCTCGGCCGCGTAGTGCTGGGCAATGCCATAGTAAAAACCGTGCGCCTGCCAGTGCCAGCACAGACCGTTGTTCCGAAGCCGCGATAAAAATTCTGCTTCTGTCAGTGCATCGTGGTCCGAGCCGGCCTGCATGGCACGTGTGACCATGCGGCGTGCAAACACGATGTCTTGTCGCTCGGACAGCTGTTGCCGGGCCGAGGCGATGACGCTGTCTTTGCCGGCACCCGAGGGGCCACAGACAAAAATCCAGGCGCCACTCATGACTGCAACCTCAGGTCAATGATGCGTTGGAAGGGTGCACCAGGGTATCTTTCGACAAACAGGCAGAGCCGGTCCAGCAACAGTGGTATATCGGTGTTGGGTCTGTCGATATGTGTAGAGACGGCCTGCGTCACGCGTTGCGCTGTATCCGCGTCGACGGGGCCGGTCAATGTCAGGTGCAGGCGGAAACGTTCCAGCACATAAGGGTAGCCGTAGAGGTCGAGCAATTCGGTCTCGCGTTCATCGAGTTGCTCGGTGCGACGCCGGCGAAGGTCGGCCTCCAGAAGCGGCGCGCGAAAGTGATCCAGCCCGGTCACGCAAGCATCCGCCAGCGCCTGCAGGCCGCCGGGAATGGTGTGGGGGATCAGCGCCACAAAATTGCCCAGTGTCGCGACACGCAGGGGCCCCAGTGCGACCGGCTTCAAGGTCTGTGCCAGCGTGCGCAGGCCTGTGATGAGGCCGGTTTCGTCCACCTCGGCCGCCAGGTGGAAAGGCGCTTTCAGGGTGGCGTGAAAACCGTAACGCCGAGGTGTTTGCGTGAGGCTGGCGAGCTCCGTGGATGGAATCCCCGCCACAAGAGGGTGCGGAAGTGCCGTGTTGTCATGTTCGTCACGGCCCAGCCAGTGCGCACCAAAGTTCCACCAGGGGGTGTTTTTGGCCGGCGAAAAATAAATGGCATAACGCACGCTCATGATTTTTCTCCAGCGTCTTGTCCCGCGTTGACCACCAGCTGGACCCGGTCGCCGGAAAACACGGTTTCACCGTATTTGATGGGCTGGCCGTCCATGTCCACATCCAGGCATTCCACACACAACACCGGGCGGGTGGCCGGTTGCTTCAGCAGGCGTGCGGTTTCATCCGAGGGCATTTGGGTGGTGATGTGGCTCTCCGCGCGCACGTAATCTTCCACGCCGAAATGGCGCAGGATTTTCGTGGTGCCTGTGCCGTCGTGGAGCATCTCCAGCAGCCCGGAAAAACGCAGCGCGGGGTAATAGGCGGTGGCCAGGGCGATGGGCTGGTTGTTGGCTTCGTCCAGCGTCTCCACCATCAGCACGGCCGCCCCTTTGTCCAGCCGGAGTTCATGGGCGGCGCGTTCAGGCGCCGGTATTTCCCGCGCCGTCAGCAATTGTTTGCTGGGCAGCAATCCCTGGCGCTGCAGGTTTTCAGTGAAACGTGTCCGGCGTGAAAGCACGTAGTCCAGCAGCTCGTGCTGGACAAAGGTGCCGCGTCCCGGTTCGATGCGCACCAGGCCATCCACCTGCAAGGCCGCCACCGCCTGGCGCAGGGTATGGCGGTTCACGCCGAAACGTGTGGACAGTTCGTTTTCGCTGGGCAGCCGGCCACTGGCGGTGAAGGCGCGGTCGCGAATTTCTGTGCTCAGTGTGTTGGCGATCTGCTTCCAGACCGCGACACCGCTGCGCCTGCCCGGTGCGCTGGAAAGTGTGTATTCGTTTGTCATCAATTGGTCATGTTGTCCGGTTGAACTAGAGGCTCTTCGCACCCACTGCGGGTGTTTTGCAGCAACTTATCCAACTCTAGTGACTGATTTAGACATCTGTATGACAAACGATGCAATGAATGCAAACCATGCGCCGCGTCGGCGTTGGCTGGGCGTGTTGACGCGGGCTACGAGGCCCGAGCTTGAAAAAGCGCTGGCGCTGGTGGGGGACTTGCCAGCGCTTGAACATGTCAGGCCGTCCGAGCCTGGCATGGTCATGCTGCGCGGACGTGTAGGCGGCACCGGTGACGCCTTCAACCTCGGCGAAGCCACGGTCACCCGTTGTGCCCTGCGTGTGGGGTCCGGCGCCTTGGGTGTGGGTTACACGCTGGGGCGCGACCGCCGCAAAGCCGAGCTGGTGGCACTTTTTGACGCACTGTTGCAGGACGAAACACGTCAGGCGTATCTGCAGCAAGCCGTGATGGATCCCCTGGCCAGTCAGCAGGCGGCGCAGCGTGATGCCGCCAGCCGTTCGGCCGCGGCATCCAGGGTCGAATTTTTTACTTTTGTGCGGGGCGAGGTATGACGCAACAACATTCCCTCAGTGCCGGTTTTGTCGATCCGGTGCATGACGCACAACAAGCTTTCCGCCGGGTTCTTGATGCCTTGTCTCGGCCCGGCCAGCCTGTGGCCCTGGGGCAGACCGTCAAAGGCTTGGCGCTTGGCCCGGCCATGGCGCACCTGTTGCTGGCCCTGACCGACGACGACACCGCCGTGTGGTGGCCGCAAGGCGACTGTGCTGAGGCGCAGTGGTTGCGCTTTCATACCGGCGCCTCACGCGCCGCAGCCCCGTCAGAAGCGGCTTTTGCCGTGTTGAGCCATGCCGCCGGATGGCCTGCGCTCGACACGTTTGCGGCAGGCACCATGGACGCGCCCGAAACAGCCGCCACCTTGCTGGTGGAGGTTGCATCGCTGGAAACCGGTCCCGCTGTCGAGTGGCGCGGCCCGGGCATCCAGGACATGCAGACGGTGCGGATTGCCGGTCTGCCGGAGGACTTCTGGGCGCAATGGCAAGCCAACCACGCGTCTTTCCCCCAGGGTGTGGACATTGTTTTTACCTGCGCCGATGCGGCGCTGGGTTTGCCGCGCACCACCCGTGTGCGGCGTCTGGAAGGAGTCCTGGGATGCTCATCATGACTTGCGCCATGCGCGTTCGAGTCCAAAACGGGATGATTTGCTTGCCAAGACCTCGCAGCGTGTGCCGAGGCACACGCAAGGGGTTGGGTGGGCAAAGCGCCCGTTTTGGTTCGAACCCGAAGGGGAGTGGTTTTGCGGGCGATCCACTTCGTTGCAAAACCAGGCAAGGCGTCCAGCCTTGCCTTGGGTTTTTCGCCTTGCGGCTCATCCCGCAAAACCACGCCGCGCGCGGCGCAAATCATGAGGAGCATCCCTGATGTATGTTGCAGTCAAAGGCGGCGCAGCCGCCATCGAACACTCCTGGCGCCTGCTGGCCGGACAACGCCGGGGCGACACCTCGCTGCCGGAGTTGTCGGTGGCGCAGATCCGCGAACAACTGCCGCTGGCGGTGGACCGTGTCATGGCCGAGGGATCGCTGTACGACGCGGAGCTGGCCGCGCTGGCCATCAAGCAGGCCAGCGGCGATCTGGTCGAAGCCATTTTCCTGCTGCGTGCCTACCGCACCACCTTGCCGCGTTTTGGCTACAGCCTGCCGATGGATACCGCGCAGATGCAACTGGTGCGCCGTGTGTCGGCCACCTTCAAGGACCTGCCCGGCGGCCAGGTCCTGGGCCCCACGTATGACTACACCCAGCGCCTGCTGGACTTTGCCTTGCTGGCAGAGGGCGGCAGCGACCAGGCGTCCGGGGAGGCCCCCGTCGCCGAACAGGCTTTGCCGGCCCACATGCCGCGCGTCAACGACCTGATGGCGCGTGAAGGCCTGATGGAGACACCTCGTCCCACGTCCGGCGCCGAACCCGGCGACCTGACACGTGAGCCGCTGATGTTTCCGGCGGAACGGCCGCTGCGCCTGCAGGCCCTGGCACGCGGCGACGAAGGCTGGCTGCTGGCGCTGGGGTATTCGACCCAGCGTGGTTATGCCAATGCTCATCCGTTTGCCGGCGAAATCCGGCGCGGCAAGGTGGCGGTGGAAATCCTGGCGGACGAACTCGGGTTTCCGATTGAGATCGGCGACGTTGAAGTGACCGAGTGCCAGATGATCAACCAGTTCGCCGGCAACCGCGAGGTACCACCGCAGTTCACCCAAGGTTACGGCCTGGCTTTTGGCGGGGCTGAGCGAAAAAGCATGGCCATGGCGCTGGTCGACCGAGCGCTGCGCGCCCGCGAACTGGGCGAGCTGGCCACAGCGCCCGCGCAGGACGAAGAGTTTGTGCTGTCGCATGCCGACAGCCTCGAAGCCTCTGGTTTTGTGCAACACCTGAAGTTGCCGCATTACGTGGATTTCCAGTCCGAACTGGAGCTGGTGCGCAAGCTGCGCGCCGCCCATGCCTTGGAGAAAGAGGCCGACAAAGAGGGCAAAGAAACAAGCCACAACCCCGCTCCGGCGATACAGAAAGCAGCATGATGGACGGACACTACAACTTCGGATTTCTCGACGAGCGAACCAAAAAAATGATTCGCCGCGCCATGCTCAAGGCGGTGGCGATCCCCGGCTACCAGGTACCTTTTGGCTCACGCGAAATGCCTTTTGCTTATGGTTGGGGCACGGGCGGTGTGCAGGTCACGGCCAGCATCATCGGGCGTGAGGATGTGCTCAAGGTGATTGACCAGGGCGCTGACGACACCACCAATGCGGTCAACATCCGTCGCTTTTTTGCCCGCACCACCGGGGTGCCGACCACTGAAAAAACCGCGCTGGCCAGCATCATCCAGACCCGCCACCGCATCCCGGAAGCGGCGCTCACAGAAGCCCAGATCCTTGTGTACCAGGTGCCTATGCCGGAGCCGCTGTTCCGCCTGGAGCCGCGCCGCCGCGAGACCATCACCATGCATGCGCTGGCCGAATACGGACTGATGAATGTCAAGCTTTACGAAGACATTGCCCAACTGGGGGCCATCTCCAAAACCTACGACTACCCGGTGCTGGTCAACGAGCGTTACCTGACCTCGCCATCACCGATACCGAAGTTTGACAACCCCAAGATGCACATGAACCCGGCCCTGCAGCTGTTTGGGGCCGGACGGGAAAAACGCATTTACGCGATTCCGCCTTACACCGCCGTGCGCAGCCTCGACTTTGAGGACCATCCGTTTGAGGTGCAGCGCTGGGACCATGCCTGCGCCTTGTGCGGGGCAGACAACAGTTTTCTGGACGAAATGATTGTGGACGATGAAGGCAGCCGCTTGTTTGTCTGTTCGGACAGTGATTTTTGCGGCGATCGCCGTGACGCCGGCCATGTCGGGACACAACAGGCGGTGCAGATGCCGGACGCCTTGGCCAACACAACACACCACACACAGCCCGCAGGGCAGGGGGCATGATGAATAACAACGATCTGCTTTTATCCGTACGCGGCGCCGGCAAACAGTTTATGCAAGGCAGTCGCCTGCGCTGGGCTTGCCGCGATGTGAACTTTGACCTCTACCCCGGGGAAGTGCTGGCGGTGGTGGGGGAATCCGGTTCCGGAAAATCCACCTTGTTGCGGCTGCTGGCGGCCCGCCTGGCCTGTGACGAAGGTTCGGTTCACTACGACGTACGGGACGAGGCCGGCGTGGTGTCTGCGGCGCCGGCACGCAGCGAGGCCGGCCTGGTCGACCTGGCGGATTTGTCGGAAGCCCGTTTGCGCTGGCTGGCCCGCACCGACTGGGGTTTTGTCGAGCAACACGCACGGGATGGCCTGCGCATGAATGTCTCGGGCGGCGCCAACATCGGCGAACGCATGATGGCCCTGGGCAGCCGCCACTACGGCAAGTTACGCGGCCAGGCCTTGAGCTGGATGGAACGTGTCGAGCTCGACGTGGACCGGATCGACGACTTGCCAGGCACGTACTCCGGCGGCATGCAGCAGCGCCTGCAGATTGCCCGCAACCTGGTGACACATCCGCGGCTGGTGTTCATGGACGAACCGACCACCGGGCTCGATGTGTCGGTCCAGGCGCGGCTGCTTGATTTGCTGCGCGAACTGGTGGACCAGCTGCAACTGGCGGCCGTCATCGTGACCCATGACCTGGCCGTGGCACGCCTGCTGGCGCACCGCATGCTGGTCATGAAGGACGGCCAGGTGGTGGAGCAGGGCTTGACCGACCGGGTGCTCGACGACCCGCAACATGCCTACACCCAGTTGCTGGTTTCTTCCGTTCTCACGCCATGAGCCGGCGTGCCCCCTCTTTCCCACTGTGATGGCCCCCATGACTGCTTTGCTTGAAACCCACCAACTCTCCAAAACCTTTACCTTGCATGGCCGCGGTGGCCTGGCGCTGCCTGTGTTTGACGGCATCGACCTGCAGGTCTATCCGGGCGAATGCCTGGCACTGACCGGCCACTCCGGCAGTGGCAAGAGTTCCCTGCTGCGCTGCCTGTATGGCAACTATGGCGCCAGCCGCGGCGAGGTGCGCATTCTTCACGACGAACAATGGGTGGACTTGTCGAACGCCGCGCCGCGCGAGGTGCTGGAGGTGCGGCGCCGCACGCTGGGTTATGTCTCGCAGTTTTTGCGCGTGATTCCCCGCGTCTCCACCCTGGACATCGTGGCCGAACCGCTGCGCCGTCTCGGCATGGCGGCCGAACTCGCACGCAGCCAGGCCGCCGAATGGCTGGCGCGGCTGAATTTGCAGGAGCGTTTGTGGCACTTGCCGCCGGCGACGTTTTCCGGTGGCGAACAGCAGCGCGTGAACATTGCACACGGCCTGATCGCCAACCAGCCTGTGCTGCTGCTGGACGAACCCACCGCTTCACTCGACGCGGACAACCGCCGTGTGGTGGTCGAGCTGATCTGGGCGGCCCGCTCGCGCGGCGCCGCCGTGGTCGGCATTTTTCACGACGACGAAGTGCGCGAGGCCGTGGCGAGCCGCTGCTTTGACGTTGAACAACATCGCAAACCTCTTTAAACCGGAAGCCTCTCATGACACAACGAATCATCAGGAACGCAAAAATCGTCACCGCCACCGAAGAATTCACCGGCTGCATGGTGATCGAGGCGGGCACCATCCGTTCCATCGAACGCGGCGACACCTCCGTGCCAGGCGCCGAGGACTGGGCGGGTGACTGGCTGCTGCCCGGCCTGGTCGAGCTGCACACCGACAACCTTGAAAAACACCTGGTGCCACGCCCCGGCGTGCTCTGGAATGCCCATTCGGCGACCGTGATGCACGACGCCCTGTGTGCCGCCGCCGGCATCACCACGGTGCTGGACTCCATCGTGATTGGCGACATGGACCGGGGTGGCGCACGCAGCCAGACCCAACATGTTTCGATTCAGGCCCTGCACGCATGCCGCGATGAAGGACTGCTGCGGGTCGAGCACCTGCTGCACCTGCGCTGCGAAGTTTCTGCGCCGGATATTGTGGAAGTGTTTGAGCAATATGCCGACGATTCGCTGCTGGAACTTGTCAGTGTGATGGACCACACACCCGGCCAGCGCCAGTGGCGAGATCTCGGAAAATACCGGCGTTACGCCGAGCGTTTTGGCAGCTTCGACAACAGCGAGTACCTGGCCCTGGTGGCGGAACTGACCGCGCACCAGCAGCGCCATGCCATCCCCAACCGCGCTGCCGTGATTGCCGGCAGCCACGCCCGCAGCGTGCCGCTGGCCAGCCACGACGACACCGAAGTCGAACATGTGGCGCAAGCCAGCGAGGAACGGATTGCGATCTCGGAATTTCCCACCACGGTGGCGGCGGCGCAGGCCGCGCGGGCGGCGGGTATTGCCATCGTCATGGGCGGCCCCAACCTGGTCAAGGGCGGCTCCCATTCCGGCAATGTGTCGGCGGCCGAGTTGGCACAACTCGACCTGCTCGACATTTTTTCGTCGGATTACGTGCCTGCCAGCCTCTTGCAGTCGGCCTTTTTGTTGCGTGACACGGTGGGCTGGAGCTTGCCCAAAGCCGTCAACACCGTGACGCGCAATCCGGCGCGTGCCATCGGTTTGATGGACCGCGGTGAACTCGCGCCCGGGCTTAGGGCCGACCTGATCCGGGTCAAAATGAGCGGTGGCATGCCCATGGTACGCGGCGCCTGGCACCAAGGCGAACGGGCTTTCTGACGCGGGTAGCGGCAAAGGCGTGTCAGCCTGCGGCCTACAAGCGCTCTGGCTGCCCGCTGACTTTTCCGAATTCTCCAGCGCTCCTACAGTCAGTTCATCTAACCCTGACTGCCCCACGGATGTATTCAAGGAGCCGCTGCCATGAGAACCGATGTCCCTCGCGCCAATCCTTTTGTGCTGATGATGGCGCCCGAGCGGGTGCTGGACGCGATGAAAAAGTCCGATGCCTTGCGCCACTTGCAGCACAAGGTGTTTCGTCCGCTGGATGCGCGTCCAGCGCGACCGGATGACGCGGACGTGGCGAGTTTTGACGCCGCAATCGATAAATCCGGCCCGCTGGCGGCGGCGCGCAAGCGGGACAACCGGCTTTAGGCCGGTTTTTTCACGGGTTCGCGCATGGTCACAAATTCTTCCGCTGCGGTCGGGTGTATGCCTATCGTGCTGTCAAACACTGCCTTGGTGGCGCCGGCTTTCATGGCCACGGCAAAACCCTGAACGATTTCGCCGGCGTCCGCGCCCACCATGTGCAAGCCAACCACGCGGTCGGTGGCATCTTCCACCAGCAGCTTCATGAAGGTGCGTTCGCTGCTGCCGCTGAGTGTGTGTTTGAGGGCCTTGAAGTCAGAGCTGTAGACACTAATGGCGCCAAATTTTTCGCGCGCTTCGGCTTCCGAATAACCCACGGTGCCGATGTTGGGATGGGTGAACACCGCTGTGGGAATGAAGTCGTAACTCATGTGGCGCGGTTTTTTGCCGGCGGCGGGGCCAAACAGCTGGTCAACCACCACCATGGCTTCACCCAGGGCCACGGGCGTGAGTTGCAGGCGCGCGGTGACGTCACCCACGGCGTAAATCGAGGGAACCGAGCTCTGGTAATGCGTATTCACCTGGATCGCCCCGGCCTCATTCACGGCGACGTCCGCGGTGTCCAGGCACAGGCCGCCGGTCAGCGGTTCGCGGCCGGTGGCGTACAAGACGGTGTCGACGACCAGGGTCGCGCCGCTTTTTAGCGTCACCTGCAGGCCTTCTGGCGTTTTGCTGATGCTGGCGACGTCGGTGTTGAGTTGCAGGTCGACACCGGCTTTGCGCATTTCGCCGGCAATAAAGGCGCGCACCTCGTCGTCGAAGCCGCGCAGCACCTGGGCGCCGCGGTAGGCCTGTATGACCTGGGCGCCCAGGCCGTTGAAGATGGAGGCGAATTCGCAGGCGATGTAGCCGCCACCCACCACCAGCAGGCGTTTCGGGAAGGGCGAGAGGTCAAAAATCTCGTTGGAGGTGATCACATGTTCGCGGCCCGGCACTTCCGGCACGCTGGGCGTGCCACCCGTGGCAATCAGGATGTGTTTGGCGCTGTAGGTCTTGCCGCCCACCTCGACGCTGTGTTTGCCCGCCAGCGTGGCCCAGTCTTCGATGATTTGCACACCGGCGTTTTTCAGCAGACTCAGGTAAATCCCGTTGAGCCGCGTGATTTCCTTGGCGCGGTTGGTTTTCAGCAACTCCCAGTCTAGCGTGGGCGCTTCGCCGACCCAGCCGAAACCATGGGACTCTTCAAAACTCTCGGCGTAGTGGGCGGCGTAGCTGTACAGCTTTTTCGGGATACAACCCACGTTGACACAGGTGCCGCCCATGGCCGCCACCTCGGCCAGCGCCACCCGTGCGCCGCGTTGCGCCGCCATGCGTGCCGCGCGCACACCGCCGCTGCCGCCGCCTATGACAAACAGGTCGAAGTCGAAATTTTGCATAAATAATCTTTGGTGTTCTTGTCAGACGTAAGACGCAAGCATGCCTGTAGCGCTTTGAACCCGCAACATGCAGGGGTTTTTGGTATAAAAATGATAGCTGCCTGCGTCCGTTGGATAAGGGTTAGAGCCTATTTTCTTGTAAAAAGACGTGGCAGGAGCGCCTCAACGGTGCGCCATGAAGCGGCTTCTGTGAGGGACCGCACGGGTCATTCGGGGCGCTAGGGGTTGGTACCTAGGCCGGGCACCGATAATGGGGGATGACCTCTTCCTCTTCCGATTTCAGTACCTTGTCCCTGCCCGCCCACATGCTGGCCAACCTGCAGCAGCTGGGCTACCTGGCCATGACCCCGATTCAGGCTGCCAGCCTGCCGGTGGCGCTGCTGGGCAAAGACCTGATTGCGCAAGCCAAAACCGGCAGCGGCAAAACCGCCGCCTTTGGGCTGGCCCTGCTGGCCAACCTCAATGCCCGGCGTTTTGCCGTGCAGGCCCTGGTCTTGTGTCCGACACGTGAGCTGGCCGACCAGGTCGCCACCGAAATCCGCCGCCTGGCGCGGGCCGAAGAAAACGTGAAAGTGGTGGTCTTGTGTGGCGGTGTGCCGCTGCGCAACCAGACCGCCAGCCTGGAAAACGGCGCCCACATCGTGGTCGGTACACCCGGCCGCATCATGGACCACCTGGGGCGCGGCAACCTGAATCTGGAGGCCATGAACACCCTGGTGCTGGATGAAGCCGACCGCATGCTGGACATGGGCTTTTTCGAGGACATCGTCACGGTGGCCAAACAATGCCCGAAAGAGCGCCAGACCCTGCTGTTTTCGGCGACCTACCCCGAAGGGATTGCCAAGCTGAGCCAGCAGTTCATGAAGACGCCGCAAACCATCACGGTGCAGGCGCAGCATGAAAAAACCAAGATCCAGCAGCGCTGGTACCAGGTGCCGGACAGCGACCATGACGAAGCCCGTCTGGGCGCCGTCGCCCAGGTGTTGCGCCACTTTCGCCCGGCCAGCACCCTGGCTTTTTGCAACACCAAATCGCAATGCCGCGCGCTGGTGGCCTATTTGAAAGAGCAGGGCTTTAGCGCACTCGCGCTGTTTGGCGAACTCGAGCAGCGCGAACGCGATCAGGTGCTGGTGCAGTTTTCGAATCGCAGTTGTTCGGTGCTGGTGGCGACCGACGTGGCGGCACGCGGGCTGGACATTGCGCAACTGGCCATGGTCATCAACGTCGACGTGACGCCGGATGCCGAGGTGCATATTCACCGCATAGGCCGCACCGGCCGTGCCGATGAAGAAGGCTGGGCCATCAGTCTGGCCAGCATGGACGAGATGGGTTATGTCGGCAAGATCGAGGTGCTGCAAAAAGCCGAGTCCGAGTGGCACAAGCTGACCGAACTGACACCGGCCAGCAACGAGCCGCTGCTGCCGCCCATGGTCACCCTGCAAATCGTCGGCGGCCGCAAGGAAAAAATCCGCGCCGGCGACGTGTTGGGCGCGCTGACCGGCGAGGCCGGCAACGTCCCGCCCTTTACGCGGGAACAGGTCGGCAAGATCAATGTCAACGAGTTTTCCACCTATGTGGCGGTGGACCGCAACATTGCCAGCCTGGCCCAGCAAAAGCTGGATGCCGGCGGGGTCAAGGGCAAAAGTGTCAAAGTGCGTTTCATGGACGAAGTCGGGGCCTGAGTTAGGCGCTGTTTCGGCATAAAAACAGGCTTTAGCCCTTATGAGTAGGGCGCAAGCAGCTATAAAAAATATAGCGACTGAGCCGCTGGCCAGTCCCCGGCGCCGTCGTTTGTAGGCGCACAGGCCGCATCGCTGTCAGGTGCGGCGCGCGCCCGGCATGCGAAGTCAGCGCCAGCACCATGGCCGTTTGGCTTGACCTGCCAGTCCCCTCGTTTTCCCGTGCCACACTGACTTGGTGTGCGGCCACGCCTTTGCCCGCAGCCAGATGTTGCCGCCTGGTGCGTGCGCCGCGCCGTCACCCCCTTTGCAAGAACCCCACCCGTCCATGCCGGCCGGGTGGCGGCAAAACTTCAGGAAGACAGCGTATGGTCAGGCTTAAATTTTTGATTGAACTGAGTTACCAGGTCGCGGATGCCGGCTGCGATTTCATTTTCAATATCCACGCGGCACACACGCCCGAGCAAACCGTGCTCAATGAAACCCTGGGCATCAGCCAGATCCTGCAGCCCGAGATGTACACCGATGCGGTCAGCCGCAACCGCTACCTGAAATTTCGGGCCGAGGCCGGTGCCTTGACGGTGAGTTATGGCGCCACGGTCGACATCCGCCACCATGTGGCGCAAGCCGAGCAACTGCTGGAGGTCGGCGTGTTGCAACTGCCGGGGTCTGTGTTGCCCTATCTCTACCCCAGCCGCTATTGCCAGTCCGACCGTTTGAACCGGCTGGCGGTCAAGGAATTCGGCCATTTGCGCCAGGGCTACAGCCGGGTGCAGGCGATCCGTGACTGGGTCCAGCAGCGCGTGACTTTTCGGTCCAACAGCTCCACCGTCAACACCACGGCGGTGGATACCTTGATCGACGAAGTCGGTGTCTGCCGCGACTTTGCGCACCTGATGATCGCCATGTGCCGCGCGGTCAACATTCCGGCGCGTTTTGTCAGCGGCATCGACTACGGCGCCGATCCGGCCTTGGGCCCGACCGACTTTCACGCCTATGTCGAGGCCTACGTGGGCCACCGCTGGTACCTGTTCGATCCGTCGGGCACCGCGATTCCCATGGGTTTTGTGCGTATTGCGACCGGCCGCGACGCCGCGTCCGCCGCTTTTGCCACCTTGTTCGGGGGGGTCACGCCCTCGGCACCGGTGATCAGCATTGAAGCCTTGCCCGACGATGAGGGGGTGCTGGTGTTGCCGCAACATGGGACCGAGGCCTTGTCGACGGCCGGGGCGGAAGACTGAGCCCCCACGTTCGCTCTACTAGCGTGCAGCTCTCTGACTCCCAAGGGGGCGCTGCGCCTGCGGCCCGGCAAAGCCGGTTCCGCGGCCCCGGCTGGTGAAGAGACAGCGCGCGGGCTGTCAGGCGCCGGGCGTGCCGGCAGCGCGCCGACGCCGCTCAAGATAAGCCTGCAGCTCGCCGACCACACCCTTGCGGAAGGCCAGCACACACAGCACAAAAATCACGCCGATGATCACGGTGACCCAGGAGCCGACTTTGTCGGCCAGCAGGTTTTGCAGCGCGATCACGATGCCGGCGCCAAACACCGGACCGAAGAAGGTGCCCACGCCGCCCAGCAAGGTCATCAAAATCACCTCGCCCGACATCGACCAGTGCACATCGGACAAGGTGGCAAAACCCATGACCAGGGTTTTGAGCGAGCCGGCCAGACCGGCCAGTGCGGCCGACAACACAAAGGCCAGCAGCTTGTAACGGTCCACGTTATAGCCCAGTGAAATCGCACGTGGTTCGTTCTCACGGATCATCTTGAGCACCTGGCCAAAAGGCGAATGCACGATGCGCGAGATGAACAGAAAACACAGCACAAACACCGCCACCACGAAGTAATACATGGTGGTGTCGGATTCCAGCGAGAGCAGGCCCAGCAGGCGGCCACGCGGCACGCCCTGCAAACCGTCTTCACCCCCAGTGAAAGGCGCTTGCAGGCAAACAAAAAACACCATCTGGGCAATCGCCAGCGTGATCATGGCGAAATAAATGCCCTGGCGCCGGATGGCGACCAGGCCCACCACCAGACCAATCAGTCCGGCCGCCACGGTGCCGGCCACAAGGCCCAGCTCCGGGGTCCAGCTTTGTGACTTGATGAACCAGCCCGTGACGTAGGCGGCCGAGCCAAAAAAGGCGGCATGGCCGAAGGACAGCAGGCCGGTAAAACCCAGCAGCAGATTGAAGGCGCAGGCAAACAGGGCGAAGCACAGCAGCTTCATGACAAACACCGGATACAGCCCGAGCAGGGGTGCCACCAGCAGCAGGGCCAGCAGGGCCAGGTAGGTGATGCGGCTTGCAGTCATGAGGGGCGCGGCTTTGGGCATGGTGGTTGGAGGGACGGCGGTATCGGTCAGGCTGTTGTTCATGGTTCAGGCTTCCTTGCCAAACAGGCCGGCGGGCCTGAACATGAGCACGATGACCATGATCACAAAGACCACGATGTTCGAGGCTTCGGGATAAAAAACACGGGTCAGGCCTTCGACCAGACCCAGGCCCAGGCCGGTGAGAACGGAGCCCAGAATCGAGCCCATGCCGCCTATCACCACCACGGCAAACACCACGATGATGAGGTTGGAGCCCATCAGCGGGTTGACCTGGATGATGGGTGCCGCCAGCACCCCGGCCAGCGCGGCCAGCGCAGCGCCGGCGCCATAGGTCAGCATGACCATCAGCGGCACATTGATGCCGAAAGCCTGCACCAGCGCGGCGTTTTCGGTGCCGGCGCGCAGGTAGGCGCCCAGCCGTGTACGTTCAATCAGGTACCAGGTGCCCAGGCAGATCACCAGCGACACCAGTACCACCCAGGCGCGGTAGTTGGGCAACACCATGAAACCCAGGTTGGTCGCGCCCGACAGCAGTTCGGGCACCGGGTAATTCTGGCCCGAGACGCCGTAGAGTTCGCGAAAAATGCCTTCGGCAATCAAGGCCAGGCCAAAGGTCAGCAGCAGGCCGTACAGCGGATCCAGCTTGTACAGGTGCTTGAGGAAGAGGCGTTCTATCACCACACCCAAAATGCCCACAACGAGTGGCGCCAGGAAGAGCGCCGCCCAATAATTGATGCCGAGCTGGTCCAGCATGATCCAGGCGGCAAAGGCGCCCAGCATGTAGAGCGCGCCGTGCGCAAAATTGACAATGCCCAGCAGGCCAAAAATGACCGCCAGCCCCAGGCTGAGCAGGGCATAAAACGCGCCATTGACCAGGCCCAGCAAGAGCTGGCCCATAAAAGCTTGAAGGGGAATGCCGAAAATTTCCATGAAAGCCCGTCAGTTCACGCCTGGAGAGTGAGAAAAATGCAAAGGTAAAAAAAGCCCGGTGGCCGATCGCAAGGGCGATGGGCCACCGGCGCCGTCAGATCACTTCTTGAGCAGCGAGCACTTGGAATCGGCTACCGTGGTGAAGGCCTGCTCGCCAGGCACCTTGGCCACGGTCTTGTAGTAGTCCCATGGCGTGGTGGACTCTTTCGGGCCCTTGACCTGGTAGAGGTACATGTCGTGAATCATGCGGCCGTCGGCGCGAATCTGGCCCTTGTTGTAGAAGTCGTCGATCTTCATGCCCTTGAGCGTGCTCATCACCTTGTCGGCGTCGGTGGTGCCGGCGGTCTGGACGGCCTTGAGGTAGGTCGTGACGGACGAGTAGTCAGCGGCCTGCAGGCTGGAAGGCATGCGTTTGTATTTCTCGAAGAACCGCTTGGCAAATTTGCGCGAGGCGTCATCCTGGTTCCAGTACCAGCTGTCGGCCAGTTGCAGGCCTTCGGTGTTGGCCAGGCCCAGGCTGTGCACGTCGTTGATAAACACCAGCAGACCGGCCACTTTCATGGTTTTGGTGATGCCGAACTCCTTGGCCGCCTTCATGGAGTTGATCAGGTCGCCGCCGGCGTTGGCCAGGCCCAGGATTTGCGCCTTGGAGGATTGCGCCTGCAGCAGGAAGGCCGAGAAGTCGGAGGCATTCAGCGGGTGGCGCACGGCGCCAGCCACGGTACCGCCATTGGCTTTCACCACCGAGGCCGCGTCGCTTTCCAGGGAGTGGCCGAAGGCGTAGTCGGCCGTCAGGAAGTACCAGCTTTTGTTGCCGGCCTTGACCAGGGCGGAGCCGGCCACCTTGGCCAGGGCCACGGTGTCGTAGGCATAGTGCACGGTGTAAGGCGAGCAGTCTTCATTCGTCAGGCGGGCCGAGCCGGGGCCAATCGCGATGAAGGGGCGTTTTTTCTCGGCCGCAACCTTGGCCATGGCCAGCGCCGTGCCCGAGTTGGTGCCGCCGACCAGCATGGCCAGGTTGTCCTTGTCCATCCATTCGCGGGCCTTGGAGCTGGCGATGTCGGGTTTGTTCTGGTGGTCGGCCGACAACACTTCGATGGGGCGGTTCAGCACCTTGCCGCCAAAGTCCTGCACGGCCCACCTGACCATTTCGACACCCGCCGGGCCGTCGATGTCGGCGTAGAGGCCGGACATGTCGGTGATCATGCCGATCTTGACCGGTCCCGTGTTGGTTTGCGCGGACGCCGCGGCGCCAAATCCAATGGCCAAAGCGGCGACGAGGGTTTTGAGTTTCATGGTGTCTCCTGGTTAAAGTGGGGCTGTCTAAAACGCGAAAAAAGTCTGGTGGGCTGGGCGCGGGGCGCTCAAACGCCCAGGTATTCCTGCAGCATGCCCATGTTCTGGGTCAGCTCGTGTTGGGCAAACTGTTTCACGATGGTGCCGTGCTCCATCACGTAAAAACGATCGGCCAGCGGCGCGGCAAAACGGAAGTTCTGCTCGACCAGCACGATGGTGTAACCCTTGGCTTTCAGCGTGAGAATCATCTCGCCGAGTTTTTGCACAATCACGGGTGCCAGGCCTTCGGAGATTTCATCCAGCAGCAGCAAACGCGCACCGGTGCGCAAAATACGCGCCACCGCCAGCATCTGTTGTTCGCCGCCTGAGAGGCGGGTGCCGGGGCTGGACGCGCGCTCTTTCAAGTTGGGGAACATGTCGTAAATCTCGGCGATGCTCATGCCGCCAGGCGCAATCGTGGGCGGCAACATCAGGTTTTCCTCGGCCGTCAGGCTGGCGAAAATGCCACGTTCCTCGGGGCAATAACCCACGCCCAGACGGGCCACCTTGTGTGGCGCCAGCTTGATGGTTTCTTCCCCCTTGATTTGGATGGAGCCTTTGCGTGTGCCGGTCAGGCCAACGATGGCGCGCATGGTGGTGGTGCGCCCGGCGCCGTTGCGTCCCAGCAGGGTGACGACTTCACCCTCATGCACGGTCAGGTTGACGCCGTGCAGCACATGCGACTCGCCATACCAGGCGTGCAGGTTCTCGATACGGAGCAATTCTTTGGTCATCAATGCGCTCCTTGCAGCTCGGTATTGACGGTGCCCATATAGGCTTCGATGACCAGCGGGTTTTTGGAGACCTCGGCATACGGGCCGTCGGCAATGATGGCGCCGCGTTGCAACACGGTGATGCGGTCGGCAATCGAGGCCACCACATTCATGTTGTGTTCCACCATCAGGATGGTGCGGCCGACGGAGACTTTTTTGATCAGCTGCGTCACACGGTCCACGTCTTCATGGCCCATGCCTTGTGTGGGTTCGTCGAGCAGCATCAGCTCGGGTTCCAGCGCCAGCGTGGTGGCCAGCTCCAACGCGCGTTTGCGGCCGTAAGGCAGGTTGACGGTGAGTTCGTCGGCAAAGGCGCTCAGGTCGACCTGGGCCAGCAACTCGCGGGCACGGTCGTGCAGGTGAAACAGCGTGTCTTCGGCTTTCCAGAAATGAAACGAGGTGCCCAGGTTGCGCTGCAATGCGGCGCGCACGTTCTCCAGCACCGTCATGTGCGGAAACACCGCCGAGATCTGGAAGGAACGGACAATGCCGCGCCGCGCTGTCTGCGCCGGTTTTTCGGTGGTGATGTCGTTGCCGTTGAACAGGATGGTGCCCGTGGTCGGGTGCAGAAATTTGGTCAGCAGGTTGAAGAAGGTGGTTTTGCCCGCGCCGTTGGGGCCGATCAGCGCGTGGATATGCCCGCGCTGGACCTTCAGGTCCACCTGGTTGACGGCCACGAATCCCTTGAATTCCTTGGTCAAACCCTGCGTTTCAAGAATGAATTCCGCTGGCAAATTGCTCTCCGGCTATTTAAATGGCATATGGCGGACACCCCGATCCGCGACAAGATAAGCGGATGCTAACGAGCCCCACTGGGCCACACCAGCGGGTTAGAACTTAAGTAGTTTCACCAGCATGTTGCGATGCACCAATGTGTGGTAAAGCCGCACGCAGGCGGGTCACGCGGCTTTCGGTGATCCAATGGCGGCAGGCTAGTTTTTTAAGTCAAAAGAGGCGCTGACCCATGCCGTACAAGCGCAAGCAGCTATCAAAAATGGAGCGAGTCCGGTGTGGGCCAACGCGCTGTTTAACGTGCATGGGTGACGCCGCCATCCACCACCAACGTGGAACCGACCACGTAGTCGCCGGCGCGCGAGGCCAGGTAAATCGCCGCGCCGGCCATGTCGGCATCTTGTCCGACACGCCCGGCCGGAATACGCGCCGCCACCGCGTCGCCGTGGTCTCTGGCGTCCTTGTTCATGTCCGAGGCAAAAGCGCCGGGCGCAATCGCGCTGACCACGATGTTGTCCTGGACCAGGCGCACCGCCATACGCCGCGTGAGCTGGATCAGGCCGGCCTTGCTCGCTGCGTAGGAATAGGTTTCCATCGGATTGACCGAAATGCCGTCGATGGAGGCGATGTTGATGACCTTGGCCGGTCGTTTTTCGGCCGCCTTGCGCAGCAGCGGCATCAAGGCCTGGGTCAGGAAGAAAGGGGTTTTGAGGTTCAAGTCCACGACCTTGTCCCAGCCGCTTTCCGGAAACTCGTCAAACGGTGCGCCCCAGGCGGCACCGGCGTTGTTCACCAGGATGTCGAGCTGGGGCTCGTGTGCGGCATAGGCGGCGACCAGGGCGGCGGCCCCGGCCAGAGTGGACACATCGGCCGGCAGCGAGACGCAGTGGCCCAGGCTGGAGAGCTCCTGGGCGGCCTGGTCGCAGGCGGCGGCCTTGCGCGCCGAAATATAAACCCGCGCGCCCTGGGCCAGAAAGCCGGCGGCGATCATGCGGCCTATGCCGCGCGAGCCGCCGGTGATCAGGGCGGTGCGGCCCTGGAGGGAGAAAAGATCATTCATGGGGGGCTCCTGTGTGGGGATGGTGTCCGGGATGGCGAGGTCGTTGTCGTCGCAGCTTAGCGCGGCTGTTCCCGCCGGCCCGTCACCTGGGTGTCTGGCGGGCCGCTCTGGCGCCTGCTTCCTGGGGTGGCGCGATATTTATGAGCGAAATTGGCCTCCAGCCCATGAAAGACGGGCGCAAACAGCTATAAAAACAGGAGCAAAAGCCGACCCCTGAACCGCCTTTGTCAGGGTTTTAAGAAGGGGTTTAGGGTTTTCCCTAGAGCGTTGTGGCGACAGGGCGATAAGGTAGAACGCTCAGCGAGCCAGCCAAGGAGAAAACCATGCGTGTGGACATTTACCGCCGAGCCGAATCCGACCAGCGGCACTCTTACCTGGCCGTGCCTGAGGGCCGGCTTATTCCTGAGGAGGCGACCAACACCGATTGGGCGTCCGAGGCCCGCGGTGTGGAGGGCGGTGCCCAGGCCGAGCTGCTGGGCAAATACGCGATTGACGGGCTGGAGCAGCAGATCGCCGAAAAAGGTTATGCCATCACCAGCCTGAAGGCCCGCGTCAACGCCGGCGGTTAGTGGTTTGCGGCGGCCGCGGCCGCCCGGAGTTTGTCTTTTTTGCTCGGGCGTTTGCCCTTGATGCCACCGGTGGAGGGCGGCAGTGCCGCCGGGTCTTGCCGTGGCTCAAAGCCTTCGACCTGCTCGCGCGGCAGGGCCAGGCCCTGGTGTTTTTCGATCAGGCGGAAATGCGCCTCGGTGTCGGCGCTGACAAAACTCAGGGCCACACCACTTTCGCCCGCGCGGCCGGTGCGGCCTATGCGGTGGATGTAGTCGTGCACCGAACGCGGCAAGTCGTAGTTCACCACCACCGGCAACTGCGAGATGTCCAGGCCGCGCGCGGCGATGTCGGTGGCAATCACCACCTTGAGCCGGGACGCCTTGAAGTCGGCCAGCACCTGCGTGCGTTTGCCCTGGCTCAATTCGCCGTGGAAAGGTTCGGCGTTGATGCGGGCCTTGCGTAATTTGTCGGCCACCATTTCGGCCGCATGTTTGGTCGCCACAAACACCAGTACCCGGCGCCAGGCGTTTTGTACGATCAGGTGGCGCAGCAACTGGGTGCGCCGCTCGGGATCGACCGCCATCGCCCGCTGCAGGATGTCGGGTTCGTCTTGTTCCTGAGCCAACACGTCGATACGGACCGGGTCGCGCAACAACTGATTCGCCAGCGCCTGCACGGCCGTCGGAAAGGTGGCCGAGAAAAACAGGTTCTGGCGCTTGGGCGGCAGCAAGGCGAGGATGCGCGCGAGTTCGTCGGCAAAGCCCAGGTCAAACAGGCGGTCGGCCTCGTCCAGCACCAGCGCCGAGACGCCGGACAAGACCAGCGCGTTCTGGTTCACCAGGTCCAGCAAGCGGCCGGGCGTGGCGACCACGATGTCGGCCCCGCCGCGCAGATTCATCATTTGCGGGTTGATGGACACGCCGCCAAACACCACCGCGACCTTCAAGGCCTGCGGCAACTGCTGCGAGAAGCTGCGAATGGCTTCGCCAACCTGGGCCGCCAGCTCACGTGTGGGCACCAGGACCAGGACACGCACGCGGCGCGGCTTTTCACTGGGGATTTGTTGCAACTGTTGCAACAGCGGCAGCGCAAAAGCGGCGGTTTTGCCCGAGCCGGTTTGTGCCGCGCCCAACACATCACGGCCTTGCAGCACGGCCGGAATGGCCGCCGCTTGGATGGCCGTGGGAGCCGGGTAGGCCTTGGCGCTGACAGCGCGCAGGAGGGCGGGGGACAAACCCAGGGAAGAAAATGGCATGAACAAGGGCTTTGTGAAGGTGACAGCGGACAGGGAAAAGAGCCCGTCGCAAAGACCCAGTTTAAGCCCCCGCGCCCAAGACGGGGCAAGAGGGGGAGGCCGCATAATCGAAGGCTTGCGAATCAGCCGCTTCAGGACTGAACATCGAGCGACTAAAGGGAAGCCATGAAAAAAACATTCAAACTCACTATCGAAGGTAAAAACCGCGACCGCGTGCTGGACGCCGTCAAACACGAGATCCGCAAATACGTCAAACGCCAGCGTCGCGTGCCCCTGCCCGAGGGTGTGGACTATTGGGACTTTGACTGCCGCTTTGGCAGCAGCGAAGACCAGGCCGAGGTGGTTCACTTTGCCACCATCATGACCCTGGTGGATGCGGTCGCCAAAGAAGGCGGCGATGCCTTTTACCTGGAACTGCTGGCCAAGGCGGGTCACCGCCAAGCCAGGCCGGCCGGCGAGGCCGCTAGCCGGCCGGATGATGCCCAGGACGAACTGGACGAGCAGGACGCGCCCTGAACTTCCTGGACTTTGATTACAGCGAGGACCCGCAGGGCGGCGGGACGTTTGATGCCATGGCGTCGGTCCGGCCCGAACAGGTCGCCGCAGTCCGCGCTGAAATCGCACAGGTGCTGGATTGGGCCCATGCCGCCTTTCCGGGCCAGCAGGCGCCGCTGGACGAGGGCGGCGAGTGGGATGTGGACCTGCAGGAGGCCAGCGAGGGGGATGCCGCCGCCGCATCCTGGCAGACCTTGACCCTGGTGATCAGCGGCAGCCCGCAGTTTTGCGCCGCCTTCCGGCAGCGCTTTGACGCCGACTAAGGGTTCAAATGGGCTGCGGCGACAAGCCGAGGGTATGAAAGACCTGGATCGCCGCCCAGGCGTCATTGGCCGAATAAACAATCTGGCTTTCCGTCAACTGGCGGTTGGCCCAGTTCGAGGTGGTGGCTTTTCTCGACTTTAAAAACCGCCGCTTGAACACCACGGCGACGGCGCCCCGCACGCCGATCTCCTTGACATAACCCATTTTCCTGAACACCACATTGAGGTCCAGCACATTCTGGGGTTCCACCCCCAGGGTGCGCCGGATTTGCTGATGGTCGCCGGCCAGGCCAAAACCGACCTTGGTGATGCTGGGTGACTGCAGCAGGGCCGAGACCGCCTCGCGGCAGCCCACGTCGTGCAACTGAAAAACATAAGCCTTGTGCAGCGTGGAAAACTGCACCACATGCGGCCCTTCGGACACCTGGTCTTTGAAAAACGTCGGTTTTGACTCGGTGTCAAAACCCAGCACGTTGCTGGGCGCCAGGTCTTTCAGGGCTTGCTCGGCCTGTTCCCGTGTGGAGACGACCACAATGTCGTTGAGCGCCAAGCGGTCCAGCGGCTCAAGCCCCGACGTTTCTTCCTTGGTCGGCGTGTGGAGATGTGGCATGCCTCAGCGCCCCGGTTTCAGGGGCAACGGTCCTGGCTTGGCCAAGGCATCAAGCATGGGTCACCACGCTGGGAATGGTGGTGGCCGGCGGCGTGTTGCGGCTGCGGCCGCAGCGCACCAGGCCGTCGATCATCACCATGCCCACGCCCGGAATATCGCCACGCTGCACGCTGTCCAGCAGATCGCGGCCGGCCGTGTGTTGGGCCCTGTCCATGAAGACAAAGTCAGCATCGCGGCCGACTTCGATCAGCCCGCAGTTGAGATTGCGGATACGTGCGGTGTTGCCGGTGGCAAAACAAAAGGCCAACTCGGCCGGGATGTTGCCCAGGCTGGACAGCAGCGAGATCAGCCGCAACATGCCCAGCGGCTGCACGCCGGAGCCGGCCGGGCCATCGGTACCCAGGATCACGCGGTGCGGGCATTTGAGCTGCAAGGCTGCCTGGGCTGCGGCAATCGCGACTTTTTCGTTGCCGTTGTGGACGATTTCGATCGCCCGTGAGGATTTTTCGCACAACTCGCAGACGTGGTTTTCCGACAAGGAGGTGTGGCCGCCGTTGATGTGGCCGATCACATCGGCATCCGCTTCCAGCACCACGTCCTTGTCGATCAGGCCGGAGCCGGGAATCGACGGACCACCGGTGTGGATGGTGCTCTGGATGCCGTATTTGCGCGCCCAGGCGACCATTTCCTTGGCCTCGTAACCGGCCTTGACCGATCCCAGGCCGACTTCGCCGAGCAGGGTCACGCCGGCTTCGGCCAGTTCCTTGAAGTCCTGCTCGACCATGCCTTTTTCAATGATGGGCGCACCGGCCAGCACCTTGACGCCGCCGGGCCGGAAGTTGTCAAACGCGCGCTGCGCCGTGATGGCCAGTGCCTTCAGGCCCACGATGTCCTTGGGCCGGCCGGGCAGGTGCACCTCGCCCGCCGAGATCATGGTGGTGACGCCGCCGTGCATGGTGGAGTCAATCCAGCCGATCTGGTTCTGGCGCGGTGTCCAGTCGCCAAAAACCGGGTGCACATGGCTGTCGATCAGGCCAGGCGCGACGCAGGTCTGGTGGGCGTCAATCACGGTCACGGCATGGGCGGTGTCGCAATCCTTGGCTTTGCCGACGGCCACGATCAGGCCATCGTTCACCACAATGGTGTCGGCGTCCAGGATGGGCTGATCGATGTCGCCGGACAGGAGCAGGCCGATGTTGGTGATGACGACTTTTCCTGATTTTCCGGTCGAGGCGGCTTCTGCCATGGGGTGTCCTTTTTTGTTGAAGGTGAGGGGATAACGCTGACGCGTCCGTACAGGCCAGCGTGGTCGCGACGTTCAGGGCGTGGTCATGACGGTGCGCAACACAGTGCTGATGATGAAGGCCTGCCATTCGGCCAGGGCTTGCGGGGCCTGCAGGTCTTCGCCCAGGAAGGCTGACAAGGTGTGTCGGTTGGAGATGTAGAAATAACCGGTCGCGGCAATCAGCAGGTAGACATTGCGCGCGGAAACATCGGCGCGAAAAACACCTTTGGTGACACCACTTTCCAGCAGTTGCCGGATGATGGCAATCGCCGGAGATGAATATTCCCGGGCGCGTGCCGACTTGACGATGTGTTTACCGCGGTGCAGGTTTTCCGTGTTGAGCAGCGTGATGAACTCGGGGTTTTTGCTGTAGTAGGAGACCACAAAGTTGATGACTTCCGTGAGCGACGCCACGGGTTGCTCGATGTCGAGTTGCAGAGCCAGCTCCGCATCGTTCATGCGGCGGTACATGTCTTCGAGAACCTCGATGAACAGGCCTTCCTTGCTGCCGAAGTAGTAATAAATCATCCGGTCGAAAGATTTCGCGGTCTGTGAGATTTTTTCGACGCTACCGCCCTCGTAGCCGTAACGGGCGAATACCTTGGTGGCCGCGCGCAGGATGTTGTCGCGTGTGGTTTGCGCCGCCTGCTCCCGCACCCCGGGCCGTTTTGCAGGTGCACGCTTTGGGACGGGTGAACGGGCTGTGCTGGTCTTGGCTGTCATGGCTGGGGGGTGAATTTCCGGTCGCAGTCTGGTGAGTTTTCAGTGGGCCATGTTTTGCCGTGCCACGCCAGGAAACTCAGCCTCCTCGGCGGATCGCGAACGACGCGAGGCGACAAGCGTGGGGGTCATCGAACGCCACGAAGGGCCGCCCCGAGCAAGTTCAGCCCCCTCGGGGGGCAGCGCAGTACGCGAAGCGACAAGCGTGGGGGTCATCGAACGCCGCGAAGGGCCGCCCCGAGCAAGTTCAGCCCCCTCGGGGGGCAGCGCAGTACGCGAAGCGACAAGCGTGGGGGCGATATCCTTTTTCATTGCTCGGCAAAAGCACGCTCAATGACGAAGTCGCCGGGTTTGGAGGTGTTGCCTTCCTTGAAGCCGGTTTTTTCAAGCAGGTGTTTCAAATCCTTGAGCATGCCCGGGCTGCCGCAAATCATGACGCGGTCATGGGCCGGGTCCAGTGTCGGCAAGTTCAGGTCGGCAAACATCTTGCCGCTTTCCATGAGGTCGGTGACGCGGCCCATGTTGCGGTAAGTTTCCCGGGTCACCGTGGGGTAATACAGCAGCTGTTTGGAGATCAGCTCGCCGAGGAATTCGTGCTGCGGCAGGTGGTCGACCACCAGGTCATGGTAGGCCAGCTCGTCAGCCTGACGCACGCCATGCACCAGGACGACTTGTTCAAAACGCTCGTAGGTCTCCGGGTCGCGGATGATGCTCATGAAAGGCGCCAGGCCGGTGCCAGTGGACAGCAGGTAGAGCCGCTTGCCCGGCAGCAGGTAGTCAATCACCAGCGTGCCGGTGGGTTTGCGCCCCACGATGATCTTGTCGCCGACTTTCATGTGCTGCAGGCGCGAGGTCAAGGGGCCGTCTGCCACCTTGATGCTGAGAAACTCGAGGTGTTCCTCGTGATTCGGGCTCACGATGCTGTAGGCACGAAGCAGCGGTTTGTCATTGACCCGCAGGCCAATCATGGTGAAGTGGCCGTTGCTGAAGCGCAAGGACTGGTCGCGGGTAGTGGTGAACGTGAACAGCTTGTTGGTCCAGTGGTGGACGGACAGGACAGTTTCTTCGTTGAAAGCGCTCATGGTGATGGACGGATGTAGGAGAGGGGTTGAAGTCTTCAGTTGACGGGGTCTAGGCTCGCCAGCTTACCGGTTTTGTCTTTCCATTGCTCCGCGCTGGGCAAGGGCGCGATGCGTTTGGAAATAGTGGGCCAGTCTTTGGCAAGGCGTGCGTTGATTTCCAGGAAGGGCTGAAACTGATCGGGTGTGTCCGTGTCCGCGTAAATGGCATTGACCGGGCATTCCGGGATGCAGACGGCACAATCAATACATTCGTCAGGATCAATCACCAGAAAGTCTGGCCCTTCCTTGAAGCAGTCTACCGGACAGACATCGACGCAATCCGTGTATTTGCATTTGATGCAGGGGTCCGTGACAACGTGGGTCATAAATGCTCCTTGGCGGCACGGGCCGAGCTGATAGTCGAGTCATCCATGGCTGCCAATGTGCCACATTAATGTAGTGGACACAACATTTAAATGTAGTGAGTACAACATTTTTTTATGATTTCAGGAAAACGGCTCGCAAACACCATTGCGTCGGAAATCTGTATGCGCTACATTGATTTGAAATGTAGCAAACGCAACACATAAATTAAGTGTGCGCTACATCAAAGACGCGAGCGGATGGATGGCCACAAGAAGGCGACGACGATGACCGAACATACAAAGACAGATGGCTTGCCCGGCATGGATACGCCGGAGCCGCCCCAGGTGCTGGAGAAAGCCCGGCCGCGCAATGAGCGCATGAACAGCGAAAAAATCGAGTGCAATGCCTGCCCCGTGTTGTGCCAGATTTCGGATGGCCGCAGCGGCGCTTGTGACCGGTATGCCAATCGCGGCGGCACCCTGGTGCGGGTCGATCCCGTGTTGTTGTTGCGCCGCACCCTGGCTGGCCAGGACGCTTCTGTGGTTGCTTTTGCCGGCCGCGTGGCGGTGGATGATCCTGCCGCTCAGGCCCTCTCGCCCGAAGCTGCGCCGGCGCCCGCAGCGCCAGCGTCGTGGAGTGGGGATTTGTTGTTGGCTGACGAGGTGTTTATTACCGGTGTCGGGTCGTCGACGACTTACCCGGACTACAAGCCGGCGCCTTTCATCGTGTCGTCGAAAGCCGCCGGCGTTGATATGGTTACCGTGGTCACGGAAGGCATATTCAGTTACTGCAGCTTCAAGGTCAAGATAGACACCGACCGTTTTCTTGGCGCCGAGCAGGCCAATGTTCGCTGCAAGGGTGAAGTGGTTGGCCATGTGACAACGGCGGAGTACGGCTCCCAGATGTTGTCACTGGGCGGCGTGCATCACCTGACCGGCGGCAGCAAAAAAGAAGGTCGCGTGACAGTGGAGATGATGAAGGCGATGGGCAACAAGCAGGCCGTGGAGTTCACGATTGACGGCGGCTCCCAAATCCTGATCCAGGCCGGCCGCGCGCCGATTGTCAACGGGGTAGAAGAAAAACGCATGCGTGTCGGTTGCGGTTCGGCCACCATCGGCATTTTTGCGAAGCAGTTGTTCGGCAAGCTGGACGAGGTTGTGGTGGTGGATGACCACATCACCGGTGTGTTGACCGAGCACCAGGCCGGCCGCTGTCTGGACATGCGCGCGTCTGGCATCAAGATGCGCGGGCGAAAATCCACGCCAGGCCGTTATTTCCAGGTGGCCAACCCCGGCACCGGCTGGGGCGGCACCGACATTGCCGACCCTTTGTCCATCATTGAAAGCTGGGATGCGGCCACCGCCTGGCCGGGCTTGCGCCTGTTGATGACCTCAACCACCGGCGAACATGCGAGCTGGTATGTGCTGGATGAAGCGCTTTGTCCTGTGGAGCAGGAAATGCCCGCAGAGGTGCGTCGCATCGTGGAGCGGATTGGCGAGAACTGCGAACCCTCCCTGTCCACCGTGCTTTTTCTCGGCGGCGCCGGCGGCAGCTTGCGTGCCGGAGTCACGGAAAATCCGGTGCTTCTGACCCGTGCCATCAAGGAGGCCCTGGTGAATGTCACCTGCGGCGGCGCACCGGCTTATGTGTGGCCGGGGGGCGGCATCACCGTGATGGCCGATGTCATGCGTATGCCCGACAACAGCTTTGGAACCGTACCTACACCGGCCATCGTGGCGCCGATTGAGTTCAGCATGAAGCTGGACGACTACCGTGCCCTCGGTGGTCACATGGACTACGTGCGCACGCTGGAGGATGCACTGCAACGGGGAGCCTGGCACAACGAAGGTGCACCCTCGGCACTGGCGTGGGTTCAGCTTCCCCCGGCCAATCCCTGGCCACTGGCGCGTCCGCCCTTGTTGGGTTGATCGGAGCAAGCATGTTTGCCCAACGCACGCCACTGCCCGATGGCCGCTGGCATTTCCAGCAGGGGCCCATGGACATTGTGATTGGCGCCCATGGCAGTCCGGCATCCGTGGACGCGGCGCATGCTGCGGCATGGCAACGTTTCACCGGCATTCTGGATGAGCTGGTGCAGGAACTCACCGCCCTGCGGCGCCCGGTGCAGGGCGACTGTCCGGTCCAAGGGCTGATTGCCAGGCGCATGTGGCAAGCCTGCCAGCCTTATCAACGCAGCTTTATCACCCCGATGGCGGCGGTGGCCGGTGCGGTGGCCCAGGAGCTGATCGCCTGTTACGACCGTAGCGGTGTGACGCGGGCCTGGGTCAACAATGGCGGCGACATCGCCTTGCATCTGGCATCCTCGCAATCGGTGCGGATCGGCCTTTACGCGGATATTGCGCGTCTGGGCCTGGATGAAATTCGGGATGGCATTTTGACGGACGGCCAGTTTGACGTCTCCAGCGTGTTGCCGGTTCGCGGTGTCGCCACCAGCGGGTGGCGCGGACGGAGTTTTTCGCTGGGAATCGCCGACAGCGTCACGGTCTTGGCACGCACGGCTTCCGAAGCCGATGCCGCGGCGACCGTGATTGCCAATGCCGTGGACTTGGATGATGCAGGTATTGTCCGCCGGCCGGCCTGCGAACTGAAGGACGACACCGATCTGGGGTCTATGCTCGTGACCGTAGATGTGCCGCCACTGGCGCCGGACCGGGTGCAGCAAGCCTTGCGTGCGGGACTCAAGCGCGCGCAGACCCTGCGTGCTGCCGGCTTGATCTGGTCGGCCGCGCTGGTTTGCCAGAATCAGATCGTGACCACCGGTGACCCGACCACGAAAACATTGGAAAACCGGCGTGCCCATCAGCAGCTTGGTTCGGTATTTGCTTAATGAAACGGATGGACTCAAAGCGATGATTGAAATACGACGCATTTTTACGCACGTGGAGCAAATTCAGCACGAGTTTGGTCCTGTCGCCGCCACCCCGCTGCTGCGTGGTGCGATTGGGGTTGTGCTCACGAATCCGTATGCGGGTCGTTACGAAGCCGACATTCTGCCGATGATGGAGGCGCTGCAACCCGTCGGCCTTGACATGGCGCAGCGCCTGCGGGCCGCGATGGGTGTGCCCGCTGAGCGCATTGAGGGTTATGGCAAAGGAGCGATCGTGGGGGCGGCTGGTGAGTTGGAGCATGGCGCACTCTGGCATGTGCCCGGTGGTTATGCCATGCGCGAACTCTTGGGCTGGAAAGGCGACGCCAATGCCTACGCCAAAGGCCAAGCCGAAGAAAAAAACGGGCAACCTGGCAATGGCTTGGCCATCGTGCCTTCGACCAAAAAAGTGGGGGGGCCCGGCGCCACGCTGGATGTGCCCATGACCCACGTCAATGCCGTATATGTTCGCAGCCATTTCGACGCCATCGAGGTGCGTGTGCCCGGTGCACCCCTGGCGGATGAAATTGTTTTCATTCTGGCCATGAGTACCGGCCCGCGCATTCATGCGCGTGTGGGTGGCCTGGCCGCCAGCGCCATCAGCAAGTGGGACGGCTTGCGCTGATCCGGCACGGCATAGAACGACCCCATTCAAGGAAAAAATCATGACAGCCAAAATTCGCAAAATCATTGTTCAGGTCGATGAGACCCGTGTTGAAATGGGCCGCGCGGTGAATCCGCCAACCCGCAAGGCGCTCGCCATGGCCGTGATCGCCAACCCGTTTGCCGGCGTGTACCAGGAAAACCTCGACGAGTTGATCGCTATCGGTGAAGAGTTGGGCGCTCTATTGGGGCAGAAGTGCGTGGAAGCTCTGGGAATTGAGCCTGGCCAGGCGCACAGTTATGGCAAGGCGGCGATTGTGGGTGAGGCCGGGGAACTGGAGCATGCCGCCGCCATCCTGCATCCCAAGCTGGGTGCGCCGCTGCGCCTGGCGGTTGAAAAAGGGGCGGCCCTGGTGCCATCCAGCAAAAAACGCGGTGGTCTGGGCACCGCGATTGACGTGCCGCTGGGGCACAAGGATGCGGCTTTTGTGCGCAGCCACTTCGATGCGATGGAAGCGCGTGTGGCCGATGCGCCTCGTGCCAATGAAATTGTGGTTGCTGTCGTCGTTACAGACAGTGGCCGGCCACTACCGCGCGTGGGCGGACTGCAGATCCACGACATCAAGGGCGAAGACGGGCTACGGTAAACACCGAACCCATCCCGCTCAATCCGATCCACGACAGGAGTTTTTATGAAGATGCAATTCAAAGTTCTGAGCACGATGACCTACCTGGGGCTCATGGCTTCGCTGGTGACAGCGCATGCCCAAGGGGTGATCAAGATTGGCGAGGTCAACAGCTACAAGGCCCAGCCCGCTTTTCTCGAACCCTACAAAAAAGGCATGGAACTCGCGGTTGAAGAAATCAACGCCGCCGGTGGCGTCAATGGCAAAAAGCTCGAGCTGATCACGCGCGACGACAATGCCAACCCCGGCGATGCCGTGCGTGTGGCCGAAGAACTGATTTCACGTGAAAAGATCGACGTGCTGACCGGCACCTTCCTGTCGAACACCGGTTTGGCCGTGGCCGACTTCGCCAAGCAGAAAAAGTTTTTCTTCCTGGCCGGCGAGCCTCTGACCGACAAGATGACCTGGCAGGGTGGCAATCAGTACACCTTCCGCTTGCGCCCCGGGACCTATATGCAGGCCGCGATGCTGGTTCCCGAGGCCGTCAAGCTGAAGAAAAAACGCTGGGCGGTGGTTTACCCCAACTACGAATATGGCCAGTCGGCCGTGGCCGCTTTCAAGCAACTGCTCAAGGCGGCGCAGCCTGATGTCGAGTTCGTGGCCGAACAGGCGCCGCCACTCGGCAAGGTGGATGCCGGCAGCGTGGTGCAGGCCCTGGCCGATGCCAAGCCGGACGCAATTTTCAACGTCTTGTTCGGTGCCGACCTCTCGAAGTTTGTTCGCGAAGGCAATACGCGCGGCTTGTTCAAAGGGCGCGACGTGGTCAGCGTATTGACCGGTGAACCCGAGTACCTCGATCCACTCAAGGATGAGACCCCCAACGGCTGGATCGTGACCGGTTACCCCTGGCACGGCATCCAGACGCCGGAACACAAGGCCTTCCTCACAGCGTATCAGGACAAGTTCAAGGACTATCCACGCCTCGGTTCGGTGGTTGGCTACAGTGCCATCAAGTCCATCGCCGCTGGCGCAGCCAAGGCCAAAAGCACGGATTCCGCCAAGCTGGTGGCCGCCTTCAAGGGCCTGGAAGTCATGACCCCCTTCGGCAAGATCAACTACCGGGCCGAGGACCATCAGTCCACGATGGGCGCCTTCGTCGGCAAGACGAAAAATGACAATGGCAAGGGCGTGATGGTGGACTACACCTATTTCGATGGCGCCAAGTTCCAGCCTTCCGCTGCCGACGTGAAGAAATCCCGCGCCGCGGACTGAGCAACCAGCCCTTACCGCACTGCGCTGCTTGAGTGGCGCGGTGCGGCCAATCGGCTCCAGAGGATTATTGAATGAGTTTTTCAGGCTTCATCGTCCAGTTGCTTAACGGGCTGGCCGGCGCTTCGTCGCTGTTTTTTGTGGCAGCCGGTCTGTCCCTGATCTTTGGCGTCACGCGGATTGTCAATTTCGCGCATGGTTCTTTTTTCATGGTCGGCATCTACATCGCTTACACGCTGGTCGATCGACTGGGCGGAGGCCTGGGTTTCTGGCCCGCCTTGCTGCTGGCCGCGGTGGCCGTCGGTATTCTGGGGGCGCTGATAGAGGTGGTGCTTTTGCGCCGCATCTACAAGGCCCCCGAGTTGTTTCAGTTGCTGGCGACTTTTGCGCTGGTGCTGGTCATCAAGGACGCTGTACTTTATCTTTGGGGCCCCGACGAACTGCTGGGTCCCCGTGCCCCCGGTCTGTCGGGCTCGGTCGAGATTCTGGGTCGCCAGTTTCCGAGTTACGACCTGTTTCTGATCGTGGTGGGTCCGGTGGTGCTGGGTCTGCTGTGGCTGCTGCTGACGCGCACGCGCTGGGGCACGCTGGTGCGTGCCGCCACACAAGACCGTGAAATGGTCAGTGCGCTGGGTGTGAACCAGGCTTGGTTGTTTACCGCCGTGTTTGCGTTGGGCGCCATGCTGGCCGGCCTGGGCGGCGCCTTGCAATTGCCGCGCGAACCGGCCACGCTGGAGATGGACCTCAACACCATCGGTTCGGCTTTTGTGGTCGTGGTGGTCGGTGGCATGGGGTCTATCCCGGGCGCGTATGCCGCGGCCTTGCTGATTGCCGAGATCAAGGCGATTTGTATCTGGTTGGGCGTGGTCGAAATTTTCGGCTACAGCATTTCGTTTTCCAAACTCACGCTGGTGGCTGATTTCCTGGTCATGGCCATTGTGCTGGTCTGGCGTCCGTGGGGCCTGTTTGGCCGGCCACAAGCACCCAGCCGTTATGTTGGCATGCAGGAGGAACCGCTGCGCAAAAGCAGTCGGACCTATGTCATCGCGGCGGCCGTGCTGGGGCTGGTGCTGGCGGCCATGCCTTTGTTCACCGCAGGCTCGCCTTACACCACGGTCTTGATGATTGACCTGCTGATTGCAGCACTGTTTGCGGCCAGCCTGCACTTCATCATGGGCCCGGCCGGCATGCATTCCTTCGGACACGCAGCCTACTTTGGTTTGGGGGCTTATGGCGCTGCCTTGCTGGTGCGTTCCATCGGCATGCCCATGGAGCTGGCACTGGTGGTCGCACCACTGGTGGCGGCCGCTGGCGCTTTTATCTACGGCTGGTTTGCAGTGCGGCTGTCGGGGGTGTACCTGGCGATGCTGACACTCGCGTTTGCACAGATCACCTGGGCCATCACCTACCAGTGGGATTCTTTCACTGGTGGCAGCAATGGGCTCACCGGGGTCTGGCCTTCCGAATGGCTGTCGGACAAACGCATGTATTACTGGCTGACCCTGGTCCTGGTGATTGCCACCATCCTGTGGTTGCGCCGCGTGTTGTTCTCGCCTTTTGGCTACACATTGCGCGCTGGGCGCGACTCGGCATTGCGGGCCGATGCCATAGGCATTGACGTCAAACGTATGCAGTGGACGGCGTTTGTCATCGCCGGCGCCGCCGCGGGCCTGGCCGGATCGCTGTATGCCTTTTCCAAGGGCAGCATTTCGCCCGAGAGCCTGAGTGTCGGCAAGTCGGTGGATGGCCTGGTGATGGTGCTGCTGGGTGGCATCCAGACCTTGGCGGGTCCGGTGGTGGGCGCGGTGACCTTCACTTGGTTGCACGACACCGTGGCGCGCAACACCGACTACTGGCGTGCAATGTTGGGCGCCATCATTTTGCTGCTGGTGTTGTTGTTTCCTCAGGGGGTGGCCGGCTTTGCCAAACAGCTGTTTGAGCGGCTGCGCGGAAAAATCTCCGGAGCGAAAAAAAATGAGGTGAAAGCATGACGACAGTTGTGGCCTACTCTGGCCAAATGAATACCAATCCGGCAGGTAGTCAGGAAACATCCATGCCAGAGGTCGGCACGCACCGCCAGGGTCTGGCACCCTTGCTTCAGGTCAACAACCTGGGCAAATCTTTCGGTGGCGTGAAAGCCGTGGACGGCATCAGCTTTGATCTGGCGGCTGGCGAACTGCTGGCGCTGATAGGTCCAAACGGCGCCGGCAAGTCCACCACCTTCAACATGGTCAATGGCCAGTTGGCGGCCGACCAGGGCTCCATCCTGCTTGATGGGCAGGAACTGGTGGGGCGTAAACCGCGCGCCATCTGGCGCCTGGGCGTAGGCCGTACTTTTCAAATTGCCGAGACCTTCGCCTCGCTGACCGTGATTGAAAACGTGCAGATGGCCTTACTCTCGCATGACGGCAAGCTGTTTGCTATGTGGCGCCGTGCCGCCGATTACAAACGTGAGGACGCGCTGGCGCTGCTGGAGCAGGTCGGCATGAAATCCCAGGCCGAGCGGCCCTGCAGCGAGCTCGCATATGGCGACGTCAAACGTGTCGAACTCGCCATTGCGATGGCCAACAGCCCGAAACTGCTGTTGATGGATGAACCCACGGCCGGCATGGCCCCCAAGGAGCGCAACTCGCTGATGGCACTGACCAAACAACTTGTGATTGACCGCGGCATGGCCGTGCTGTTCACCGAACACAGCATGGACGTGGTGTTTGCCTATGCCGACCGCATGATCGTGCTGGCGCGTGGCCGGCTCATCGCCCAGGGCAAACCCCTGGAGATTCGCGACCATCCCAAGGTGCAGGAGGTGTACTTCGGCAGTGGCAAGACTTTTGAGAAGATCGCGCAGAAAGCGGCTGCCGTCGCGGCCTCCACCGGGGATGCAGCATGAGCGCGGAACTTCTGCTGGACGCCAAAGGCCTCGCGGCCTGGTATGGCGCGGCCCAGATTCTTTACGACGTGGACCTGCAGGTGCGGCGAGGCGAGGTGGTGGCCCTCATGGGTCGCAATGGGGCGGGTAAATCGACAACGCTCAAGACCTTGATCGGCATGCTTTCCAAGCGCCGCGGTGCCGTGCATTTTTTGGGGCAAGATATTTCCAAAAGTGAGCCGCATGTGGCGGCGCGCCTGGGCCTGGGTTTTGTGCCCGAGGACAGGCGCGTGTTCACCGACCTCACGGTGATGGAGAACCTCGAAGTCGGCAGGCAGCCCGCGCGGCACTGGTCGGACGGCGTCGCGGCACCGGTCTGGACGCCGGAGCGCCTGTTCAAGTTGTTCCCCAATCTGGGGGAAATGCCGGATAGGCCCGGTGGCCGCATGAGTGGCGGTGAGCAGCAAATGCTGACGGTGGCGCGCACCTTGATGGGCAACCCTTACCTGGTGCTGCTCGACGAGCCGTCCGAAGGCGTGGCGCCGGTGATTGTGGAGCAGATGGCGCAGATGATTCTGGAACTCAAGGCCCAGGGCGTGAGCATTCTGCTGTCCGAACAGAATATGCATTTTGCAGAGTTGGTGTCGGATCGGGCCTATGTGCTTGAAAAAGGGCAGATCCGTTACGAGGGATCGATGGCCGAGCTGTCAGCCAGCGAAGAAGTCCGGCGCGCTTACCTCAGTGTGTAGTACGCCTTTTTGTCGTCGTTATTTCACCTACTGTCAGGAGATCGCATCATGCATCCAGCCCACCGCAGAACCTTGTTGAAAGCCCTGTCCAGTGCCGGTTTGCTCGCGGCCGCCGGCGCGGCAGGCAGCCTTGCCTTTGCCGCGATCAAGGTCAAGCCCGATGCCAAAAGCGCGCTGATTGTGGTCGATGTGCAGAACTGTTTCGTGACCGGCGGCACCTTGCCGGTGAAAGGCGGCGAAGAGGTGGTGCCGGTGATCAATAAACTCGCCACAGCCTTTGAGAACATCGTGGTGACGCAGGACTGGCACACCAAGGGCCATGCTTCGTTTGCCAGCGCACACGCCGGCAAGAAGCCTTTTGAGATTCAAAAAATGCCTTATGGCAATCAGGTCTTGTGGCCCGACCATTGTGTGCAAGGCACCGAGGACGCGGCCTTGCACAAGGACTTGCAGGTGCCCACCGCGCAGGTCATCGTGCGCAAGGGTTACCACCAGGAGGTCGACAGCTATTCGGCTTTTACCGAGGCGGATGGCAAGACCCCAACCGGCCTGGGTGGTTATCTGAAACAGCGTGGCATCAAACGTGTGTTTGTGACCGGGCTGGCGACTGACTTCTGCGTGGCCTGGACGGCGCTGGATGCACGCAAGGCCGGCTTCGAGGTGTATGTGATCGAAGACGCCACACGCGCAATCGATTTGAACGGATCGCTGGCGGCGGCCTGGAAAAAGATGGCGGCCAGTGGCGTCAAGCGGATTCAGTCCAGCGACCTGGCCTGAGTCGCGACGCCGGTAAATGCCGGCGCCCCTAAAAGCCTTTGGATGCGTTGCGAATTTACCGCGTAACCAGGGCCGAACAACAGATGGAAAAATGTATGAACACGTTGCGAGCGCGCGGGTGGACTTGTGCGGTGTGGATGTTGGCCCTGGCCACCGTATGCCCGGTCCAAGCCGAGACCGGCGTCACCGAGGCGGCCATTTCCATCGGGCAGACGGCGGTATTCAGCGGACCGGTCGCGGCGACCGGCAACAACTACCGGCGCGGCATCGAGCTTTATTTTGAGCAGGTCAATAAGGCCGGTGGCGTGCATGGGCGCAAGCTGACGCTGACAGCGCTGGACGATGCCTACGATCCCAAACGCACGGTCGAGAACACCCGGCGTTTGATCGAAAAAGACCAGGTGTTTGCGCTGATCGGTTACGTGGCCACGGCCAACCTGATCGCGGCCCTGCCGATTATCGAGGAAGCAAAAGTCCCGCTGTTTGCGCCGCTGGTGGGGACCACCTCGATTCGGCTCAAACACAGCCGTTATCTCTTTCACGTGCGCGCCAGCTACAAGGCCGAGCTGGCGCGTATCACCCAGCAACTGGCTGTGGTGGGCAATGACAAGGTGGCGGTGGTTTACCAGGACAGTGTGTTCGGCAAATCCAATCTGGACACCTTGCTTGAGCTCACCAAGGCTGAAAAGCTGCAGGTCGTCAAAACCATTCCCATGGCGATTGAGGCGAGCAGTGCCAAGGACATCGCGGCGCAGATCAAGCAGGCCTCGGCCAACGTCATCATCATGATCATGGCCGGCACGATGTCGGAAGTCCTGATCCGGGACGTGCGTGCCGCCGGCCTGGGTGTGCCGCTTTACACCATTTCGGTGGGCCTGGCCGATGCCAAGGCCTCGGCCACGCGTTTGAACGGCGCCTTGCGCGGTGTTATTACGGCCAGCATTGTGCCGTCGCCGACCCTGGAGCGTTACGCCATCGTCAAGGAATACCGCAAGGCACTGGGCGCATCGGCGGGGACTGGCGACAACTACACCGTGCTGGAAGGCTATATTGCGGCCAAGGCTTTTGTCGAAGGTTTGCGCCGCGCCGGGCGCCAACTGAGCCGCGAGAACTTTGTCGCGGCACTGGAAGGATTTGGCAGTCTGGATCTGGGCGACTTCCGGGTGGACTATGGCCCGAAAAACCACAACGGCTCCAACTTTGTGGAGCTCGAGATGTACACCGCAAGCGGCGGCCTGATCCGATGACATCCCAGGTTGTGACCCTCCACGTCAACCAGGTGGACCACACGCTGGCCGTGTCCGCGCAGGCGTCCTTGCTGGGCGTGTTGCGCAACGACCTGGAACTCAATAGTCCCAAATACGGCTGTGGCCTGGGCGAATGTGGCGCCTGCACCGTGCTGGTGGATGGCGTTGCAGCTCGCGCCTGCGTGATCCCGGCTGGCGGTGTCGCCGGCCGGAGAATCACCACGCTGGAAGGCCTGGGATCACGCGCGGCGCTGCACCCGGTTCAACAAGCATTTATTGACGAGCAGGCCGCCCAGTGCGGCTATTGCCTGAGCGGCATGATCATGATGACCACGGCGCTGCTGGCGCGCAACCCCGATCCGGACGAGGGCGAGATACGCCGCGAGTTGTCGGGCAACCTGTGCCGCTGCGGCACCCACCTCGAAATTGTGAAGGCCGTGCAGCGTGCGGCGGTGTTGATGCGGCAAGCCCGTTCTCCTGGGAGCCAGCCATGAGCCGCCGCGCGGACACACCGCTCACACGGGTCGACTTTCATGCGGCGATGGGGGTGTTACTTGTGACCCGCGAGCCGCCGCCCGCGCCGCCGCCGCTCAAAGGCCAGCCTGCGCTGGTGAGCGGCAATCCGCAGGAGGGCGTTGAAATCCTGATTGCCGTGTGGGACGACGGCAGCGTGACGGCCCTCAATGGCCACGTGGACTTGGGCACCGGTATACGCACGGCGCTGAGCCAGATCGTGGCCGAGGAGCTGGATGTGGCACTGGATCGCGTCAACATGGTTCTTGGCGACACCACGCGCGCACCCAACCAGGGGGCCACGATTGCCAGCGCGTCGATACAGATTCATTCGGTGCCGTTGCGGGCGGCGGCGGCGCAGGCTCGCGCCTGGTTGCTGGCCCGTGCCGCCGTGCACCTGCAAGTGGACGTGGCCTTGCTGGGTGTGCGTGATGGCATTGTCAGCGTGAAGGGTGACGAAGCCCGCTCCATCGCGTATGGGCCTTTGCTGGCACAACAACAGGTGGCGCTTTCCCTGGCGCTGGGTACGCCGCTCAAGGCCCCGGAAGAACATCGGATTGTCGGGACCAGCACCGCCCGTGTGGACATTCCGGCCAAGGCAACCGGTGAGTTGACCTTTGTGCACGACATGCGGGTGCCGGGCATGTTGCATGGCCGTGTGGTGCGGCCACCATATGCCGGTGCGGACCACGGCGACTTCATCGGCAACACGCTGGAGGCTGTGGACGAGTCATCCATTGCACATATCCCGGGCATACGTGCCGTGGTCGTGATTCGCGACTTTGTCGGCATTGTCGCGGACCGCGAGGAGGACGCCGAGCAGGCGCTGCGTGAGTTGCGCGTCTTGTGGAAACCCTGGCCGGGGCTGACCAATCTGGACAACCTGGCGCAGGCCATACGCGCCAACCCGTCGACGCAGCGCAAGCTGATTGACGAAGGAGATGTCGATGCCGCGCTGGCGGATGCGGCGCAGCCCATGGCGCGCCACTATGTCTGGCCTTACCAGATGCACGGCTCCATCGGACCCTCGTGTGCAGTGGCCGACTGGCGCGCCGGCCACATGACGGTGTGGGCCGGAAGCCAGAACCCGCATGTGTTGCGCGCCGACCTGTCACGCCTGATCGGGCTGGCCGATGTCGATATCGACGTGATTCGCATGGAAGCCGCTGGTTGTTATGGGCGCAATTGCGCCGACGATGTGGCTGCCGACGCAGCCTTGTTGTCGCGTGCGGTCGGGGCCCCTGTGCGTGTGCAACTGACACGCGAGCAGGAGCATGCCTGGGAGCCCAAGGGCGCGGCGCAACTCATGGAAATCCAGGGCGGCCTGAACGCTGACGGTTCGGTTGCGGCCTATGACTTCCAGACCTCGTATCCATCCAACGGCGCGCCCATGCTGGCCTTGCTGCTCACCCGCACTATTGAACCGCTGGCACAAGCCTACGAAATGGGCGACCGCACGGCCCGCCCGCCCTACGACTACAAAAACCTGCGAGTCGCTGTCAACGACATGGCGCCCATGTTGCGCGCCTCCTGGCTGCGTGGCGTCTCGGCGCTGCCCAATTCATTTGCACACGAGTCCTACATCGATGAGCTGGCCACGGCGGCGGGGGTAGATCCGGTGGAGTTTCGCCTGCGTTACCTGACGGAGCCGCGGGCCGCCGAACTGGTTCGGACCACCGCAGACCGCGCCGGCTGGCAGGTGCATACCGGTCCGCAACAGCAGCGCCCGCAAGCGGGCGAGCCCACGGACATCGTGCATGGACAGGGTGTGGCTTACGCACGTTATATGCACAGCAAATGGCCAGGCTACGGCGCCGCTTGGGCAGCCTGGGTGGCTGATGTGGAGGTCAACCGGAAAACCGGCGAGGTGCATGTCAAACGTGTGGTGGTGGGGCATGACGCCGGCACCCTGATCAATCCAGCGGGTGTCCAGCACCAGATCCACGGCAATGTGGTGCAGACCACCAGCCGTGCCTTGACCGAGCAGGTTCAACTGAACCCGCAAACCAATACCGTGTCCAGCCTGGAGTGGGGCAGTTACCCCATCCTGAGTTTCCGGGATGTGCCAGTGATCGAAGTGGTGACCATGGCGCGCCCCGGCGAGCCACCGCTGGGCGCGGGCGAGTCTTCGTCCGTGCCCGGCACGGCGGCCATCGCCAATGCGATTTTTGATGCCACGGGTGTGCGTTTTCGCCAGCCGCCGTTCACACCGGAGGTGGTGCGGGCGGCACTCAACCCGGTGCCGGAACAGGACGTGGCGCGTTTGCCGGTACCCGAGCGGCCACCGGCCCGGCTGCCTGAAAACGCGCTCTGGCCACGAGGCCTGGGCCGCTGGTCCCGAACCGGCGCCTTGCTGACCGGCGTGTTTGGCCTGGCGGCGGCCCTGTTGGGTTGGCGGCCGGCAATTGCCCCCGTGTTGCAGGGCGGTGCGTCGATTTACACGGCGGCCACGCTGGAGCGCGGCCGCCAGCTCGCTGCCGTGGGGGATTGTGTGGTTTGCCATACCGCCCCGGGTGGTGTCCCCAACGCGGGTGGACGGGCCATGGAAACGCCTTTTGGCAAGATAGTGAGCACCAACCTCACGCCCGATGTCGCCACCGGCATCGGTTTATGGTCTTTCAGTGCTTTTCAGCGCGCCATGCGTGAAGGTATTTCGCGCGACGGCCACCACCTGTACCCGGCTTTTCCCTACACGGCTTTTGCCAAAACCAGCGACGAGGACCTGACCGCGCTGTACGCCTACCTGATGGCCCAGCCCGCCGTGCGCTCGGAACTCCCGGCGACGAAACTGGCCTTTCCCTACAGCGTGCGGCCACTGATGGCTGCCTGGAACGCGATGTTTCACGACCCCACGCCTTACCAAGTCAACCCGACCCAGACCGTTGAATGGAACCGCGGCGCCTACCTGGTCAATGGCCTGGGCCATTGCGGCGCCTGCCACACGCCACGCAACGCCTTGGGTGCCGAGCGCGGCGGCAAAGCCTTTTTGAGCGGTGCCATGGTGGACGGCTGGGAAGCGCCCGCGCTGACCGCGCTTTCGCGCTCGCCCGTGCCCTGGACCCGCGACGCACTGTATAGCTATCTGCGCAAAGGTCACTCGCCGCAACACGGCATGGCCGCAGGTCCCATGGCACCGGTGGTCAAGGAGTTGGGCGCCTTGCCCGACGTGGATATCCGAGCCATGGCCACTTATCTTGCGTCGTACAACGAGCCGGTGTCCGAGGCTGAAAGCGCCGATCGCGCGAGGCAAGTGGTGCTGTCCGCGCAGCAGTCTTTCACCGGACTGCCGGGACCGGGCCAGCGCCTGTTCAACGGCGCTTGTGCGTCCTGCCACCACGACGGTGACGGGCCACGCCTGTTGGGCGTGAATACGCCGCTGGCGCTCAACAGCAATCTGCACAGCGAGCAACCCGACAATTTGATTCGTGTGATCCTGGGTGGCATTCGTGCGCCAGCGACTACCGACATCGGTTTTATGCCGGCCTTCCGCGACAGCCTGAACGATGGACAGATCGAGTTATTGGCTAACTACATGCGTAGCCGTTATGCGCCGGGCGAGCCGGCGTGGCGCGACTTAAAAGGAAGCATTTCGCGCCTGCGCGATGCCGCCGATGAACATTAAGTCCGCCAGGCGGGTGCCCTAACTGGCCGTGTAAGCGGTTTTGACGATGGTGAAAAATTCCGCGGCGTAACGGCCTTGCTCGCGCGGTCCGTAGCTGGAGCCCTTGCGGCCACCAAACGGCACGTGGTAGTCCACGCCCGCCGTGGGTGCATTGACCATGACCATGCCGGCCTGGGCAAAACGTTTGAAGTGGGTTGCGTGTTTCAGCGAGGTGGTGCACAAGCCGGCCGACAGACCGAACTCCGTGTCGTTGGCCAGCGTCAGGGCGTGCTCGTAATTTTCTGCGGCGATCACACAAGCCACCGGGCCAAAAATTTCTTCACGGGCGATACGCATGGATGCGTCGGTATCGACAAAAAGCGCAGGCTCAAAATAAAAGCCGTGGGTCTCGCGCTGTAGCGCAACACCGCCGTGGACCAGGCGTGCGCCTTCCTGCTGGCCGATCTGCACATAAGACAAATCTTGCGCCAGCTGGGACGCATCCACCACCGGCCCGATGTCGGTGTCCGGTTTTCTCGCGTCACCCACACGCAAGGCGCGCAGTTGCGTCGTCAAGGCGTCCACAAATTGCGGCAGGATGGCGCGTTCGACGATGAGCCGGCTGGACGCGGTGCAGCGTTGCCCGGTCGAATAATAAGAACCCTGAACCGCACAATTCACGGCAGTTTGCAGGTCGGCGTCGGCCAGCACGATGAGTGGATTTTTTCCACCCATTTCCAGTTGCACCTTGGCCAGACGGCTGGTGGCTGCACTCATCACCTGGCGGCCCACGCCAGCGGAACCGGTGAAGGTGATGGCATCGATGTCGGGATGGTTGATCAGCGTCTGGCCGACCCGGCTGCCGGGACCCATGACCAGGTTGAACACACCCTCGGGCAGTCCGGCCCGGCTGATGATCTCGGCCAGCGCCCAGGCCGAACCCGGCACGAGGTCGGCCGGTTTGAAGACCACACAATTGCCGTAGGCCAATGCCGGCGCGATTTTCCAGGCCGGAATGGCAATCGGAAAGTTCCAGGGTGTGATGATGCCTATCACCCCCAGCGGTTCACGTGTGACTTCAACATACAGGCCGGGCCGTACCGAGGGCAGGCGTTCGCCGCTCTGGCGCAAAACCTCGCCGGCGAAAAAACGGAAGATCTGTCCGGCGCGGGCGACCTCGCCAATCGCCTCGGGCAGCGACTTGCCTTCTTCGCGCGCCAGCAGGTTGCCCAACTCGTCCTTGCGCAGCAGCAGTTCGGCGGCGATCTTTTCCAGGGCCGCGGCGCGCAGCTCGATCGAACCTGTGGACCAGGCGGGAAAGGCCTGGCGTGCGGCGGCAATCGCGGTTTCGGTCTGCAACACGTCGGCGTGGGCGTAGTCGTCCAGCACATCACTCGTGTCCGAGGGGTTGATGTTGGGTTTGGCGCTGGTCCCGGCCACCCATTCGCCGGCAATGTAGTTGCGTTTCATGCTGCAGAGTCCTGTTGAAAAACGTCAGCCTGGGCTGAGGAGGAATGTCAAAGCGCGGGCACGGTACCCAGCCATTGCGCCAGCACTTCGTCCGTGTGTTGGCCCAGGGTGGGTGGCGGTGAGCGGTAGCTGACCGGCGAGCCGGAGAGGCGGATCGGGTTGGCCACCAGCGGCACGCTGCCGGCCAGCGGATGGTCCAGGGTGATGTGCAGGCCACGCGCTCGTACCTGCGGGTCGGCAAACACCTCGTCGATGCGGTTGATAGGCCCGCAAGGCACGCCGGCCGCTTCCAGCGCTGCGATCCAGTCGGCGGAGCTGCGCATCACCGTCGCCTGGCGCAGCAGCGGCACCAGCACGGCGCGGTTGGCCACACGCTGGGCGTTGCTTGAAAAACGCGCGTCGGCCGACCATTCGGGGTGGCCGGCCACCGTGCAGAACTTCGCGAACTGGCTGTCGTTGCCCACCGCCAGGATGATGTCGCCATCGGCTGTCGGAAAGTCCTGGTAAGGCACGATGTTTGGATGGGCATTGCCCATGCGGCGTGGCACCAGTTCACCGGCCAGGTAATTGGAGGCCTGGTTGGCCAGGCAGGCGATTTGCACGTCGAGCAAGGCCAGATCAATGTGCTGGCCCAGGCCGGATTTTTCGCGTTCGGCCAAAGCGGCTTGCACGGCAATCGTCGCGTAGAGACCGGTCATGATGTCGGTCAGCGCAACGCCGACTTTTTGCGGGCCGGCACCGGCCTCGCCGTCGGGTCGGCCGGTCACACTCATCAGGCCGCCCATGCCCTGGATCAGAAAGTCGTAACCCGCACGCGCCGCGTACGGACCGGTTTGGCCGAAACCGGTGATGGAGCAATACACCAGGCGCGGGTTGCTGGTTTGAAGACTCGCGTAGTCCAACCCGTATCGCTTGAGCCCGCCCAGCTTGAAGTTCTCCAACACCACGTCGGCCTGTTGCGCCAGCGCGCGAATCTGCGCCTGCCCCTCGGGCGTGGCGATGTCGATGGCGACCGAACGTTTGTTGCGGTTGGCGCACAGAAAATACGTGGCTTCGCTGGTGTCCCGGCCCGAGGCGTCTTTCAGGTAGGGCGGTCCCCAGGAACGTGTGTCGTCACCGCTCCCGGGTTTTTCGACCTTGACCACATCGGCGCCCAGGTCGGCCAGCATCTGGCCGGCCCAGGGTCCGGCCAGCACACGCGACAAATCCAGCACCCGAATACCGGTCAGCGGCGGCGGGCGAACAGCAGGAGTGTTCATCGGCTTCAGGAGAAAGCAGCGATGCCGGTGATGGCGCGGCCTATGATCAGCGCGTGCACATCGTGCGTGCCTTCGTAGGTGTTGACCACTTCCAGGTTGACCAGGTGGCGTGCCACACCGAACTCGTCGCTGATGCCGTTGCCACCCAGCATGTCACGCGCCATGCGGGCGATATCCAGCGCCTTGCCGCAGGAATTGCGTTTCATGATGGAGGTGATTTCGACCGCGGCCGTGCCTTCGTCCTTCATGCGGCCCAGGCGCAGGCAACCCTGCAGGCCGAGCGCGATTTCGGTTTCCATGTCGGCGAGTTTTTTCTGGATCAGCTGGTTGGCGGCCAGGGGGCGGCCGAACTGTTTGCGGTCCAGCGTGTATTGACGCGCTTTTTCGAAGCAGTCCTCGGCCGCACCCAGGGCACCCCAGGCGATGCCGTAACGCGCGGAATTCAGGCAGGTGAACGGGCCTTTGAGGCCGCGTACTTCGGGGAAGGCGTTTTCTTCGGGGCAAAACACCGCGTCCATGACAATTTCGCCGGTGACCGATGCACGCAGGCCGACCTTGCTGTGGATGGCCGGGGCGCTCAGGCCCTTGCTGCCTTTGTCCAGGATAAAGCCGCGGATCGCGCCTTCGTCGTCCTTGGCCCAGACCAGGAACACGTCGGCGATCGGGCTGTTGGTGATCCACATCTTGCTACCAGTCAGCGCGTAGCCGCCGGCCACCTTGCGGGCGCGGGTGATCATGCTGCCGGGGTCGGAACCGTGGTTGGGTTCGGTCAGGCCGAAACAGCCAATCCATTCACCGGTGGCCAACTTGGGCAGGTATTTTTGTTTTTGCGCTTCGCTGCCGAACTCATTGATAGGCACCATGACCAGCGAGGACTGCACACTCATCATGGAGCGGTAACCGGAGTCGACACGTTCCACTTCACGTGCGACCAGGCCGTAACACACGTAGTTCAGGCCGGCGCCGCCGTAGGCTTCGGGAATGGTCGCGCCCAGCAGGCCCAACTCGCCCATCTCGCGAAAGATGGCGACGTCGGTGCGTTCATGGCGAAAGGCTTCGAGCACGCGTGGCACCAGGCGCTCCTGGCAATAACTGCGTGCGGAGTCGCGCACCATGCGTTCTTCGTCGCTCAGTTGCTGGTCCAGCAACAAGGGGTCGGCCCAGTGGAAGCTGGCTTTTTTCGGGGAAGGGCTCATGGGGAAATCTCCAGGGGGTGTGGGGAAGGCACTGTGTGCGAAAATCGCAACTCAGGCCTAGTGGGAATCACAAGATTTCCAGAGCATACGACGAGCTGAAGCCTGGGCGCAAGCCATTATTTGGAACATGTTTGTGCGAAAATAGAACTCCAAGATCGGAAGGCCCAGCCCCATGCGACGCAAAATTCCCTCGACCACGGCCCTGGCACTGTTTGAATCGGCCGCGCGCCACCAGAGTTTCACCCAGGCGGCGGAGGAACATTCAGTAACACAAAGCGCGGTTTGCCGGCAGATCGCCGGCCTGGAAGATTTCCTGAGTGTCAAGCTGTTCAGGCGCACCAAACGGGGTGTCTTGCTGACCGAAGCCGGCGCCAACTACGCCCGCAACGTGCGCGCCCGTCTGGACGATGTCGAGCGCGACACCTTGCAGATGATGGCCAGGGGCGGCGCCGGCGGCGCGCTGGAGCTGGGCGTTTTGCCGACCTTTGCCGCCAAATGGCTGGTGCCACGCCTGGGTGCTTTTCACCGCCGCCACCCCGACATCACGGTCCACCTGTCGTCTCGCACGCGGCCCTTTTTGTTTGCCGATACGGCCCTGGATGCGGCGATTTGTGCCGTGGAGGCGGGCTGGCCCGGCACCGAATCCTGCTTTCTGATGGACGAAAGTATCGTGGCCGTGGGCAGCCCGGCGCTGGTCAAACCCCGCCGCACGCTGAAGGCCACGGACTTTGCCGACCTGCCGCTGCTGCAGATGAGCACCCGGCCGTATGCCTGGCGCCAATGGTTTGCGTCGCTGGGCCTTTCGGTCGACAAGGACCTGGCCGGCGCCCGCATGGAGCTGTTTTCCATCACCACCGAGGCCGCCATCCATGGGCAGGGCCTGGCCCTGATCCCGCGCTTCCTGATCGAAGACGATTTGCAGCAAGGCCGCCTGGTCCAGCTGATTCCGCACGAGTTTTCCAGCGACCGGCGCTATTACCTGATCTACCCCGAGCAAAAGTCGGACAACCCCGTGCTGGCGCTGTTTCGGGCCTGGCTGGAGGAGGAGGCGACGCGTTACCGCGAGACGCAGGGGACGGTGGCCCGTGTGCCGCAGGCGGCCTAATCCCGGCCTGGGCGTGGCGGCCGGGGCGGCGGGCTGTTGCCCTGCATGGGGGTGGTGGGGTTGAACTGGCGGTTGTCCTGCACCGCGGCGCGGCCCTGGTCCCGGCGGTTTTGCGCCTGCTCGCGCAAGGCGCGCTGGCCCAGCGACTCCTCGCTTTGCCGTTGCCGCCAATCGTCCTGGCGCGTCAGTTCGCGCTGTTGCTGAATTTGTGCGCGTCGCAGTTGCTGCTGTTCGCGCCAGGCCAGTTCCTGGTCGCTGAGCCCGGGGCCGTCAGGCACGTAGCTGCCGTTACGTTGCGCCTGTTCGCGCAGGGCGCGCTGGCCGAGCGACTCCTGGCTTTGCCGGATTTGTTCGTCCTGCTGGCGCGTCAACTCACGCTGCTGGCGTATCTGCTGCTCGCGCTGCCATTGCCAGTTGTCCCTATCGATGGCGTCGCGGTCCGGCGCTGCGCCTGAGCCGCTCCAAATTTCGGTCCGGCTGCTCGTGGTGGGGAACTGTGCCCAGACGGGCTGGCCGGCCAGCATCAGCAGGCTGGTGGCCAGCAGCGCCGGCAGGGGGCGTAAACAGAGGGGAAAGTTCATCGTGTGGTTCATGGGGGCTCCAGCGGCGCATGGGCGTGACTCTACTTTACGCAAAGCGGGACAAAGGCGCGCCGACCTTGTCGCTACAGGTGTTTTAAAGCCGTGTACAGGCTGTTTTATATGAAAAATAGGGCTCTAGCCCTTATCCGACGGGCGCAAGCAGCTATTGATTTTGTAGCGAATGGGCAACGCTGCACAATATGCGACGATGGCGTCCATGCAAAACTTCTGGCCTTCCAGCGGCTACAGCCAGCTCCAGCGCAACACGCGGGGCTGGTTGCTGCCCACCGACAACTACCTGCGCCTGTTCCTGGACCGCCCCGAGCTGGCCTTGCTGCCCGAATCCTGCGCCGCCGAACAGGCTTTGCATGCCGCGTTGCGGGCTGAGCCTTCGCATGTCGTGGCGGATGCCGAGCTGCAGGCTATTGCGGACGGCGATGCACGCGACAGTTACCGCCTGTTCCTGCATTTTCGCGACGGCTTGCTGGCCGCCGGCACGTTGGAGGCTTATTACCTCGGCTTGTTTCGCAGCGGTGCCATCACCATTCCGCCGCTGTTCATTGATCTGCTGGCCCAGGCCATCCTGCGCCATCTGCTGGACGACGTGAGCGACGCTTACGAGGTACGCGCCGCTGAACTCTTGTTTCGCAGCCAGCGCCTTTCCACGCAGGAGGGGCAGGTGCTGGCCGGCGACCGGGAGGTGATGGACATGTTGAACGAGACCGGCGGGCTGGGCGACTTCGGGCGTTTTCTGGCCGAAGCCAAAGCCCCGCTGCGTAGCATAGACCTGCAGGTGTTGACTGACCACAATACGCCCGACTACTGGCAAGCCAGCGACAAACACCACCTTTTGCTCGATCTGACCCACGAAGTCCACAACGACCTCAGCCACGGCCTGGTACTCACCATGACCCGTGCGCGCTCCGGCCTGACCGCGCTGGCCCGCGTGCTGGAAAAGTGGGTGCAACATTTCCTCTGTGTTGCGGTCAGCATCCGGCCGCTGCAAAAAATTGACGACCCGGCTTGGCGCTGGCACGTGGGGCTGGACGTGGAAGCCACGGCGTTGCTCAACGACTTGTACGAAGACCGGCCGGTTGAGGCCGAACGCATGTCGCGCCTGCTGAGTTTGTTCCGGCTGGACTTTGCCAACCCGCAGGAGATGCGCGCCGATGTGGCGGGCAAACCGGTCTACCTGGGCCTGATGATGACGGCCGACAAGGTTGTCAAACTCAAGCCGCAGAACCTGCTGCTGAATTTGCCGCTGGCCACAGCCCGGCAGTAAGCCGCAGCCCGGCGAATAAAATGCGGGTTGCCAGGCGTTTAGCCCGTGCGCCCTTCCTTCATTGTTCCTCCGCTCTGCGCGCGGACCTTCCAGGTGATCCATCCATGTTTCGACAGCTTTCTTCTTTTGTGTTGCTCGCCCTCGCATTGACGGCGGGTGCGGCGCAGGCCCAGTCCTACCCGGCCAAACCGATCCGCATGATCGTGCCTTTCCCACCGGGCGGCGGCACCGATATCCTGTCGCGGCTGGTGGCCAACAAACTCACCGAGGTCAGCAAGTGGACCGTGATTGCCGACAACCGCGCGGGTGCCGGCGGCACCATCGGTATTGCCGAAGCCGTGCGCGCCGCGCCTGCGGGTTACGACATGGTGATGGGCCAGAAAGACAATATGGTGGTCGCCCCCTGGTTGTACAAAAACCTCAGCTACGAGCCGACCAAAGACCTGGTGGCCGTGGCGCATGTGGCGTATACGCCGGTGGTGATTGTCACCAACACCAATTCGCGTTTCAAGTCGCTGGCCGATGTGGTGGCTGCCGCCAAGGCCGCGCCCGATACCATCACTTATGGCTCGCCCGGCAACGGCACGACGATTCACCTGGCCGGTGAAATTTTCAAGACCGCCGCCAACATCAAGATCCGGCACATTCCCTACAAAGGCTCCAACGCCGCCCTGATGGACGTTCTGGCCGGCAATGTGGACCTGATGGTGTCGTCCCTGCCGTCGGCCATGAGCCAGATCAAGGCCGGCAAGCTGCGCCCGCTGGCGGTCACCTCGGCCCGCCGCAGCACCTCGCTGCCCGACGTGCCCACCGTGGCCGAGCTGGGCTACAAGGACTTTGACGTCAGCACCTGGTATGGCCTGTTCATGCCGGCCGCCACGCCCAAGGACATCGTTGCCACCGTGCATGCCGAGGTCAACAAACTGCTGGCCACGCCGGAGATGAAGGCCGCCATCCAGGCCCAGGGCGCCGAAACTCAAAACATGAGCGCCGAGCAGTTCTCCAATCTGCTCAAGACCGACTACCAAAAGTGGAAGGGCATTGTGCAGGCGTCGGGCGCCACGATTGAGTAAGGCTTAAGCGGTCGCTGGCGCGCGCTTAACTTCACTAAGTTAGCCGCGTCGCCGCCGCAAACAGCTCAAAAAACTCACGTTGCCACGGCCCTTCACTGTCCACGGCGGTTTGCACCATCACCGTCTGCGTCTTGCGGTCAATCAGCACACGCTGGCCGTGGTGGCCGTTCATCATCATCCACGAGCCGTCGGCTTTCGGGTGCCAGAAAAAACACTTGTAGCCCATGCCGTTCATGGCCGTGCCATGGCGCACCTGGCTATCCTTGTCCGACCAGGACGCACATTCGTTGATCCAGCGTGCGCTGACCACCTGCCGGCCGTCCATCGCGCCGTTTTGCGCCACCAGCTGGCCCAGGCGGGCCCAGTCGCGCAGCCGGGCCGCGAAGCCAATGCAGTTGTACTCCCGGCCTTTTGAATCGGTCAGCCAGCTCGCGTCGGCTTCGGCGCCCATGGGCTGCCACAAGGCCTCCTGGCAAAACGCCGCGAGTGTTTTGCCGGTGACCCGGCGTATCACCATGCCGACCGTCAGCGGACACAACTCGTTGTAGTTGTAGCGCGTGCCCTGCGGACCTTCGCTGAGGCTCCAGTCCTTGACCGTCAGTTCGAGGTCGCTGTTTTTACGCAAAAAAGCCTTGGGGTAAATCTGCGGGTTGTCGCGGTCATGCAGGATGGCCGCGCCGCTGGACATATTGGCCAGGTTGCGCAGCGTGATGCCGCCGTGCAGCGTGCCCTGGAGCTCCTCGACATAACTTTGCGCCGTGTCGTCCAGCGAACGGATCAGGCCGCGGTCCAGGCAAATGCCCAGCAGCAGGGAGGTGATGCTTTTGGCCATGGACCAGCTGGTCAGGCGCATCTGGGGCTGGCGATCAAATGGGTGATGCTCGGCCAGGATCACGCCCTGGCGCGCGATCAGCAGGCCGGTGACGGGCAAGCCCTTGACGTACTCCGGCACCGTTTTACTGAAAAGCCCCCAGCGGTAGCTGAGATCGTCGCGCAGGTCGACGCTGAGCGGGCTGTCGTGCAGCGGCGCGGCGATGTTGTGCCACGGGAACATTTTTTCGTAGCCGCCCGAATAATTGCCCACACGCAAGCTTTTGTGGCCGGCCCAGTTGGGCGGGCTGCCCCAGCCGCCGGGGTAATCCTGGGCTTGGCCCCAAGCTTCACTGGCCTGCGCGGCGGCAGGCAAGAGGGGCAGGGCGGCGGCGGACAGCAGGAGGGCGCGTCTTTTCATGGCGGAGCTCAAAAAACTGGTTATGGCTGACTATCGACGAAAAAGTAGCGAAAACCCCGCGCCATTCGGTCTTCCAATCTGCCAATTTCCCTGTTTTTTGCTCCAGTCCATGGCCCCCGCGGCAAGGCTGCGCCGGATTGTGGCCTAATTAGGGGTTTCACTAACCCGAACCGGAGTCCTTCATGCCGAAAAAAATCAGAGTCGAAGCCGACATTTGCGCCCCTAAACCCATCCCTGCCGCAGGCATGACCCGCACCGCCGGCCGTGGCCAGAAAATCAGCCTGGAGCGTGGCACCTGGACGCGCAGCAAGAAAAACCCGGGCAAGCGCCCGCACAAGGGCGGCTAAGCCCTCTCGACGGTTCACCCGCCCATCGCGTCAAGCTGATGGGGGTGTCTTTGCACAAGGCCCCGATCTCCGGGGCTTTTTGCTGTCCGCGCGACGGTTGGGCCAGACGCCACGCGTCATTGACATCACGCGAGGTCTGTTTTTCCTCTGCATGATCCCGGTCCGCCCGGGTTGCTTTCCGGATTCGCTTGTGGCAACTCGCTGTGGCAGACGCCACCACCACCTTCCTGCATCTTCGCGACGGACTTCTACTCTGTTCGGGGCTGGTCGTGTTCTGGACGGCGCTGCATGGCGAGCGCTGAAAAGATGGAGGCCCAATTTATAAGAGAAATTGGCCTCTAGCCCATATGGGGTTGGCGCAAGCAGCTATTGAAAATATAGCGAGCTAGAGCCGCCAATGCACATGTGACTTGACCCAAAAGCGGGAAGGTGACTTTAATCAATACCTACCTCTCAATCACGATTACTGGAAGTGGCAACCCTCTGATGTTGTACGCGGAATCATCGCGCTGCCTGCGGGATTCACCCAAAGGGCAACGGAGATTTCTGCGTGGATGAGTGACCAAGTATGGTGCTACTCCTTTGAGCGTCAGCGACTGCGTAAAGCCCCTCCCTCAATCAACCGGATAGCGGCGCACCAGATCGTCGAACAGGGTCTGCTGCTTCTTGATCTGATCGGCAAACGCTGTAGGCCCTGCCAAGACGGGCTCTGAGCCGGACATGGAAATCGCCTGCTGAACGGGAATCTCTCGAGCCACGGCGTTGACTGCGTTGGACACGCCGTTGATCACCTTCGACGGCGTTCCCTCTGGGGCAAAAATCCCGTACCACGTCAAGACTTCCAGTTCTGAAACGCCAGATTCCGTAGCCGTAGGGATCTCGGGAAACGCCTTGACCCGCTTCGGGCCGTTGACCATCAGGATCTTCAGCGTGCCGGTCTTCTGGTGCGCGGATGCGGAGGCCAGTCCAGAAAAGGCCAAAGTCAGGTTGCGCGCGATCACATCCGTCACCGCTGCGCTGGCGCCTCGATAGTTGACATAAATCATGTCCGTGAGACCCGTGGCCGCGATAAAGCGTTTGGCCGCAACGCGAGAAAGGGTGTCTGACCCACCGATCGAACACGGCTCTGATCGGGCTTTGCAATACTTGACCAACTCAGACAGGTTGCTCGCGCCCGTTCTTGGGGAAATGACCATCACCGATGGGGCTTCCGCCACCGATGTCACCGGTACCAATCGTGCGACGGGGTCGATCTGCTTGAACCCGGGCTGATACTTTGTGACCAGGATGGTGGGCACCTGGAGCAGCAGCGTCAGGCCATCGGGCTTGGCGTCGATTACTTTGCGGGTTCCGATTAAGCCATCGGCTCCCGCTACATTTTCGACGATGACTGACTGCTTCCAATAGATGGCCAGTTGGCGGGAAATCGCCCGGGCCGTGGCATCCGTTCCGCCACCCGCAGAGTACGGCACGACCAAGGTCACGGGTCGGTCGGGAGCCCAGGACTCTGCCATGCGTTTGGAAGTCTCCTGGAGGGTCGCCGTGGCACACGTGGCGAGAAGCGTCAACGCGCAAAAGGAAAGCTGCCGGGCGGCCAGTATGGTGTTCATTATTTGTCTCCTGTCGGCCCCGATGGGCATTTGTTGTATTTAGCTCAATTCGACATCCAGCAGCCGGATGTACTGTTGGCCGCCGTGCATGTCACGCTCGTGCGGCCCGCCTTGCGGGCGCTGTCGTGGATAGGAAATCTTCAAGACAGACAAGTCCGGAACAAGAAACCGCTTGACCTGGCTCGCCTCGACATGAAAAAGCGCTCCTATTGCCGCGGCTTGCAGTTCATTCGCATTGGCATAGCGATCAAAAGCCGGGCGGTCGGGAAAGGAAAGGTCCAGAGTTATCCAAAACGGTCCCGCGTTCTTGGATCGAACATGACGGCAAATTTCGCTGACTTTAGGCATGTTGCAGTTCCCCCATTTCGACGAACTCGCTTCGAACCAATTCCAGCGGGTCGTCCACACGGACAATGTGATTGAGCATGAATTCGTAAACTGCGCCCCGTTCGATATCGGCCGGCGAGAAGGGGAATGCGTAGCTTGGCAGCGGAGTGTCCCGATTCAGCGGCATGTGGAAGAAGAGCGGGTTGCACGTCTTGGCGATCTGAGTTGCCAGCGCCTGCGTGTGTGCGGTAGCAACAAATAAAAGACCTATCTCCACGGGCACAGTACTGTTGGACGGCATAGGCAGGCCGGAGACGGCATTCCATCCATACGGCCTCAACGAGATGTCGAAGCTACCCGCAGCTTCTCCCATGGTGTCAACAACGCGCTTGACTAGGTGCTGATGCATTTGCGCCAGGAATCGCTCCAATTCGGCCAGTACGGCGCGATCCTGAATGCCGATCAACATGATCGTTTGATACGCTCCGGTAGAAGCTCCTTCAAGTTTCATCGTGTAGGGTTTCTTGATAAAGCGAGACCCGCGCACGACCACCACTCTCTCGTTCACTTCTGCATAGTGGGCTTCGGCGACGTCAAGGACGCCGCCCGGTTCATGCAGCTCGAACGGGTCACTGTTCTCGTAGAGCATGTGCGCAGATACTGTGCGCGGAGTGCATGCGTTGGCAGCGCTCAAGGGCTCGACTTCAAAAGCGTCCTTCCCGACCCGGATCATCACGCCGCCATCACGGGAATTCACCGTGCACAGCCCACCGCACTCGGCGATTTTCCCGGCATGCCAGGCCGCTCCTGCGCCGGCGCCGCGTGCCAGCGGCAGCGCGGCAAGGACGGCCGTATCGGTCGTGCGCCCACCGAGAACAATGTCTGCGCCAGCTTCCAGCGCCGCGATGTAGGGCTCAGGGCCCATCAAGGCAACTATGCGGTCGCACAGGCCGAAGAGTTCAATGCCATTTCCGTGCATCGGAGCCAGAGGCGTGACGTGGCCAGCAGCTGCCTTGTTTCGCAACAAGGACGGTTGTTGCTCGGAGTAAAGCAGCGCGATGCGAGGGCGGAGCTTGTGCTCGCGACAGATTTCCAAAGCAATGTCGCGGGTCCAGTTCAGAGCATCGTCGCAACCGGACGTACCGCACGACCCGATCAGCAATGGCAAGCCCGAGCGTGCCTGTGCTCGCATCAAGATCGCCAGGTCCGTCTTCACCGCGCTGCGGGAGTACTTGGGCGTACCTGTAGCAAGGTACGCTGGTCCGCTATCGGTCGAACCGGCGTCGCAGGCAATGACGTGCGCTCCGGAAGCAAGGCCCGCTTCAACGTCAGACTCGCGCACACCTGCGCCGAGCGCGCCTGTCGGAACCAGTACGTTGATCGTATCTTTAAGTCGTTCAGTCACTTCTGCACCTCAAGAAGTTTGGCGATTCTGGCCACATTGCCGCATGTTTCGAGAAGCTGCAGCGCAGCGTAAGAATCTTCGACCTGCGATTGCGGCAGCAGCCGACCAGCGCAATCGCTGTATTTCTCATGGATTTCCTCGTCGGACATCGGATCCTTCCCACCCCTGCCGAGCTGATGCGGAGCGTGAACAGTCAACGTGGTGCCATCGCGCTTCTTGACCGTAATGTCCGCCGCCATTTCGTTGTTTTCCTCATGAGCGGCCGACTGTGTCGTGGGTGGGTATGCGGAAACTGAGGTCCGATCTAGCAATTCGCGCACTCCAGACTCCAGAAAGGTGTCGCCCTCGAAGTGGCGAAGGCGGGGGGGGCCATCTACCAAAGCGCGCGCCGCGGCGTATTGAATGCTGAACTTGGCCCCCAGCGCCGATTGGGGGAACGGGTTGTTCGTGTGAGGCAAGCGCCGGCGGTTTGTCATGATCTCGATACTCTCGACATCCGCTGGTATCAACCCTTGGCTCCGCAGGGACAGCATGGCGCGGATAGCAGGGTGCGTGCTGCCACAGCAGGGGAATTGCTTGACGCCAACAGATTCCTGTTCAACCTCAAGCCCGTCGCCCGTTTGCGGCAGGAGCCTGTTGATGTTCACATTCGCCAATCCGTCGTATGTCGCGAAATATCCCTGCTTGTGCTCCAGCGCTGCTGGGTTGCCGGTAAAGCCGCTTGCGGCCAGTTGGGCGGCCATCAGACCGTTGCGGACGCATTGGCCTACGTGCAGTGGCTTGGTCATTGTTCCAAAATTTGCCTTGATGCCTCCCGCGAGGGAAGCGGCAATTGCCAGTGCGGTCGCGGTACCGTTTACATCAAGTCGAAGCAGCCTGGCGCCGGCGGCTGCGGCACCGAACACGCCCAATGTTGAGGTGGGATGCCATCCGCGCTCGTAGTGGTCGGGATTGACGACACGGCCGATGCGGCATTCAGCCTCAAAACCGACGATATACGCCTCGAGCACTTGATCGCCTTTAGACCCTAGCGCTTCGCCCAAAGCGAAGATGACGGGCACCAGAGTGACAGACGGATGACCTCCCATGGCGTGGGCCATGTCGTCGTAGTCCGCCGCATGAGATGCCGTGCCGTTGATGAACGCTGCTTCGAGCACGCCCGCGCGGCGAGTCCCGCCAAAAACAAGCGCATTGCCAGAGGTGACGTCGCCGGCGAGTGCCCGCTGCAACACGCTGACCACCGGTTCTGTCGCACCCAGCAAAGTCACTCCGATCGTGTCGATGATGCCGCTGATGGCGATGCGCTTTGCTTGAGAAGAGATGCTGTCAATGGTGATCGACTGAAGATGGTCGGCCAGTCTGAACGCAATAGTTTGAGTAGCGTCCATCATCTTCAATCCTGGGCTTGCACGGTTTCGAAGCTGTATTTGCCTGTACGAGACGGGAATCCACCGCGCACAACGCCGGGGCGTTGGTCTTGGTAGATAGGCGCCATCTGAGGGCTGAGCCCACGAGTGTTCGGCATCGAGAGCCACATGCGCAGGAGGTGGCGCTTGCGGTCGTCTTCGGGGTAGTCCTCGAATTCCGTACGCGCATGGTAGGTCACGTGGTTGTTCAGCAGCTGGATGTCGCCGGGCTCGAACATCATGCCGAAGTGGAAGCGCTCGTCGTTGGCCAGCTTGTTCACTAATTTGATGGCTTCCAACTGCTTTTCAGGCAGAGGTCCAAGCTCCTTGAAGTTCTCGTGAGCTGCCAGGATGTGGGTGGCGATGTGTCGGCACGCAAACTTGCCGTCGTGCTCGGAGTAAATGGGTTGCTGGTAGTAGGACATTTCGCCCGGCGCCTCCTGGCCCTTCCAGCTCCAATAGAAGGGCTGATAGAGGACATCAAGCAGATCCGGACGTGTGGCTGCGATCTCATTGCGGATTGCCACCGAACTGCAGATCATGGATCGTCCGCCGCTCTTGGCGGTGCGCATCACGATCAGCGCCACCACGTCGGCTGTGTCGGTATGAAAGCCCAGGCCCTGCTTGGACATATAGCCGCGGCCAGTTGCGCTGTTGACGTCTTGGCCGAAATTGCGCACGTCGCCAAGCAAGTCACCCTTGCTGCTTTGCGATACGGCCGTGCCGAGATACAGCCCCATGCCCCAGTACAGAAGGCGAAGGTCATCGCGGGAGTACTTCTGAGCAGGCAGTCCCCGCAAAACGACAATGCCGCGCCCGTTTTCGAGTCGGTCCTGGATTTCGGGAACGATCTTGTCGAACACCGTGAGCGGAAAGTTTTGTTTCGTGAGCTTATCGATGGAGATGCCCGCGTTCTTCGCCTCCTGTAGAGCGTGATCAAGGTCGGCGATTTTTTCGGGCGAGAGCTGGATGATCCATTCGCGCGTGTCGGCCATGTCGGCTGCGAGCCAGTTGGACTTGCCGTGGTATGCGTCCGCGGCTGCCTGAGGCTTGGTTACGGGGGGGGCAACTGTCATGATCATCTCTCCTGGAATCGTTAAACAAATAGTGCGTGGCGCAGGGCCAAGCCGACACCGCCCCTGCTGGGCACCGCGTCGCGCGAAGTGAAAGGGTTATGCGGCCTGTCTACTGACCACCTAAACGCGCCAGGATCGTGAGTCGAACCTGATCTACGTGATCCTGCATGGCCTTCTGCGCGCGTTGTCCATCGCACGCTATCAGTGCCTCGATGATCTCCAGATGCTCCGCACAAACACTCTTTCGGCGGGAGGGAAGGCGGCCAAACTTGAACATCGACGTGCGCGTCTTGAGGTCGTCGATCATTTGTTGCAGCACCGGATTGCCTGAAGCCTGTGCGATCAACGCATGAAGATCCCGGTCGCTGGCCGCGAATTCCGGCGTGACAACATCCTCGGGCAGCTTCAATGCCTGTCCGATGCGGGTCTTAAGATGTTTGAGTTGCGCCACCGGTACCCGGCCGGCCGCGAGGCGCGCAGCTTCACCTTCAAGCATGCGCCGAACGTTGAGAATGTGCATGTATTCCTCGACCGGCATCGCGCGAACCACCAATGCACCACTGCGCTGACGCTCAAGGAACCTTTCGCCTTCAAGGCGCCTGACGGCCTCCCGCAGCGGCGTTCGCGAAATACCAAGCTGAAGGGCAATCTGTCTTTCAGTCACCACCTCGTTCGGCGCCAGTTCACCGCTCATAAGCATTCCCATCATTGCTTTATGGGCTAACTCGGAAAGCGCCGCTACCGGCTCAGCGTCATTTGTGGGCAGCTCAACTGTCGTTTTTGCATTCATGTTTTGCAGTATAGGACAAAATTCCCATAGTGTCCAGTTGGTATACCACTTGCGTAACGAAAGTACATCGCCGATACTCCGGATTCCTTGCACCGCGTCCCGCGCGTGTTGCTGAATAGCGTAGAACAACCGGAGACAACCCTTGAATCACTTCCGCCGCAGCTTGGCCATGTTCGCAGCAGCCACATCGTTCTTATCCTCAGTCGCCTTCGCGCAGGGTGCCTACCCCTCAAGACCGATTCACTTTGTAGTGCCTTTCGCAGCCGGAGGCGAATCGGACATCGTCGCGCGCCAGATCGCTACTAAGCTCGCCGCGCTACGCGGTTACACGGTCATCGTGGATAACTATCCGGGAGCTGGTGGAAATCTGGGTGCTGAAAAAGCGCTGAAAGAGCCAGCAGATGGCTATACCTTGCTCGTCATTTCTGGTGCCTACGCTGCGAACGCGGCTGTCACAAAGCCAAATTCTGATCCTGTTGCCGCCATCCAACCGGTGATTCAGTTCAGCAGCCAGCCAAGCGTTCTCGTCGCAAACCTTAAGTACAACTCAGTCGCAGAGCTGTTGGACCAAGCGCGCAAGTCGCCAGGAAACGTGAATTTCGGATCCGCGGGCATTGGAAGTCTGGGCCATCTCTCAAACGAGAACTTTGCTCTGGTGACGGGAATATCTCTCAATCACATTCCCTACAAAGGCACTAGTGGTGCGGTGGCAGATTTGGCGGGCGGGCAGATCGACATGATGTTTGCGGGCGTGACTGGCGCAAGTGCATTGGCAAAGGGAAGCAAGATCCGAATGCTTGCTGTCACGTCGCCGAAACGTTTGCCGGGCCTTCCTGACGTGCCCACTCTTTTAGAAAGCGGCGTCCCCTTCTCGTCCTCGCTGTGGCATGGGTTGGTGGCGTCAAAGAATGTGCCGCCTGCCGTCATCCAAAAATTGAACGCGGATCTGAACGTTGTACTCCAGGATCCAGAGGTAGAGTCAAAATTCAGCGCGGCAATGCTCACACCCGTGGGTGGGACGCCGAAGCAATTCAGGGATGTCATTGTCAGTGAACTCGATCGACTTAAGCTCATCGTTAAGGCCGCCAAAGTCAAGCCTCAGTGACGCGCTTCGCATGATCCGCGCTGCAGCGCGGATCAGCGAGTACGGAAGGGTTGAAAGAAGAGGACGGCCCGAGTCAAAAATCAAGCTGGCAACGCACATTCAAACGCAGCGCGCTGGCACCCAAATTACTTAATTCCAGACATGACCCATACATTATTCGGTTCGCTGAAGCGTGCCCTCGTCCCGTGCCATAACGCATTCGCGACAACTGGGTTCGTACCGCGAGCTATGCGAGTAACGGTCAGTGCCGCCTTCGCAATTGGTGTCGCCGGGTGCGGCACCATAAACGCGCCCCGCGGGGAAGCTGTTGCTGGCGTTGCATCCATCGCAAAGCAAGGCGTCTTGTTTGTCGGTGGCAAATACAAGAATGGCCCGGCCCAGGGCATGACGGATCAAGCGTACGTCTTTTATCAGATTCCCCAAGGCTATCAGCCAGGACGCGACGGCAAGTGGCCCATCATCATGGTCCACGGCAGCGAACAGACGGGTGCGAACTACCTCGGCACGCCTGATGGTCGGCCAGGTTGGGCTTGGTACTTCGCCAGCAAGGGTTGGCCGGTGTATGTGATTGACCAACCCGGTCGCGGCAAGTCCGGTTACTTCCCCGAAGCTTATGGCGCTCAGGCCAAGTCACCGCAGTCTGCTCGAGTTCAATCGTTGTTTGCAGGTCCCGAGTTGACGCAGCCACTCACTTGGCCAGAAGCTTCCTTGCACACGCAATGGCCAGGAGGGAGGGGAAGTGGCAAGCCGGGTAACGAAGCCTTCGACCAATTCATGGCTTCACAGGTTGCGAATATGCCTGAGTACAAGCAAGCGCTCTCGTTGACCACTGAAGCAATTGGCCAATTACTTAAGAAAATCGGGCCGGCCATCTTGATAACGCATTCAATGACGGGGCCCATTAGCTGGATGGTTCCGCAAGCCAATCCAGGGAAGATTAAGGCAGTCATAGCCGTCGAACCAACAGGTAACTCCAGTTTGCGGGGTGATTCAGCTCCTGGCAGCCCATGTGGACTAACCGACGAGTGCCTGACTTTCTTGCCTGCGGTTCAGGGAGCAGTGAACTTGGGTTTAACCAAGGTAGCGTCACCAATTCCGGGACTACAAAGTTGCTGGCTCCAAAAAGAGCCAGCACGTATGTTGCCCAACCTCGGTATTCCCATTCTTATTTCGACCGGCGAGGCGTCCTATCACGCTCAGTACGATCATTGCACTTCTGCCTTCTTGAAGCAGGCTGGAGTTCAGAACACCTGGATTAATCTCGCATCGGTGGGAATCAAAGGGAATGGACATATGCAGATGATCGAGTTGAACAGCTTTGAGATTGCAGACTTCTATGAAAGGTGGCTTCTGCGAACCGCGCGTTAAGCGATGTTGGCGTGGGCTCAAGACTTGGGCTTGATTGGCACGGAGTCCCCGTCGGCCTCACTGCGAATCCTCGGAGTCGGCGCTGAAGCGCGGCACCCCATCTGCCCGCGCCTCTTGCGTGATTGGCGTTAACATTCTTGCGCACAGGGGTGCTAAAAATCATTGATCACCCATCAATCCAAGAAGATCAAGGCTGCTCGCGGGCTACAGGCCGATGGCGCATGGTCAATCAATATCGGCACCCCGGGGGTGCGGGCAAAAACTTGGACTACTTGGAGGTAGTTCATGTACTCGTACGAAGATCGCATTCGAGCGGTTAGGCTCTACATAAAACTCGGGAAACGCACTGGCGCGACCATTCGGCAATTGGGTTACCCAACAAAGAATGCGCTCAAGAGCTGGCATCGAGAATACGAACAAGGTCGCGATTTTCCGGTGGGCTATGTGCGTTCGAGATCGAAGTACTCGGCCGAACAGAAGAAAGTGGCCGTCCAGCACCGGCGTGTCGGGCAGCAAGATCCAAGCTGGAACGGTAAGTCTTCCTGCCGGCGTCAGGCGCAAGTTCTACGATTGGGATGACATCGAGAAACAGGTTATTGCTGCCATCGAGTCTGGGGACGCCAAGCCACCTCACACGCTAGCGCGAGAAATGGGACTTTGTGAAAAGCAGTTTTGTCTCAAACTCGGAAAAACGATATACCGACTTCGTCTAGCCGCGGCGAGCAGAAAATTGATGGAACGTGACCGAGAGTATTCGGATATCAAAGTGCGGTTGGCAGAAAAAATCAAGTTCGCAAAACAAAACCGGCAACTTACTTCGAGGGCTGCCATGTCCAAGAGTTTAGGCATTGGGATTAACAACCAGACGTTTCATAAAGCCTACGATGACCTCAAACCCCTCTTGGTGAAGAGCCCTCACCGCTAGCCTCTGAAAAACAAAAAGCCCAACTGATCGCCAGTTGGGCTTTTTTTACGCTGATCTTTTTGGTCCCATTCGTTCAAGAACGAAATGAGGCATAGATTGGCCGAGAATTAAATGAGGTTAACGGCAGTCTTTTGGCCAAACTATGGGTTAAGTAGCAAGAAAGCGGCCGAACCTACATATTGCGCCGGTACTGCCCGCCGACCTCGAACAGCGCGTTGGTGATTTGCCCGAGCGAGCAGACGCGCACCGCATCCATCAGCACTTCAAACACATTGGCATTGGCGATCACGGCTTGCTGCAGGCGTTTGAGCATGGCCGGTGATTCGTTGGCGTGGCGTTGCTGGAAGTCGTGCAGGCGCTTGAGCTGGTTTTGTTTTTCTTCGTCGGTGGAGCGCGCCAGCTCCAGCTTGTCCTGCACGGCGTCACCGTGCGGGTTGCGGAAGGTGTTGACGCCGATGATGGGCAGCTCGCCGGTGTGTTTGAGCATTTCGTAATGCATGGACTCGTCCTGGATGCGGCCGCGCTGGTAGCCGGTTTCCATCGCGCCCAGCACGCCGCCGCGCTCGGCGATACGTTCAAACTCGGCCAGCACGGCTTCTTCCAGCAGTTCGGTCAGTTCCTCGATGATGAAAGCGCCTTGTGACGGGTTTTCGTTTTTGGCCAGGCCCCACTCACGGTTGATGATGAGCTGGATCGCCATGGCGCGGCGCACCGATTCCTCGGTCGGCGTGGTGATGGCTTCGTCAAACGCATTGGTATGTAGGCTGTTGCAGTTGTCGTAAATCGCAATCAAGGCCTGCAAGGTGGTGCGGATGTCGTTGAACTGAATTTCTTGCGCATGCAGGCTGCGGCCTGAAGTCTGGATGTGGTATTTCAGCTTCTGGCTGCGTTCATTGGCGCCGTATTTTTCCTTCATGGCCACGGCCCAGATGCGGCGCGCCACGCGGCCCATCACCGTGTATTCCGGGTCCATGCCGTTGCTGAAGAAAAAGCTCAGGTTGGGCGCGAAGTCGTCGATGTGCATGCCGCGCGCCAGGTAGGCTTCGACAAAGGTGAAACCGTTGGACAGCGTGAAGGCCAGCTGGCTGATCGGGTTGGCGCCGGCTTCGGCGATGTGGTAACCGCTGATGGAGACGCTGTAGAAGTTGCGAACCCGGTTGTGCACAAAATACTGCGCGATGTCGCCCATGACCTTGAGGCTGAACTCGGTCGAGAAGATGCAGGTGTTCTGGCCCTGGTCTTCCTTCAAGATGTCGGCCTGGACCGTGCCGCGCACGTTTTCCTGCACCCATTCGCGGATTTTCGCGGCTTCTGTCGCTGTCGGCTCACGCCCGTTGTCTTTTTTGAACTTGTCCAGGTTCTGGTCGATGGCCGTGTTCATGAACATGGCCAGGATGGACGGCGCCGGGCCGTTGATGGTCATGGACACCGAGGTGGACGGGTTGCACAAGTCAAAACCGTCGTACAAGACCTTCATGTCGTCCAGCGTGGCAATCGACACGCCGGAGTTGCCGACCTTGCCGTAAATGTCTGGTCGCAGATCGGGGTCGTTGCCATACAGCGTGACCGAGTCGAAGGCGGTGGACAGGCGTTTGGCGGCCATGCCTTCGCTGAGCAGCTTGAAGCGGGTGTTGGTGCGGAAGGGGTCACCTTCGCCGGCAAACATGCGAGTCGGGTCTTCGCCTTCGCGCTTGAAGGCGAAGGTGCCGGCGGTGTAGGGGTAGCTGCCGGGCACGTTGTCCAGCATCAGCCACTTGAGGATTTCGCCGTGGTCTTCGTATTGCGGCAAGGCCACCTTGCGGATGGGTGTGCCTGACAGGGACTTGGTGATCAGCGCGGTGCGGATTTCCTTGTCGCGGATTTTCACCACGTATTCGTCGCCGGCATAAGCGGCCTGCATGTCCGGCCATTGGGCCAGCAGCGCCCGGGCGTCACCGTCCATGCGCGCCTTGCGGTGGCCGGCCAGGTCGAGTGCGGCTTCGGCAGCAGGCGCTCGGTCTGGTTTGTCGATCTTGAGCATGGCGGCGGCGGCCTTGAGTTGCTGCACTTCACGCGCCAGTTGCGCTTGGGCTTTAGCGCGTTTTTTGTAGCCACGGACGGTGTCGCTGATCTCCGCCAGGTAACGCGTGCGCGCTGCGGGCACCACGGGGGTCTGGTTGGTGCTGTGGCGCACATCCACCAGCGGCAAGGCGCCGTCACCCAGCGTGAGGCCTAGCACCGCCAGACGCGGTTTGAGCGCCTGGTACAGCGCGGTGACACCATCGTCGTTAAAACGCGCGGCCATGGTGCCGAACACCGGCATGTTGTCGGCCGGGGTGGTCCAGGCTTCCTTGTTGCGTTGCACCTGTTTGGAAACATCACGCAAGGCGTCCAGCGAGCCCTTGCGGTCAAACTTGTTGATGGCGACAAACTCGGCAAAGTCCAGCATGTCGATTTTTTCCAGCTGGCTGGCGGCGCCGAACTCGGGCGTCATCACATACATGGGCACATCCACATGCGGCACGATGGCGGCGTCACCCTGGCCGATACCGGAGGTCTCGACCACGATCAGATCGAAGCCGGCCACTTTGCAGGCCGCAATCACCTCGGGCAAGGCCTTGCTGATTTCGCTGCCGAACTCGCGCGTCGCGAGCGAGCGCATGAAGACGCGTTGGCCCTGGCTCCACGGGTTGATCGCATTCATGCGGATACGGTCGCCGAGCAAGGCGCCACCGCTCTTGCGGCGCGACGGGTCGATGCTGATGATGGCGACACGCAACTGGTCGTTCTGGTCCAGCCGCAGGCGACGGATCAACTCGTCGGTGAGCGACGACTTGCCGGCGCCGCCGGTGCCAGTGATACCCAGCACCGGTATTTTTTTGCTGGCCGCCTGCGTCCGCAGAGCCTCGACCAGGGCCGGCTTGGCTTTGTCGTTTTCAAGCGCGGTGATGAGTTGAGCCAACGCCCGCCAGGCCAGTTCGCCATGGCCCGTGATGGCCTGGAGGTCTTTGGGCGCAAAACCTGTCATGTCCTGGTCGCAACGCATGACCATCTCGCCTATCATGCCGGCCAGGCCCATTTTCTGGCCATCTTCGGGGCTGTAGATACGCGTCACGCCATAAGCTTGCAGCTCGCGGATTTCCGGCGGAACGATCACGCCGCCGCCGCCGCCAAATACCTGGATGTGTTCGCCGCCACGGCTTTTGAGCAAGTCCACCATGTATTTGAAATATTCGACATGGCCGCCTTGGTAGGAGCTGATGGCAATGCCTTGCACATCTTCCTGTAGCGCGGCCGAGACGACTTCATCGACACTGCGGTTGTGGCCCAGGTGAATCACCTCGGCGCCCATGCCTTGCAGGATGCGCCGCATGATGTTGATGGCGGCGTCGTGCCCGTCAAACAAGCTGGCGGCGGTGACAAAACGCACCTTGTGCGTGGGGCGGTAGCTGGCAAGGGCCTTGTATTCGGCGGACAGGTCGGTCATGGCGTGGTCTTTCTCGGGAAGGCTTTAAGGGATCGTCAGGTTCTGGAGCCCGGGATCGCTGGGCGGATAACGCAGTTTGAGCTTTTTCAGGGTGTCCTGCACGACGCTGGCAATCATCAGGTTGCGGTGCGTTTTGGAATTGGCGGGCACGATGATCCAGGGCGCCTGTGCTGTGCTGGTGGCGCGCAGCAAGGCGTCATAAGCCTTCTGGTAGTCGGCCCATTGCTTGCGCACTGTCAGGTCGTCCAGGCTGAATTTCCAGTGTTTGGTCGGGTCATTGACCCGCTCTTGCAGGCGCTCACGTTGTTCTTCAAAGCTGATGTGCAGCATGAATTTGAGAATGACGGTGCCAGTCTCACTGAGCAGGCGTTCAAAGTCGTTGATGTGCTGATAACGCTGCGCGGTCTCCTCGGGCGTGATCCATTGGTTGACCACGGGCACCAGCACGTCTTCGTAGTGGCTGCGGTTAAAAACCATGATCTCGCCGGCGCCGGGCATGGTCCGATGAATGCGCCACAGGTAGTCGTGCGCACGTTCTTCTTCCGTGGGTGCTTTCCAGCCAACGGTGTGGACACCCAGTGGGCTGGTGCGGCTGAAGACGCCGCGTATCGTGCCGTCTTTGCCCGAGGTGTCCGTGCCTTGCAGCACCACCAGCAGCTTGAAGCGCCGGTCGGCATAAAACAGGTCTTGCAGCGTATCGAGCTCCAGCGCCAAAGCCTCCACCGCGGCCTTGTCCTTTTCCTTGTCGCCGGACGACCAGGGTTTGGCGCCCGGGTCCAGCTTGGACAAAGAAAAAGCCGCCGCGCGTTTTCCTGCGGGCTGCCAGTCGGTCAGTGCCGGGCTGGGAGGGTTCTTTTTTGCCATGAAGACCTCAGCGGGGTGATGAAGTTGAGTTGACGTTTACGTAAACGTCAATATTACCGCGTTCCCAACAAAAAAGGGGCGCTTGCGCGCCCCTGTAACCGTCAAAACAGCATTCCTTGTCCGGCCGGTCAACCGTAAAGGTACTGCGGCAGCCACAGCGTCATGCCTGGCCAGATGTACATGAACACCATGCAGAGGATCACGATCAGCATGTAAGGCATCATGCCCGCGAAGATCTGGTTGATCGTGACATGTGCCGGCGACACCCCTTTCAGATAGAAGGCCGACATGGCCACCGGCGGTGACAGGAAGGCCGCCTGCAAGTTGACGAAGACCAGCACACCCCACAAGATGGGGTCGATCTGAAAATGCTGCAGCAACGGCAAAAAGATGGGCACAAAAATAACGATGATTTCGGTCCACTCCAGCGGCCAGCCAAGGATGAAGATGATGGCTTGCGACAGCAGCAGAAACTGCAGCGGCGACAAATCCATGGACAACACCCATTCTTCCACCACACGCTGGCCGCCCAACAGGGCGAACACGGCCGAGAACAGCGCCGAGCCGACAAACAGCCAACACACCATGGAGGTGGTTTTGGCGGTCAGGAACACGGCTTCCTTGATACGCTGGAAGTTCAGCGTGCGTGCGTGCCATGCCATCAAAAAGGCGCCGGCCGCACCCACCGCCGCCGACTCGGTGGCCGTGGTGATGCCAAACAGGATGACGGCCAGCACGATCAGGGTCAGCAGCGCCAGCGGCATCACCGAGGACACCAACATGCGCAGGATCTCGAACTGCTCGGCATCAAAACGCCAGTAGTACCAGCCCAGCAGCAGCAGGCTGATGGCGCAGGCGATCCAGAAGCCGGTGTAAAACGCGGGCGGCACGGCCGCTGTTTGTGGCCCTTGGGCCGACGGGTCGCCAAACTGTTCCATCGCCGGCTCGCCCTGGCTGCCTGAGGCTGGCTCTTTCACATCGCTGGAGCCTGGCGGGGCTTGCAGGCCGTCCTCGGTCGGGGGCTCACTGAGACTGCCTTCGGCCGGCGGCTCTTGCAAAGTACCGGCGGCTGGGGCTTCCTGCACGCCGCCGGCCCCAGGCGATGCGGGGGTCTCCACGCCGGTTTTGGCGGTTTGTGTCACCTGGGCGGTATTGGCGTTGTTGTCTTCCTGGGAATGGATGACCACATACCACCAGGCGGCACCCAGCAAGGCAGCGGTCAGCGCCAGTGGCACCAACGACAGCCCCAGGCTTTTGACCAGCAGGCCACGCGTGATGGTCACACCTTCTGCAGCGCCGCGCAGCGCCTTGCCCGGCGCTGCGGCGGCCGCCGCCAGGGCGGGCAACATGCGACGCGAATACACGTTGGACACATGGGCCACCCAGGGCGGCACCGGCACCTGTTGTTGCTCGGGCGGCAGTTTGGGCGCGATTTTCGGATTGATCAGCACCCAGCCGATGATGTAGATCAGGTACAGCAGTGCCAGGAAGAAGCCGGGGAACATGGCCGCGGCATACAGCTTGACCACCGACTGGCCGGCGACCGCGGCGTAGACAATGATCATCACCGACGGCGGGATCAGGATGCCCAGCGTGCCACCAGCCGTGATCACGCCGGCGGCCAGCCGCGTGTCGTAACCGGCGTTGAGCATGGGCCGCATCGCGATCACCCCCATCAACACCACCACGGCGCCCACCAGGCCGCTGGCAATACCCCAGAAGGTGCAGATGATCAGCGTGGTGACGGCCAGCGAGCCGGGCACGCTGCGAAATGCGAGTTGAACGCTGTGGAACATCTTGTCCACCAGCGCACCGCGTTCCATCACATAACCCATCAACACAAAAAGCGGTATCGATAAAAGTGTTTCGTTGGTCATGGCGCCAAAAGCGCGTTGCACCATCAGATCGAAAATCCGGTTGTCCAACCACGGTGCGGCGGGATCGTAAAACGCGACATAGCCGAACAACATGCCCAGCCCCATGAGGGTGAAGGCCGTCGGAAAACCCATCATGATGACCACCACGATGAGGCAAAGCATGGTCATGCCAAGTGCTGCATTGCTCATGATTTATCCCTTCATCCCTTGGGATTTTTCAATGGCCAATTTTTTCGCCTCTTCATCGACGTATTCACTGCCGGCGAGCTGCTGCGCGACCACGTCGGATTCTTGAGCGTCCTTCAGGCGCGGCGTCCAGACGCCGGTCCGAATACACACGAGGCAACGCAGCATTTCTGCAAGGCCCTGCATCAACACGATACCGCCCGCCAGCGGGATGATGAACTTGAAGGGGTAGACCGGAATCGGGTCGGCGTTGAAGGTTTGTTCGTGGATGGCCACGGAGTCCTGGAAGTAGGTCCATCCGGCCCAGGTGAGCGCCGCGATGCCGGGGATGAAAAACACCAGGTAAAGCACAAAGTCCAATGTCGCCTGCGTGCGCGGTTTCATGGTGCCGTAAAAGAAGTCGCCGCGCACATGGCCGTCATGCGCCAGGGTGTAGGCCCCGCCCAGCATGAACAAGGTGCCGTACAACATGTTGTTGGCGTCATAAATCCAGGCTGTTGGTGCGTTGAGCGCGTAGCGTTTGAAAACCTCGGCGCAAACCAGAAGCATCAACACCACAATCAGCCAGGCCGCAGCCTTGCCAACCCAGGTGCTGATGTGGTCAGCCGTGTGAATAATTTGTTGAACGTTCATGAAAATACTCGTTGGCCCAGGGTGGAGCGGCACAAAACAAAACCAGCCATCCAGAGAGACCGGATGGCTGGCGTCTTCAAGGGAATACCGGGATCAGGCTTTTTTCTTGCTGAAATAGTGGTTGTAGGCCATCTTGAAATCCACGGTGTAGTCGTTGTGCCACTGGCCGGCGCGCTGCGCAAAGGCCTTCTGGGAGTCGAGCACTTTCTTGAACACTGGATTTTCCGCCGCCTTTTTGGCAATCGTGGTGTCCCACGCCGCCAGCTGGGCGCGCAGCACCGCATCCGGCGTTTTGTAGAACTTGATGCCCTGTTTCTTCATGGCTTCGTAGTCCTGCGAATTGCGGTCGATGGCCTTCCAGCTCATGTCGGCGCTGGCGGCCTGCACGGCGTAGTCGATGATGGAGCGCAGCTCTTGCGGCAAGGCGTTGTATTTGCCCTTGTTGAACAGGATTTCGAACTGCTCGCCGCTTTGGTGGAAGCTTTGCAACATGCAGTTTTTCACCACATCGGGGAAGCCCAAGACACGATCGCTCGAGGCGTTGTTGAACTCGGCGGCGTCGATCAGGCCCCGGTCCAGCGCCGGCACAATCTCGCCGCCCGGCAGCGGGTTCACGGCGGTGCCCATCACAGTGAACATGTCCACCGCCAGGCCAACGGTGCGGAACTTCAGGCCTTTCATGTCTTCGACTTTGGCGATCGGTTTCTTGAACCAGCCCAGGGGCTGGGTGGTCATGGGGCCGTACAGGTAGGACACCACGTCCATGTTGATGGTTTTGTAGATTTCGTCCAGCAAGGCCTTGCCGCCGCCGTAGTTGTGCCAGGCCAGCACCATGTTGGCGTCCATGCCGTAGCCGGGGCCGGAACCCCACAGGGCCAACGCCGAGTTTTTGCCGTAGTGATAGGCCACCACGCCGTGACCGCCATCCAGCGTGCCCTTGTTGACGGCTTCCAGCAACTGGAAGGCCGGCACCACGGCGCCTGCAGGCAGCACTTCAATCTTGAGCTTGCCGCCGGCCATGTCGTTGACCTTCTTGGCAAAGTCGTTGGCGTATTCGTGGAAGATGTCCTTGGCGGGCCAGGTGCTCTGGAAGCGCAGCGAGGTGGTGGTCTGCGCCGTGGCCAGCATGGGCGCCGACATGGCGCCGGCACCGGCGGCCATGGCGGCCCCCTTGAGCAGGCTGCGACGGCGCGGGGTTTTGATATCGGTCATGGCTTGTCTCCTGTTGTTAAAAAACGTTAGCAAGCTATCTTTTGTCATTGACGTCTTGCATGTAAGAGGGTTTTTACCAACCGGGCAGAGGCAATTGCACTTAATTGCGGTGAAACGGTTCATCCGGCCTGGGCCAGCGTTCTGTTGTCAGTTTCCTGTCAAGCTTCAAGCCACTGGGCGTTGTGTCCAGCGCCGCGCCAAGGCCATGCCGGCGAGCATCGCCAGAACAAATAGCCCGGCGTCCAGACCGCCGATCAGCAGCGAGGCGAGCGCCGGTCCCGGGCAATAACCCACCAGCCCCCAGCCGACACCGAACAGCGCCGCCCCCAACAACAGCTTGCTGTCGATGTCGCGGCGTGTGGGCAGTTCAAATTTATCGGCCAACCAGGGCTTGCGGCCAGGGTGTTGACGGGTGGGCGGCGTGAGGGCAAAGGCCAGCAGCATGATCAGCAGCGCGCCGCCCATCACAAACGCGAGGCTGGGGTCCCAGGGACCGAAACGAACGGGGTCAAAGATACCCGCCACATTCAGAAACCCCATCACCTTGGCCGGCTGCGTCATGCCGGAAACCACCAGCCCCGCGGCAAACAATGCACCCGACGCCAGGGCCAGCAACATTCTTTTGATCATTTTGGCCTCCAGCCCTTTATCTGTATGCGTAAGCAGCTATAAAAACCGTAGCGACTCCGGCGCCCATGAAGGTCAGGGTCGCCACCAGCGAGCGCAGCGAACGGCGGCCCAGGCCGCAAACGCCATGGCCGCTGGTGCAGCCGGAACCCAGCACGGTGCCAAAACCCACGAGCAGGCCGGCGACCAGCAGCAGCGGCAGAGGCCGCAGCGGTGTGGCCGGCGGCTGCAGCCAGGCGGCCGTTGCCGCACCGGCCAGCACCAGACCGGCGAGAAAGGCCCAGCGCCAGGCGACATCCGTGCGGTCGCGGCTGAGCAGGCTGGACACAATGCCGCTGATGCCGGCGATGCGGCCCAAGGACGCAAGCAACAGCCAACTGGCCAGCCCAATCAGCAGGCCGCCCACGAGGGATTGCAGGTAGGGATGCATGAACGACTCCTTAACGTTCTAAACTTGTTATTGATCCCTGTCCGCATAACGTCTGCCCCCGTCCGGAGACCCCCATGAACCCGATTCAGCTTTTTGATCCCGCCTCCAGCACCTACACCTATGTGTTGTTTGATAGCGCCACACGTGAGGCTCTCATCATTGACCCGGTGGACCAGCAGGTCGAGCGTGATCTCGCGGTTTTGCGCGAGCACGGTTTGACGCTCTTGTGGACCGTGGAAACCCATGCCCACGCCGACCACATCACCAGCGCCGGGCAACTGGCCGAACACACCGGCGCCCAGACCGCGGCACCGGAAGGCTGCGGCATTGCGACGGCCGCCAGCCAGCTCAAGGACGGCGACGTCTTGCAGTTCGGCGGCGAGCACATCACGGTGATACACACGCCAGGGCATACGGCCGGCAGTGTGTGTTATCTCTGGCGCCACCATCTGTTCACCGGTGATACCTTGCTGATCAATGGTTGTGGTCGCACCGATTTTCAATCGGGCAGCGCTGAGGCTTTGTACAAAAGCATCACGCAGCGCCTGTTCACCTTGCCGGGCGACACCGTGGTCTGGCCTGGACACGATTACCAGGGCCGGACCCAGTCAACGATCGCGGCCGAGAAAGCCGGCAATGCACGCATCGCCGGCAAAAGCCTGGCCGAGTTTGTGGCCACGATGGCCCAGCTCAACCTGCCCCGGCCTGCGCGCATGGACGAAGCGCTGCCCGCCAATCAGCGCTCGGGCATGGTGGCCAGGCGCCACGATGCCGGCGGCGGGGATGGGCCGCAGCCCGCAGCGGGTTACGCCGGCAATGTCTCGGCCCAACTGGCCTGTCAGTGGTGGCAAGCTGGCGAAGCGGTCTTGATTGATGTACGCACTGACGCCGAACGCGAATGGGTCGGCTTTGTGCCCGGTGCCGTGGCACTGGCCTGGAAGCAATGGCCAGGCATGGCCCTGAACCCGGTATTCGACGCCGGCCTGCAGGCCGCCGTGCCGACCGGCAAAAAGGCCGTGCTCTTGTGCCGCAGCGGCGTGCGTTCGATCGCGGCAGCCAAACGCGCCACCGAGTTGGGGCTGGAGGCCTACAACATTCTTGAAGGTTTTGAAGGTGACCCGGACGCAGAGGCGCATCGCGGCGCACGCGGCGGCTGGCGGTATCGCGGCCTGCCCTGGCGCCAGAATTAGGCCCCCACATTCGCTCACTTCGTGTAGCTCTCTGCCCCCCTAGGGGGCCGCTGCGCCGGCGGCCCGGCTAAGCCGGATCCGTGGCCCCGTTTGGTGGGGAATTCCCGCGCTTGCAACTGCGTATGTTTCGCAAACCTCCGAGGGGCTGTTCATCTTGAAGCGGTCCAGCGATGGAAACAGACAACGAGACAGCGCGACACGGTTCACATAAACTGGCCGGCATGAACAATGACAGCCTGCTCAAACGCATTGAATCGAAGCGCGACGAGGTCGTGGCGCTCACCCAAGCCCTGGTGCGCATCCCTACCGTCAACCCGCCTGGTGATGCTTACGAGGCCTGTGCCCGTCTGCTGGGTGAGCGGCTTCGAAAACGCGGTTTTGCCGTCGAATACATTCGTGCCGAAGGTGCGCCGGGGGACCGCAACTCCCATCCGCGGGTCAATGTGGTGGCGCGTTACGAAGGCGCCTCGGCCGGCGAGTGTGTTCACTTCAACAGCCACATCGATGTGGTGGAAGCCGGCTCCGGCTGGACCACCGATCCCTTTGGCGCCGAGGTCAAAGACGGCAAAGTCTATGGCCGCGGTACCTGCGACATGAAAGGCGGGCTGGCCGCCAGCGTGATTGCCTGCGAAGCCATTCTGGAAGAAGGCCTGCCCTTTCCCGGTGCGCTGGAAATCTCGGGCACGGTGGATGAAGAATCGGGTGGGTTCGCCGGTGTCGGTTACCTGGCAGAACGCGGTTATTTCACGAAACCGCGGGTACACCACGTGATCATTCCCGAGCCGCTGGGTGTGGACCGCATCTGCCTGGGCCACCGCGGCGTCTGGTGGGGCGAGGTCGAAACCCTGGGCCGGATCGCCCACGGCTCCATGCCTTTTTTGGGCGACAGCGCCATCAACCACATGAGCGCTTTTATTCACTTGCTGGAAACCCAGCTGCAGCCGCGCCTGTCGCAGCGCCACACGGCTGAGCCGGTGGAGCCGCCAGGCGCGCGTGTCAGCACGCTCAACATCAACAGCTTGCATGGCGGCCAGGTCGAACAATTGTTTTCGCTGGACGCACTGGGGCGGCCAACCGGTGATCTGCCCTCGCCCGTTGTTGCGCATTCCTGCCGCGCCGTACTGGATCGCCGTTTTATCGCTGAAGAAAACCTGGAAGCGGTGAAGGCTGAAATCGTGGCCATGCTTGAAGAACTCAAACGCAGCCGGCCCGGCTTCAATTACGGCATCAAGGACATCATGAGTTTTGTGCCCACGGCCACGCCCAGGGATGCGCCCGTGGTGCTGGCCACCGCCCGCGCGATTGCCCGCGTCTTGGGCCGCGAAGCCAGTTATATCTCCAGCCCCGGCACTTACGACCAGAAACACATCGTGCGCACCGGCAAGCTGGATGCCTGTATTGCCTACGGCCCCGGCATTCTGGATCTGGCTCATCAGCCCGACGAATACGTGGGCATCCAGGAACTGGTGGACAGCGCCAAAATCATGGCGCTGGCGGCGCTGAGCCTGACAAAAGGGCAACACACCCCATGAGTTGATTAATACAAAGGTATTGGTTTTATCAATCGCTACCACTTAATCGCATTTTTTGGCGTTTAACCCCTGTTAATGTTGACAGGGGGTGCCAACTCAAATTTGTTAATTTCATTTTCAATGGTGTTACTTTTTCACAAGGTAACCACCATGCATACTGAAATTCTTGAGCGTTCCCCCCTTTCTGCGGTCACCAAATCCGCCATCAACCCCGGGCTCTCCGCCCATTTGAAGCAGCGTATTGCCCGCGACTTCACCCCGCGCTGGCAGGACCAGTGGGGCGGAAAATTTGTCCTGCACGGTAAAACCGCCGGCTCGAACGCGGTGCGCCTGGACGGCAACGACTACCTCAGCGTGACCGGCCACCCGGACATCGTTGGCGCCCAGGTGGCGGCCCTGCGCAATGACAACGAATTCGTGATCCAGTCCGGCGTGTTTGTCCATGGCGAACACCCGGCCCGTTCGCTGGAAAAAAACCTGGCGCAGTGGGTTGGCAAGGAGGACGGCTTTGTCTGCCAGTCCGGCTATTCCGCCAATGTCGGTCTGCTGCAGGCAATTGCCGATGCACAAACCCCGGTGTACCTGGACACGCTGGCGCACACGTCTTTGTGGGAGGGGGCACACGCGGCCCGCGCCCCGGCCCACCCGTTTCGCCACAACGACCCGGCCCACCTGGACCGGGTGTTGTCGCGCCATGGCCCCGGCGTGGTGGTGGTTGACTCGGTCTACAGCACCACGGGCGCCCTGTGTCCGCTGCGCGAAATCGTGGAGGTGGCCGAGCGCCACGGCTGCATGATTCTGGTGGACGAGTCGCATTCCCTGGGTACCCATGGGCCGGGCGGCGCCGGCCTCTGTGCGGAGCTTGGCCTGACCGATCGGGTGCACTTCATCACGGCCAGCCTGGCCAAGGCTTTTGCCGGGCGCGGCGGTTTTTTCACCGCCCCGGCGGACCTGCGTTATTACATCCTGAGTTCCAGCTATCCGAACATTTTCAGTTCCTGCCTGCTGACGCATGAAATCGCCGGCCTGGATGCCACCCTGAGCGTGATCCGCAACCGCGACGAGCAGCGGCAGCGTCTGCGTGCCCACACTCTGCGCCTGCGCACGAGTCTGTCCGACATGGGTTACCCGATTCACCAGGGCACGGAGCAGATCATCTCGCTGGAGGCTGGCACCGAACCCGACACCATGGTGTTACGCGACCATCTGGAAGGCCGCGGGGTTTTTGGCGCGGTCTTTTGCGCACCGGCCACCAGCCGCAACCGCGCCATGGTGCGCCTGACGTTACATGCGGCCCTGACGGATGCGGAACTTTGCCACGTGGAGGCGGTGGCGCGCGAGGTGGCACCGCTGGTCAAACCCTGGGACTGGCCGATTGCCAAACGTGCACGTGCGGCGGAAGCGGCTGCTCATTAAGGGGGAAGTCCGGCGATGGCTAGTCCTGCACCGTGCGATGGCTGTGCTTCTTAAGCCACTGGCTGTAACCCGTCCATCCGCGCGGGCGGCTCGCCAGTTCGACCGGAAACAACGCCGCCAGCAGCGTGCCTTCGTGGCCAATGGAAAACGCGGGCGTGAGCCGGGGCGGACCGGATTGCCCCAGGGCTTGCTGAAGCTCCAGGTCCACGAGATGACGGCCGTGGCGGATGTCGGCGGCCGCGGTGGCACTCAGGCCCTGGGATTCAGCCAGCTCCGCCAGTTCCGCCAGGCCCGCGGCGGATTCCAGTTGCAGCCAGCTGACGCGGCCTTCCGCATCCATGCCCAGGATGCCGAAGGGCTGCCCGATCACCACATGTTCGACCCAGTGGCTGCCGGCCAGGCCGGTAAGTTGCCGGGCCACCGAAGGCACTTGCAGCAGGGCATGCTGCGGCTGCGTCAGCGCGGCACGCCAGGTCTGCGTGTGGCGCAGCTGCGGCCGGTCCAGCATGCGCTGCACGACGGCAATCAGGTGTTGCGAGATATCCGGCGTCTGTTTGGCGATGAACTGGTCGATCAGCCCCCGGTTGAAGGCGCTGACGGCCACATGTTCGTCGGCTTGCCCGGTCAGCAATATCCGGCCGCCTGGCCAGTCTGTCAGTTCGGTCAGCGCCTGCAGGCCGTCCATGCCGGGCATGGCGTAATCGAAGACGCAGACCTGGGTCAAGGCATAACGTTCGGTATGGGTGGCCCAGTACTGCAGGATTTGCGGGATCAGCGGGCTGCCGGCCCGCCAGTTGTCGATCATCTCCTGCTGGGCCCAGGCATCAGCCTCCCACAGCGGGGGCTCCTGCTGCAGTTCGTTGATGCAGGCCTGCGGCCGCAGGTAAAGCTTGACGTGCCACTGACGTGGCAAGACCATGGCCAACATTTCAAGGTAGCCAGGATCATCGTCAAGAAAAACTATCGCGCCGGGGCGATGGAACAGGGGGAAACTCATGGGTTGCGGATGTGGGTTGAGTTACCTGAGAACCGGAAGTTCAATGATAAATATAGCGCCGCGGCCAGGCTCAGACTTGACGCGAATGGTGCCGCGGGCGCTTTGCACCACTTGCCGGCAAAAAGCCAGTCCCAGGCCATGACCGGTCCCCCGGTCGGTCGAGAAAAACGGCTCGAAAATACGCGCCTGCAGTTCCGCGGCAATCCCGCTGCCCTGGTCCGTGATGACTATACGCCCGGAACCGTTGAGCACGCCGATTTCAATGCGCAAGTCGCCTGTTTTGGGGGCCGTACTGCCGGCTGCCAGCGAATGAAAGGCATTTTTCAACAGGTTGTTGATGACTTGCGCGAACAGCCTGTAGGACGACTCGAAAGAAAAATCCTTGCGCAACACCAGCACCACACTTTCCCGCTCGCGCGAGTTGCGGTAGGGGTAGTCCTTGATCACGCCGCGCAGCAATTCGGAGGCCATGACGGCTTCCTTGTGGATAGGCAGGCGCTGCAGGCGCGCATTGGCAATCTGGGTGTCAATTTGCTGGTTCATGTTGCGCACCAGGGCATGCAAGCGCACCACCAGTTGCTCCAGCCGCTGCGCATCGACCGCCTCCCGGGGCTGGCGGGTTTCGTTGCGCACGGCATCACCAATCAGCGACATGGTGGCCAGCGGCGTGCGCAATTCGTGGGCCATGATGCCAATGGTGGTCAGCGTGTGCTGGAGGTGGTCGCGCCGCAGGTTGGCCGACGACAGCCCCAGCAGCAGGGCGCTGGCCCAACTGAAGGCAATCACCACGGCGTTGATGGCGAGCTGCTGCTCGCTCATGGGGGGCACGGCGGGTCCGACCCACTGGAACAGCGCGCCGGCCAGCATCACGCCGCTGACCGTGCCCAGGGTGGCGACACGCCAATCGGTCACGTGGTAATAAATCAGCACCATGGCGCAAAAGCTGGTCAGCCAGACCGTGTTGCCGTTGTTGCAGAAATACATCCAGCTAAAAAACAGCGGCAGCTGGATCCAGAACACCAGGCTGAAAATACGGGCGGACAGTTTGCTCGACGGGTCGCGGGTGATGCTGTTGGAGATCAGCAGCAAGCCCAGCGCGCCCAGCACGGCGCGCAGCCCGGGGTTTTCATAAGGCTGCGGCAACCATTGGCCCCAGATCCAGCCAAAGAGCGGGTGGCCGACCAGGGTGAACAGGCCCAGGCAGCGCAAACGCCAGGGCGAGGGGTGCAAAATAGGCACCAGCTGTTCCTGAAACAGTTCCACCCTGATTCGCGCCAGCAGCCGGCTCCACGTCCCGGGAAGACGCCACAGCGCATGAATCCATCGTTTGATCCTCGCAGGCCACCCGGACGTCATGAATAAATCTTGGAACATATCTCCGCACATTGTCACCGTTCTGGGGGGAAACTGACGGTGCGCCTACCTGTCAACTTTGACAGTGTTGCACTCGACGGCATGTTGGGCGACTGGATATCCGCGCTGCGCGACTTTTCGGTGGAAGCCGTGGTGGTGCTGGGCCCCGATCCGTTTGGCCAGCGGCAAGACCGCATGGTGGCGGCCGTGCACCCACCGCGCTTTCTGGACGCCGCTTCGGCGCTGGCCGACAGCCTGGACTTTGGGGCGCCCTGGCGGGAGTCGGACGCGCCGCTGGTGGCCTGGCAGCATATTGCCAATTCAGACGGTGCCAGCGGCGGCCGCTGGCGCCTGTTGTGGCTGGCGCACGGCTTTCAGAGCGTCGTGCGGGTCGAGTTCCCCTTGCCGTCGGGCCGTGCGTTCGAGTGTTTCATGTTCAGCCCGCGCCAGTTTCACGACCGCGCCGAAGCCGCCGCTCTGGTCTGGTCGGCCCTTAATATCTGGCCGCTGTTCAAACGCACCATGGCCGCAGCCAGTAGCCCCTTGAGTCCGCGTGAGGGGGAATGTCTGATCCTGGCTTTTGAGGGCCTGACGGCACGCCAGACCGCCGAGCGTCTGTTGTGCACCGAACGCACGGTGAATTACCACATGGCCAACGCCATGGCCAAGCTCAAGGTGGACAACAAGATGTCGGCGATCCAGCGTGCCTGCTGGCTGGGTGTGATCTGAAGGCTTGCCCGTGCAGCCCCTGACAGGGCGGTGGGCGTGCATGGTGTTTAATGAGATGGCTTGAAAGTTGCGCCTTGCATATGGTTACATTACGAGGCTAGTCTGTGCGTCCTGTCCGAATTTTCCAACTTCTGTCTTGAAGGAAATTTGTCATGAAACGTCGTTCCCTTTTTGCCCTGGCCAGCTCGGCGGCCCTGATCACAGGTCTGCTGCTGCCTCTGGCGGCCCAGGCGCAGACAAAAACGCTGAAGATCGTGCCGCACTCGAACATCACGATCCTGGACCCGATCTGGACCACGGCGTTTGTGACACGCAACCACGGCTATATGATTTACGACACGCTGTTCGGCACCGACCTCGAAGGCAAGGTCAAGCCGCAGATGGTGGACAGCTACAGCGCGTCCAAGGACAACAAGGTCTGGACCTTCACCTTGCGCGACGGCCTGGAGTTTCACGACGGCAAACCTGTGACCAGCGAAGACGTGGTGGCATCGCTCAAACGCTGGGCCAGCCGCGACAGTTTTGGCGGCGTCATGGCCAAGAGCCTGGACAGTTATGAAACGCCCAATGCCAAGACGTTTGTCATCAAGTTCAAGCAGCCTTTTGGCGTGATGCTGGAAGCGCTTGGCAAGCCCTCGTCGAACGTGCCTTTCATCATGCCCGCCCGCATTGCGGCCACACCGGGCAGCGAGCAGATCAAGGAAAACATCGGCTCCGGCCCCTACAAGTTTGTCACCGCCGACTACAAGCCGGGCGAGAAGCTGGTCTATGTCAAGAACGACAAATACAAACCACGCGCCGAGGCACCGAATGGCACGACAGGCGGCAAAAACGTGTATCTGGACCGGGTCGAGTGGATCATCATCCGTGATCCGCAGACCCAGTTCAATGCGCTGATTGCCGGGGAGGTCGACATCATCGAGCAGCCGGCTTTTGAGCAATATGCCTCGCTCAAGGCCGCCAAGGATATCAAGATTGTGGACGCCCAGCCGGACGGCCTGCAATTCATTTTCCGTTTCAACCACCTGCATGTGCCGTTTGACAATGTGAAAATCCGGCAAGCGGCGATGGTCGCCATGGGCCAGGAGGCGTTTTTGAAAACGCAGGTGGGTGCGCCCGGCATGTACAAGTTCTGCAAGAGCATTTTTCCTTGTGGCACACCGTATGCCAGCGACAACGCCGGCATTTTCACCGGCATGGCCAACCCCGTCAAAGCCAAACAAATGCTGGCCGATGCCGGCTACAAGGGTGAACCCGTCGTACTGATGCGGCCCACCGACCTGACCTCGATTGCCAAGCTGCCACTGGTCGCCAAGCAGCAATTGGAAGCCGCCGGTTTCAAGGTGGACATGCAGCAATCCGACTGGGCCACGCTGCTGGCCCGGCGCGCCAAGAAAGATGCACCCGACAAAGGGGGGTGGAATGCGTTCATGACGGCCTGGACCGCCGGTGACATCCAGAACCCGTTGACCATGGCCATGCTCAACGCCACTGGCGACAAGGGCTGGTTTGGCTGGCAGGACGACAAGGTGATTGAAGAACTCAAGGTCAAGTTCGCGCAGGCGGGCAGCGAGGCGGAGAAGAAAAAACTCGCCGAGCAACTGCAATTGCGCGCCATAGAAACCGCCACCCATGTGCCGCTGGGCCAGTACAACAACCCGGCGGCCTTGCGGTCCAACATCACAGGCCTGGTGCCCGGTGGCGCTCAGGTGTACTGGAACATCAAAAAGAACTAATGCCCCCACGCTTGTCACTGCGTGTACTGCGCTGCCCCCCGGGGGGGTGCTGCGCCTGCGGCCCGGCGGAGCCGGTTCCGCGGCCCCGGCTGGTGGAGAGGGCGTCCTACGCCGGGCGGATGGCGGTGGACGACAAACAGGCATGCTGAGATTTCTGCTACAGCGCCTGCTGGCCACCATTCCGGTTCTGCTGGTGGTGGCTGTCGTGGTTTTCCTGATCCTGCGGCTGACCCCGGGGGACCCGGCCGCGGTGATTGCCGGCAACAACTCGACCAACGAAGACATTGAAAAAATCCGCGAAGCCCTGGGCTTGAGCAAACCTTTGCTGACCCAGTTCTGGATCTGGTTCAGCCATGTGTTGCAGGGTGATCTGGGTTATTCGTTTTACCTGAACAAACCCGTCACCGAGCTGATTGCCCAGCGGCTGGAGCCGACCCTGAGCCTGGCGGTCGGCACGCTGTTGCTGGCTGTGCTGGTGGCGGTGCCGCTGGGAACCATCGCCGCCTGGCGCATGGGCGGTTGGCTGGACCGGTTGCTGTCGGGTTTCTCGGTGGCGGGCTTTTCGATTCCGGTGTTTGTGACCGGTTATCTGCTGATTTACATCTTTGCCGTGCAGCTTGAGTGGTTCCCGGTGCAGGGCTACCGGCGCCTGTTCGGCGCCGACGGTCAGGGTGTCTGGGCCTGGGCGCGCCAGTTGGTGCTGCCCTGGGTCACGCTGGCCATGATTTATGTGGCCTTGATTGCCCGCGTCACACGCGCCAGCGTGTCCGAGGCCTTGACCGAGGACTACATTCGCACGGCCCGTGCCAAAGGTCTGGCCGAATCGGCGGTGCTGATGCGTCATGCGCTGGCCAACGCCGCCGTGCCCATCGTCACCGTGATCGGTATTGGTGTGGCGCTGCTGATTGGCGGGGTGGTGGTGACCGAGACCGTGTATTCCATTCCCGGCCTGGGCTCGCTGACGGTGGACGCGGTGTTGAACCGCGATTTCCCGGTGATCCAGGGCCTGGTGCTGTTTTTCAGCCTGTTGTACGTGTTGGTCAATTTGCTGGTGGATGTGAGTTATCTGTTTCTTGACCCGAGGATTCGTTACTGATGCTGGCCTGGCAACTTCTTTGGCAGCGCCTCTGGCGCAACAGCGCTTTCCGCTTCGGCGTGGGGGTGCTGGGTCTGTTGCTGCTGCTGGCCGCGCTGGCGCCTGTGCTGGGCACGGTGGACCCGGCGGCCATGGACTCGGCCCACATCAACACCGCGGCGGGCGTGCACGGCCAGTTTGCGCAGTTGGACGGCATACAGGTGGCGCACACCTTCTGGATGGGCGCCGACAACTTCGGCCGTGATATCTACAGCCGCGTCTTGTACGGCACGCGCACCTCGTTGCTGGTCGCGGCCTTCACGGCAGCGGTGGCGATAGGTGTGGGGGCATTGCTGGGCATGCTGGCCGGTTATTTTCGGGTGGTGGATGCGGTGCTGATGCGTTTCATGGACGGGCTGATGGCCATTCCCGCCATCCTGCTGGCGATTGCGCTGGTGGCGGCGCTGGGCGCGCAGTTGTGGACGGTGGTGGTGGCGATTGCCATTCCCGAAATTCCGAGGGTCACACGCCTGGTGCGGGCCATGGTGCTGACCTTGCGCGAGGAGCCGTTTGTCGAAGCCGCGCGTGCGCTGGCCACCCCGACGCCGGTGATCTTGTGGCGGCATATCCTGCCCAATGCCATGGCGCCGCTGATTGTGCAAGGCACGTTTGTCGCCGCGTCGGCGGTATTGACCGAGGCGATTTTGAGTTTTCTCGGCCTGGGCCTGCCGGCCGACATTCCGACCTGGGGCAACATCATGGCCGAGGGCCGGGTGCAGTTCACCCAGTACCCGGGCAATGTGTTGTTCCCCGCGCTGTTTCTGGTGCCAACGGTGCTGGCGATCAACCTGTTGGGCGACGGATTACGTGACGTGCTGGACCCGAAATTTTCCAGGCGCAACCCATGAGTTCAAGCACCGAACCGGTCCTGGTCATCGACCAGTTGCATGTGGCCTTGCCGCCCGGCAGCGACCGGGCCTATGCGGTCGAAGACGTCAGCTTCAGCATCCATCCGGGCAAAACACTGTGTGTGGTGGGGGAGTCCGGGTCCGGGAAATCGGTGATGGCCACCGCCGTGATGGGGCTGCTGGCGCCTGAGCTCCAAGCCGGTCCGGGCAGCATTGTGTTGCAGGGCGAATCCTTGCTGCTTGCCTCGGCACAGCGCCTGCGCAGCCTGCGCGGCCAGGCCATGGGCATGGTGTTTCAGGAGCCGATGACGGCGCTGAACCCGGTAATGACCTGCGGCGACCAGATTGACGAGTTGCTCAGGCAACACACCGACTGGGGTGCCAAACGGCGCAGCGAAGCGGTGCTGGACATCGTGCGACGTGTCAAGCTGCCGGAGCCTGAACGCATGGTGCGCAGCTACCCGCACCAGCTCTCGGGCGGGCAGCGTCAGCGCATCGTGATTGCCATGGCCGTGATTTTGCAGCCAGCCCTGCTGATTTGTGACGAACCGACCACGGCGCTGGACGTCACCACGCAGAAAGAAATCATCAAGCTGATTGCCGCACTGCAGGAAGACCAGTCCAGCGGTCACCGCCAGGCCTGTGCCGTGTTGTTCATCACACACGACATGGGGGTGGTGGCCGAGATCGCTGACGACGTGCTGGTGATGCACCAGGGCCGCGCGGTGGAATACGGCACACGCGATGCGGTGCTGAACCGTCCGCAGGCCGACTACACCAAAATGCTGCTGGCGGCAGTGCCCAGCATGACGCCGCCGCCGGCACGGCCGGCACCAAGCAGCGCGCCATTGCTGCGCGGGCAGGATGTCAGCAAAACCTATATGGCGCGCGACTGGCTGGGCCGCAGCCGACCGACACACGCGCTGCAGGCGGCCTCGGTGGCCGTCCATGCGGGTGAAACCGTGGGTGTGGTCGGCGAGTCCGGCTCGGGCAAATCAACCCTGGCGCGTTGCCTGATCCGGCTGATTGATCCCACCGGCGGCCAGGTCTTGTGGGGCCGGACCCAGGACGACCACAGGGGCGCTGTGCTGGACGTGGCGAATTTCCGCGAAGGCCAACTCCGGCCCTTGCGCAGCCAGGTGCAGGTGGTGTTCCAGGACCCCAACCGCTCGCTCAACCCGCGCCGCAAGGTCGGTGACTCGATTGTTGAAGGCGCTATTAATTTCGGAGCTACTCACGCAGAAGCCATGGCGCTGGCCGTCAGTTTGATGGACAAGGTTCGGCTGCCCGCCGAAGGGCTGCAGCGTTACCCCAGCCAGTTCTCGGGCGGACAACGCCAGCGTATTGCGATTGCCCGTGCCCTGGCCTGCCGGCCGCGTGTGCTGGTGGCCGATGAAGCCGTCAGTGCGCTCGACGTGAGTGTGCAGGCGCAGATTTTGAAACTGCTGCGCGAGATCCAGGCCGAGCTGGGCCTGGGCCTGCTGTTCATCACCCACGACCTGCGCGTGGCGGCCCAGCTCTGCGACCGCGTCATCGTCATGCACCAGGGCCGCATTGTCGAAGAAGGGCCGACCGCCGAGCTGTATGCCCGCCCGCAACACGATTACACACGCCGGCTGCTGGCCGCCGCACCTGGAGCCCTGTCTTGAAAAGCCTGAAAGTTCTTGTCGCTGGTTACCAGCATGAAACCAACACCTTCGCGCCCACCAAGGCCGACTGGGCGGCGTTCAACCGGGGCGATGATTTCCCTGCTTTTGTCCATGGCCGGGCCATGTTGGACAAGCTCACCGGCGTCAATCTGCCCATAGGCGGCTTCATGGATGCCGCAAAAACCCGAGGCTGGCAGCTTGTGCCCAGCAGCTGGTGTGGCGCATCGCCGTCGTCCTATGTGACGCAAGATGCGTTCGAGCGCATGAGCGCGTCCGTCATGCTGGACGTGAATCAGGGTGGTTTTGACGCGGTCTACCTGGACCTGCATGGCGCCGGCGTGGCAGAGCATGTGGACGACACCGAAGGCGAACTGATCACGCGCATCCGCCAGGTGGTGGGCAAGGACATGCCCATCGTGGCCAGCCTGGACCTGCATGCCAACGTGACGCAGCGCATGCTGGAGCAAGCCGATGCGCTGGTGTCCTACCGGACCTACCCCCACATTGACATGGCAGCGACCGGCGAGCTGGCGGCGCAATTACTGGCACGCCGCATCAAGCTGGGCCGCAAGGAGCCATTGCGCTACCGGCGCCTGCCGTTTCTGATTCCGCTGAACGCACAGAGCACCTGGATGCAGCCTGCCGCAACCCTCTACGACGCCTTGCCGGAGCTGGACAAACATTTCGGCACCTGCCTGAGTTTTTGTATGGCTTTTCCGGCGTCCGATTTTGAGGAGTGCGGGCCCATGGTCTGGGCGCATGGTGAGCATGCGGCAGAGGCGGTGGACCGTCTGTTTGCCCTGGTGGCCGAACCGACACAGTGGAAACTCGAATTCCTGTCTGCCCACGATGCGGTGGCGCAATCGCTGGCGCGGGCTTCCCAAGCGCACAAGCCGTTGGTTATTGCCGATACGCAGGACAACCCGGGGGCCGGCGGGGACAGCAACACCACCGGCCTGCTGCATGCACTGTTGCAGCAAGGCGCGGGGAAAAAATTTCCTGGCCAGATTGCCCTGGGGCTGATGTTCGATCCGCAAGCCGCACTGGCTGCTGCCGCTGCGGGGGTGGGGGCGACCATGTCGATCACGCTGGGCACAGCGGTGCCCACGTTTACCGGCCAAGCCAGTGACCCGCCGGTGTCCAGCCAGTTCAAGGTGCGCGCGGTCGGCGACGGGGTCGTCACGCTCAAAGGCCAGATGATGACGGGGCACACCGCGCAACTGGGTCCCTGCGCCTGCCTGGAGCTTGAAGGTATCCTGGTGGCGGTTGCCAGCGGTCAAATGCAGATGCTGGACCGCGAGTTGTTCCGCATGGTCGGGATTGAGCCCGAGGCCATGAAAATCATCGTGGTCAAAAGCTCCAACCACTTTCGTGCGGACTTCACACCGCTGGTGGCCAACGCCGCCACCGACATCCTGATTGCCAAGGCGGCGGGGCCTATGGCCGCTGACCCGGCCGATTTGCCCTGGAAAAATTTGCCTGATTCGATCCGGCGCAGGCCTTAGAACCGTTTTTAGTCCCAGGCTTTTGGAGTACCCGATGACGCCATCCGCACCTTCTTCTGACCTCGCCGACTGCACGGCGACCGAGCTGCTGCAGCTGTACAAAGCTGGCGAGGCCTCGCCGGTCCAGGCCACCGCCGCCGTGTTGGCGCGGATTGATGCACTGAATCCAAAAATCAACGCCTTCTGTCTGGTGGCGCACGAGTCTGCCATGCAGGCGGCCAGGGACAGCGAAGCGCGCTGGCAACGTTTTCGCAACCAAGGCGAGCCTTGCGGCGAGCTGGACGGTGTGCCTGTGTCCATCAAGGACCTGATCCTGACCCGCGGCATGCCGACCTTGCGCGGCAGCCACACCGTCGACGCGACGCAGCCCTGGGACGTGGACGCCCCGGTCACGGCGCGGCTGCGCGAAGCTGGCGCGGTGATTCTGGGCAAAACCAACACGCCTGAATTTGGCTGCAAGGGCGAAACCAATTCGCCACGCACCGGCATCACGCGCAACCCCTGGGACCTCGGCAAAACCCCGGGTGGCTCCTCGGGCGGCGCAGCGGCGGCGATAGCGGCCGGCATGGGGCCGCTGGCCATGGGCACCGATGGTGCCGGCTCGGTGCGTATCCCGGCGGCGTTTTGCGGCAACTTTGGCCTCAAGCCCAGCTTTGGCCGCGTGCCGGCCTACCCGCTGTCGCCCTTTGGTTCAGTCGCCCACCTGGGGCCCCACAGCCGCAGCGTGCGGGATGCCGCGCTGATGATGAATGTGCTGAAAAAGCCCGACGACCGCGACTGGACGTCGCTGCCGCCCGACCCCAGCGATTACCTGCAAGGCCTGGAGGACGGCGTGCGGGGCCTGCGTATCGCCTGGTCGCCGACACTCGGCTATGCAAAAAACGTGCATCCCGAGGTGGCCCGCTCGGTCGCGCAAGCCGTGGCGCAACTGGTGGAGCTGGGCGCCCACGTCGAGCTGATAGACCCGGGGTTTGAGGACCCGCTGGAGATCACCACCGGCCTGTGGTTTGCCGGCGCCTGGACGGTCTGGAACACCTTGTCGGCCGAACAGCAGGCGCTGACCGACCCGGACTTGCGCGCAGAGGCGCTACTGGGCGAAAAACTCAGCATGCTCGAGCTGCAACGCCTGCATTTGCGGCGTGGCGCTTTAGGCAGCCACATGCGCCAATTCATGCGGCGTTTTGACCTGCTGGTCACGCCCAGTGTCGCTGTGCCGGCCTTCGAGGCGCGGCCGGCCGGGCATTCACCGATGGATTCGGCAGCCATGCTGGGCTGGACGCCGTTTTCTTATCCCTTCAACCTGACCCAGCAACCGGCCAGCACCGTGCCTTGCGGCGTGACGGCGGCGGGTTTGCCGATAGGCCTGCAGTTTGTTGGCCCGATGTTTGGCGATGCGCTGGTGCTGCGTGCCTCGCGTGCTTACGAAGCCGCGCGTACGGGGACGGCCGACTTCAAACGACCGGTGGCGCTGGCCTCCTGATAACCCGTTGGGCCGCACAATTCGGGGTGGCCCCAGAACCTGTTCATAATCCTGTCACATGACTTTCCTTGCACTTGACGTGGGCAACACCCGCCTGAAGTGGGCCCAGTACGAAACGCCGATCGCCGGATCGCGGGTGCTGGCCCATGGGGCGGTGTTTCTCGAAAACATCGACAAGCTGGCCGATGAAGAATGGCACAACCTGCCCGTGCCTTCCCGCATCCTCGGCTGCATCGTGGCGGGCGATGCCATCAAGCGGCGCGTGGTCGAGCAGATGGAGCTGTGGGATGTGGCGCCGCGCTGGGTCGTGCCCAGTGCCCAGGAAGCCGGCGTGAGCAACGGCTACGACCACCCGGCCCGGCTAGGCGCCGACCGCTGGGTGGCGATGATAGGCGCGCGGCACCGGCTGCTGGCGCGTGGCGTTCAAAAACCCTGCGTGGTGGTGATGGTCGGCACGGCGGTCACGGTGGAGGCGATTGATGCGACCGGTAAATTTCTGGGCGGCATCATCCTGCCCGGCCACGGCATCATGCTGCGTGCCCTGGAGTCGGGCACAGCCGGCCTGCATGTGCCGACCGGCGAAGTCAAAGACTTCCCCACCAACACCAGCGACGCCTTGACCAGCGGCGGCACCTTCGCCATTGCCGGCGCTGTGCAACGCATGGTGGAAAACGTCACACGGCATTGCGGTGAAGCGCCTGAATGCATCATGACCGGCGGCGCGGGCTGGAAGATGGGGCCCAGCATGTCGGTCAAGTTCGAGCTGGTCGAAGGTCTGATTTTTGATGGCTTGCTGGAGATTGCTTCCCGGCGGTTTCCGCTGGATATCTCCTAGCCACTGATGTATGAAACCGCGGGCCGGGACTTGGCCTGTCCGAAGCGGCCACCCACCACCCGCCAGCCGGTGGATCAGTCCGCCACACGCCCCGCCGGCACCAGCACGGTCGGCACAGCCACTGCATCGGTCTGCGGGTAGTCGCGGCTGAAATGCAGGCCGCGGCTTTCGTGGCGTGCCTGGGCAGAACGCACGATCAGTTCGGCCACCTGCACCAGGTTGCGCAACTCCAGCAAATCCCGCGTGACATAAAAGTTGGCGTAAAACTCCTGGATTTCCGCCTGCAGCAAGGCGATGCGGTGTGCCGCACGTTCGAGTCGTTTGTTGGTGCGGACTATGCCCACGTAATTCCACATCAGGCGGCGCAATTCTTCCCAATTGTGGGCAATCACCACCTGCTCGTCGGCGTCGGTCACCTGGCTGGTATCCCAGGCCGGCAGTGATACTTGTGCATCATTTTGGCCTCCAGCCCTTTCGGAATGGGCGCGGGAAGCTACTGATTTGATAGCGTCTGCGACCTGCTGGGCAAACACCACACATTCGACCAGCGAGTTGCTGGCGAGCCGGTTGGCGCCGTGCAGGCCGGTGTAGGCGGTTTCGCCGGCGGCGTAGAGGTTGGCGATGTCGGTGCGGCCGGCCAGGTCGGTCAACACACCGCCGCAGGTGTAGTGGGCCGCCGGCACCACGGGAATCGGCTGGCGCGCGATGTCTATGCCCAGTGCCAGGCAACGCGCGTGAATGGTCGGGAAGTGTTCGCGCACAAAAGCTTCGCCCTTGTGCGAGATGTCCAGGTAAACACAATCCACGCCGTGTTTTTTCATCTCAAAGTCAATCGCGCGGGCGACCACGTCGCGTGGCGCCAGTTCGGCGCGTTCGTCGTGCGCCGGCATGAAACGCGCGCCGCCTACCGATGCCGGCAGGCGCAAAATGCCGCCTTCACCGCGCAGCGCTTCGCTGATCAAGAAGGACTTGGCCTCGGGGTGGGACAGGCAGGTCGGGTGGAACTGGATGAACTCCATGTTGCCGATGCGGCAGCCGGCGCGCCAGGCGGCGGCGATGCCGTCGCCGGTGGCGGTGTCGGGGTTGCTGGTGTAGAGGTAAACCTTGCCGGCGCCGCCGGTGGCCAGCAAGGTGTGGCGCGCGGCAAAGGTGTGGACAGTCCCGACGCCGTCAGGGCGGCTGTCCAGCGCGTACAGGCCGACGCAACGCGCCAGGCCTGTGGTCGTGTCCTGGTGCACGATCAGGTCGACCAACATGTGGTGTTCAAACACGTCAATCGCCGGATGGGCCAACACGGCGGCGATCAGCGCTTGTTGCACGGCGGCGCCGGTGGCGTCGGTGGCGTGCACGATACGCCGGTGGCTGTGACCGCCTTCACGCGTCAGGTGTAACGCGGGTGTTTGGCCGGCGCCGGGCTCCTGCGTGAACACCACACCTTGCGCCTGCAGCCAGGCAATCGCCGCCGGCGCGCCGGCCACCACCTGGGTGGTCGCCGCCGCATCGGACAGCCAGGCGCCAGCCACCTGGGTGTCGTGGATGTGCGCTGCAAAACTGTCGCCGGCTTCGCCGTCCGCCAGCACGGCGGCAATGCCGCCCTGGGCCCAGCCGCTGGAGCCGTCGCTGAGGGCGCCCTTGGTCAGCAGGGCAATACGAAAAGGCGTGCCCGCCCGGTCTTCCAGCAGCTTGAGTGCCGTGCTCAGCCCGGCCAGACCGCTGCCGACAATCACGGCGTCGTAGGTGTAAGCCTGGGCCGGCGTGGGGGCCGGTCCCGCCGACAGGCCGCCCTTAGGCGGGACAGCCCCCTCGGGGGGCAGCGCAGCACGCGAAGCGGCAAGTGTGGGGGCCGGTCCCGCCGCCAAGCCGCCCTTAGGCGGGACAGCCCCCTCGGGGGGCAGCGCAGCACGCGAAGCGGCAAGCGTGGGGGCCATATCCTCAGGCGGGGGTGTAGGCCAGGCGCACGTAGATCGGCGCGTAGGCCTCGGCCTGGGTCACATCGAGCAGGCCTTCCTTGCACAGCTCGAGCAGGGCGATGAAGGTGACCACCAGCACCGGCATGCCGCGGCTCGCATCAAACAGGTGTTCAAACTCGACAAACTTCTGGCCTTGCAGCTTGCGCAGCACGATGCTCATGTGTTCACGCACCGAGAGTTCTTCTCTGGAGATCACATGGTGTTGCACCAGCCGAGCGCGTTTGACGATGTCGGCCCAGGCTTCCTGCAGATCCACCACATGCACATCCGGGAAGCGCGGCTGCAGCGACTGCTCCACATACACCTGGGCGCGTAAAAAGTCGCGGCCGAATTGCGGAATTTCGTTGAGCTTGTGCGCGGCCAGCTTGATCTGTTCGTACTCCAGCAGGCGCCGCACCAGTTCGGCGCGTGGGTCTTCGGCCTCCTGGCCTTCCGCTGTTTTCTTGGGCGGCAGCAACATGCGCGACTTGATCTCGATCAGCATGGCGGCCATCAACAGGTATTCGGCGGCCAGCTCCAGGTTGGTGGAGCGGATTTCATCGACATAAACCAGGTACTGGCGCGTCACCGCGGCCATGGGGATGTCGAGGATGTTGAAGTTCTGCTTGCGGATCAGGTAAAGCAGCAAGTCCAGCGGCCCCTCGAAGGCCTCCAGAAACACCTGCAGCGCATCCGGCGGGATGTACAAATCCTGTGGCATCGCAAACAGCGGCTCGCCATAGAGCCGGGCCAGCGCCACCTGGTCGATCACCCCCGGCATGCCGGGCAAGGCCAACACGTTGGCGGGCAGGCCTGGTCCGGACGGCGAGGGGGGCAGTTCGGTGAGGGTGGACATGGGGCTTGCAGTGGCCGGCGCGGTCGCTATTAAAAGTGTAGCTTTTTGCGCTTGTCCAGCAAGGGCTGGAGGCCTTTTTGATGCTTGCTTGAGGCTCGCTTTGGGCCTATTTGCTGTTCGGGTGGCCGCTGGTGCCGTAGACGTAGGGCTGCTGCTCCACGCGGGCGTCCAGGTAGTCGGCCTGTTCCGAGGCGTTCAGCTTTTTGTCCCACAGCAGGGCGCGGCCCTGGCGTTGTTCGGCCTCCAGCGTGGGTTTTTTCGCTTTGAGTTCGTCAATGAACTGGGTCACGTCTGAGGTGTAGTGCGGCCGGGCGAAAATGGACATGAGATTAAACTGCCTGAAACGTTGATTTGGCTGATTTTACCGGGGACCGCCATGCACCTGCCTTTTTTCGCTTTCCGGGGGAAAGCGGCACCGGCCACCTTGATTTTTAAGAAGTGGATGCTTCACATGGGAATGCTCTCGGTGTTGCTGGGGCTGGTGGCTTGTGACAATCAGCGTATCGCGGCGCTGGAAGAAGGTGTGGCCACCGAAGCCGATGTGCGCACACGTTTCGGCGAGCCCGAAAAAATCTGGCAGGCGAGCGATCTGGCTGGCAACCCCTTTCCCGGCGTGGCGGCCCAGCCCGGTGCCCGCACCTTCGAATACAACCGCCAGCCCGAAGGCCAGGTCAACTACATGATCACCATAGGCGCGGACGGCAAGATGAGTGCGCTGCGCCAGGTCCTGACGCCGCAAAACTTTGCGCTGGTCCTGCCCGGCATGCCCATGGAGCAGGTGCGCAAGATGCTGGGCAAACCCATGAAAATCACGCCGATGGCGCTCAAGCAGGAGACGCATTACGAGTGGCGCTACAGCGACGGCCCGAACACGCCGCGGATTTTTCGGGTCGAGTTCGACAAAGACCTGAAGGTGTTGCGCACCGGCTCGGTGCTGGACGAACGCGCTGCGGGCGTGAACGGCAACGTCAGCTGAGTTTCAAGAGGACTGGCCTGCGTTTTATAAGCGAAAAAGGCCTCCAGCCCAGGAGAGACGGGCGCAAGCAGCTCTGCTTTTGATAGCGAATCAGGGTTCTTCGATTTTCGCCAAAAACCCCGAGCGTTCCATCACACGGCGCGGCTGGGCGTTCAGCCCCGAGATGACCAGGCGGCCGCCCCGCAGCACCACCGCCTTGTAGAGCTGGCCCAAGACGTCCAGCCCCGAGGCGTCCAGCGACTGCAGCGACTGGGCGTCCAGCCGGACCTGCAGGCCGCGCGGCGAACTTTCGACCACCGACAAAATCGGATCAATCTTGGCCACCGCACCGAAAAACAGCGAGCCATAGAGCTGGAAGTTGACGGCCTCGTCGCTGCGCGCCGTCTCCACCACCTGGAACAGCGAACTCATGCGCCGCACAAACAACACACAAGCCAGCAGCAGGCCGACCTGCAGCGCCACGGTCAGGTCGAACACCACGGTCAGGAAAAACGTACCCAGCATCAGCAGCCGGTAGTGGTTGCTGTACTGGCGCAGGTGCACAAACTCGCGCCACTCGCCCATGTTCCAGGCCACGTACAACAAAATGCCGGCCAGCACGGCCAGCGGCACATGCACGGCCAGCGGCGCGGCGGCCAGCACAATCACCACCAGCATCAGTGCATGCACCAGGCCGGCCACGGGCGAGCTGGCGCCGGCGCGCACATTGGTCACGGTGCGGGCTATCGTGCCGGTGGCCGGCATGCCGCCGAAAAAGGGCACGACAAAATTGGCTATGCCTTGTGCCATCAACTCCTGGTTGGGATCGTGTTTGGGCAGGCCCGAGAGCTGGTCGGCCACCCGCGCGCAGAGCAGCGACTCCACCGCGCCCAGCATGGCAATCGTCAGGGTGGGCGCAAACAGCAGGCGCACCGTGTCCCAGGAAAAATCCGGCAAGGCAAAAGGCGGCAGCGCGCGCGGAATGCCGCCAAAACGCGAACCTATGGTTTCCACCGGCAGGCTCAGGACGTAGGCAAATGCCGTCAGCGAGATCAGCGCCACGATGGGCCCCGGCACGCGCGAGGCGACCCGGGTGGCGCGCAACAGTTGCAAGCCTTCCATGGCCTGCACCCGCTTGACCAGGCGCGCGGCGAGGCCGTCACCGGCTGTCGTTCGCGGCGCAAACAGCCGCGGCCAGACGATCAGGCCCAGGAAACACGCCAGGCCCAGGCCTAAAGCATAGGCGTTGGCAGTGTCCAGGTGGGTGCTGATGGCCTTGATCTGCGAGAAAAAATCAGCCGGCATCTTGGCGATCTGCAGGCCCAGCACATCCTTGAGCTGCGACAGCGCAATCAACACGGCAATGCCATTGGTAAACCCCACCACGATGCTGACCGGCACATAACGCACCAAGGTGCCCAGCTTGAGCAGGCCCAGCAAAAACAGCAAGACCCCGGCGCAGGCGGTGGAGATCAACAGATTCGGCAAGCCGTATTGTTCGACGATGCCGTAGACGATCACGATGAAGGCGCCCGCCGGTCCGCCGATTTGCACCGCCGAGCCGCCCAGCAGGGCAATCAGCGCGCCGGCAATGATGGCGGTCCAGATGCCGGCCTGGGGCGTGAGACCCGACGCAATCGCAAACGCCATGGCCAGCGGCAAGGCCACAATGCCCACGGTCAGGCCGGCGCCCAGGTCCTTGGTGAAACGGTCCCGCGTGTAGCCCTTCAGGGCCGACAGCAGGCGGGGGCGAAAGGGGGCGAGGTAAGCAGGTAGGTTCATCGGAAAAAATCGGGGCACCGCCTCCTTCAACTATGGGATGGTCAGACCGGGTGTCCCTTGTTAAAGTGCAGTCAGGCTTGAAAGAACAAGTCGTAAGTGACTCAACATCTGTCCCTGGCTACTATCTTAAGCCGCTGCCACCTTGCTTATGCCACTTTTTATCAGCCGCTGGACCTTGCTTCTTGGGCAGGTCAAGGCCATCTCCCGGCGGATGGGGCAGGGGTGCAGCGCCATCGGCCTGGCCGTGCTGGCCTTGGCTGCTGGCCCGCTGGCGGCGGCCTCCAGTGAACCCTGGCTGGGCCCGCAGGGTGCGGCCCAGGTCCTGATTGACGTGTCCGGCGCACAGACGCCTGACGAGATTCGGCAGCGCTTCGAGCGCGGCGACGGCCGGCCCGCGCAAGCCGACCGCATCATGCCGACGGGCGGCGACGTGGCCGTGTGGTACCACCTGGCCTTGCCCCCGGTGAGTGGGCCGACCTTGCGGGTGCTGGCCGTGCCGCACCCCGGCATGAACCGGGTGGATTTTTACCGGCCACTGGAGGGCGGCCACTGGCGCGTCGAACAGTCGGGCGATGCCATGGCCGTGGCGCAGTGGCCGCTGCGTTATTTGCACCCGGCGTTTGAGTTTGTGCAGCAGCCCCAGGAGGTCGGGCCCAGCTACCTGCGGGTGCAGCACAGCCACCCCACCAATGTGCGCTGGACCGTGTGGAATATGCGCGACTTCCAGGAGTCCAGCAAACGCTGGCACCTGCTGCTGGGGGTCTACATGGGGCTGGTGGCGCTGGTGATGGTCTTTTGCTGCGTCAACGCATATTCGTGGCGCGACCCGATTCATTTTTACTTTGCCGTCTATGTCGCGGTGGTCGCCCTGGTCCAGTTCTCCATCACCGGGCTGGCCGGCGAGTATTTCTGGCCCGACAACGCCTGGTGGAACGATGCCGCGGCCAAGGTCTTGCCTATGGTTGGCGCGGCGCTGAGCCATCTTTTCCTGCGCGAGCTGGTTGTCGAACGTGGTGCCCGCTGGGTCACCCACCTGATGCTGGCCATGGCGGTGGTCGGCGGCGTGCTGGCTGCGAGTCTCCTGCTGCTGGGGCGCGATCCGGTGTTTGTTCTCAGCGGTCCGTATTACCTGGCGAGTTTGGGGATTTACCTGGGGGTGTCGCTCTGGTATGCCTGGCGCCTGCCGCGGGTCGGCGTGTGGCTGCTGGCCGGTATCGTGGTGCTGCTGGTCGGTTCGATTTATCCGATCTTGCGCAACATGCAGTTGGTGCCGCAGTCCTTCATGACCCAGTATGGTGTGCAGATAGGCGCGGCCATCGAGATCCCGCTGCTGCTGATGGCCCTGTATCTACGCAACCGCGAACGGCGTGACAACCAGGTCCGTGTCGGCGCCTTGTCCCGGGTGGACCCGCTGACCGGCACCGCCAACCACCGGGTGATGCTGACGCGGCTGGAGCAGCTGTTGCGTCACCAGCAGCGTGACCCCGAAGCCGGCGTGGTGATACGTGTGCGTATCGGCAATATCCAGGAGATTCGCGCCGATCACGGCCTGCAGGTGGCGCAGATGGCGCTGGTTCACGCGGGCGCCTGCATCACCCATGTGGTGCGTGAGGGCGACACGGTGGCGCGCCACCGCGACGGCGATTTCGTCGTGATCCTGGAAGGCCGCGTGGCGCACGACCAGGTGGCAGACCTCGGTCAGCGGCTGATCGCGCGCGGGCTGGCCCCGAGTGAGCTGCTGCCGCCCGGAACCGTGCTGCAGCTCAAGGTGGCCGTGGCGGCCACCCCGTTCCAGGCCCAGGGGGTGGGGCTGTTGTTGCAGGTGCTGGAAACCGCGGTCAGCGAACTGGCGGCCAAGCGCGGCAAGGCCTTGCGTTTTGTGAGCTGAAGGCCGCGTCAGCCGGCCAGCGCAGCGCTGCTGCGCTCGCGCAGGTAGGCCGCGATGGCCTGCAGAACCTCTGTCAGATCCCTTTGCACCACGGCGAAGTTGGCATTCCGCTCGCGCGTGACCTCGTCCATGTAGACCGGGCGGCGGATTTCCACCTGCAGGCTGTGCCGGTTTTTCGCCGGCTGGCCGATTTTGGCGATCAGCTGCACCCCTTTGTAGGGGTGGTTGCGGGCCACGCTGTAGCCCCGTGCACGTAACTGCTGCTCCACCAGCGCGATAAATTCCGGTTCGCAAGTGGTGCCGTCGCGGTCGCCAAGCACAAAGTCGGCGAGCGGCTCTGGGCTCTGGATCTGCAGGCGCTCGAAAGCGTTGTTGGGCATGGAGTGCAGGTTCAGGTGCCAGACGCCACCGAAGCGTTGCACACTTCGTTCAATCGCCTCGGCCAGGGCCGCGTGGTAGGGCTGGTAATAACGCTGGATGCGGTTTTGGACCTCGGCCACACTCAGCTTGCGATCGTAAATCGGCAGGTCGGCGCCCATCTGGCGCCAGATTAGGCCGAAACCCAGGCGACTTTTTTCGCTGGGCGCAACCGCTGCGGGCCAGGGTTCGGCCAGCAGGGCCGGGTCGATGTCGTCCAGCGTGCGGTTGGCGTCGATGTAGGTACGCGGAAAATGCGCGGCCAGCAGGGTGGCCCCCACCGCCGGCGCGGCGCGCCAAAGCGCCTCGACATGGGTGTCCTCGCCGCGCCGCAGCAAGGCGCGCGGCACGACATGGGCGAAGTCGTCGGGGTAGTGGGTGCCACTGTGCGGCGAATCGCAGACCAGGGGCAGGGCCGGCGCTTCGGGGCCGGACAGGGTGAAAGCGTGGATAGGAGCTGTCATGGTGCGATCAGTCGATCTGGATCTTGGCCACCTGGGCCACACGCTGGTAACGCTCCATGGCTTGCTGGATCTGTTTGCTGAACTCGGCCGGCGTGCCGGGAATCGGTGTGGCGCCCGATTCTTCGAGTTTCTTGAGGAACTCAGGCTGTTTCATGGCTTTGTGAATCGCCTGGTTGAGGCGGGTGATGACGGCGGTCGGGGTTCCGGCCGGAGCCACGATGCCAAACCAGCCGCCGCCGCCCATCTGGGGCAGGCCCAGTTCGCCATAAGTCGGCACGTCGGGCAGGGCCGGCGAGCGTGTTTCGGACAACACGGCCAGGGCGCGCAGGCGGCCAGCCTTGATGTGGGGCAGGGCCGAGGGCAGATTGTCGGTGATGGCGTCCACCTGGCCGGCCAGGGCATCGTTCATGGCCAGGCCGCCACCTTTGTAGGGCACATGCAGCAGCTTGATTTTTGCCAGCGACGCGAAGTGTTCGATGTTGGCATGGCCTAACGAGCCGGTGCCGGGCGTGGCAAAGCTGTATTTGCCGGGGTTGGCCTGGGCCAGCGCAATAAATTGCCGCATGTCGTTGGCCGGAATCTTGGGGTTGACGGCAAACACGCTGGGGGTGGTGGCCACATTGGTCACCGGCGCGAAATCTTTCACCGGGTCGTATTTGAGCTTGCCGGCGTAAACCGCCGGGTTGCTGCCGTGGGTGCTGACCGTGGCCATGCCCAGGGTGTAACCGTCGGCCTTGGCCTTGGCCACCATCTCCATGCCCAGGGAGCCGCCCGCGCCGGCGCGGTTTTCCACGATGATGGGCTGGCCCAGCTCGCGGCCGGCAAATTCGGCGATCAGGCGGGCTGCCAGGTCGGTCGAGCCACCCGGCGCAAAAGGCACGACCAGTTTCACGGGCCGGTCGGGGTAAGCGGTCTGGGCCTGGGCGGTGCCGGCCAGGGCGATGGCGGCGGCCAGGAGGGCGAGGCGGCGACTGCAGCGGGAAAGTTCGATGTGCTTCATGGCGAATTTCTAGGAACGGGTGGGGGAAGAGGGAAAAGAGCAAGCCTATGGGCATTGTCGGAGCGACACAAGCGACAATCCGGCACTCCAGCATTACCTGCGTTCATTGTTGCCATGCGACTCCATTCCCCGTCGATGTCCGAACTGCATGCCTTCGTCGCGGCAGCGCGTACCGGCAGCTTTACCCGCGCGGCCGGACAGTTGTGCGTCACCCAGGGGGCGGTCAGCCGCGCGGTGGCGCGGCTCGAGTCGCACTTTGGGCAGGCCCTGGTGCAGCGCAACGCGCATAAGCTGGTGTTGACCGACGCGGGGAATACTTTGCTGCAGGCGGTCGAGGAGCCGCTGGCGGCGATAGAACACGCCAGCGCCGGGCTGGCACGCGGCCGGCGCAAGGGCGAACTGGTACTGTCAGCGGTGCCGACGCTCGCCAGCACATGGCTGGTGCCGCGGATACCCGACTTTCAGCGCCGCCATCCGGATATCCAGCTACGCTTTGTGCCCTACCGGAAGGACGAGGACTTCTCGGGCACGGCGCCCGATGCGGCATTGCTGGCCGGCACGGGCTCCGACCAGTGGCCGGGCTGGGACTGCAGCTACGTGATTGGTCGGGAGATGGTGCCCGTCTGTCATCCAGACCGCGCTGCGGGCCGTGCCTGGCGTTCCCCCGCCGAGTTGTCGCAGGAGCCACTTCTCTACCACTCGACGGCGCCCGGTAACTGGGCGCACTGGCTGCACGCCGCCGGCGTTGCGGACCCGCAGCCCAATCTGGCCAACGCTTTCGACCAGGTGTCGATCCTGATCCAGGCGGCGATCGCAAACATCGGTGTCGCGCTGGTGCAGCGCTGCCTGGTGCGCGAGGTGCTGGAGTCGGGGCGACTGGTCGCTCCGTTCGATCTGCCTATCGAGTTGCCGCGCGGCTACTTCCTGTGCACCCTGCCACAGCGCAGCACGATGCCTGAGCTCACGATCTTTCGTGCGTGGTTGCTGAAGATGGCGGCGGAAGATAGGGCACGGCCCCGCGAGCCTTAACGCTCGCGCAGGCCCGTGCGTAGCCTAACGGACGCGCATGCCGGGCTGGGCGCCCGCTGTGGGTTCCAGCACATAAATGCCGGGCTGGGCTTTTTCGTCGCCATGGCTGGCGGCCAGCACCATGCCTTCGCTGATGCCGAACTTCATCTTGCGCGGTGCCAGGTTGGCGACCAGCACCGTGTGTTTGCCGATCAGGTCTTCGGGTTGGTAGCTTGATGCAATGCCGCTGAAGACATTGCGCGTCTTGCCTTCACCGACATCCAGCGTCAGGCGCAACAACTTGGTCGAACCTTCCACGGCTTCGCAGTTGACGATGCTTGCAATACGCAGGTCGATCTTGGCGAAGTCGTCAATCGTGATGGTGGGCGCAATCGCTTCACCGCCAGGCGCTATTTTTTCAATAGCTGCTTGCGCAGATGCAGGCTGGGCTGGAGCCTCAAACAATGCTTCAAGCTGCTTGGGGTCGACACGTTGCATCAAATGTTTGTAGTCGCCGATCACATGGCCCTGGCCCAGGCTGCCGGTGGCATCCGCAAACGTCAGCGGGCTGATTTTCAGGAAGTCTTCCACCTGTGCGGCCAGCGCGGGCAAGACCGGTTTGAGGTAGAGCGAGAGCAGGCGGAAGGCTTCGATACACACGGTGCAGACATCATGCAGGCGCGCTTCCATGCCTTCTTTTTTGGCCAGTTCCCAGGGTTTGTTCTGGTCCACATAGGCGTTGACCTGGTCGGCCAGCAACATGACTTCGCGCTGGGCCTTGGCGTATTCGCGGGCCTCATACAGCTGCTGGATGTTGTCCTTTTGCGCGCGCAGAATTTCCAGCAAGGCCGTGCCATCGGTGGAGACTTCGCCCAGTTGGCCGGCAAAACGTTTGGCGATAAACCCGGCGGCGCGGCTGGCGATGTTGATGAACTTGCCGACCAGGTCGCTGTTGACGCGGGCCATGAAGTCGTCGGCGTTGAAATCGATGTCTTCATTGCGTGCATTGAGCTTGGCGGCCAGGTAATAACGCAGCCATTCGGGGTTCATTCCCAGGCTCAGGTACTTGAGCGGGTCCAGGCCGGTGCCGCGGCTTTTGCTCATCTTCTCGCCGTTGTTGACGGTCAAAAAGCCGTGCACAAAGATGTTGTCCGGTGTCTTGCGGCCGCTGAAATGCAGCATCGCCGGCCAGAACAAGGTATGGAAGGTGACGATGTCCTTGCCGATGAAGTGGTACTGCTCCAGCGCCGGCAAGGTGACCGGGTCCATGTAGGCCTCATAACTCTGGCCGCGTTTGTCCAGCAGATTTTTCAGCGAGGCCAGGTAACCGACCGGTGCGTCCAGCCAGACATAAAAATACTTGCCCGGTGCGTCCGGAATTTCAATGCCGAAATAAGGTGCGTCGCGGCTGATGTCCCAATCGCCCAGGCCTTCGCTGGTGCTGCCGTCGGGGTTGGTGCGGACGCTGAACCATTCCTTGACCTTGTTGGCGACTTCAGGCTGCAGCTTGCCATCCTGCGTCCACTTTTCGAGAAACTCCACGCAGCGCGGGTCGGACAACTGGAAGAAAAAGTGTTCCGAGCTTTTGAGCACCGGCGTGGCGCCGGTCAGCGCCGAGAATGGGTTGATCAGGTCGGTTGGTGCGTAAACCGCCCCGCAGACCTCGCAGTTGTCGCCGTATTGGTCCTTGGCGCCGCATTTGGGACATTGGCCCTTGATGAAGCGGTCCGGCAAAAACATGTTCTTTTCCGGGTCAAAGAACTGTTCAATGGTTTTGGTCGCGATCAGCCCGGCCTTTTTGAGGTCCAGGTAGATCTGCTGCGCCAGTTGATGGTTTTCCGGCCCGTCGGTCGAGTGCCAGTTGTCAAAACTGATGTGAAAACCGTCCAGGTAAGGCTTGCGGCCGGCGGCAATGTCGGCCACAAACTGCTGCGGTGTTTTGCCGGCCTTGTCGGCGGCGATCATGATGGGCGCGCCATGGGCGTCGTCGGCGCCCACAAAGTTCACGTCATTGCCCTGCATGCGCTGGAAACGCACCCAGATGTCGGCCTGGATGTACTCCATGATGTGGCCGACGTGGAAATTGCCATTGGCGTAGGGCAGGGCGGTGGTGACGAAAAGGCGACGCTGGGACATAAGAATGGCTTTGTGCTGGGTGGGGCTAAGCGGCGATTTTAAGGTGCCCGGGTTTTTGCCACCCGGGCAAGCCCCCATGACCCCAGGGCCGGCCGCTGCGGCGTTAGACTTCACGGCAAGCTTATCGGCAGACGCGGCGCGGCTAACGCACCCGGCCTGCCTTGTCAGATTCAAACGGAGATTTCCCAGATGGCCCTAGAACAGCAGACTTTGTTGACCGCCCTGCAAGCCGTGGTGGACCCCAACACGGGCAAGGACTTTGTCGCTAGCCATGCACTGAAAAACCTGCAGATCAGCGGCGCTGACGTGTCTTTCGACGTGGAACTGGGGTACCCGGCCAAAAGCCAGATCGCGGGGATCCGCAAGATGCTGATCGCCGCCGCCAAGGGCGTGGCGGGTGTGAGCAACGTCTCGGTCAATGTCAGCTTCAAGATCGCCAGCCACAGCGTGCAGCGTGGCGTGCAGTTGCTGCCCAATGTCAAGAACATCATTGCCGTGGCTTCGGGCAAGGGCGGCGTCGGCAAAAGCACGACGGCCGTCAACCTGGCCCTGGCCCTGGCGGCAGAAGGTGCCAGTGTCGGGTTGCTGGATGCCGACATTTATGGCCCCAGCCAGCCCATGATGATGGGCATCGAGGGCCGGCCCGAAAGTGTGGACGGCAAAAACATGGAGCCCATGGAGAACTACGGCATCCAGGTCATGTCCATCGGGTTCCTGGTGGCCCAGGACGAGGCCATGATCTGGCGCGGGCCCATGGCCACGCAGGCGCTGGAGCAGCTGCTGCGCCAGACCAACTGGAAAGACCTGGACTACCTGATCGTCGACATGCCGCCCGGTACCGGCGACATCCAGCTGACGCTGAGCCAGCGTGTGCCCATGACAGGCGCGGTGATTGTCACCACGCCACAGGACATCGCGCTGCTGGATGCCAAAAAAGGCATCAAGATGTTTGAAAAAGTCGGCGTGCCGATTCTGGGCATCGTCGAAAACATGGCGGTCCATGTGTGTTCCAACTGCGGTCACACCGAACACATCTTTGGGGAAGACGGCGGCAAAAAGATGGCGGCCGACTACAAGATGGACTACCTGGGCGCGCTCCCGCTGGATATCAACATCCGTCTGCAGGCCGACAACGGCAGGCCGACGGTGGTCGCGGACCCGGATGGCGAGGTGGCGACTATCTACAAAGCCGTGGCCCGAAAGATGGCGATCACGGTGGCGGCCAAGGCCAAAGACTTTTCGGCCAAATTTCCGACCATCACGATCTCGAAAAACACCTGAGGCCGTCGGCAAAAAAGCCACACCGGCCGTGGGCATGAAGACCGCCGTACACTGCGGACATGTCTGAGTTCCTGCTGCAGTCCCCCGCGACGGATGAGACCGTTCGCCGTCCCTGTGTGGTGGTGGCGGTGGTCATGCGCCGCGAGCGTATAGACAACCGCTGGCAGCCCTGGCGCTGGACCTTGGCCGACATCGTGCCGCACGAGCCCGGCTTCGGTGATCAGCCGCGCCTGCTGTTCAAGGAGGAACACGAGGAGCGCTGGTTGCACCCGGGTTTCAAGGTCGAGCTGTTTACCGACGATGCCGAGGGTTACTACCTCAATGTCACCACCCAGCAACCCTGCTTCTGGGTGGTCTGGCGCATGGAGGAAGAAGCCGCGCTGGCCGACGAGCCGGTGGCGGTGCCGCAAGTGGTCACCCTGAGTTACCACGACGCCGGGCGCTGGCTGGACGCGCAGGAAACCGTAGAGCAACTGCCTGTACCGTCGGAGGTGGCGTTGTGGCTGCAGGCTTTTGTGGATGCCCACTACGTGCTCGAAACCAAACGCCGTCAGCGGCCCCAAAGTTTCAAAACACTGCAGGACCGTTTTGGCAACCCGGCGCGGGTGAGCACCGACAAGAGCTTTGGCGGGTCCGGTCATGGCTGAAGAAGAGGCCCGTGGTTTTTTAGGCCGCTGGTCGCGCCGCAAGACCGATACCTTGCAGGGCAAGCCGCTGGACGAGCCTGCCGTGCCTGCGCAGCCTGCCGCTGTGGTTGTCGCCCCGGCGATCCCGCCGTCAAGTCCGGCGCCAGACCCTGCCACCGATGCCGTCAAACTGCCTGAAAAAACGTTGTCGCTGGACGACGTGAAGCTGTTGACCAAGGACTCGGACTTCAAACCCTTCATGGCCAGTGACGTGGGCCCCGAGGTGCGTAATGCGGCGATGAAAAAGCTGTTCGCCGACCCACACTTCAACGTGATGGATGGTCTGGATACTTACATTGACGACTATTCCAAGCCTGATCCGCTGCCCGAATCCATGCTCCGGCAGATGGCCAGCGCCAAGTTTCTCAAGCTGTTTGACGACGAGGAAGACGCCAACAAGCAGGATGCCGCGGCGGTTTTACCGCGGGAAAATGCGAATGACCCGCCTGGCGAAATCGTGGCACAGTCGTATGAAAGCGCTGACATAGCTCCTCCGGGTTTTGTCAGCCCCGTCCATACCAGCCAAGCCGAGCCATCCCCTGGTTCCGGCGCCAGCCAAGAAGACCATGCCCACACTGATTTGCGACTGCAACCAGACCATGCCGCTCCAGCCCCAGATACTGGGCGCGGCACTCAATGAGCCACTGACGCTGCATTCGGCGCTATGCCGGCGTGAAGTCGGCGCCTTCCAGAAGGCGGCGCAATCCGGCGATGACGTGGTGGTGGCTTGTACCCAGGAAAAACGCCTGTTTGCCGAGGTCGGGCAACACACCGAAGGCATCACCTCGGTCATCAAGTTTGTCAACATTCGCGAGACCGGTGGCTGGAGCAAAGACGCCGCCGGCGCCATGCCCAAAATCGCGGCGCTGCTGGCGGCCGCGCATTTGCCGGATGCCGAGCCCGTGGCGACCGTGACCTACAAAAGCAACGGCCGTCTGCTCATCGTGGGTGCGCTGGACCAGGCCGAGCAAGTGGCGGCGCTGCTGGCCGACACCCTGGACGTGACAATTTTTGCGCAAGGTGTGTCTGCCCAGGCCCAGCCCGGTTTTCCCGGGCAGGAGCGCCAGTACCCGGTGATCAGCGGTGGCGACTTGCGCCTCAGCGGCTGGCTGGGCGCTTTTGATACGACGTGGACCAAAAACAATCCGATTGACCTCGACCTGTGCACCCGTTGCAACGCCTGTGTGGCGGTGTGCCCGGAGGGGGCGATCGACCTGAGTTACCAGGTGGACAGCAACAAGTGCAGCTCACACCGGGACTGCGTGGTGGTCTGCAAGGTGGCCGGCGCGATTGATTTCGGACGTGAAGCGCAGGCTGTCAGCGAGGTCTTTGACCTGGTGCTGGATCTGGGAGCCCAGCCCTTGATTGCGTTACACGCGCCGCCGCAAGGTTATTTCGCCTTGCGTCTGTCGGCAGGTTTGGCATCGCCCGGCTTGTTGCCTACCGTGGTCAAGCTGCGCGACATGGTGGGTGAGTTTGAAAAGCCCAAGTTTTTCGCCTACAAACAAAAGCTGTGTGCCCACAGCCGCAACGAAACCGTCGGTTGCCATGCCTGTATCGATATCTGTTCGGCAACTGCTATCAGCAGCCAGAAGGATCGCCAGCAGATTGTGGTGAACCCCAATCTGTGTATCGGTTGCGGCGCCTGCACCACGGTGTGCCCAACCGGCGCGTTGACCTATGCCTACCCACGTGCCAGCGAACAGGGTGTGCGGCTCAAGACCATTTTGAGCACATACAACAAGGCGGGCGGTCGCCAGGCAGCCTTGCTGTTCCACAGCCAGGGCAGCGGCCAGCAAGCCGTCGAGGCCCTGGGCCGTGCCGCGCAACTGGACAAGAGCGTGCGCGGTGTGCCCGCGAATGTGATTCCGCAGCCGCTCTGGCACACCGCCAGCCTGGGGCTGGACCTGTGGCTGAGCGCGATTGCTTTTGGCGCCGTCCAGGTGGCGGTGCTGCTCACCGACGAAGAAGCGCCGGCTTACCTGGCGGGTTTGTCCGAACAAATGGCTGTGGCGCAAGCGCTGCTCCATGGCATGGGTTACACCGGCGAACATTTTCATCTGATACGTATCGAAGGCGGGCAGGGGGTGCAGGCCCTGGATAGCCGTCTGCAAAAGCTGGCGCGCAACCCCACCCTGGTGCCCACAGTTGCGGCGCGTTTTGCCGTGGCCCAGGAAAAACGCAGCACCTTGGACATGGCGCTGGACCATTTGATGATGCAGGCACCCAAGCCTTTGCCGGAAGCCATTGAACTGCCGGCCCAGGGTTCACCTTTTGGCAGCTTGCTGGTCAACAAGGACAGCTGTACCTTGTGTCTGAGTTGTGTCAGCGCCTGCCCGGCCAGTGCGTTACAGGACAACCCGGACAAGCCGCAGCTCAAGTTCATCGAGAAAAATTGCGTGCAGTGCGGCCTGTGTGCCACGACCTGCCCGGAAGACGCCATCACCTTGTTGCCGCGCCTGCTGCTCACACCGCAGCGCAAGGAAGCACGCGTGCTCAACGAGAGCCAGCCTTATCAGTGCATACGCTGCAGCAAACCTTTCGGCACCCTCAAGGCCATCGAGTCCATGCTGGGCAAGCTGGCCGGCCATGCCATGTTCCAGGGTGCGGCCGCCGAGCGCCTGAAGATGTGCAGCGATTGCCGCGTCATCGACATCTATTCGGCCGACAACGAAATCAAGATCACCGACATCCGCTCAATCCCATGACCCTGCCCGCCCCCCTTGTGTCGTCCACGTTGGATGAAGAAACCGCCCGCGCCGAAGTGTATGGTCTGCTGGCGGCGCTGTATTACGCGCCACCGACAACCGCCTTGATGGCGAACCTCCGGGTGGCGGTGACCGAAGCGCCGGCTGCCGGCGCCGTGCTCGAAGTATCCTGGCGCGAGCTGGTCGGTGTCGCTCGTCAGTTGTCGGATGAAGCCATCGTTCGCGAATACGACGCCTTATTTGGCGGCGTCGGCAAGCCCGAGGTCTACCTGTTCGGCTCCCATTACCTCAGTGGTTTTCTCAACGAGAAACCGTTGGCGGCCTTGCGCACCGACCTCGCGGCCTTAGGCCTGGCGCGCGACGAAGCCATGCCTGAAACCGAAGACCATGTGGCCTACCTGTGTGAGGTCATGCGTTATTTGATTGCCGGCGATGACGTGGAAGTCGCCAATTTGACGCGCCAGCGCGCGTTTTTTGCGCGCCATCTCCAGCCCTGGGCAACAGCCTTGTGCGAAGCCGTCAGTCGCCATCCGAAAGCCGATTTTTATCGGGGCCTGGCCGGGTTCACGCAGGCCTTCATCAGTGTGGAAGCCCAGGGTTTCGACATGCTGGATTGACGTCGGCACGTTCCCGCGCGTGCAACCTGTCTCGCAGGGAGTGGGCCTTGTTCGCGGTGAGCTTTTGCTGCACCTGCAGCATTTCTCAGAATGCGACACTTCGGGCGGATTGGCCTTGTTCAGGGAAAAACTAAGATGTCTTATCTTTTCCTATCGTTTTCCCCTAAGCCCCGTCTTTAGGCCGCTCCGGGCCATTGTTGTGTCACGCGGTCTGGCGTACAGTTAGGCATGCCGGTGCATAGCTCATCGGTGCCTATTGCATAGATGTCCGCAAGCTTCCTGGGAGACAACGATGGAAAGCCAGCCAAAACCTTCGCGCCGCAATTTCTTTTTCGGCGCAGCCGTCACTGGCGCAGCCGCAGCAGCGGTCGTTGCCTTGCCCGGGGTGCACATCCCCGAGGCTGCCAGTCCGGCGCCCAAGCCGGCCCCTGAAAAAGGCGGTGGCTACAGCCTCTCGGAACACGTCAAGCGTTATTACACGACCACGCGTATCTAGTTTCATCCCGTTTTCTTCCTACGGAGAGCCCCATGCTGCTCACGAAAAAGCCTCACGGTATCCATGGTGATCCAGCGCATCGCGCCGGCTCTGCACGTTTTGTCCAAAGCCTGTCGCGCGGCCTGTCGAACGCTTTGCCCACCATGGACAGACGCGCCTTCCTGCGCCGCTCCGGCCTGGGTGTGGGGGTTGGGCTGGCGGCGAGCCAGTTGGCGCTGGTCAAAAAAGCCCAGGCGGCCAGCCCCGGCACTGGTGACGGCAGCGGGAAAATCGAAGTCAAACGCACGGTGTGTACGCATTGCTCGGTGGGGTGTGCGGTGGATGCCGTGGTTGAAAACGGTGTCTGGGTGCGCCAGGAGCCGGTGTTTGATTCGCCTATCAACCTGGGGGCACATTGCGCCAAAGGGGCGGCGCTGCGTGAACACGGCCACGGGGAATACCGCCTGCGTTACCCGATGAAGCTGGTCAACGGCAAATATGAACGTATCAGCTGGGACACGGCGCTCAACGAAATCAGCGCCAAGATGTTGGAGTTGCGCAAGGCCAGCGGCCCGGACTCGGTGTACTGGGTGGGTTCGTCCAAACACAACAACGAGCAGGCCTACCTGTTGCGCAAGTTTGTGAGTTTCTGGGGCAGCAACAACTGTGACCACCAGGCGCGTATCTGCCATTCCACCACGGTGGCCGGCGTCGCCAACACCTGGGGTTATGGTGCGATGACCAACTCCTACAACGACATGCAAAACAGCAAGTGTGCGTTGTACATCGGCTCGAACGCTGCCGAGGCGCACCCGGTCAGCATGTTGCACATGCTGCACGCCAAGGAAACCGGCTGCAAGATGATTGTGGTGGACCCGCGTTTCACGCGCACCGCCGCCAAAGCTGACGAGTACGTGCGTATTCGCTCCGGCTCCGACATTCCTTTCCTCTTCGGCCTGCTGTATCACATCTTCAACAACGGCTGGGAAGACACCAAGTACATCAACGACCGTGTTTACGGCATGGACAAGGTCAAGGCCGAGGTGATGGCCAAGTGGACACCGGACAAGGTGGAAGAAGCCTGCGGCGTCAAGGAAGAGCAGATGCTGCGTGTGGCCACCATGATGGCCAAGAACCGGCCTTCGACCTTGGTGTGGTGTATGGGGCAAACCCAGCACAGCATAGGTAATGCCATGGTGCGCGCTTCGTGCATCGTGCAACTGGCCCTGGGCAACGTTGGGGTGTCGGGTGGCGGCGCCAATATCTTCCGTGGCCACGACAACGTGCAGGGTGCGACGGACATCGGCCCCAACCCGGATTCGCTGCCGGGTTATTACGGTTTGGCCGAAGGTTCCTGGAAACATTTTGCCAAGACCTGGGGCGTCGACTTCGACTGGATCAAGGCCCGTTATGCCTCGCCCGCGATGATGGGCAAACCCGGCATCACGGTGTCACGCTGGATTGATGGTGTGCTGGAGAAAAACGATCTGATCGACCAGGACTCCAATTTACGCGCCTGCGTTTTTTGGGGCCATGCGCCCAACTCCCAGACCCGCGGCCTGGAAATGAAACGCGCGATGGACAAGCTGGATCTGCTGGTGGTGGTGGACCCTTATCCGTCGGCGACTGCGGCCATGGCCGCCATGCCCGGCAAGGCCGAAGACCTCAACCCGAACCGTGCGGTCTACCTGCTGCCGGCGGCGACCCAGTTTGAAACCAGCGGCTCCGTCACGGCGTCGAACCGTTCGCTGCAGTGGCGCGAAAAAGTGATTGAGCCGCTGTGGGAAAGCCGCAGCGACCACATGATCATGCACCAGTTGGCTGAAAAATTCGGCTTTGCCAAGGAGTTGTCGAAAAACTTCAAGATGCAGAAAGTCAAGGGCATGGACGAACCCGTGCCCGAAGACATCCTGCGCGAAGTCAACAAGACTTGCTGGACCATTGGCTACACCGGGCAAAGCCCGGAGCGCCTGAAGGCCCACATGCGCAACATGCATTTGTTCGATGTGAAAACACTCAGGGCCAAACCCGGCAAGGACAAGGAAACGGGCTACGACGTGACGGGCGATTATTTCGGTCTGCCGTGGCCGTGCTGGGGCACGCCCGAGCTCAAACACCCGGGCTCGCCCAACCTGTATGACACCTCCCGGCATGTGATGGATGGCGGCGGTAATTTTCGCGCCAACTTCGGTGTGGAGAAAGACGGCGTCAATCTGCTGGCCGAGGATGGCTCCCACTCCAAAGGCGCCGACATCACCACGGGTTATCCGGAAGTCGATCACCTGTTCATGAAAAAACTGGGCTGGTGGGATGAGTTGACCGATGCTGAAAAAGCTGCGGCCGAAGGCAAAAACTGGAAAACCGACTCTTCGGGCGGCATGATTCGCGTGACCATGAAAAACCATGGTTGTTATCCCTTCGGCAATGCCAAGGCACGTGCTGTGGTCTGGAATTTCCCCGACGCGATTCCGCAGCATCGCGAGCCGATTTATGGCATCCGTCCGGACCTGGTGGCCAAGTACCCGACACACGACGACAAGAAAGCCTTCTGGCGTCTGCCCACGCTGTACAAAACCCTGCAGCAGAAAAACGTGGCCGACAAGGTGGAACTCAAATATCCGCTCATCCTGACTTCGGGCCGGCTGGTCGAATACGAGGGTGGTGGCGAGGAAACCCGCTCCAACCCGTGGCTGGCCGAGTTGCAGCAAGAGGCATTTGTCGAGGTCAACCCCAAGACCGCCGCCGAGCGCGGCATCAGCAATGGCGGGCGCGTGTGGTTGAGTACACCGACCGGCGCACGACTGAATGTGCAGGCCTTGGTGACTGAACGTGTGGGGGCCGACACCGTGTGGATGCCGTTCCACTTCTCCGGTCACTGGCAAGGCGCCGACATGCTGGCGTATTACCCCAACGGCGCTGCGCCCGTGGTGCGTGGTGAAGCCGTTAATACGGCGACGACTTACGGTTACGACAGCGTGACGATGATGCAGGAAACCAAGACAACTATCTGCAATCTCGAGAAAGCATAAGGAATACATCATGGCAAGAATGAAATTTGTCTGTGACGCCGAGCGCTGCATCGAATGCAATGGTTGCGTCACCGCCTGCAAAAACGAAAACGAAGTCCCGTGGGGCGTGAACCGCCGCCGCGTGGTCACGCTCAACGACGGTGTGCCCGGCGAAAAATCCATCTCGGTGGCCTGCATGCATTGCAGCGACGCACCTTGCATGGCGGTGTGTCCGGTCAACTGTTTTTACCGCACCGATGAAGGTGTGGTGCTGCATGACAAGGATGTCTGCATAGGCTGCGGTTACTGCTCTTATGCCTGCCCGTTTGGTGCACCGCAGTTCCCCTCACAAGGCACTTTCGGCGTGCGCGGCAAGATGGACAAATGCACTTTCTGCGCCGGTGGTCCCGAAGCCAACGGCAGCCAGGCCGAGTTTGAAAAATATGGCCGCAACCGGCTGGCCGAAGGCAAGCTGCCGGCTTGTGCCGAGATGTGTTCGACCAAGGCGCTGCTGGCCGGTGATGGCGACGTGGTCGCGGATATTTTCCGCAACCGTGTGGTGCAGCGCGGCAAGGGTGCCGAGGTCTGGGGTTGGGGAACGGCCTATGGTTCCCGGCAAGCCGGTCAGCCACCAGCAGGAGCCAAATCATGAAACGCCTGACCCTCTTGATTCCCGCGCTGTTTGTTGTGGCCGGCCTGTCTGCCTGCGGCGAAAAACCGCAAACCCTGAGCGGCACCAAAAGCGATGTCCCGGCCTACATGGGTACCAACGACGGTTTTTCGGCGCCCGGCTGGAAGGCCGGCGACAAGACCAGTTGGGAGCAGGGCCTCAAGGTGCGCATGCAAAACAGCCAGAACGAATACACCAAGCTGAATACGGATAAATAATAGCCGGAGGCCATATGCAACATGCGCGACTAGCTATATTTTTAATAGCGCTTGGGCTGGGCGGCTGGGCCGCTGCGCAAGCCCCCGCGAGTCCGCCGGCGGCGACAGGGGTGGTCACGCAGCAGCCTGCAGCGCCCGCGCCACCGGCCGCTGGTGGCATCCAGAGCCAGAATATTTTTGAGGTCAAACCCGACGCCGATGCGGCCCCCAATTACGCCAAACAGACCAACGGCGAGCGGGCCAAGGTGCAACCTGGCAACAATGCGCCTCTGTGGCGCGACGTGGGCGCGGGCATCACCGGTTACACCAGCCTGCCGAAAAGCGAAGCGCCCGAAGCCGGCAATCTGATCCAGCCCTTTGTGCAATACCCGGGTTCGCGCCTGACCAATGCCGGCGAGGCCTGGCGCCAGGTGCGCAACAACTGGATCATTCCTTACGGCGGTTCCTTGTTCCTGATTGTCCTGCTGGCGATTGCGATTTTTTACTTCGGCAAGGGCGCCATCAAAACTCATGGGTCAGACACCGGCCGCAAGATCGAACGTTTTACGCCGTTTGAGCGTGCGGCGCACTGGTCGAATGCGATTGCCTTTTCCATCCTGGCGATTTCCGGCCTGGTGATGGCCTTTGGAAAATTCTTCTTGTTGCCGGTCATGGGCAGCACCTTGTTTGGCTGGCTGACCTATGTGCTCAAAACCGCGCACAACTTTGCCGGACCACTGTTTGCCGTGTCGCTGGTGATTGTGTTTTTCACCTTCCTGCGCGACAACTGGCCGCAAAAAGGCGATATGAACTGGCTGCTCAAGGGTGGCGGCCTGCTAGGCGGCGCCGAGCCGGCTTCCAACCGTTTCAACGCCGGTGAAAAACTGATTTTCTGGGGCGGTGTATTTTTCCTCGGCGTGGTGGTGGTGTCGTCTGGCTTTGTGCTCGACAAGCTGCTGCCTGGCCTGGTCTACGAACGCGCCACCATGCAAATTGCCCACATGGTGCATGCCGTGGCCACCGTGCTCATGATGTGTCTGTTCCTGGGCCATATCTACCTCGGCACCATTGGCATGCAAGGCGCATACAAGGCCATGCGCAGCGGTTATGTGGACGAGGCCTGGGCCAAGGAGCACCACGCTTATTGGTATGAAGACGTGAAGGCAGGCCGTGTGCCGGCCCAGCGCAGCGAAGCCGCGCCGCCTAGCCAGACCGTGCAGGTATAAAAATCGAGGACGCCATGAAAAATCTTCTAATTTCCGGCCTGCTCAAAGGCCTGTTCACGGGCTTGTTGCTGGGTGTGTCTGTACTGGCGCTGGCCAAACTCCCACCGCTCAGCGACGAAGCCAAGGCCAAAGCCGCCGAAGCAGCCGCCAAGACCGCTTGGGCTGGCAAGGTGGATACCTATCAGTTGTGTCAATCGCAGGACAAGGTCGCGGCCAGTTATTACAAATCCGCCAAGGCGGCGGGCACGGACGTCAAACCGCCGCTGGTTACGCCGGCCTGCGCCGATCCGGGCGCCTTTGTCTATACGCCGCCCGAAGCCGCCAAACCCCTGGAAGCTGCAGGAGCACACTCACCGACCGCCACGGCCGCCAGCCCGCCAAGTGGCAAGGTGCCTGATGCGGTGGTTAATCCGGCCAACAAACCCTGAGGGGGCCTTCCTCATCCAGGGCCGGCTCCGGGAGGGCCGGCTTTTTTGCGATAGGCTCAGGTCATGTCTCTTCCATTTTTGACCCAAGCCCGTGCGCCGCTAACCTGCGAGATAGCCACCGTCAACGAATACGGTGAGGTGCTCCAGATTTCCATTCCAGCCGAACGTGCCTTGACGGTGTATGTGGACAAGCGCGAACTGGTCACGCTGATGACCCTGGGCGCGCACCCCGAGCTGCTGGTGCTGGGTTATTTGCGCAACCAACGCCTGGTCAAAGAGGTGGGCGATATCGAGTCCATCACGGTGGACTGGGACGTAGGCGCCGCCGCCGTCAAGACCCGCCACGGTATAGAAAACATCGAGGAAAAAACCGCCAAACGTGTGGTCACCACGGGCTGCGGGCAGGGCAGCGTGTTTGGCGGGCTGATGGACGAGGTGGACCAGATTGTCCTGCCGGCCGACGCCCACATCACGCAGGGGCAGCTCTACGGGCTGGTCAATACCATACGGCTCAAGGAAACCACTTACAAGTCCGCCGGCTCTGTACATGCCTGTGCCCTGTTCCAGGCGGGCCACGACGAAAGCGACATCGAAGGCAACATGCTGCTGTTTGTCGAGGATGTCGGGCGCCACAACGCCATCGACACCATCGCCGGCTGGATGTGGATGAATATGGCCCCCACGCTCGGCACTGACGTGTCCTCGCGAGGACTTGCAGGCCGCCGCTCGCCAGAGGCTTCGCTTCTGTCGCCTGTCCAAAGCTGCTCAAGCAGCTTTGGAGCCGCAGGCTCCAGCCCCTCGGGGGCGCTGCGCCTGCGGCCCGGCAAAGCCGGTTCGGCGGCTCCGGCTGGTGAAGAGGGGGAGCCCACATTAGCCGCCTCCCCGACCGACCTCGGCCTGGACGGCCTGGTTTTTTACACCACCGGCCGCCTGACCAGCGAGATGGTCATCAAGTCCGCCCAGATGGGGGTGCCGATTGTGGTCTCGCGCAGCGGCATCACCCAAATGGGTCACCAAGTGGCACAGGCAGTGGGCTTGTGTGCGATCGGCCGTGCGACCAACAAGCGTTTTGTTTGTTATGCCAATCCCCAGCGGCTGCATCTGCAGCCTGAGCTGGCGGGGCCCAAATTGCGTGGGCCTGCAACCGAGTCCTGACAAGCCCGTGGCATGATGCCGCCATGCAAGATTCCCAGATTCAAGCCACGCTGCCCGGTATTCCCGAAGCCCTGATGCCCGACGCCGACCGGCGCGACGATGCGACCGGTTTTTTGCCGACAGCCCGCTGGTTGCTGGAAGGTTTACGCGCCGCGTTTTTCCTGCCGCCCCGCGTGGCCGGGCGTTCGCCCACGCCGTGGCAGGTGCTGCTGCTGGCGCTGCTGGTGTTTGTGGTCGAGGTTGCCGCGTTGCGTGTGGAGGTTGCCGGGCCAGCCCGTTTTGACGTGCAGGCCTGGTTGTCCAGTTGGTGGACGCTGGCCGTGTTTATCGGCCTGGCCTGGTGGACTTTTCCCGCGCCGGCCCGCCCGGACGCCGACACGGCGCGAAGCGGCGCGCGGCTCAGCGGGGTGGCCAGCTGTTTTGTGTTGTGGCTGATCGCGTCGCTGCCCAACATCCTGATCTATGAAGGCCTGATGGCGGACATCCAGCATGGCTGGATCACGGGCAAGTTCTTGTCCCAGCCCTGGCTGTATTGGGTGTTTTACCTAGTCTTCACCGCCTGGTCGCTGGGGGTCAGTTTTTTCCTGATATTGCGTTTCGCCGGCTGGACCTGGCGCGCAGTGGTGTTTGTGCTGGCGTTGGTCGCGACCAATGCCTTGACCATGTGGCAGTTCGAAGCCCGCAGCTGGGAGCGCGACTACAGCCGCACGGCTAGCAGCGAAGACGATAAACCCAAGCTGCGCCTGAGTCAGCAAGTGATGGAAGAGCAGCAGGCCTTGTGGCAACGCACCATCGCGGCCATTGCGCATGAGCGCCCGGGCGTGACCGACGTCTACGGCCTGGTGTTTGCGCCCTTCGCGCCGGAAGACGTGTTCCTGCGCGAAAGCACCCTGGTCAGCCGCATCCTGGCCGAGCGTTTTGACGCCGCTGGCCGCGTGATCCATTTGCTGAACAACGGCAGCACCACGGACACGCTTCCCTGGGCCACGCCGCTGAACCTGCAGCGCGCCATCGACGCGCTGGCCCAGCGCATGGACAAGGAACACGACGTGCTGGTGGTGTACCTGACCTCCCACGGCGCCAGCGACTTCAAACTTGCCGCCTCGCACTGGCCGTTGCAGGTTGAGCCGCTCAGTCCTGCCGAACTGCGGGCGGCGCTGGACAAGGCCGGCATACGCAACCGCGTGATCGCCGTGTCGGCCTGTTATTCGGGCGGCTGGATCGATGTGCTGGCCACGGACAACACCCTGGTCATGACGGCGGCGGACGCCACCCACACCTCTTACGGCTGTGGCAGCCTCTCCGAACTCACCTTTTTTGGCCGCGCCATGTTTGACGAACAGCTGCGCAAGACCCATTCTTTCGAGCGGGCGTTTGCGCGTGCCGTGCCGCTGATCCAGCAGCGCGAGATCGATGCCGGCAAGGATGACGGATTTTCCAATCCGCAAATCAGAGTGGGCGCCAACATCCGCCCAGTGCTTCGTGAGCTGGAGCTGCGCCTGGACGCACCGCCGCCGGCCGCACCTGTGAGCGAAACCCCGGGCAGCAAAACCCGTCCGTGAGCTAGGAGCCTGCCAGACTTGGGATCGCCGGCTGCAAATTGACCGCAGCGGTCCATTTTTCACCGTCTTTTTGTCCCATAGCTTGGCGATGGACCTGCAAATGCGGCAAAAACTGTCCTCACTGGGGCCCATTTTCGCTTTCGGCGCCCCAAGCCCGACAGGCTCCAAGGTCGTGGACTTTACGTTATCGTCCAAGCATGAACCCACTTTTCCTGAAGCTAGGCTGGCGGACCCTGCTGCGTGACCTGCGTGCCGGCGAGTTGCGCCTGCTGATCGTGGCCGTGACCCTGGCCGTGGCGGCGCTGACGGCCGTGGGCTTTTTTGCCGACCGCCTCAAAGGCGGCTTGCAGCGTGACGCACGCCAACTGCTGGGCGGTGACGCCGTCATCCGCAGCGACGGCCAGACACCCGAAGCCTTTATCGCCAAGGCGCGCAGCCTGGGCCTGCAGGCGATCAGCACCGTGACTTTTCCGACCATGGGCCGCGCGCCTGAAGAAGACGGCGGCAGCAGCAAACTCGTGGCTTTCAAGGCCGTGCCCGCCGGTTACCCGTTGCGCGGTGAGATGACGGTGGCCGACAGCCCCGAGGGTGTCGGCAGCCCCACGCGTGATATTCCAGAATCCGGCACCGCCTGGGCCGACGCCTCGCTGTTTGATGCGCTGGGCTTGCGCGTGGGCCAGACCTTGCTGATGGGTGACGCCCGTTTCAAGCTGACCCGTGTGATTGTCCAGGAGCCGGACCGTGGTGCCGGGTTTATCAACTTTTCGCCGCGGGTCATGGTCAATACCGCCGACCTGGCCGCCACCCACCTGATCCAGCCGGCCAGCCGCACCAACTACCGTCTGGCCGTGGCCGGCAGCGATGCGGCGGTGAAGAGTTACGTGCAGTGGGCCACGCAGGAGATCAAAAAAGCCGAGTTGCGCGGCGTGCGCCTGGAGTCGCTGGAAAGCGGCAGCCCCGAGATGCGCCAGACCCTGGACCGCGCCGAAAAATTCCTCAACCTCGTGGCCTTGCTGGCGGCCTTGCTCAGCGCCGTCGCCGTGGCGATTGTGGCGCGCGGCTTTGCCGCCAAACACCTGGACGACTGCGCCATGTTGCGTGTGTTGGGCCAGCCGCAGCGCACCATTGCGCTGGCCTACACCTTTGAGTTTGTGCTGGCCGGCCTGTTCGCCAGCGCCCTGGGTGTGCTGATTGGTTACGGCGTGCATTACGGTTTTGTATTGTTGCTGGCCGGCCTGGTCGAAACCGTGTTGCCTGCCGCCACCTTCTGGCCGGTGGCGTTTGGCATGGGCATGGGCCTGACCCTGCTGCTGGCTTTTGGCCTGCCGCCTGTGCTGCAACTGGCGCAGGTGCCGCCGCTGCGCGTGATACGCCGCGATGTCGGCAACCTGCGGCCGGCCTCGCTGGCGGTCTTGCTGCTCGGTGTGGCCGGCTTTGCCGCCTTGCTGCTGGCCGCCAGCAGCGACCTCAAGCTGGGCCTGGTGGCGGTTGGTGGTTTTGCCGCCGCGGTGGGGGTGTTTGCGGCGGCCAGCTACGTGGCGGTGAAACTGCTGCGCGCCAGCGTCAACGAAGCCACGGCGCCGCGCTGGCTGGTGCTGGCCACACGTCAGTTGTCGGCCCGTCCGACGTATGCGGTGGTGCAGGTCAGCGCCCTGGCCGTTGGTTTGCTCGCGCTGATGCTGCTGGTGTTGCTGCGCACCGATTTGATCAGCAGCTGGCGCAATGCCACGCCGCCCGATGCGCCGAATCGTTTTGTGATCAATGTGCAGCCGGAGCAGGGTGAGGCTTTTAAGCAGGCCTTGCGGGATGGCGGCGTGAAAAAGTTCGACTGGTACCCCATGATCCGCGGCCGCCTGGTGGCGGTCAACGGCCAGGTCGTGACACCCGACAACTTCGAGGACGACCGCGCCAAACGCATGGTGGACCGCGAGTTCAACCTCTCCACCAGTGCCGACATGCCTTCGCACAACCAGGTGGTGGGCGGGCGCTGGACGGCCGAGGAAAAAGGCGCCATCAGTGTGGAAGACGGCCTGGCCAAAACCCTGGGCCTCAAGCTGGGTGACAGCCTGCGTTTTGACATAGGTGGCCAGCTCAGTGAGGCCAAAATCACCAGCCTGCGCAAGGTCGACTGGGGCTCTATGCGCGTCAACTTTTTTGTGATGTACCCGGTGGACCATCTGACCGACGTGCCGGTCTCCTACATCAGTGCCTTCCGTGCGCCCGAACGGGTGGCGGCGCTGGAGGGCCAGCCCAAGCCGCGCAGCTTTGACAACGAACTGGTCAAGGCTTTTCCCAACATCACCAACGTCGACATGAGCAGCACCATTGCCCAGGTGCAACGTGTGCTGGACCAGGTGATACGCGCGGTCGAGTTTTTGTTCGGCTTCACCCTGGCCGCCGGGCTGGTGGTCTTGTTTGCGGCCATCACCGCCACGCGTGAAGAACGCGCGCTGGAGTTCGCCATCATGCGTGCCGTCGGCGCACGCGCCTCCTTGCTGCGCCAGGTGCAGCGCGCCGAGCTGGCCGGTGTGGGTTTGCTGGCCGGTTTTCTGGCGTCCCTGGTGGCCTTGTTGGTGGGCTGGGCGCTGGCGCGTTATGTGTTTGACTTCAGCTGGACCGGATCGTGGACGGTGCCGCTGTTTGGCAGCCTGGCCGGTGCCTTGCTGGCGCTGGCTGCCGGCTGGTGGGGCTTGCGGTCTGTGCTGAACACACCCGTGGTCGAAACCTTGCGCAAGGCGCAGTGAGCCCTACGCGCGATGTGAGACCTGCCGCCGCCCAACTAACGGTGACCGCCGCCGCCATGACCACCACCGCCATGGCCGCCACGGCCACCGCCCCGACCACCACGGCCGCCACCCCAAAAGCCGAAGTTGAAAAAGACCGGTGGCCCGATGTAGGCCGGGGAGAAGTAGGGGTCGTAGTACGGGGCTGCATAAACGGGCGGCACCGCATAAACGATCTGGCCATTGGCGTCCGTGCCATAGGCATAGGGCACGCCGGGGGCGGGTCCATAAACCGCGCATCCGCTCAAGGCAGACAGCGCCACCAGCGAAAAGGTAAGGCGTTTCGCCGCGCCTTTCAGATATTGAGTCATGGCCGTTAGAGCCGAAGTTCCTCCCCGCAGTTCAGCGACATGGAGCTTGTTACACCTGCAATACATATGACGCTGCACCCGGCCCTGATCCCGATAATTGAAACCCTGCAAGCCTTTTTGAATAACGACTCTTATGCAAATCGAAGAAAAACCACCCGGCACCCCGCCGTTTGCCACCCCTTTTGAATGGATAGGCGGCGAAGAACGCGTCAAGGCGCTGGTGGAGCGTTTTTATGACCTGATGGACCTGGAGCCCGGCTACGTCGCGCTGCGCGCCGTGCATGGCAGCACGTTGGAGAATGCGCGCGAGCGCCTGTTCTGGTTTTTATGCGGCTGGCTGGGCGGGCCGCAGCACTACACCGACCGTTTCGGCCATCCACGCCTGCGCATGCGGCACATGCCGCAGCAGGGCGGCGGGGGCGGCGCCACGGGCTCGATTGGGATCCGGGAACGCGACGAATGGCTGGCCTGCATGGACCAGGCCATGGTGGAGACCGGTGTTGACGAGGCTTTGCGTGCGCGGTTGAACACCTCGTTTTTTCAAACGGCGGATTGGATGCGGAACCGGAGTGAGTAAACGCGGGCAGATCTTGCTGCGGCGAATGCTATAGAAATAATAGCTTGTTACGTAGAAAAAACGGGGGCCAGAGGCCTGTTTTTCCAAAAATTACTGTCGATTCGACTTCCGGGCGCCTGAAAATGCCGTTCCAACTGGATTTTAGGCATAAAAAACACTGCTAGCCGGCGTCAATCCTGCGCAAGCAGCTATTAAAAGTGTAGCGATTGCACGACTTCCGGGTTGCCGTACGGGTGCGCGGCTTGGCGCGATTTTTCACTGTTGGCTGCGCAGGTCAGCCGCCCCACGCATACGCGCGGTTACCCGCGATGGCGCGACAGCGCTGGCAACCGAGGGTGAGGTGACTCATTTGAAGGCGGCTGCATCGGGGCAAGTGCTCGTTCTGCCCAGCAGAAATACGCCCTGCTGCGGCCTTCAAAGGGGGGTGCCCATGCCCGTTCCAGGGGCGGCGCTGATTCGGCTGCGCAAACCGGCCAGCGCCTCACGGGAGACATTCCACACCCCGGCGTTGATGGGCAAAGTCACATGCCAGCGGCCACTGGGCCGGCGCACCAGTTCGCGGACGGCATCGGTACGGACGATGGCGCCGCGATGCACGCGCATGAACGGGTCGGCGGGCAGCAAGGCTTCCCATTCCTTGAGTGAGCGAGCATCACTGTGCGTCCCGCCGTCCTCAAGAAAAACCTCGCTGTGGTTGCGCTGCGCGCGCAGCGCCACGATGGAAGCCAGAGGAATACCGCGCAGACCGCTTCCGTGGCGCAGGTAGACCAGCGCCGCAAAGTTGGCTGGCTCCGCTGGCGACCTGGCGTCGCCACCGGCACGACTGCCGCTATTCGCCCTATGGGCTCTTCGCGCAGCACCGCCATGCAGGGCCATGGCCAGCAGTTCAGCGCAGCCAAACATGGCCGCCACGACCTCGTCGCTCCACTGCGTGTGCTGGCGCGTGGCGTCAAAACCGAACAGCCCGCACAGCCGCCCCTCAAACACCAGGGGCAGGCACAGCACGCTTTTGTTGCCCTGCCGTTGGAACTCCGCCTGCAGCGCCCTGGCGTCCTTCGGCATGCGCCCGGTGTCAAGCACCGCCACGGCATGGCCCGCCAGCGCCTCGCGGTGCAGCCTGCCCAGCATGTCCACGGGCGTGTTCTGCAGGGCTTGCACATGGGAGGTCACGCCGCGCCGCGTCCACTCATGGGTATTGCGAAACAGGCGCAACGCGCCGTCGTACTCGATCACATACACCCGGTCGGCCGCCCCCAGATGGCCCAGGCGCTTCAGCACGGCAGGCAGGGCCAAAGCCAGCGGCTGGCCGAGCAGCTCGCAGGCCACGAGATGCGGCCAATGCGCGGGCTGATGCGCCGCCCCGGAGTGGGTGTTTTCCCAAGTACGAAACGATGCGGCTTGGGGGGCTGTGAGGATCATGGGCATAGTCGGTCAGGTCGTCAGGAGGTCGGGGCGGCCATGTACAAAGGCTTTGTCGGGTTTCATTTTTGCTACTTTTTAACAACTGGCAGCGCGATTCAGCGCGATTGCCCGCAGCCTGGTCGGGCATGAACTGCAGTTCAAGAGGGCAAATTTCAACCTCAAAACAACGCCCGTGGTCTATTCGTCCCTGGGCTGGGCTATTCGTCCTCTGCAGCTGGAGTTGCAGGTATTTTGATTGCAAAATTTATCCCTTGACGCTGAAGCAATCGCGCGCGTTTTGCATTCGGCCCAGTCTGCAAAAAATCCCAGGGAGTTTTCATGAACCACATCCATCGCACCATCTTCAACCGCGCGCTCGGCGTGTACCAGGCGGTTTCTGAAACCGCCAGCTCCGGCCGGAGCGGCGGGGCGGCAAGCTCTGCGGCCTGCGTGGCGGTGGTGGCCTTGCTGGTAGGCGTCGCCGGTGCGGGCAAGGTCCAGGCGCAGAGCATCAGGTACTGGGACGGCAGCCAGAGCGTCGCCAACGGCGTGGTCGATGGCGGCACCGGCAGCTGGTGGGGCAGCACCAGCAACTGGACGTCGGCCGATGGCACGGTCAAACAAACCTGGGCCAATGATTTCGGCGTGTTCCAGGGCACGGCGGGCACCGTCACCGTGCAGACCCCGCAACTGTTCACCGGGCTGCAATTCCTCACCGATGGCTACAACCTCGTGGCCAGCGGCTCCGGGCAATTGACCGCAATAGGCGCCACCACGATGATCCGCGTCGATCCGGGTGTCACCGCCGTCATCGGCGTCGGTATCGATGGCGGCGGCAAGCTGGCCAAACTCGACAACGGCACCCTGGTCCTCACCGGCGCCAACAGCTACACCGGCGGCACCGACCTCCAGGGCGGTACGCTGGTGGTGGGCAGCAACACGGCGCTGGGGACCGGTCTGGTCACGGCATCCACCGGCGCCACACTCGACAGCAACGTTGCCGTCACCTTGAGCAACGCGATGAGCCTGGCGGGTAACCTGACCGTCGGCGGCTCCAATGCCTTGGTCCTCAACGGCGCGATCGGCGGCGCCGGCGGCCTGATCAAAAACGGCGCGGCCAGCCTGACCCTGGGCGGTAACAACAACTTCATGGGCGCAGTCAGTCTGACTGCCGGCGGCTTGATTCTGGCGTCCAACTCGGCGCTGGGTGCCGGCGGACTGAATGCCTCCGGCGGCACCACGCTGGATGCGGCGTCAGCGGTGAGCGTCGGCAATGTCATCAACCTGGCCGGTAACCTCGGCATTGGCGGCACAAGCGACCTGACCCTCAACGGCGCAGTCAATGGCATAGGCAGCCTGACGAAAAATGGCGCAGCCAACCTGACCCTCAACGGCAGCAACGGCTTCCTCGGTGGCTTCACCTTGAATGCCGGGACCTTGACCGTCGGCAATGGCCTCGCACTCGGGCTGGGTAACGTGACCGTCGGCGGTGCTTCGACCCTGGACAACAGCACGGTCCTGAGCCTGGGCAACAACGTGACACTCAACGCCAGCCTGGCGGTGGCCGGCAGCAATGACCTGATCCTGGGCGGTGTTATCAGCGGCGCCGGTATCCTGAGCAAAAACGGCAGCGCCAACCTGACCCTCAACGGCGTCAACACCTACAGCGGCGGCACGAGCTTGAACGCCGGCACCCTGACGCTCGGCGTCGCGGGGGCCCTCGGCAGCAGCGCGTTAACCGTCACCGGCGCATCGACGCTGGACAACAGTGCGGCGCTGGTGTTGGCCAACAACCTCCAAGTCAACGCGGCGCTGGCAGTTGCCGGCACCAACAACCTGAGCTTGAGCGGCGTACTGGCAGGCGCTGCAACGCTGACGAAAAACGGCGCGGCTGATCTCAGCCTGGGCGGCAACAACACCTTCAGCGGCAACTTCGATGTGCAGGGCGGCAGCCTGAGTACCACCAGCACCACGGCGCTCGGCAACAACGCCACGATGAACCTGGGCACCGGCACGCAACTCAACCTCGGCGCATCGGCGGGCTTGAGTAGCCTGACTGGCAGCGGTACCGCGCTGCTCGGGGCCGGCAACACGCTGAGCCTTGGCGGCGGCAATCAGAGCAGCACCTTTGCCGGCACCATGACAGGCACGGGCGCCCTGAGCAAGATCGGCACAGGCGACCTGATCCTGAGCGGCACCAGCAACTACACAGGCGGCACCACGGTGAGCGCCGGCACCTTGCAGGGCAACACCGCCAGCCTGCAGGGCGACATCACCAACAACGCCAGCATCACTTTCAACCAGGCCACGTTGGGCACCTATGCCGGCATCCTGAGCGGCAACGGCAGGCTGAACAAGACTGGCGCCGGCGCATTGGTCCTGAGCGGTGCCAACGTCTACACAGGTGGCACCAGCCTCAACAGCGGCACCCTGCAGGCCGGTGCAGCCAACACGCTGTCCGGCGCCAGCACCGTGGTGCTGGCCAACACCGCCGGCGCAACGCTGGATCTGAATAACTTCAGCCAGACCATCGGCTCCCTGTCTGGTGGCGGCACTGCGGGCGGCAACGTCGCCTTGGGCTCGGCCACGCTCACCACCGGAGGCGACAACACGGCCACCAGCTACGCAGGCGCCATCAGCGGCAGTGGCGGGCTGACCAAAACGGGAACGGGGACACAAATCCTGAGCGGCACCAACAACTACACAGGCGGCACCACGGTGAGCGGCGGCACCTTGCAGGGCAACACCACCAGCCTGCAAGGCAACATCACCAACAACGCCGCCATCAGTTTTGACCAGGCCACTTCAGGCACCTATGCCGGCACCATGACGGGCACAGGCGCCCTGAGCAAGATCGGCACAGGCAGCCTGATCCTGAGCGGCACCAGCAATTACACAGGCGCCACCACCATCAACGCCGGGACCTTGTTCGTCAACGGCGCCATCAGCGGCTCTGCCGTCACCGTCAACAGCGGCGGCATCCTGGGCGGCAGCGGCACTGTGGGCAACACCAGCATCGCCTCGGGCGGCGTGCTGGCCCCCGGCAACTCCATAGGCACCCTGACGGTCAACGGCAACCTGGGCTTTGCAGCCGGTTCTATTTACCGCGTCGAGACCGATGCGGCCGGCAACGCCGACCGGGTGAACGTCAACGGCAACCTCGCCCTTGGCGGCACGGTGGACGTGCAGGCCGGCGCAGGCACTTATGCGCGCGACACCAGCTACACCCTGCTCACCAACACCGGCACACAAACCGGCACGTTTGCAGGCGTGAGCAGCAACCTGGCCTTTCTCACCCCCACACTGCGCTACCTGGCCAATGCGGTGAGCTTGACGCTGACATCCAGCACAACCCAGGGCTACAGCAGCGTGGCCGTGACGCCCAACCAGATCAATGTGGCCAATTACCTGAATCTCTTTGCCTTGGCACCGGGCAATGCACAAGCGGCAAAGCTGATCCAGCAGATCGACAATCTTTCGGCCGCACAAGCGCGTCAAGCGTTTGATGCCCTGTCGGGCAACCAGCACACCGCAGCCGGCCAGATCGCCGCTTCCGTGGGGCGCAACTTCTCATCGGCACTGGGGACACGCAGCGGTTTGGCGACGCAGGGCAGCAGCAGCGCGGCCGGATTCAGCGCCACGCAATATGCAGCGCTGCCGGCGACCACGGCAAGTGATGCTGGCTCAGGCGGTGCTGGAGCCGGCCTGCTGCCCGCACGCAGCGAGGGCGGCCTGTGGGCCCAGGCCATGGGCGGCGGCGGGCGCAGCGCCAGTGACGGCAATGGTGTTGACTCCAACTACCGGGCCAATGGCTTTGTGCTGGGCCTGGACCGGGCCATCAATACCGACTGGCTGGCCGGGGCCGCGCTGTCTTACAGCCGCACCGACTGGGATGCCAACACCCGCGGCATCGCCCCTGCCAACGGCAAGATTGATTCACCGCAGGCCGGGCTGTATGCCCGTTATGCGTCGGGTGCGTGGCAGTTGAAACTCGACGGCAGTTACGCGAATCACAGCTTTGACACGAGCCGCACGGTGGCCATCGGCAATGCAAGCGCCATCGCCAGTTCATCCCACCACGGCACGGAGTGGGGCGCAGGCGCCGAGCTTGAGTACACGATGAACGTTGGCAACTGGCAACTCAAACCGCTGGCAGGGCTGCGCCACACACGCCTGAGCGAAGACGGCTTTACGGAAACCGGCGCTGCAGGCGCCAACCTGACGGTGGCTGGGCGCCGCACGCAGAACACCATCGCATCGGCGGGCATGAAGTTTGTGCGGCCACTGAGCAACACGGGCGATGCAGCCAGTACGGGCAAGCTGGAACTTCGGGCCGTTGCGTCGCACCTGATCGGTGACAACAACGCACCCATCTCGGCGCGTCTTGCAGGCCAGGCGGCCAGCTTCACAAGCACGGGCACACCGATCAAACGCAGCGCGCTGACCCTGGGCGCCACGGCGAGCGGGCAGATCAGCCGCACGCTGAGCGGCTATGCGGATGCGGCCTACGAATACCGGGGTTCGGGGCAGAACGCCTTCATATTGGTGGCCGGCTTGAAGATGGCCTGGTAAGACGCACGCAAACGGTAGGTGGCGGGTGTCCGGTATCTGCGCAGGTACCATCTGGGCTACAGGCATTTTTTCCTTACAAAAACGAAGCGAGCTGAGTTGATTTCTTAAGAAAAAAAGGCCTCCCGCCCATAAAGAATGGGCGTAAGTAGCTATCAAATGGATAGCGAATCAGGACTTCAGGCGGCTTTGGCCTGGGCCTGTTGCAGCGGTGGCGTGCCCGGCTTGAACATCGACGCCAGCTGCTTGCGCAGATCCGGCGAGTCGGTGTGACCGTGGATGGCAACCGCATGTTGCACGGCGGCTTCCAGCAATTCCTTGTCGTTGTCGGCCGACAGCGCCACGCTGCAGTTCATGGTGCTGGGGTATTCGCGGCAATCAATGTATTGGCGTGACATGGGGACTCCTTTCAGGGACGGGCTTCAAAAACCAGGTTGAACGGCGTCTGGGTGGCGCGCCGGAAATGCCGGAAGCCGCCTTGTGTGACCACCTCGCGCAGGCGGGCCTCGCCGGCCTGGGCGCCCAGACACAGCCCCACCTCCTGCGCGCGTGAAGCGGGCGTGCAGATAAACGTGGAGGCTGAAAAAAACACCCGGCCGACCGGGTTCAGGTTGTCTTCGAGTTTGTCGTTGGCAAAAGGTTCGACGATCATCCAGACGCCGTCGGACTTGAGGCTGTTCTTCACATGTTTCGAGGCGCCGACCGGGTCCCCCATGTCGTGCAGGCAATCAAACACCGCGACCAGGTCGTAGTTGCTGCCCGGGTAATCCTTGGCGCTCGCCACCTCGAAACGCAGGCGGCCGTCCAGGCCGGCTTTTTGCGCCGCGTCGCGCGCATGCAGGACGGAGGGCTCGTGGTAGTCAAAACCCGTGAAACTCGAGGCCGGAAAAGCCTGCGCCATCAGGATGGTCGAGGCGCCGTGGCCGCAACCCACATCGGCCACGCGGGCGCCGCGGTTCAGCGCGGCACTCACCCCTTCCAGCGCCGGAATCCACGCGCTGACCAGGTTGGCGGCGTAGCCCGGGCGGAAGAAACGTTCGGTGCCGTGGAACAGCGCGGCGTCATGTTCGTGCCAGCCCACCCCCAGGCCGGTACGCATGGCCTGCAGCATTTTCGGAATCGCCTTGAACTGCGCCACGGCGATCTGGAAGGCGCCGGGAATAAAGGCCGGGCTGCCTTCCTGCGCCAGCGCAAAGGACTGCTCCTCGCTGAGCGAAAAAGTCTGGCTCTCGGGCGCGTAACTGACGTAAGCACTTGCAGCCTGCGCTGACAACCATTCGCGTAAATAACGCGGATCGGTCTGGGTCCGGCGCGCCAGTTCTTCGGCCGTGGCCGGCCCCGTGGCCAGCGCCTTGTACAGGCCCAACTGGTCGCCCACCACGATGGTGGCGGCATGCATCACGGCACCAAAATCATTCACAAACTGGCCCATGAAAGCGTTGAGTTTTTCCTCGTTAATAGCCATGGTTTTCTCCTTACCTTTCTTCCACTGCGCTGGCTTGCACCGCTGGGGAGCGGCTCCTATACTGAACCGGACAAAATCGCCTGCAACGACATACTGGGGCCGCCGTCGCCAGGCGCCAATACGCAGCAATGCGTATGTCTGATTCTTGTGGAGCAGCGCCATGAATCACCTCACCCGCCACGATTACGCAAGTGCCTTGCAGGTGCTGGCGCGTATCGAAGCGCAGGCGGAGGACGTTGCCAGTTTTGCGCGCGCGGCGGTGCTGGGATTGAACGGCTACGTCGCCTCCGAACTCACCACCCTTTCGGTCTGCGACCTGTTTACCGGCCACCGCCAGGTGGTGGGCCTGCCCGGCGTGCGCCTGGGCGCCGACGAGATCGCCTGTTTTGACCGGCATTTTTTCGAACACCCGCTGGTGCTACACCATGGCATGGACGGGGGCGAGCAGACGCGGCGCCTGTCCGACCTGGTGAGCCGGCACGACTTTCAGCGCAGCGCCCTGTACGGCGACTATTACCAGCGCATCGGGCTGGAATACGCCATCGCCGTGCCGTTGCAACGCAACCCCCGCACCCTGGTCAGTGTGGTGCTGAACCGGCGCGGGCTGGACTTCAACGAAAGGGATCGCGAGCGGCTGGAGTTGTTGCGGCCGCACCTGGCTTTTTTGTACAGCCACGCCTGTCATGGCGCCGCTGTGGTGTCCCACGACAGCGCGTCGCCGCCGACCTGGCTGAACGAGCTCAACCCGCCGGCGCTGACCTTGCGCGAGGGTGAGGTCATGCACTGGCTGGCCTGCGGCAAGACCGACACCGAAATCGCGGCGCTCTTGTCCATCAGCCCGCGCACCGTGCAAAAACACCTGGAACACATGTACGTGAAGCTGGGGGTGGAGACACGCACAGCGGCCGTGATGCGGGCGCTGGACATCAGCGAACGTTCGGTGCTGCGCGAGCCCTTGCGCCGCAGCAACGACGACATCGCGCTGTCACCGGCCGCGACTTCTGCGGCGCGGTCCTGGATATCGCGTCAGCCGGGGTAGGCTGCTCGCCGCTTCGGAGGATTTAGATGAAAACGGCCCATAGCCCATATGAAATAAGCGCAAGCAGCTATTAAAACAGTAGCTGCTTGCGCATGAACGAGCCTTACTCCAGCGCGCTGGCCGGGCCGAAAAACTCGTAGCGGGTTTGCGCCTCCGGCACACCCAACTCGCGCAACTGTTTTTTCACCAGACGCATAAACGGTTTGGGCCCGAGGAAATAAGCGTCCACATCACGCGAGGGCGGCAACCACTCGGCCAGCTGCGCGCTGCTGACGCGGCCGGTGGCGTGTGGCACATCGGCTTCACCGCTATGTTCGTCGTAGACGTAAAAGTGCTGCAACTGCGCATGTTTGGCCTGGCGTGTCACGAGGGCCTCACGAAAAGCATGGACCTTGCGGTTGCGCGCGAAGTGGATGAAATGCACAGGCCGCTGGCCTTGCAGGGCCACGTCCAGCATCGCCAGCGTGGGTGTGATACCGACACCGCCGCTGATCAGCACCACCGGTTTGCTGCCCTCGGCCAGCACAAACTCGCCGGCCGGTGGAAACACGTCGAGCAGATCGCCTTCGTGCACGCTGTCGTGCAAATGGTTGGAGGCCAGGCCGCCGGCTTCTCGCTTGACGCTGATGCGCAAGTCGCGGCCATTGGGCGCGGCCGACAGCGAATAGTTGCGGCGGATTTCCTCGCCCTTCACCACCAGGCGCAGGCCCAGGTACTGGCCGGGCTGAAAATTCACCAGCGCGCCGCCGTCTTGCGGGGCCAGGTAGAAGGAGGTGATTTCGCTGCTTTCGGCGACCTTGCGCGCCACACGAAAGGCGCGTGCGCCGCGCCAGCCGCCGGGCGCGGCGGCGGTGTCGGCGTAGATTTTTTCCTCGGCACCTATCAGGATGTCGGCCAGCTGGCCGTAGGCTGCGCCCCAGGCGGCCAGCACCTCGTCGCTGGCAATCTCGGCGCCCAGCACTTCGCGTATGGCACGCAGCAGGCAGCCGCCCACGATGGGGTAATGCGCCGGTGCTATCTGCAGCGACACATGTTTGTTGATGATTTGCGCGACCAGGCCGCCCAAGGCCTCCAGCCGGTCGATGTGGCGGGCATACATCAACACGCCGTTGGCCAAGGCGCGGGGTTGGTCACCATTGGCCTGGTGCGCCTGGTTGAAAAAGGGCCGCACCTCCGGGTGCTCGGTCAGCAGGATCTTGTAGAAATGCGTGGTCAGCGCCTCGCCGCCGCTTTCCAGCAGGGGCACGGTGGATTTGACAATGGCGCGTTGGTTGGCGGTCAGCATGGGTTCTCCAGTAAGGGCAGTGTCGCTTCGCACCACGCGAAGCAGGACTCATTGCCGGGGCTTGTGGCCCGTACTCTTTACTCAAGAGTCGTGCCATGCCTTGCGCCCATATGAATCAAGGACTTGCAGCAGCTGTGAGTCAAAAAGATACTCTTTGAATGAAGTCATAATGATTTAATGAAGAGTCAATATGAATACAAAACCGATGTTGCAAGCCCTGGTGCCGCTGGTCGATGACCTGTCCCGCGAACTGCCCGATGGCGAGCGTTACCGCCGCCTGCTCGAAGCCGTGCGCGCCTTGTTGCCCTGCGATGCGGCGGCGCTGCTGCGGCTGGACGGCGACTGCCTGCTGCCGGTGGCGGTGAATGGCCTGAGCCCCGACACCCTGGGGCGGCGCTTCAAGCTGGACGAACATCCGCGTTTTGCGCAACTGCTGCAGGCCGGCGGCCCGACGCGTTTTGCGCCCGACAGCCCCTTGCCCGACCCTTATGACGGCCTGGTGGAGGGCATACACGGCCATCTGCCGGTGCATGACTGCATGGGTTGCGCGGTGCTGGTGGCTGAAAAGCCCTGGGGCGTGCTGACCCTGGATGCGCTCAACACCGAGCGCTTTTCACGCGTGGACCTGGGCGACCTGCAGGCTTTTGCCAGCCTGGCCGCCGCCACCGTCAGCGTGGTGCAGCGCCTGGAGCGGCTGGCACTGCGTGTGGAAGACGAGCGCCAGCGCGCCGACAGCTACCGCGCGCTGGCCGCGGAAAATGGCGTGCCCACGCTGATCGGCCAGAGCGCGGCGCACCGGCGGCTGCTGGAGGAAATCGCCATCGTCGGCAACAGCGAACTGACGGTGCTGATCACCGGCGAAACCGGCGTCGGCAAGGAGCTGGTGGCGCAGGCGTTACACGCCGCATCACCGCGTGCGTCGCGGCCGCTGATCAGCATCAATTGCGCGGCGCTGCCCGAGACGCTGGTGGAAAGCGAGTTGTTTGGCCATGTGCGCGGCGCGTTTTCCGGGGCGGTGGTGGACAGGCGCGGCAAGTTTGAGCTGGCCGACGGCGGCACCTTGTTCCTCGATGAGGTCGGCGAGTTGTCGCTGACGGTGCAGGCCAAGCTCTTGCGTGTGCTGCAAAACGGGCAGTTGCAGCGCCTGGGTTCGGACCGCGAGCACCAGGTCGATGTGCGGGTGATTGCCGCCACCAACCGCGACCTGGCCGACGAGGTGCGTGCCGGGCGGCTGCGCGCCGATTTTTACCACCGGCTCAGCGTCTACCCGTTGGTGGTGCCGCCGCTGCGCGAGCGCGGCCATGATGTGCTCTTGCTGGCCGGCAATTTCCTCGAGCAAAATCGTTCGCGCCTCGGTCTGGGCAGCTTGCGGCTGGAGGCGAGCGCGCAGTCGGCCCTGCTGGCCCACGACTGGCCCGGCAATGTGCGCGAACTCGAACACCTGATGGGCCGCAGCGCGCTGAAAGCGCTGGCCGGCCTGGCCAAACGGCCGCGCATCGTGAGCCTGACGGCGGCACATCTTGATTTGTCCGCGCCAGCCATCAGGGCAGAGGCGCTTGATACCAGCGACTACACGCCGCCGGCAGCGTTTTCAGTGGACCTGCGGACCTCGATGGAGGCGCACCAGCGCCAGCGCATCGAGGCCAGCCTGGCACGGCATCAGGGCAACTGGGCCTCGGCGGCGCGTGAGTTGGGGCTGCACCGCGCCAACCTGGTCAGGCTGGCGAAAAGGCTGGGGCTGCGCGGTGATTAAGGGCCAGCCCGGCCTGGCCGCTGGCGTGCGCCATGGGGCATGACAGGACGCAACAGGCTCCTAGCGCGGGCGATCGAAAATCCGCCTGATCTGCGCCGAGAGCTCCATCGGGTCAAAGGGCTTGGCGATCACGTCCAGCGCGCCCAGGGCCTGGTACTGGGCCACTTCGGCCGCCTGCACCTTGGCCGTCATGAAAATCACCGGCGTGTGGGCGGTGGCCGGTAACTGGCGCAAGGCCTGCAGCGTGTTGAGGCCGTCCATGCCGGGCATCATCACATCGAGCAAAAGCAGGTCGGCGTCGGCGTTGGGGGCTGTTGCCAGCGCTTCACGACCCGAGGCGCAGGCCACAACGGTCAATCCGCCCACGGCTTCAAGCGCCATCTGGGCAATCGTGCGGATGTGGGGCTCGTCCTCGACGTAAAGGATGCGCTGAAGGGGGGCCGGCATGGTGAGACTAGCTTGGTTGTTGAAGTGGCGTGGCGCGGGCAGGAACTCGCGCCAGCGTGACCTGCATGTCACCATCGGACGTTGTCGCTTTCAGTAGGAGGGTGACGGTGTGTTCCTGCTTGACGGCGCTCACATCGCTGGCTGAAAAAATCAGCACGGACGGGGAAGGCGTCAGCGTTTCACCGTCAGCCAACAGGTCTGCGCCGCTTATCTCCCCCAGGCCCAGATCAAGGTCAAGCAGCACCGCGGCGACTTGGCCGGTGCGCAGATGGGTTCGGGCGTCTTCCAGGGTGGCGGCCGATGCAAAGCGGCTCGGATCCCGCGACACGGTGGTCGTGATGCGTTGCATGTCCTGCTCACCGGCCACATGCAGCAGGCGTGGCTTGTTCCCGGTGATGCCTGCAATCGCGCGCCGCAGGCCGAGGATCAGCCGGTTTTCATCCATCGGTTTTTCCAGCCAGCCCGACACCATGAGCGGTTGCTGGCTGACGTGCAGCTGCCCCTGCCTGGCCATGGCCGAGACCAGCACGATGGGCAAATGGTGTGTGTGTTTTTCGCCGCGCAGCGCGCGTATCAGCGCGCTGCCGGCCTGGTCTGGCAGTCGCGGGCTCAGCGTCATCGCGGCGTAGGCCTGGATGGTCAACAACTCCAGCGCCTGCGCCGCACTGTGCACCCTGTCCACGTCAAAGCCGCCCTTGTCGAGCAGGGTGTCGAGCAGGCCCGCGACTTCGTGATCGTTTTCGCACACCAGGATGCGTGGCCTGGGCACCGTGTAGCCGAGTGTGCCTGGGGGCGTGTCCGTGCCGGTGACGGCTTGCCACTCGGGCAGTTCAAAAAAGAAGAGGGTTCCCTGGCCGGGTTCTGAGCTGAAACCCATGCGCCCGCCCATGCGTTCCACGATGGCGCGTGAAATGCTCAAACCCAGGCCGGTGCCATCGTTTTGCCGGGCATCCGAGGAGTCAGCCTGCGAGAACCTCTGGAAGATGCGCTTGCGAAATGCCTCGGGGATGCCGGAGCCCTGGTCGATCACCTCGACCCGCACCCGTTCACCGACGCGCAGCAGCCTGAGCTGAACCGGTGTCTGCGGCGGTGAAAACTTCACGGCATTGGACAACAGGTTGGTGATGACCTGCATCAGGCAGTCACTGTCGATATGGGCATGCAGGCTGCTGTCAGGGGCATCCAGCGCGAGCGTGACCTGGTGCTGTGCGGCAAAACCTTCGTTGGCCGCCAGTGCCTGCTCCAGCAGGGGTTGGAGGGCCATCACCTGCAGCTCGAAGTGCATTTTTCCGGACTCGATTTTTTCGCTGTCGAGGAAGGTGTTGATCAGGCGGATCAGGCGTTCGCAGTTGTCTTTGGCAATGTCCACCAGTTTTTGGGCCTTGTCGGGCAACACGCCGGCGACACCGCCTGAGATCAGGCCCAGCGAGCCGCGTATCGAGGTCAGCGGTGTGCGCAACTCGTGACTCACGGTCGAGACAAACTCGCTCTTCATGCGGTCAATCCGCTTGAACTCGGTGATGTCGTTGCCGAGTGCGTAATAACCCATCACCAAGCCTTGCTGCTCGCCTTCACCATAGCGCGGGAGGTAGGTGATGTCGTAGTCCCGCAGTTCGCCCTGGGCGTTGATCCTGGCCCCTTCGTAGCGAACCGATCGACCCGAGAGCGCCTCTTCAATCTTGTCCCGCACCTGGTGATAAAAGTCGTCCCCCAGGACGTCGCGCAGGTGTTTGCCATGGATCTGAGCGTGGGTCCGGTCAAAGCTTTCCTCGTAGGCCTTGTTGTGAAACTGCAGGCGCTGCTCCGCGTCCACGTAGGCCAGCAAGGCCGGCACGGTGTCGCTCATCTGCCGCAGCTGGGATTCGCTGGCGTGCAGTGCATCACTGATGCGTTTGGTTTGCGTCATGTCATGCACGATGGCCGTGAACAATCGCTGGCCGTCCACCGTGACATTGCCGAATGACAGTTGCAGCGCCATCTCGTCGCCGTTCTTGCTCACGCCCCGTGTTTCGCGGCCGGACACCTTGAAGCCCTCGGGCCGTGAGAGCAGGGAGTTGAAAAAAACCTCAAACACAGGGTGGTGGCGAGCCGGTATCAGTTGTGTCACCGGACGCCCCAGCAGCTCTGGCAGCCGATAACCAAACAGCTTCAGGCCGGCGGCATTGACGTTCGCGATGCGACCATCCGCGGTGGCCGTGATCACCCCCTCGGCCATGCTTTCGGTCACGGCGCGGCTCATGGCCACGCTGTCGGACAACTGGGCTTCGACCCGCCGGCGCTTGGCTTCGTAGCGGTTGATCACGACGATCGCCCAGACCAGCAGCCCCAGCGAGAGCAGGCCGCCGGCCAGGAGCAGCAGTTTGATGGTTTGTGCGCTACGCTGGTTTTTTTCGCGCGAGCGCTGCAAGGCGAGGGATTCACTGGTCTTGATACGCTCGACCAGGTTGTCGAGTTTTTCAAGAAGCTGGCGATTCGAGTCACTGTCAACCCGCATGGACGCGGTCTGCAGCCCGAATTTTGGCCGGGTCCTCAGGGCTTGCGCCATGGCTTCCAGGGGATGGGCCATGGGAATTTCCGGCAAGGGGCGAAGCCAGGGTGTGCTGACGCTGGCGGCGGCTGCGCGCGCTTCGGTCAGCGCGGGTTTGACGGCGAAGTGGGCCCGCTGGTAGACCTTCAAATCGCTTGTATTGACCGTGAGCAGGTCGCCGCGCTGCCAGGCCTCGGTGTTTTTCAGCTGGGACACCACCCGCTCCAGCAAGAGCACGGTGTCGTGCAAGTCGCTCTCGCTGCGGGCGTCGTCCAGCAAGGCATTGATGGTCGTGTAAGCACCCACGCCGATCAGCAGCAGGATGGCCAGTCCTGCGCCCAGGGCCAGGTTGATCTTGGTCAGAAAGGTGAGTTTCATGGCTGTGCCATCAGCGTGCGGTAGGACGGGGTGGGCAGGGTGAGCCTGAGCGCGCTGGGCCGCTATGTATTGCAGCCGCACAAGTCTGGACCGGCTCATGGCGAGTGCCAGGCGCTGCTTGGATTGGATTGGGATGGATGGGGTGTGGACCACAACCTGCGACTGGGCGGGCAGGCCGGCGGTTCACCGGGCAGGCCGGTCACGCTGCGCACGGCTTCCAGCAAGGCGTCAGCCTCGAAGGGTTTGGTGACGTAGCCGTTGGCGCCCCCGGCCAGGCCTTTGATGACCGCTTCGCGCGTGGCCTTGCCGGTCAGCATGATCACCGGCACGCCCTTGAACGCCGGGTGCTGGCGCATTCTGAGCAGAATGTCAAAGCCGTCAACATCGGGCAGCATCACGTCCAGCAGGACCAGGTCGGGGACAGGAAGCTTGCGCAGTTCGGCCACGACTTCGGCCCGTGTGCCGGCGATACGCACATGGAAGCCCTCAAACGTCAGGTAATGCTGCAGGAACTTGGCCAGGTGGGGCTCATCTTCCACGATGAGGGCGGAGAGCGCTTGACGCTGCGCCAGTGCGCGCAGCGGTCGCTGGTGCGCAATACACACAAAGTAGCCGGCTTTTTGCAGCGAGGCGCTGCCGGCATCGGCTTCTGCGGCGGCCCAGCTCAGCGCTTTCTTCGAGGGCATGATCAGGAACTGATCGGCAAAGGGGTCATCCAGCCGGAGGTGCAGCAGGCCCGTCGTGATCAGCCGCAAGAAGGTGGCGTCGAAGTTGGCCGGCGCAACAGGCTTCATGCCGGCCTTGATCTGGCCCACGGTCAGGACGCCATCCACCCGGACCAGCAATTCAACTTCCTCGGGGAAAACCGTGGTCATGGCCCCGCGCAGCTGGCGTTCACCCAGGGGTGTCAGGGAATAAATGTCTTGGTCGTGCACGGTGCTTGATCGCTGTTCATGGGGCTGGGCGCTACCCATTGGCTTTTCTTCCCATGGAGTCTATGGGCTGGGTCTGGGCGATCAAGCCCGGATCAGGCAGGGGAAGAGCGCGCTGTTTCCATCTTGGTGGACGGATGCATGGTCAGGATGAAGTCGGGCTGCGTCAGTCTCAGGCGGCCATAGTGGCCATAGTGGCCATGATCGCCCACGAAAAGGCGCGTGGCATTCCGGCCCAACACATCGTGGTGGCGGGGTTTTCGCAAGGCAGCGGCCAGCGCGGTGCCCATGGCTTATCCGGTGGAATGGCATGCGTCCGCCATGGCGCACCCGGTCTGCCCGCAGGAGGTCGCAGATCCGGCGCAGTGGCTGCGACGCATGCAGATCAATTTTTGTAAAAAGTAGCTATAGCCCTTGTGTGTAAAGCGGGGAAAGCTATTAAAAACATAGCATTTCAAGGCGAGGTCTCATCGCTGAGGCCCGTTGAAACGTCCGGGTAAGGGCGTCCGCTGTCCTGCTTTGGCGCTTGTTCCTGCGGCTGTGAAAGCGATACGCACGGGTTCCCTCAAGTCGGGCCCCCTTCGGTGCAAGCGACGCGCGATTTTCTTGCCAATGAGCCACCAGATCGGCATTCACTTCCGTTACTTATTTAGTAGTCATTTTTCATACTGATACAAAATGTATTGTTTTCTTTGTTGGCGGGAAGGCGCAAGGCATCGCATGGCTTGCCTGCGACATGCTTTTTTGAGTAGACCGCATCAAGCTGTAGCGCCGTTGCTCGCGTGGGCCTGGATGCCAAAAATATAAAAGATAGGGAGACGTTATGTTGCAAGAGCTGTCTGTTCGCGCGGGTTCGGGTGTTTCTTCAGGGCAGCGGGGCGTGGGGCCGCTCTGGGCGGTGTTGGCCTTACTCGGGCAACTCGGGCGGCTTGCGTCATGGCGCGGCAGCGCCACAGGTCTGGGCCGCTGGCTGGCTTTTTCTTTTTGTGCGGCGGTGATGTTGCTGGGTGGCGCGGGACTGGCCCATGCGGCCAGCAATTGTCCCTCGCCCAGGTCCATCACAGTGAACCCTGGCGGAACGTATTACGAAGACTATTCCAACAGTTTATGCTCGCAGTTTGGCCTGACCGGCACCCTGGTCCAGCCCGCGCATGGCAGCTTGGAAGACTCGAATGTTACCAACGCCGTGCGCTACATCAATAACGGGGACGGCGCGCCCTCTGACACCTTCACAGTCAAGGACGACGTGGCCCAGCCCATCGTCTACAACGTCACGATTGGCCTGTCGCTATCTCCCAGCTCGGTACCCGCGGCAACTGTCGGCCAGGCATATTCGCCGACGACCCTGAGCACGACTGGCGGGACGGCACCATATACGTACACGCTGATTGCTGGCTCGCTGCCTCCGGGCATGACCCTGCCCAGCGCAGGTACTCTGGCGGGCACGCCAGCGGCGGCGGGGACGTTCAATTTCACCGTCAAGGCCACGGACGCGCTTGCCATCAGTGGCACGCGGGCCTACTCGCTGACGGTGGCTGCGCCGACGATCACCATCGCGCCGCCTGTCCTGCCGGCGATGACTGAGGGCACGGCCTACAACCAGGCCATCACGGCGTCTGGCGGCACGGCCACGTATAGTTATGCCATCACCAGCGGCAGCCTGCCCACGGGCCTGAGCCTGGCATCGACCGGTATCTTGTCCGGCACACCCACGCTGGCGGGACCGTACAACTTCACGGTCTCCGCGACCGACAGCAGTACCGGCACAAGCGCTCCTTTCACGGGTTCGCGCGCCTATTCGGTCACGGTTGCGTCGGGTACGCCGGTGGCCGGCGCCGTCAGCGTCAACGTGCTCTACGGCAGCAACGCCAACGCGATCACCTTGAACCTGAGCGGTGGTGCGGCAACGTCGGTGGCGGTGGCAACGGCCGCCGCACACGGCACGGCCACGGCCAGCGGCACCAGCATCACCTACACGCCAACGCCAGGTTACGGTGGTCCCGACAGCTTTACCTACACGGCCACCAATGGCTTCGGCACCTCGACGCCGGCCACCGTGACGATCACGGTCGGGACGCCGTTCATTACGGTGGCGCCAAGCACCCTGCCCGTAGCATCCATCGGTGCGGCCTACAGCCAGAGCCTCTCTGCCGCTAACGGCACGGGACCGTACACGTATGTGGTCAGCAACGGCGCATTGCCTGCCGGACTGAGCTTGTCTGGTGGCGGTGTGCTGTCGGGCATACCGACGGCCGCTGGCACCTTCTACTTCACCTTGAGAGCCACTGACAGTTCGTCGGGTGGCGGCCCGTACAGCGGTGCGCGGGCCTATTCGATGACGGTGGCTGCGCCGACGATCAGTGTGGCGCCGAGCACCATGCCGTCGATGACGGCCGGGGTTGCCTACAGCCAGGCCATCACGGCTACCGGCGGCACGGCCACCTATAGCTATGCCATCACCGGCGGCAGCCTGCCCACGGGCCTGAGCCTGGCGTCGAACGGCACGCTGTCGGGTACGCCCACGGCGGCGGGGCCGTTCAACTTCACCGTCACCGCGACCGACAGCAGCACCGGTAGCGGCCCGTACACGGGTTCGCGCGCCTATTCCGTCACCGTGGCGGCCGGCGCGCCGGTTGCCGGCAATGTCAGTGCCACGGTGGCTTTCGGCAGCAGCGCCAACCCGATTACTTTGAACCTGAGCGGCGGCGCGGCGACGTCGGTGGCGGTGGGGTCCGGCGCCGCACATGGCACGGCGACGGCCAGCGGCACCAGCATCACCTACACGCCGACGGCCGGTTATGGCGGTCCCGACAGCTTCACCTACACGGCCACCAATGGCATCGGTACCTCGGCACCGGCCACCGTGACGATCACGGTTGGCACGCCGAGCATCACGATGACGCCAAGCAGTGTGCCCGTAGCAGCAGTTGGTACGGCCTACAGCCAGAACATCTCTGCCGCCAACGGCTTGGGACCGTACACCTATGTGGTCAGCGTCGGCGCATTGCCTGCCGGACTGAGCTTGTCTGGTGGCGGTTTGTTGTCGGGTACGCCGACGGCCGCTGGCAGCTTCAACTTCACCGTGCGCGCCACCGACAGTTCGTCGGGTGGCGGCCCGTACAGCGGTGTGCAGGCCTACACGTTGACGGTGGCTGCGCCCACCATCACCGTTACGCCGACTACCCTGCCGGCGATGACTGGGGGCACGGCCTACAACCAGACCATCACGGCTACTGGCGGCACGGCCCCGTATAGCTATGCCATCACCAGCGGCAGCCTGCCCACGGGCCTGAGCCTGGGGGTGTCGAGCGGCACCTTGTCCGGCACACCCACGCTGGCGGGGGCGTACAACTTCTCCGTCACCGCGACCGACAGCAGCACCGGCACAGGCTTTCCTTTCATGAAGACGGTCTTCTACACCGTCACCGTTGCGTCGGGCACGCCGGTGGCCGGCGCCGTCAGCGCCACGGTGGCGTATGGCAGCGCTGCCAACCCGATCACGCTGAACCTGAGCGGCGGCGTGGCGACCTCGGTGGCGGTGGCAACGGCCGCCGCACACGGAACGGCCACGGCCAGCGGCACCAGCATCACCTACAGGCCAACGGCAGGTTATTCAGGCGCTGACTCCTTCACCTACACCGCGACCAATGCGGCAGGCACCTCGGCGCCTGCCACCGTCTCGGTGACCGTGGGCGCGGCGCCTGTGGTGGTCGTGGACGACAACACCTCCACACCCACCAACCAGGCGGTCAGCATTCCCGTCACGGCCAATGACAGCGGCCCCATCACCAGCATTGCCATCAGCACGCCGCCTGCGCACGGCAGCGCCGTCGTGAACGGTCTGAGCGTGGTCTACACGCCGGCCAACAACTACGCTGGCACCGACACGCTGCGTTACACGGCGACCGGACCCGGCGGGACCTCTGCGCCGGCCACCGTCACCATCAGCATCAACCCGGTACCCCTGGCCGGGGCGCATAGCGCCACGGTCCGTGCTGGCGTTGCCGTGACCATCGACCTGATGGCCGGCGCCACGGGCGGTCCCTTCAACGCCGCCAGCATCGTGGCGGTGACTCCGGCGGCGGCCGGCACGGCGCTGATTAGCGATGTCGGCGCGGCGGGCAGCCCGTCCTTTCAGATGAGTTTCACGGCGGCCGGCGCCTTTGCCGGATCGGCCGTGGTCAGCTACACGCTGCGCAATGCCCATGCCACGTCCGCGCCTGGCCAGGTCACCATCACGGTTGCGCCGCGACCTGACATGGCCACCAATGCGGAAGTGACCGGCTTGCTGACCGCACAGACCGACAGCGCCAAACGTTTTGCGACCGCGCAACTATCGAACTTCTCGCGCCGTCTGGAAAGCCTGCACGGCACTGGCTGGGCACGGTCTGATTTTGGCCTCAGCCTCGCTTCGTCAACGGGACGGACCGCCGCGGAAGAGGCGCCGCGGAATAACGGCGAAGCCGACAGGTATGTAGGCGCATCCTCGCAGGCCAACCTGCGCAAGGTCGGCTGGTCGCAGCGGCGTGGTACCGATGCGTCTGCCCAGGACTATGGCGGCGGTATCGCCGTGGCGGCTGCGGACCCTGCGGCGGCGGGCAGCGGCCTGCCCCATTTGCCCGAGTCACGGGACCAGGCCCAGCAGGCTTTCTCGTGGTGGGTGGGCGGGGCGCTGGACTATGGCCGGCAGGACGCGAAAGGCCAGCAGGCGGACTACAAGTTCTCGACCAGCGGCCTGAGTCTGGGTGTGGACTACCGCCTCGGTGATCGGGCCACCATCGGCATGGGGGCGGGCGTCAGCCGCGGCAGCACCACCATTGGCAACGACGGCTCCAAGAGCTCGGCTGGCAGCACGGTGGCGGTGGTGTACGGCAGCTTGCGGCCAGCCAAAGATGTTTTTATTGATGGCATTCTGGGCTACGGCAAGCTGGACTTCGACACCACGCGTTACATCACCGACGGCGGTGGTTTTGCCACCGGCACGCGCCAGGGCGACCAGATTTTTGGCTCGCTGGCCAGCGGGGTGGAATACCGTGGCGCGTCCTGGTTGTGGTCGCCTTACGGCCGGATCGAGAGGAGTTCGACCAAGCTGGATGCCTACACCGAGACGGCGCCAAACCTCAAGGCACTGACCTACTTCAAGCAGACCGTGCGCACCACCAATGGCATCCTGGGCTTGCGCGCAGAAGGGCGCTACGCCATCGCCCTGGGCCTGCTGATGCCGCGTGTGCGCGTCGAGTTCAACCACCGCTTTGAAGGCACGGACGAGGCCCGCCTGGCTTATGCCGACCTGGGCCCGGGCGGCCCGGTGTACGTCGTGCGCAGCAACGCGCAGGACTTCGGCAACTGGACCACCGGCCTGGGCGCCAAACTGGTCTTGCGCAACGGCGTGGCCTTGTCGCTGGACTTCAACACCAACATCAACATGAGCAGCGGACGCAGCCAGTCCCTGACCTTCGGGGTGAACGCACCGTTTTAAGGGCAAGCAGGGCCGACGCCAACACGCCGCGCACGGTGACGCCGGCAACGAAAAAAACAGGCTTTGTGCCTGTTTTTTTTCGATTTTTGAATGAAATTGGTCTCTAGCCCAATCAGGACGGGCGCAAGCAGCTATTGAATCAATAGCGAATGAAGGCCGCTCAGCTTTGCGCCAGCAACACCACCAGCGCGCCGGCGCCACCTTCGGCCGGCCGCGCCTGCACAAAAGCCAGCACCTCGACTTTCTGGATCAGCCAGCTTTGCACCCGGCCCTTGAGCACCGGGGTTTTGCCGGGTGAACCCAGGCCTTTGCCGTGGACCACGCGCACGCAGCGCAGGCCGGCCTTGTGGGCTTCGCGGATAAACACCGACAAGGTGTCGCGCGCCTCGTCGCGGCGCAGGCCGTGCAGGTCGATCTGGCGCTGGATGCTCCAGTTGCCGCGGCGCAGCTTGCGCACCACGTCCGGCCCCATGCCGGGCCGGCGAAAACTCAGGGCCTCGTCGGTGCCGAGCAGGGTTTCGGCGTCAAACTCGTCGGACAGCGCTTCGCGCATCACCGATGCTTCGTCGCGCATCTGTTGCACAGGAATCGGTGCTGGCGGGGCCACCACCAGCTTGGCCCGGTGGCCGGGCCGGTGTTTGACGGGCAAGGCCTTGACGGGGCCGATGGCGTGTGAAAACAGGTTTTTGTCGGCCCGGGCCTTGGCCGCGGCGGCGGCACGTGCCGCTTTCTGCTCGGCTTCGTGGCGCGCGCGTGTATCGATTTCGAGCTTGATGGTTTTCAGGCCCTTCAAGTCCTTGATGGCGGGGTGTTTGGCGCTCATGGCAATCTCAAAGTCAAAGCAGGCCCAGCTCGGCCATGGACACCGCCTGGCTGCGGGTCACCACAAAGTGGTCCAGCACCCGCACATCGACCAGGGCCAGCGCGGATTTGAGCGTTTGTGTCAGGGCCTCGTCGGCGCGTGACGGTTCCGCCGCGCCGCTGGGGTGGTTGTGCGCCAGCACCACGCTGGCGGCATTCAAGGCCAGGGCACGCACAACAACTTCGCGCGGGTAGACGCTGGTTTGGGTCAGGGTGCCGCGAAACAACTCTTCCAGCGCAATCAAGCGGTGCTGGCTGTCCAGAAACAAGACGGCAAATATTTCATGCGGGCGGCTGCCCAGCTGCAGCTGCAAATAGTCGCGCACCGCCTGCGGCGTGGAAAACAGCGGCTTGTCCTGCAGTTGCTGCGCCAGTGCACGGCGCGCCAGTTCCAGCACGGCAACCAGTTCGGCACGTTTGGCCGGGCCCAGGCCCTTGATGCTTTTCAGCGCTTCCGGGCCGGTGTGCAACAGGCCGGCGACGCCGCCAAAGGTGTCCACCAGTTCCTGACCCATTTGCAAGGCGTTTTTGCCGGGCAGGCCGGAGCGCAGCAGCAAGGCCAGCAGCTCGGCGTCGCTCAAGGCGCCGGCGCCACGGGCCAGCAGCTTTTCGCGCGGGCGGGCGTCCTCGGGCAGGTCTTTCAAAAGCATGGGGGCCTCAGGCAGGGGGTGAAAAACACCATCACAAGGGCAGTATCAGGGGTAAAACGGCGGCTTGCCCCCGTCGCTACAGCATTTTCTACAATAGGGGCAGTTTACAAACACTTGCTAGCCGCCAGGCTGACCCTACACATATCCGTCAGCCCAGTGCGCTGATCGCCGAAAGTCCTATGTCTATTGTGGAAACCCCCGCGCCCGTCCTGATTCAGCCAGGTTCTTTTCTGACCCTGCATTACCGCATGGCCGGCCCGGACGGCGCCGACATCATCAACACCTTTGCCGGCAAACCAGCCACCTTGAGCCTGGGCACGGGCGAGTTGTCGCCGGCCATCGAGCAGCGCCTGCTGGGTTTGCCGGAAGGCACACGCACCACGTTCGACTTGGCCGCCGGCGAGGCCTTTGGCGAGCGCAATCCCGAGCTGCTGCAGTGGGTGGCGCGCAAGCTGCTCAACGAACTGGGCGCCCCGGACGAAAAATACAACCTGGGTGATGTGGTGCAGTTCCCGACGCCCAACGGCATGGGCCAATACGCCGGCGCGGTGCAACAGGTCAAGGAAGCCGGCGACGCCGTGCAGTTTGACTTCAACCACCCGCTGGCCGGTCAGCCGGTGGTGTTTGAGGTTCACGTGATTGGTGTTTTATGACCGGCAACGACAAGATGACAAACAAAGAGCAATTTTCCGACGGGCCGCCCCTAGGAAAATTAGCCCCCTCGGGGGGCAGCGCAGTACGCGAAGCGACAAGCGTGGGGGTCATCCTCCTCGCCGAGCCGCGCGGCTTTTGCGCCGGTGTCGACCGGGCGATTGAAATTGTCGAACGTGCCTTGGCCAAGTTCGGCGCGCCGATTTATGTGCGCCACGAAATTGTGCACAACACCTACGTCGTCAACGAACTCAAGGGGAAAGGCGCGATCTTCATCGAAGACCTCGATGACGTGCCGCCCGGCGCCACCCTGGTCTTCAGCGCCCATGGCGTCAGCAAGGCCACGGAGCGCGAGGCCGAGGCCCGCGGCTTCCAGATTTTTGACGCCACCTGCCCGCTGGTGACCAAGGTGCATGTCGAAGTCGCCAAGCTTCACCGCGAAGGTTACGAGTTCATCATGATTGGCCACAAGGGCCACCCCGAGGTCGAAGGCACCATGGGCCAGCTCGACAGCGGCATCCACCTGGTCGAAGACGTGGCCGACGTGGCGCGTATCAACCCCGCGCAGACCGCCAAGCTGGCGGTGGTGACACAAACCACCCTGAGCGTGGACGATGCCGCCGAGATCAGCGCCGCCGTCAAGGCGCGTTTCCCGCAGGTGCGCGAACCCAAACAGCAGGACATCTGTTACGCCACACAAAACCGGCAGGACGCGGTCAAGGTGATGAGTCCGCAGGTGGATATTCTGATCGTGGTCGGCAGCCCGACCAGCTCCAACAGCAACCGCCTGCGCGAGCTGGCGGTCAAGCTGGGCACCGAGTCCTACATGGTCGACGACGCCAGCGAGTTGCAGCCCGCCTGGTTCGAGGGCAAAAGCCGCGTCGGCCTGACGGCCGGTGCCTCGGCCCCGGAAATCCTGGTCAAGCAGGTGATAGACCGCATCAAGGCGCTGGGCGCCGTGTCGGTACGCAAGATGCCAGGCATTGAAGAAACCATCAAGTTCCCGCTGCCCAAGGGGCTGCGCATGGACGGCCCCGCGCTGGACGCGATTGGCAGCGACCTGCACGCGGACTCTTGAATGATGAGCGATCGCTATCAAATCGAGAGCTGCCAGCGCTCGTTCTTAAAGGGCTACAGCCACTTTATTCATAAAACTCCGGTGATGAAGCTGCCCGGTCGCGCCTTGGGCGTGGCCTGCGCCGAAGTCTGGCTCAAGCTCGAACATTTGCAGACCGGTGGCAGCTTCAAGGCGCGCGGCATGTTGAACCGCCTGTTGTCCAACCCGATTCCGGCCAGCGGCGTGATTGTGGCCTCGGGTGGCAACGCCGGCATTGCCACCGCCGCGGCGGCGCGTGAGCTCGGTGTGCGCTGCGAGGTGTTTGTGCCCGAGGTGTCGCCCGCCGCCAAACGCGTCCGGCTCGCGGCGCTGGGCGCGCAGGTGGTAGTGACGGGGGCGGCTTATGCCGAAGCGCTGCAAGCCTGTCTGGCGCGCCAGCAGGAAACCGGCGCCTTGTTGACCCATGCCTACGACCAGCCCGAAGTGCTGGCCGGTGCCGGCACCCTGGCGCTGGAAATCGAAGAACAGGCCGGACTGCCGGATACGGTGCTGGTCAGCGTCGGTGGCGGCGGCTTGATCGGCGGTATTGCCCATTGGTTTGAACGCCGTTCGCGCGTGGTGGCGCTGGAGCCGGAGCTGGCGCCAACCCTGTTCAAGGCCCGTGAAGCCGGCCAGCCGGTGGACGTGGGTGTGGCTGGCATCGCCGCCGATTCGCTGGGCGCCAAACGGATTGGCGGGCTCGCCTGGACCGCAACACAAGCCCATGTGCAGGATGCCTTGTTGCTCAGCGACGAGGCCATTCGTGCGGCGCAACTCTGGTTGTGGAAAGAGCTGAAACTGGCCGTGGAACCGGCGGCGGCCTTGCCGCTGGCGGCGCTGCACAGCGGCGTGTATGTGCCACGTGCCGATGAAAAAGTCTGCCTCATCATCTGCGGCGCCAATCTGGACCCGGCCACCCTGGCTTGAGTCTTTGGGGTGGGGCGGCGGGCGCTCCATTAAAATCGGCGCATGTTAGACATCAACCTGCTCCGAAAAGACCTTCCCTCGGTGATTGCGCGCCTGCAAACCCGCAAAAATCCGCAAGCCTTTCTGAATGTGGAGGCTTTCCAGGCGCTGGAGGCCGAGCGCAAGACGCAGCAAATCCGCACCGAAGAGCTGCAAAACCAGCGCAACACTCTGTCCAAACAAATCGGCCAGCTCAAGGCCAAGGGCGAAGACGCGGCGCCTGTGATGGCGCAGGTCACCGCCTTCAAGGCCGAGCTGGAAAGTTGCGCCTTGCGTCTGGACGTGATCCAGAGCGAGATGCAGGCGCTGCTGCTGGCCGTGCCCAACCTGCCGCACGACAGCGTGCCGCAAGGTGCAGGCGAGGCCGGCAATGTCGAGGTGCGCAAATGGAGCCCGGCGCAAGGCGTGGGCGGCACACCCGCGGCGCTGGCGTTTGAAGCCAGGGACCATGTGGATGTTGGCCAGCCGCTGGGGCTGGACTTTGAACTCGGCACCAAGCTGACCGGTTCACGTTTCACCGTGATGCAAGGGTCGCTGGCGCGCCTGCACCGGGCTTTGTCCCAGTTCATGCTCGACGTGCAGACGCAGGAACATGGCTACACCGAGTGTTATGTGCCCTACATCGTCAACGCCGACTCGCTGCGCGGCACCGGCCAGTTGCCCAAGTTTGAAGAAGACCTGTTTGCCGCCAAGAAGGGTGGCCAGGAAGGAGAGGCCGAGAACGCCGCGCTGTACCTGATTCCGACCTCGGAAGTGCCGCTGACCAACTTCATGCGCGACGAGATCGTGGCCGAGGGCGAGTTGCCGCTCAAGTTCACGGCGCACACCCCGTGTTTCCGCTCCGAAGCCGGCAGCTACGGCCGCGACACCCGCGGCATGATTCGCCAGCACCAGTTCGACAAGGTCGAGATGGTGCAAATCGTGCATCCTGAGCACAGCTACGACGCCCTCGAAGCCATGACCGGCCACGCCGAAACGATACTGCAAAAACTCGGCCTGCCGTATCGCGTGATGTTGCTGTGCACCGGTGACATGGGTTTTGGCGCCAGCAAGACCTATGACCTGGAAGTCTGGTTGCCCGGCCAGAGCGCCTACCGCGAGATCAGCTCGGTCTCCAACTGCGAAGCCTTCCAGGCGCGCCGCCTGCAGGCCCGCTTCAAGAATGCCCAGGGCAAAAACGAATTTGTGCACACCCTCAACGGCTCCGGCCTGGCGGTGGGCCGGACCTTGGTCGCGGTGCTGGAGAACTACCAGCAGGCCGATGGCTCGGTGATCGTGCCCGAGGTGCTGCAGTCTTATATGGGGGGCATGACGGTGCTGAAGCCCTGACGGTTGCTTGCCGAACGCAAGTGCGCCGCGCAGGGCCGCCCCAAGCAAGCACAGCCCCCACGGGGGGCAGCGCAGTACACGAAGTGACAAGCGTGGGGGCTCTATCTAGAGCCTGTTAGAATTGCAGGCTTGAATCAGGAGAGGTGGCAGAGTGGCCGAATGTACCTGACTCGAAATCAGGCGTACCGCAAGGTACCGTGGGTTCGAATCCCACCCTCTCCGCCAGTAAAAAATTCTAAGTCCTTGATTTAGAATGAGAAAAGCCACCTTTGGGTGGCTTTTTTTGTTGTCGGGCCATATTTCTGACCACATAGACGTGGCGACATTGAATGCCATCAGGCCTTGGGCATGGCGAGAACACATGTCCATCCGCGAGATGGCAAGGCGTACAGCCCTGGCTCGCAACACAGCGAAGAAGTACCGGCAATCAGATGAGAGGGAGCCCAGGTAGGCAAGGTGGGTCAGTTCAAGCAAGCTCGAGCCCTAAGCCGAGACGCTGGCCCAAAACGGTGGTCACGCGCTACGGTGTCAGTCGTCCAACGCGGGAAGTTGGGGCGCACCAGCCCCTCCTCTTGGCTGGCGTTGCACGCTCACGCGCGGCGGCGGCGCCCAAGTGCGATGCCCAGCAAGCCCAGGCCAACCAGTGCAATCGAAGCGGGTTCAGGGATGACTTGGCGGGGCGTGGGGCCGCAACCAGGGCTACCGACAATGCAGCCAGCGAACTCATAGGAGTTGCCCGCTGTTCCGACATCCTGGAATTTCACCCCATAGGGGCTCGTGAACGAAATTCCATTCGTGAAGTTGCCGGCCGTTGTCAAAATCAGCGAAAAAATGTCGGATAGCCCTTCGCCAAGGCCGTTGTTGATATTTCCGCCGGAGCAGTTATTGCTGCGCCAAATACACAGGTCGACGGTCTGGAATGAGGGGAGGTTTTGGTTGATACCGGCGTCCCAGCTTCCTGTGGCTGACGCACCCGTCAATGTAGGGCTGACCGTGTCAATGCCAAACGACATCAAGCGATTGCTGCCCGGGCCACTGGAGTTGTTCGCTACTGTCAGCGCAAATGTGGCACTGTTGTTCGATATGGCGCTGAGCGTGAACTGCATGATCGCGGAAAGTGTGGCGCCATCGCGGGTGGTCGAATACAGGATGGCGCCCGTGTCGTTGACATTATTGAAAGTTATCACCGACGCGCTGGCCCCCCCTCCGAATCCAATCAATCCTCCACAAAGGGCTGCGACTTGAATGATTTTTTTGAGGCTCATGAAGAACTCCTTGAATGGGGGCATGGTGGTGTACGCTTGCCATCAAGCACGATTCATACCACTTGTAAATTTCTTATAGAAATCAAGACTTTATGTATTGATGTCGATGAAAGTGTTAATGAAGTGTAAAAAATTCCGACGCGCACAAGCGTGATCGTGTTGATCGTGAGCCAGGGCTGTTCGCCTTGCCTCGCGGATGGACATCTGATCTCGCCATGCCCAAGGCCTGATGGCATTCAATGTCGCTACGTCCCTCGCTCCTAATTTCTACCTGCCTCAAAAAACTCACAGGGTAGGGCCTACGTAGGTCAGGTTTCGACGGCATTCAACAATCCCGTGAAAGTGATTCCTCAGAGGCCTCGAAATTCGAGTATTGGGCGAAACAATCAACGCAATGCTGTTGGATTGAACAGTTGAGCCCGTGTCCGGTTCTCCTACGACTTGCCCTCCCGAATACCTCACCGTGTTTCGGAAAACCCCTGAAAGCCCCGCCAGTCGGGGCTTTTTTGCGTCTGAGCGGCGTCTTCGCAGGGTTGAGGCGGGGGTGTTGGGTTCTCATGACCAGTAAACTTCAGGCATGAATTCCGCTGCCTTGTCCGCACATGACGATAGTCCGCAGCTTGTGACCGATATGACCGCGCGTGATGACTGGGTGGAGGTGCAGCTGATGCACAACTTCATGCGCCATGCCCGGCCGGCGCTGCACATGGCGACCCTGGTGCTGCCAGTGATCGTGGCGATTTTGTACCAGGACGTCAACCAGGCGGCTTTGCTGGGCTGGGCCCTGGCCGTGGTGTTGATGACGCTGGTGCGTTACCGGGTGGTGAGCCTGTATTACCGCGACTACGCCAATGCCCGCAGCGCCGCCAGCGAAGGAGCGCAACTGCGGGCCTTTCTGTCGCGTTACGGCTGGACCTGGACCGTGAGCGCCGTGCTCTGGGGCGGTTCGATGTTTCTCTACTTTCGCAAGGCACCGGTGTATGACCAGTTCATCTGCCTGATCGTGCTGGTAGGCATGGCCGGTTATGCGACGGGGGCATTTTCAGCTTCCTGGCGTTGTTTTAACGGTTATATCAATGGGCTGGCGGGCAGCACGCTGGCCGCGGTGGCTTACAGCGTGGTGTTGGAGCAGCCTTTTCTCGGAACCGGCACGACCTACGGCCTGGTTCTGCTGGTGCTGATTTATTGGGCCGCCGTACGCGCGGCCGGGAAAGGGTTTCACCGGGGGCAGCGAAAAAACCTGGAGCTGCAGTTTGCCAATGCGGCCTTGATCGCCTCGCTGACTGAGCAAACCCGCACGGCGCTGGAGGCCGTGGAGATCAAGAACCGTTTTATTGCCAGTGCGGCCCACGATTTGCGCCAGCCGGTGCATGCCTTGAGCCTGTATGCCGATTGGCTGCGGGCCGAACCCGAGATGGTCACACAGCTCACCCCCAAAATCGTGCAGGCGACGCAGGCGGTCAATGCGCTGTTTAATTCGCTGTTTGACTTGGCCAAGCTGGACGCCAATGTGATCGAGGTGAACTGGCAGCGGGTCGATCTGGCCGCGCTGGTGGATGAGATGGTGCTGCAATACGCCCCGCTGGCGCAGGAAAAGGGACTGGTTCTGCGTCAACGCGTGGTGCCGGCGGAATTGCTCTCAGACCCCGAATTGCTCAAGCGCCTGATCGGCAACCTGCTGTCCAATGCGATACGCCATACCGAGCGCGGCGGCATTTTGCTTGCCCTGCGCCAGGGGCCGGCCGGCCCGGCCATCGAGGTCTGGGACACCGGTGTCGGGATTGCGCCCGAACATCAGCAGGCGATTTTTCAGGAGTTTTACCGCGTGGCCCTGCACAACGGCACGGAAGAAGGGTTCGGGCTGGGCCTGTCCGTGGTGTCGCGGCTGTGCAGCGCGCTGAATTGCCGCTTGAGCGTGCGCTCGCGGCCTGGCCGGGGCACGGTCTTCCGGCTGGACGTGCCGACTTTGGGAGACGGGGTTTAGGCGGGACTTAGAGCAGGCCCTGTGTGCGGGCGAGGTGGCTGGCTTGTGATCGGCTTTTGACATTGAGCCGGCGAAACAGGCGCCACAAATGCACCTTGACCGTGTGTTCGCTGATTTGCAGCTCGGTGGCAATGTCGCGGTTGCTCATGCCTTTGTCCAGCATGACCAGCAACTGGCGCTGGCGCTTCGACAATTTTTCAGGTTCTGCGCTGGCTTCTGTATCGGAACTGTCGTCCAGGAAAGTTTTCAGGACTTTCGCAATCTCGGTGGCGCCCGCCGACTTTTCAATATAGATGTCGGCACCGGCTTCCAGCGACAAGTCCTGAAAATCTAGCGCCGGCGCGGCGGACAACACCGCGATCGGTACCTCGGGGTATTGCTGGCGCAACTCGCGCACACCCGACACGCCATGGGTATCCGGCAGCTTGAGGTCCAGGCAGACGAAGTCCGGGATGCCGTGTTGTTCAACCGCCGCGCCCATTGCGTCCAGCCGGTCCAGCTCAACGACGGTGGCTTTGCTGTATTGGCGACGAATCAGCATCACCACGGCTTCCCGCATCAATGGATGGTCATCTATGACGAAGATATGCATGGGCAGTCTCAAAGACGTGAAAAGTTGTCAATTTGGGGACGAAAAGTAAGCATACCTCGTCAAGGTCAAGTTGACGAGGACTCCAAAAATATAAATCGCAGGACTATTTCATATTTTTAGGGATGCTGCCCCCGTCCTGAACGCCAGGTACAACGGCCGCCGCCGGCACCGCTAAGGCGCCGCAGCGTCCCTCCAACCGTCAGGCGCTGGCCGCGATCAGTTGTTGCAAGGCCAATGCCACGGCGTCCGGCGTCACGCCGTCCAGGGCCTGCAGCTTGCCTGCCAGTGTCGGCAGGGCGGCGGCGCCCTGTGTTTGCAGCAGGGCAATCGCCTGCCCGGCGTCTTTGGGCGAAGCAAAACCCTGGCTTTGCAGCAGCAGTTGGCCCTGGGCATCGAGCAGCTTGAAATGGAACTGGCCGTCGGCCTCGCGGTATTGCTTGAACACCGGCAAGGCGGTTTTGGCGGCTTTGCCTTTGGGCGCAGGCGCGGCCTGGCTGCCCAGATTGCGCAAACCCACGGCCTGGCGCAATTCACGGATGAAGGGGCTCGCGAGTTGGCGTGCCTTCTCGGCGCCGGCCACCAGGGTGGCCTCGATTTTCGCCGGGTCTTGCATCAAGGCCTGGTAGTGGGCCCGCATGGGCGCGACCTCCTGGTCAATCCGCTCGAACAACAGTTGTTTGGCGTCGCCCCAGCCAATGCCTTCGCTGTAGGCCTGGCGCAGCGCGGCGGTTTCCTCTGCACTGGCAAAAGCCTGGTAAATCTGGAACAGCGCCGAGCCTTCCACCTCTTTGGGCTCGCCCGGTGCGCGTGAGTCGGTCACGATGCCAGCGATGAGTTTTTTCAGCTGCTCGCGCGGCGTGAACAGGGGAATGGTGTTGTCATAACTTTTGCTCATCTTGCGCCCGTCCAAGCCGGGCAGCAGGGCCACGGACTCTTCGATCAGCGCCTGCGGCAGCACAAAGTGTTCGCCGTACAAATGGTTGAAACGCTGCGCCATGTCGCGCGCCATTTCGATGTGCTGGATCTGGTCGCGTCCGACCGGCACCTGGTGCGCCTTGAACATCAGGATGTCGGCGCCCATCAGCACCGGGTACATGAACAGGCCGGCGCTGACATCGGCGTCCGGGTCGTTGCCGGCGGCGGTGTTTTTGTCGACCGAGGCCTTGTAGGCGTGGGCGCGGTTGAGCACACCCTTGGCGGTCACGCAGGTCAGCAGCCAGGTGAGTTCGGGGATTTCCGGCACGTCCGACTGGCGGTAAAAGGTCACGCGTTCCGGGTCCAGCCCGGCGGCCAGCCAGCTGGCGGCAATCTCCAAGGTGGAGCGCTGGATGCGGGCCGGCTCGTCACACTTGATGAGGGCGTGGTAGTCGGCCAGAAAATAAAAACTCTCGACCCCCACGCCGCGGCTGGCGGCCACGGAAGGCCGGATCGAGCCGACGTAGTTGCCCAGGTGGGGCGTGCCGGTGGTGGTGATACCGGTGAGAAAGCGCATAGGCGCGTTGAGGGGTTTGTTTGTCATCATCGAACCAGCATGGCCAGGGGCGTCAACACAATATCAAGCAGGGAATAGGTCAGCGCCATCAGCGGGCGCATCCAGAGGTTGCTGATGATCCCGGATATCACCAGCGCCATCACCACAAAAAAGCCCCAGGGCTCGATGCGCGAAAAAGTCAGCGCCGCCTTGTAAGGCAGCAATCCGACCACGATGCGGCCGCCATCCAGCGGTGGCAGGGGAAAGAGGTTGAACACCATCATCACGACATTGACCAGGATGCCGGCCTGGCACATCTTGATGAAAAACGGCTCGCTGATGCTTGCGCCCTGCAACAGGTAGAACAGGATGCCCCACATCAGGGCCTGGATCAGGTTGGCGGCCGGACCGGCCAGCGCGACCCAGATCATGTCGCGTTTGGGGTTGCGCAAATTGCCAAACTGCACCGGCACCGGCTTGGCATAACCGAACAAAAATGCGCCCGAGGTCGCGAAATACAGCAGCAGCGGCATCAGGATGGTGCCCAGCGGATCTATGTGTTTGATCGGGTTGAGCGTGACGCGGCCCAGCATCCAGGCGGTGTTGTCACCGAAGTGGCGGGCCACATAACCGTGCGCCGCCTCGTGCACGGTGATGGCAAATAACACCGGCAAGGCGTAAATGGCGACGGTTTGAATCAGATTGGCAATGTCCATGCGGGCAATTGTCTCATTGGACGGTATGCCCCCACATTCGCTCGCTGCGCGTAGCTCTCTGCCCACCAGGGGGCGCTGCGCCTGCGGCCCGGCGAAGCGGATTCCGCGGCCCCTGCTTGAAGGGGAGCCCGCGTTGGCCGGATTCCCGTTCGGCGCGCTAAAGACCTAGTGTTGCCAGCGCACCGCGTCCCTGCCGCACCACCAGCGGCTCGCCGCCCTGGCCCATGTCGGTCAGGTCGATCACCGTGGTCGGTTGTTGGGGGCAGGCACCGGCGTCGACCACGGCGCCGAGCTCGTGGCCCAGGCGCTCGCGAATGTCGCTGGCGTCGTTGAGTGGCTCGGTCTGGCCGGGCAGGATCAAGGTGGTCGCTAGCAGAGGGGCGCCGTGCAACTCCAGCAGCAGCTGCAGCCCCTTGCGGTCGGGAACCCGCAGGCCTATGGTCTTGCGGGACGGGTGGCTCAGGCGCCGCGGCACTTCCTTGCTGGCTTCCAGGATGAAGGTATACGGCCCGGGTGTGGCGGCCTTGAGCAGACGGTATTGTTTGTTGTCGACACGTGCGTAATTGGCCAGCTCGCTGAGGTCGCGGCACAACAGGGTCAGGTGGTGTTTGTCGTCCACCCCGCGTATGCGGCGCAGGCGGTCGGCGGCGGCTTTGTCGTCGAGTTGGCAGACCAGCGCGTAACTCGAGTCGGTGGGGACGGCCAGGATATCCCCGCGCGCGAGCAGGGCCACGGCCTGCTTGAGCAGCCGGGCTTGCGGGTTGTCGGGATGGATCTCGAAAAACTGAGCCATGCCAGATTATTTCAGGATTCGGCCGGCCGCACGTTGAACTGGTTCAGCGCGCGGCTTTCGCGTGCCGTGAGCCAGGCGCCGGCGGCGCCGCAAATGGCAATCAACACCACGCCGGCCATGGACCAGCGATCGGGCACATGGGAAAAAGCGACCCAGCCGCCCAGCATTGCAAAGGCGATCTGCGCGTAGAGATAAGGCGTGAGTGTGGCGGCTGGCGTGCGCATGTAAGCCAGGATCAGCAGAAAATGCCCGACCGTGGCAGCTACCCCCATCAGCAGCAACCAGCCCCAGAGCGACCACGAGGGCAAACTTGTCCAGACAAAAGGCAGGGCCACCGAGGCCAGCAGCGTGCCGACCCAGCCGGTGTACAAATGCATGGTGATCGGGTCTTCGGTCCGGGCCAGTTTGCTGGTCAGCACCTGAAAGCCGGTGTTGGTGGCCACCATGCCCAGCGGCAGCAGCAAGGCCCAGTCGAAGTCGTCGCCGCCCGGTCGAATGATGATCAAGGTGCCGATAAAGCCGCCTATCACCAGCGACCAGCGCAGGGGCGAGACTTTTTCGCCGAGTGCGGTGGCCGCCAGCAAGGTGATGATCAGAGGCACGATGGCCCCGATGGCGGTGAATTCGGCCACCGGCATGTATTTGAGGCTTAAAAACGCAAACAGGCTGCTCATCAGCAAGAGCAGGCCGCGCAGGCACTGGAATTTCGGATGGGCGGTGCGCAACACGCGCCAACCCCTCAGCGGCAGCATCGTTGCTGTGGTGGCCACGGCCTGGAAAAAATAGCGAAACCACAGCGCCATCAAGATAGGTACGCTGGCGCTGACGTATTTGGTGGTGGTGTCCAAGGTGGCAAAACAGGCCACCGCCGCGATGACCAGTGCAATGCCTGCCAGGGCCGAAGGCGCCCGCTTCACTGGATGCGGTCTTCCAGAAGCTCCCAGACGGGTGTCAGGTCGCCCGGCAAAAAGGGCAGCGTGCCGAGGTCGGTGTGGCTTTCATCGGGGCAGTGGAAGTCGCTGCCGCGCGAGGCGGCCAGGCCGAACTCCTTGGCGGTTTCGGCGTATTTCAGGTATTCCTGCGTGGTGTGGCTGCCGGTGACCACCTCGACGCCTTGGCCGCCATGGGCTTTGAACTCGGTGAACAGCGCGTATTCCTCATTCGGCGTGAACTTGTAACGCCCCGGATGGGCGATCACGGCCACCCCTTTGGCGCTGGTGATCCAGGTGATGGCGTCGCGCAGATTGGCCCAGCGGTGCGGCACGTAGCCGGGTTTGCCTTCGGTCAGGTATTTGCGAAAGACCTCGGAGGTCTCCTTGCAGACACCGGACTCCACCAAGAAACGGGCAAAGTGGGTGCGCGAGATCAGCTCCGGGTTGCCGACAAACTTCAGCGCGCCTTCATAGGCGCCCTTGATGCCGACTTTGGCCAGGCCATCGGACATTTCCATGGCACGCTGGCCGCGGCCGCCGCGTGTGGCGTGCAGGCCCTGTTGCATGGCCGCGTCGTCGGGGTCAAATCCCAGGCCAACGATGTGCACGGTTTCGTTGGCAAAGGTCACCGAAATTTCGGTGCCCGTCAGGTAGCGCAGGCCCTGCGCTTTGGCCGCGGCAGCGGCGCGGTGCTGGCCGCCGATTTCGTCGTGGTCGGTCAGGGCCCAGAGTTCAACGCCGTTGGTTTTGGCGCGTTCCGCCAGTGCCTCCGGGGTCAGCGTGCCGTCCGACACCACAGAGTGGCAATGCAGGTCGGCGTTCAGGATGTTTTTGGAAGTCACGGTTTCATTTTAGGCTTTATGCACCCTGGCTGTCGTGCCATGCCCTACCATGGGCGTTCGCCTTGGCTGTCGTGCTGCAACCCGGAAGTAGCGAAACACAATGAAAGTGATGGATTCGTGCACAGGGCAAGGCGCAAGCCGCAGCGAAGGCTATGCGCCTTCGCAAGGGTTGCAACGCAGCCATGGGCGCGAAGACGCGCTTTCATGTTTTGATATGTTCGGGTTGCAGTACTAACGACCTTACCGGGACTATTTCATGATCACTGTGCATCACCTCAACAACTCCCGTTCGCAGCGGGTTTTATGGCTGCTGGAAGAGCTGGCGCTGCCCTACGAGATCACGCGTTACGAGCGCGACCGCAAAACCATGCTGGCGCCGCCCTCGCTGCGGGCGGTGCACCCCTTGGGCAAGTCGCCGGTGATCACCGATGGTGATCTGACCCTGGCCGAGTCGGGTGCGATTGTTGATTATCTGATCGAGCGTTATGGTGCTGGGCGTCTGGCGCCGGCGGCCGGCACGCCCGAGCGCCTGCGTTACACCTACTGGCTGCATTACGCCGAAGGTTCGGCCATGCCGCCGCTGCTGCTCAAGCTGGTGTTCGACAAGATAGAAAGCGCACCCATGCCGTTTTTTGTCAAACCGATTGCGAAGGCGATTTCCGGCAAGGCCAAAAGCAGCTTTATCGAGCCGCAGATCCGGCAACATCTGGACTACCTCGAAGGTGAGCTGGGCAAAAGCGCCTGGTTTGCCGGTGATGCGTTCAGCGGCGCCGACATCCAGCTGAGTTTTCCGCTGGAAGCGGCGGCGGCGCGCGGCGGGCTTACTGCCAGCCGGCCGCGCCTGATGAATTTTCTAGAGCGTATCCACGCCAGGCCGGCCTACCAGCGCGCCATCGAGCGTGGCGGCGAATACAGCATCATGAGCTGAGTTGTGGGTATTTTTGGCCCTCAGCCCTGTGGGGGCGGGCGCAAGCAGCTATTTATTTTGTAGTGGGTTGGCATCCTGCGTCAAGCGGAAGCGCGTGGGCAGGGAGCACGGGCGCTACAAAATAAATAGCTGCTTGCGCCCGTAGTTATTGGGCTACAGCCCTGAAATGCTTGAAGTTCAGCGGAAGCCGAAGTAGGACAGGACGAAGCCGATGATGACAACAAGGCCGACGATGTAAATGATGGTGTTCATGGTGTCCTCTGAAACGTGATGTGGCGCACCGATGTGGGCGCCCCCGGAGTTCAGATCATGGGCATCCCGCCGGCAGCGGGTTGTAGGTTGCCCCACCCAGGGTCCGTCGGACAAGCACTACAGCTCCGCCGCCTCCACCAGGAAGCGCACACGTTTCACGCCTTGCCACTCGTCCGCGTCCAGCCGGAAGGCCAGTTTCACACGCGCCGGCAAAGACTCGGTGTGGCCAAACCAGATGCCGTCCACCGGCTGGCCCTGGTGTTTGAGCTTCAGCGCCAGGTGTTTTTCGCCGACCAGGCGTTGCGATACGACTTCGACTTCTTCGCTGAAGGTGGGCGCCGCAAAACCCTGGCCCCAGACTTCCTTGTGCAAGGTGTCCACCAGGTCGGCGCGCCGGTATTCGGGCGCCAGCGGGCCGTCGGTGTCCAACCGGCGTGTCAGCGTGGCGGCGTCCAGCCACTCGTGCGCCACCTCTTGCAGCGCGTGTTCAAACACATCAAAGTGTTCCTCGGCAATGGTGCAGCCGGCCGCCATCGCGTGGCCGCCAAAACGTAGCAACACGCCGGGGTGGCGTTTGGCGACCAGGTCCAGCGCATCACGCAGGTGAAAGCCCGGGATAGACCGGCCCGAACCTTTGAATTCGTGTTCCTTGCCCGGTGCCTGGCTGGCGGCAAACACAAAAGTCGGCCGGTGTAATTTGTCCTTGATGCGTGAGGCCACGATGCCGACCACCCCTTCGTGAAAGTCCGGGTCAAAAATGGCAATCGCCGGCGGCGGTTCTTCGTTTTCGTCAATCATCGCGTCGGCGGCGTACTGCGCTTGCTCGCGCATATCGGCCTCGATGCCCTTGCGTTCGCGGTTGATGCCGTCCAGGGTTTTGGCCAATTCGTCGGCGCGGCCTGCATCGTCGGTCAGCAGGCATTCGATGCCCAGGGTCATGTCGCTGAGCCGGCCCGCGGCATTGATACGTGGCCCCAAGGCAAAGCCAAAGTCAAAACTGGTCGCCACGGCGGCCATGCGGCCGGCGGCCGTGAACAGGGCCGCCACACCGGCCGGCAAGGCGCCGCTGCGGATACGTTTGAGGCCTTGCGCGACTAGGCGGCGGTTGTTGGCGTCAAGCTTGACCACGTCGGCCACGGTGCCCAGCGCGACCAGCGGCAGCAAGGTGTCGAGTTTGGGCTGGGTGGCCGCATCGAACACGCCGCGTTTGCGCAATTCAGCGCGCAGCGCCATCAGCACGTAAAACATCACACCCACGCCGGCAATCGACTTGCTTTCGAAGTCGCAGCCGGGCTGATTCGGGTTGACGATCACGTCGGCGGTGGGCAACACGATCTGGCCGTTTTGCAGCGCCGGCAGGTGGTGGTCGGTCACCAGCACCTGCATGCCCAGCGCCTTGGCGCGGGCCACGCCGTCCATACTGGCGATGCCGTTGTCCACCGTGACCAGGATGTCGGCGCCCGTGGCTTTAACACGTTCGGCAATCGGCGCGGTCAACCCATAGCCGTCGACCACGCGGTCCGGCACGATGTAGCTGGCCTGCGTCGCACCCAGCAGGCGCAGGCCGCGCAGGGCGACGGCGCAGGCGGTGGCGCCGTCGCAGTCGTAGTCGGCCACGACACAGATTTTTTTCTGCGCGGCAATCGCATCGGCCAGCAACACGGCGGCCTGGGCGCAACCTTTCATGGACGATGGCGGCTGCAGCCTGGCCAAACCGTCGTCAAGCTCATCGGCGTTCAAGACGCCGCGTGCGGCAAACAACTGCGCCAGCAGCGGGTGGATACCGGCCTGCTGCAAGGCCCAGACGCTGCGCGGCGGTGCTTCACGTACTATTATTTTCATAGCTGACTACGTCCATCCCATATGGGCTGGAGCCCTAAAACATGCTTAACTCGGCGCCAAAAACTGGTTTTGGCGGGTACAAAACTCTGCGCCGCGTGTTCGCCGCACAAGGTCAGGCGCGCTTCGCCGCCGGCCCGCAGCAAGGCCAGCAGGCTGGCACACGCATCGGCGTCCACTTCTTGCCAGGCTTGCGCCAGCGCCGCGGCATCGTGGCGCAGCGCAAGCGCGAGCAGGCGCGATTCGACGCGGACATGGGATGCGACGGGAACAGCGTGGTCCAGCACACCGGCGCCTGTGATCCAGAAAGAATTGACCGGCCCCAGGCCTTGTTGCTGCCGCCTGTCGTTGGCCGGGTGGGTGTAAAGAAGCATCTGCATCTCGTTTTGCAGGCGGCGCAAGGTGGCGGCCGGGGCGCCGACCGCGTCCAGCACGGCGGGTGTCAGGCGCCGCCCCCGCAGCCGGTCCAGCGACATACTGCGCAGGCCGCGAAAAACTTCACCGGTGGCCAGCCAGGTGCCCGGCAGTTGGCCGTAGGGCTGCAGCGTGATGCCGTCTTCCAGAAAATAAGGCGCCATCGCGGCCAATAAGGCCTGCGAGGTCGCCTCGTCGACCGCCAACTGATCCGGCGGCGACAACATGATGTGGTCCGCGCCCACCTGCCAGTGGCAGAGCTGGATAAAGGCGCAAGGCAGGCCGATGGTGCCGGTCTCAAAGGCTGCCCAGGGTATGTAGCCGGGACCGCCCGGCAGGCCGTTGGCCTGCGCCAACGCGAGTTCATAAGGCGCGGAGGCGCTGTCTTCGCCGCATTCGAGTCGTTGGTCCGGCGTCATCGCCGCCAGCAGCGCACGCAGATTCGGCGTCAGCGGCGGTAGCGCCGCGCCGGCCTCATGCTGCAGCACGGCGCCGGGGATTATTAAATGGAGCTTGTCGGACATCCGCCTATTGTCCGGGATGGCGCCGGCCTGATGCCACAATTGCGCCATGCAAATCCCCTACGAGCTGATTTTGGGCTGGCGTTACACCCGCGCGGGCCGTGCGACGCGGCGCAACGGTTTTATCTCTTTCATCTCCGGTGTCTCCATGCTGGGCATCGCACTGGGGGTGGCGGCGCTGATCATTGTGCTCAGTGTGATGAACGGTTTTCAGAAAGAGGTGCGCGACCGCATGTTGGGCGTGATCTCGCACATCGAGGTGTTTGCGCCCAATGGCGCGGCTTTGCCCGACGTGCAAAAAACCCTGGCCGAGATCAAACAAAACCCGCAGGTGGTGGGTGCGGCAAGTTTTATCGCCGCGCAAGCCCTGCTGGCCCGCGGTGAAGACATGAAAGGCGCGATGGTGCGCGGCATCGACCCGGCGCACGAAGGTGAGGTCACCGACCTGGCGGTCGACCTGAAAGACACGGCCTTGCCCAAGCTGGTGCCCGGCCAGTTTGGCGTGGTGCTGGGCGGCGAGTTGGCGCGTTCGTTGGGGGTGCGCGAGGGGGACAGCGTGACCTTGATCGCCCCCAGCGGCCAGATCACGCCGGCCGGTGTGGTGCCGCGCCTGAAACAGATGACGGTGGTCGGCACCTTTGATTCCGGCCATTTTGAATACGACTCGGCGCTGGTCATGTTGCACCAGGACGATGCCGCGAAAATTTTCCGGCTCGAAGGTCCGACCGGCATACGTATCAAGCTCAAGGACCTGAACCAGGCGCGCGAGGTGGCGGCCGAACTCTCACACAGCCTCAGTGGCAACCTCTTGATTCGCGACTGGACGCGGCAGAACCGGACCTGGTTTTCCGCCGTGCAACTCGAAAAACGCATGATGTTCATCATCCTCACGCTGATCGTCGCGGTGGCGGCCTTCAACCTGGTCAGCACCCTGGTCATGACGGTGACCGACAAACGTGCGGACATCGCCATCCTGCGCACCCTGGGCGCCAGCCCGAAAAGCATCATGGGTATTTTCATGGTGCAGGGCGCTCTGGTCGGCGTCATCGGCACCTTGTCAGGCCTGTTGCTGGGCCTGGGCATCGCGCTCAACATCGACGTGCTGGTGCCGGCGCTGGAGCGGCTGCTGAATGCCAGCTTTTTGCCCAAAGACATCTACCTGATCAGCCGCATGCCCAGCGACCCGCAATACGCCGACATCATGCCGATTGTGGTGATTGCGCTGGTGCTGGCTTTTCTGGCGACTATTTATCCCAGCTGGCGTGCCAGCCGCGTCAATCCTGCAGAGGCTCTTCGTTATGAGTGAAAAGAATTTCATAAATCCGTTGTCCGGGCGCATGACTGCGTTGCGCGGTGCTCGGAATCCTCATGCACCGAAGTGCATTCCGGTGTCCTGCGCTCCGGGCGCCTTGTCCTGCATCCCGGACACCGAATTTCTGAAACTCTTTTCGGGTTCCTTTTATGAATGACGTGGTACTCAAGGCCAGTGGCCTGACCAAGCGTTTCCACGAAGGACCGATTGACCTGACCGTTCTGCATGGCGTGGACCTGCAGGTATTGGCCGGCGAAACGCTGGCGATAGTCGGCGCTTCGGGCTCGGGAAAAAGCACCTTGCTGCATTTGATGGGCGGGCTGGACGCGCCTACCAGCGGACAGGTCGAGCTCAAGGGCCAGACCTTGTCCAAGCTGTCGGCGACCGAGCAGGGTGATTTGCGCAACCAGCACCTGGGTTTTGTCTACCAGTTTCACCACTTGCTGCCGGAGTTCAGCGCCCTGGACAACGTCGCCATGCCTTTGTGGATTCGGCGTCAAACCCCCGCTGAATCGGCGCGGATTGCGACCAAAATGCTGGCGAGTGTGGGTCTGAAAGACCGCATTCACCACCGGCCCGCGGAATTGTCGGGCGGCGAGCGCCAGCGGGTGGCGATTGCCCGCGCGCTGGTCACGCAGCCGGCCTGCGTGCTGGCCGACGAGCCCACCGGCAACTTGGACCGCAGCACAGCCGACGGCGTGTTTGAGCTGATGTTGCAGCTGGCCCGCGATGTCGGCACCGCCTTTGTGATGGTCACCCATGACGAAACCCTGGCGGCGCGTTGTGGCCGGCGTTTCAGGCTGGTATCGGGGCGTTTGTCCGAGTGGGAGTGAGGGGCCGCCACGCGGGTGGCGGTTTTTTCGGGCCGGCGCCTGGCTTTCAGGCCGGCCCTGCCGCCTGAGCCGGTGCCTTGCAAAAGCCCGGATTACCCGCATGTTATACAGGCCGGGCATAATCATCGGCTCGCTCGTTGTGCGCCCCGGTGCGATTTTGACGGCCAGTGAACCCTCCCAACATGCCGCAGAAGCCGGTCGTTTCCGCTTCCAGGACCCCGCACAACCCGCATGACCGATCACTACACCACCCTTGGACTGGACAGCGCTGCGACGCTGGCCGATGTCAAAAAAGCCTTTCGTCAGCAAGCCTCGTCCTGGCACCCCGATAAAAACGCCGCGCCTGAGGCGCCCGCACGGTTTCGGGCGGTACAAGAGGCTTACGACGTGTTGTCCGATGCGGACAAACGCCAGGCCTACGACGACAACCGCAGGCGCAACCTGCTCGACAGCCCGATAGAGACGGCGCGCGAGATCTGGCAGACCTATTTCAACCCCTTGCTCTAAACCGCGCACCACGAAACACTCTGCATGACCATTTCCCCTTTTTTCCTAGACCTGCGTTCGGCCTACCAGTCCGAGATGGATGACTTGCGGTTTGACTCCGAAGGCCGCGACGTGTTGCGTCAGCGCCTGGCCGAGAAACGCAAGGAAATCGACTTTCTGCTCCAGATGATGGCGCTCAGCCCCGAGATGGTGGCGGTGATCTTCCACCAGGGCTTTAACTTCAAGTCGCCAGCGGTGATGAACCACCTGCTGGGCCATGCGCCAGACGTATTTCCCGCATGGAGCAGCGTGGCCGAGGGGATTGAACTGACGCCGTGGGCGCAGGACCTGGCCGACGTGATTCTGAAAGCGCCCGGCGGCGAGCAGTTTTTGACCGTGGCCGCGGGCCTGGAATTCATGGCTGGCCAGCCCGGTGCGGCACTGGCTGCACGTGGTGGCCACGACGAATCCGGTGAAGATGAGGACGACGAGGAAGACGACGGCGACGATGGCTTGATGGTCCTGGACAGTGATGGGGACGGCAGCGACGACCAAAGCGGCGATACCCGGGCCAAGCAAGAGGCGGGTGCCGACTGGCTGGTCGATCAAGGCTTTGACCGCAAAGACCGATAAACCGAACAAAAAATTGAGCCGGAACCCGCCATGAACCATCTTGCCCTGATCGAAAAAACCCAAACCCTGATTGCGGCCGGCGACATCGTCGGTGCCGAATCCGCCCTGGTCGAGCTGGCCGATACCGAGGGTGATGCCGCCTTGATGGTGGTGCTGGAGATGTTGCCGCCCAAGGACATCCTGGCCGTCATCCGCGAATACGACCACTCGAAAGCCTCGGTGGTCAACCTGCTGGTGTCGCCCGAACAGTTCGCCCGCGCGGTGGTGATTGAAAAACTCTACAAGGACTTCACGCGCACCCATTTGCGCGGCATGGTCAACGCGGTTATCTTCCGGGACGACGCGGACCCGCTGGAATTTTTAACCGCGATCGGCGATCTGGAGGGCGGCAGCGAAGCCTTGGCCGACTACTTTTCTGAAAAGTGGAGCCGCGTCGAAGCGTTTGCCCGCACCGGCAGTTTTGATGCGGTGGAAGACCACGGCGAGATGTTGTCCCAAGCCGCGTTGCTGGCCTCGGCCTATGTGAAACCCATTCTCGAGCAGGACGAAGTGGCCGACCAGGACTGGATGCAACTCGCCTGGATTTTGCGTTACGAATGCCCCGACCTGTTCATCGAAATGATGATGGTCTTGCGCGCCAAGGTTAGCGCCCATGATGCGGGCTTTGGCGAAGAAGAGGCCGAGGACGAAGAAGAGGACGATGGCAAGGTCGAGACCGGCGATACCGATCGCGGCAAGGCCACACCAACCGCGCGCGAGTCGGACGAGGAATCGGCGATCTGAGTCAGGCCTGACCCCGCGAAAAACTTCACCATGTCCACGCCAGCCTTTTCTGTCCCCTCGTCGGTTTCGCTTTACGACGCGCGCCCGTTTTTTGAAAAGGCGCTGCAGTATGGCGTGTTGCACGGCTTGCTCGATGCGCAAAAGCTGGACGCCATGCGCAGCGAGGCGCCCAAGGGCATGGTGCAGATCGCGCGTTATTTTGGCAGCGAGTTTTTGCGCCCCGAGCTTGAAAAAGCCAGGGACCGCATGGTCAACCTGGTCAGCCTGTACCTGGAAAGCAGTTGCGATGGCGATCTGCGGCAAGCCGCCGAGTCGCTGCGCGACCACTCCCTGTTGTCCCGCTCCAAAGGCGGCTCGGACATGCTCAAAGCGCTGATTGCCATGCCGCAGAACAGCCACTTCGGCATGAATGAGCGCGGGGGTTTTACCAACGAGCACATCCCGCTGCTGGCCAAATGGTCGCTGCGCAGCCTGGCCGACTACCAGGCCGAACTGGCCAAACGCGCGCAGGTGGCGCAGGTGATAGACGCGGCCATCTGGCTGGCCGACCAGTTGGGCCTGGAAGCCGATGATCTTGAAGAGGCCGGCAAAGACGCGGAAGCGGTGATTCGCACCGCGCTGTTGATGCTGGCGACAGGCCGCAGCGAGATGCCGGACTGGATCAGCTTTGAAAAAACCGTGGCCGCCTTGCGCAAAAAGCAGGCGCTGCCCCTGGCTACCGGCAAAACCAAGGCGAAAGTGTCGGCACTAACGATCACCTTGCCGGCGCAGCTGCCAGCCCACTTGCGGGCGGCTGTCGAGGTGGTGCGCCAATCCGTGATCGCCGACATCCCGAAAATCCTGGACCCCGCACTGCCTGCCCGGCAACTCTTCGACCGAAGCCCGGCCTTCATGGGCCGCTATTTCTGGGTGGAAGACGGGCTGAACGAGGTGGACCACCACGACCGCCAGACATCGGCGGCCTGGCACAAAGCCACCGGCGGCAACAGCGACGATGGTTCGCTGCTGACCCTGTTTTTGTGTGTGGCGGCCGCAGCCCCACTCAAAACCTTGTTGACGGAAAAAGGCGCGGCCGGCCTGGTGCGCAAAATCCAGAAATCAGGGATCCAGCCCGATCTGGCGCACCAGTACATTCTGGAGCATGCGCCCGCGCAACACCAGGACGGTTATCTCCGTTTGTGGGCTGACTTCGTGGATGAGGCGCAGCAGACGCTGCAAAGCGACGCGGTACATGCGTTGCAGGACGCCGTGGCTTTGCTGCGGCGGGAATGCCATGTGAAATAAGGCGGATGCCGCCTGTGGTGGTGTTGGCGTATTTTTATAAGAGGCGGATTCAAGTACGAAGTGCAACGTTCAGAAACGGGGTGGGCCAAGAGTCAATAGGATGGGCTCTTTGTGACCAGCCAGTCTCAACGAAGCACCATGAACTACAAACACTTGACCCGAGAAGAACGATACCAAATTCACGCGCTCAAGCGCCAAAGCGTCAGCCTGGGCTGCATAGCGGCAGAACAGGGTCGCAACCGCTCAACGATCAGCCGCGAGCTCCAGCGCAACAGCGCAGCCACAGGCTACAAGCCTGCGCAGGCGCACGATAGAGCCCTGGAACGCCAGGGTGAGCGGCGCAACGCCCGGCACTTCAGCGCCGCCCAGTGGGCTCATGTCGAGGCTTTGCTGCGTCTGCAGCTCTCACCCCAGCAGGTCAGTGGCCGACTCAGGCTGGAGAAGGCCATCTGCATCAGCACGGAGGCCATTTACCAGCGGGCCTACCGAGACAAAGGCCAGGGCGGAGATTTGGTGAGTTACCTGCGCTGCCAGAAAGTCAGGCGCAAACGCTACGCCAGCGGCCAGGAGCGCCGAGGCGTGCTGGCCCATCGCACCGGCATTGAGCAGCGCCCCGCGGTGGTTGATCAGCGCAGCCGTCTTGGCGACTGGGAGGGGGACACCATCATTGGCAAGCATCACCAAGGCGTGCTGCTCACGCTGGTCGAGCGCAAGTCGCGCTACACGCTGGCCTGTCAGTTGAATTCGCGCCATAGCGCGGGGGTGACACAAGCCGTGATCGCGCTGCTGCGGCCCCACCGCAGGCGCTGCTACACGTTGACATTTGACAACGGCAAAGAGTTTGCAGAGCACGCCTTCATTGCCCAATGTCTGAGCGCCAAGGTGTACTTTGCCCACCCGTACTGCTCCTGGGAGCGTGGGCTCAACGAGAACCACAATGGCTTGCTGCGCCAGTACTTCCCCAAGAAGACCAGCTTTCTCAAGGTGAGCCAGCATCAGGTCGATGACGCGGTGTACCGGCTCAATCACCGGCCTCGTAAGTGCCTGGGCTACCGCACGCCGCACGAGGTCTTTTACGGCTTGACGATGCAGCCCATTACACTGCCTTTTGTTGCACTTTGTACTTGAATCCGCGAGATTTTTCGGCCTCTAGTCCAATATCGGTGGGCGCAAGTAGCTATTGAATTTATAGCTAGCTTTCCTCTTTACCCATGCCGTTTGGAGGACCTCTTTGAGGTCTTCTTTGCCTCGACCGATTGTTTTATGCCTGCAAGCCGGGAGTAGCCCAGCAGCTACTCACTTTCTTTTGCTTCGCCAAAAGAAAGTAAGCAAAGAAAAGGCAACCCCACTGTCTGCGACCCCTACGCTGCGCTACGGGGCAAGCTGCGGTGTTCGGCAAAAGCGGGGTCTCGCTCGAACTCGCCTTCGGCTCAGACAATCGCGAGCCCTGATCCGCTTTTCCCTGTGCTCCTCGGCGCAGGCAGAAGGGGGTGGATTCGGGTGCGGGAACTAAGCAATCCCAAGAGGCCGTCATTCATGCACGTGTTTGCAGCACACAAGGCCAAATGAAGTCCCCCTCCATCGCCCAGCGGGGCGAGGGAGGGGTTAGGGGTGGGAGTGGGGAGTCCGTTCTACTGTCAATCACAGACCCGAAGCGCAACGTGATGCCGGTTTCCTGCACGCCAGTCGGCAGTCTCAAAGAATCCGGTTGAACCACAACATCGACAAACCGGCCGACAACAAGGCCAGCACCGCGGCCGCCAAAGCCAGCAGCGCGGAGATCTCGGTTTCTTTTTTTTCTATGGTCAGGCGCGAGCTCAGGGTTTCGTAGACTTTTTTCAGGTCGCTCGCCGTGCCTGCGTAAAAGTAGTCGCCCTGCGTTTTGTTGGCGATGGCCTTGAGGGTTTCCTCGTCGAGCTTGACGCGCATGGACCAGCCTTCAAAACCAATGGTTTCACCGTCCACCGTACCTATGCCCACGGTGTAGATGCGTACCCCGCGGTCGGCGGCCATTTTGGCGGCTTCCAGTGAATCAACGCCGGTGGTGCGCTGGCCATCGGTCAGCAGGATGATGGCGGCCGAGGTGTAGGAGCCGGGGGCCACTGGCGTGAATTCTTTTTTGGCGTCCTGGGGCGCCTGGTCGATGGCGATGCCGTTGCTGCGGTTGCGGCCATAGGTCAACGATGCCAGGTCAATGCCGGCATTCGGAAACAACTCGGCCAGCGACACCACAATGGCATTGCCGATGGCGGTGGCGCGCTGCAGCTGGAAGCGGTCGATGGCGGCCACCAGGTCTTCCCGATTCAGGGTGGGGGCTTGCACCACCGAGGCCGTGCCGGCAAATGCAACGATGCCGACACGCACGCCGCGCGGCAACTCGGCCAGAAAGGCCTTGGCGGCGTTCTGCGAGGCGACCAGGCGGTTGGGCTGCACATCGGTGGCGCGCATGCTGCCCGACACATCCATGGCCAGCATGATGGTTTCCTGCTGCGACGGCAAGGCGACCACGGCAAAAGGCCGCGACGCGGCCAGCAGCATGGCGGCCATGGCCAGCAAAAACAGCAGCGGCGGAATATGGCGCCGGATACTTTGCCCGACGCCCATGGCTTCGCGCACGATGGACAGGCTGGCATAACGCAGCGCGATTTTCTTTTTGCGCCGCAACAGCCAGACATAAAGTCCCACCAGCAGGGGCAGGGCCAGCAGCAGCCACAAAAACTGGGGCCAGAGGAAGGTCACGGGGGCGTTCATTGGGGGTTCTCCCTGGCGCCGGGTTCAGGCGGCGGCCTTGAGATGTTCGGGCAGTTGGGACCGGCCTTTGCTGGCCGCGCTAGATGCCTGGCCGCGCCGTTTGCGCATGTCGGTAAAACGCATGACGGCATCGACCAGGTCGCCGTCGGTGGCCAGCTCCAGGGTGTCGACGCCAGCGCGCACCAGGGCTTGGCGCAGCTCCGCTTCACGCTGGGCGGCAATCCGTGCAAAGCGATGGCGAAAGCCTGCATCGTGGGTGTCCACCAGCAACTGCTCGCCGGTTTCTGCATCGCGGATCGGGATCAGCCCGATGTCGGGCAGCGCCAGCTCCAGCGGATCGAGCAGGCGCACCGCCACCACCTCGTGGTGTTGTGCCAACTGGCCCAGTGTTTTTTCCCAGCCGGGCTCGCTGATGAAGTCCGACACCACAAACACGGTCGAGCGCCGGCGGATCAGGTTGGCCGCCGCGCGCAGCAAGTCATCCAGGCGGGTGGTCATGGCGGTGGTGGTTTCGGGGCGCGCCATCATGGTGTGCAGCAGGTGCAACACATGCTGGCGGCCGCCGCGTGCGGGCAACACGGTGTCCACTCCGGCGCCGTAAAGCATGGCGCCGACACGGTTGCCATGGCGCGTCAACACACGTGCCAGCAGCGCGACAAATTCGGCCGACACCTGGCTTTTGCGCTGCTGGCCCGAACCAAAGTCGACCGAGGGGCTGAGGTCCAGCAAAAACCAGCTGGCCATTTCACGGTCTTCGGTGAACACCCGCACATGCGGCGACTGCAAACGCGCGGTCACGTTCCAGTCGATGTGACGCACATCGTCGTGGTGCTGGTATTCACGCAAGTCGGCCAGGTCCATGCCGGTGCCACGCATCAGCGTGCGGTAGTCGCCCTGCAGCAGGCCGTCGAGCCGGCGCAGCACCGTCCATTCGAGGCGGCGCAAGACTTGTTCGGCGCCGCCGCCAGCGTCCGTACGCGCCGCCGCTGCCGAAGCGCGGCTGGCGGCTTCGACAGACTCAGCGTGAACAGATTTACGTAGCCAGTTTTTCATGACAGACCAAGTTCAGAACGATCGGAGTTGGGGGGCTTGTCTTGTTCCAGCAAGGGCCGCGGGTCCCGCTTCGCCGGACCGCAGGCGCAGCGGCCCCCGCGGGGGGCAGAGAGCTACACGCAGTGAGCGAGCGTGGGGGCTCCATTTCAAGCTGCGAGTTTTTCATGTTCAAGCGGCCGGGCCGGTGCCGGCACTTTGGCCATGATTTTGGCGATGACGGTGTCCGAGTTCAAACCTTCGGACAAGGCCTCGTAAGACAAGACCAGCCGGTGCCGCAACACATCGGGCACCAGGTCGCTCATGTCTTCCGGCAAGGCATAGGTGCGGCCGCGCAACATGGCCAGCGCCCGTGCGCCTTCGGTCAAGGCGATGGTGGCGCGCGGGCTGGCGCCGAAGGTGATGAAGCGAGCCAGCTCGTTCAGGCCGTGTTTCTCAGGCGTACGGGTGGCCGACACCAGGCGCACCGCGTACTGGATCAGCGAGGGGTCCACATACACGCGGCGGCATTCACGTTGCAACTCCGCCAGCTGTTCGGTGGTCGCCACGCTGGAGACGGTCACGGCCGGGCCGGTGACACGCTGGACGATCACAAACTCTTCCTCGTCGCTGGGGTAGTCCACCAGCACCTTCATCATGAAGCGGTCCACCTGGGCTTCGGGCAGCGGGTAAGTGCCTTCGGTTTCAATCGGGTTCTGGGTGGCCATGACGAGAAAGGGCTCGGGCACGTGATGGGTTTCACCGGCGATTGTGACCTGCCGCTCCTGCATCACTTCCAGCAGCGCGCTTTGCACCTTGGCCGGCGCGCGGTTGATCTCGTCGGCCAGCAGCAAGTTGGTGAACACCGGACCCAGCGAGGTGCTGAAGTCGCCGGTTTTCTGGTTGTAAATACGGGTGCCGACCAGGTCGGCCGGCACCAGGTCGGGGGTGAACTGGATACGTTTGAAGCGGCCGCGCACCGTGCTGGCCAGGGTCTTGACGGTCAGGGTTTTGGCCAGGCCGGGCACCCCTTCGACCAGCAAATGGCCTTGCGCCAGGATGGCGACCATCACGCGCTCCAGAAAGCGATCTTGGCCGACGACCACACGTTTGACCTCGTAGAGGATTTGCTCCATCAGTTGTGCGGTGCTGGCGTCTTGCGTGGAGCTTGGTGTGTGCATGGGAGGTCCTTCAGAAAGGGGTCAGGCCGATGGCGGAGGCGGCGTTTTCAATCGGCACGGCAAAAGCAATACCGACAAAACTGCGCTGCTGGTTGGGGTTGAGGATGGCGGTGACGATGCCGACGACCTCGCCATCCATGGTCACCAGCGGGCCGCCGGAATTGCCCGGGTTGGCGGCGGCGTCAAACTGGATCAGGTTGCTCATTTCCTGCTTGCCTTCGGGCGAGCGGAAGGTGCGGTTCAGGCCGGACACCACACCGGCCGAGGCCGAGGGGCCGATGCCAAAGGGGTAACCCACGGCCAGCACATGGTCGCCGGGCGCCAGGTCGCCGGTGGAGCGCATGGTGGCGGCAATCATGTCGTCGGGAATGGTGTGGGCTTGCAAGACCGCGAGGTCATTTTCCGGCTGCAGGCCGGCGATGCTGGCGCTGGACTGCAGCCCGTCCGCGAACACCACCTTGATGCTTTGGGCGCCCTGGACCACATGCAGGTTGGTCAGGATGATGCCTTTGTCAACAATGACCACGCCGGTGCCGACACCCACCTCGACATCTTCCTTGCCGTCCTTGCTTTTGCGGTAACTCGTGACACGCACGACCGAGGGGCGAATCACCTCGTAGGCCTTGGCCACGGCGGAGGGCAATTGGGCGGTTGCCAGTGTTTTCAGGACGGCGGCGTTGATGTCTTCCTGGGTCAGCTTGCGCGGCTGAGGGCGCAGGGCCAGCGCCAGGCTGAGACACAGCAGCACGGCCAGCACCAGGAGGGCAGCCCAGAGCAGGCGCGGGTTGGTCAGAGAGGAAAAACGGGGGGCGGGGACTGTGGGTGCTGAAACATCTGCGCCGGGGTCGCGCGCAGGCGCTGGGTCCTGCGGGGGGCGGCTGGAGCTGCTGTAAAGGGCTGGCCTGCGCATCCGTTTCACCTGTGTCTGTGGGTTTTCGGGACTGACGATGAACGGTATCACGTCTGGCCCATCCCTGCATAGTATTTGGGCATGTGGTGGGGGTATCTCGTCAGGGAACTTCAGGCATCATCCGGCCATGCCCTTCTGGATAGACAGCCATTGCCACCTCGATGCCGGGGAGTTTGCCGCCGACCGTGAGGCCATGCGTACGCGCGCGGCGGCCGCGGGCGTGCGGCACTGTGTGTTGCCGGCGGTCGGGGTGTTTAATTTTGCCGCCGTGCGGTCGCTGGCGCACGCCTGGGGGGACAGTTACGCCCTGGGTATTCATCCGCTGTATGTTTCGCAGGCGCGGGACGACGACCTGGCGCTGCTGGACGCCGAACTGGCCTTGCGCCAGGCTGATCCCCGGCTGGTGGCTGTCGGCGAAATCGGGCTGGATTATTTTGTACCTGAACTCACCCAGAGCCCGCTGCGCGAACGCCAGGAACATTTTTACCGCGCCCAACTGGTGCTGGCGAAAAAACACGGTCTGCCGGTGATCCTGCATGTGCGGCGTTCGGTGGACCGGCTGCTCAAACATTTACGCGAGGTTGGCGGGCCGAACGCCAGCTGGACCGGCATCGCCCATGCCTTCAACGGCAGTGAGCAGCAGGCCGGCGAGTTCATCAAGCTGGGTTTCAAGCTGGGGTTTGGTGGTGCCGTGACTTTTGAGCGCGCCTTGCAACTGCGGCGCCTGGCGGCCGAATTGCCGCTGACGGCCCTGGTGCTGGAGACCGACGCGCCCGACATTGCGCCGCACTGGCTGTACACCACCGCCGAACAACGCGCCCAGGGTCAGACCCAGGGCCGCAACGAGCCGGCGGAGTTGCCGCGGATTGCCGCTGTGGTGGCGCAGTTGCGCGGCTTGAGTTTGGAGGCGCTGGCGGCGGCGACCACGGCCAACACGCTGGCGGCCTTGCCCAGGCTGAAAAGTCTGCTGCCGTGCTGACCGGCTTGCCGCCGCTGGTCGCGCGCGATACACGTTTGCTGATCCTGGGCAGTTTCCCCGGCGTGGCCTCCTTGGTCGCCCAGCAGTATTATGGGCACCCGCAAAACCATTTCTGGAAGATATTGCAAGCCATTTGGCCTTCTGGCCCAATAGGGACGGGCGCAGATAGCTATAAAATTCGTAGCGACTGGTTGTTGTCCAAAAAACTGGGGGTGTGGGACGTGTACGCGGCCTGCGAGCGTGAAGGCAGCCTGGACAGCCGTATTCGTAAGCCAGTGGTGAATGACTTTGCTGAACTGCAGCGCCAGTGCCCGGACCTCGAAGCCATCGCCCACAACGGGGCCGAAAGCTTCAAACATTCCCTGCATACCCCCTTGCTGGACTTGCCAGTTTATAAATTGCCTTCTACCAGCCCGGCCAATGCCGCCTGGTCGTTTGAGCGCAAACTTGCCGCCTGGCGTGAAGTATTTGAAAAACACCGATTGATCGACTGAGCTGATGACCCGCAAAGAAATCCATAACAAGAACCTGCCCCAGGCGGACCTGCCCGAGGTCAATTTTTCCGATTACGGCGACATCCGTTATTTGCACCTGGGCACCGAGTGGGTCCAGGGCTCCATGCTGCTGGACAAACCTTTTGACATTGAGCTGGAGTACGTCCAGCGCATGATGGTCTGGCTGCTGTTCACCGAACCCACCAAGGTGGCGGCACGCCACGCCATGCAGTTAGGCCTGGGGTCGGCCGCGCTGACCAAGTTTTGCTACAAAAAGCTGAAGATGAAAACCACCGCGGTCGAGCTGAACCCGCAGGTGATTGCCGCCTGCCGCTTGTGGTTCAAGCTGCCGCAGGACGATGTGCGCCTGCAGGTCATCCTGGCCGATGCCGCACAGGAAATCCGCAAGCCGGAACACCACGGCCGTATTGACGCCTTGCAGGTGGACCTGTACGACCACGAAGCCGCCGCGCCGGTGCTGGACAGCGCGGACTTTTATGCCGATTGCCGGGAGGTGTTGAGCGAAGACGGGGTCATGACGGTCAACCTGTTTGGCCGCGACTCCAGCTACCTGAGTTCGCTGGAAAAAATCGCCGAAGCTTTTGGGCCGGAGTCGGTCTGGGCTTTCAAACCAACGCGGGAAGGCAACACCATCGTGGCGGCGCAGCGTGAACCCAGCCGGCCCGAACGCACCGAACTGGCGCAAAGGGCCGAGTTGATTGAGTCGCGCTTTGGCATGCCGGCCAAAAAATGGCTGCGACTTTTCAAACCGGTCTGCTGACAGCCGGCCGGTGAGGTCGCCGGCAGGGTGATCAGTTACAGTGCGACCATGCGCGCCGCCATGCCCCCTCCACACCGCCCTGAAACCACTGCCCCGGCGGCCCCCGCCGGTCCGCTGGACTGGCGCCGTTTGGTCGAGTGGCTGAGCGAAGACGGCGTGATCTCCAGCGCCGATGCACAGCGCACGATTGCACGCTGCGCACAGGTGCAAAGCGCCCAGCACCCCTTGATCCGGCTGGCCAGCGTCAGCATGACACGTGTCGCCGACGGCAAGCCGCTGGACATTGAAACCATTGCTAAGTGGCTGGCCGGACGGGCTGGCCTGGCTTATCTGCGTATCGATCCGCTCAAGGTGGATGTGGGCAAGGTGGCCGACACCATGTCGGCCGTGTATGCCGAGCGCCACAAGGTCTTGCCAGTGCAGGTCACCGCCGCCGAGGTGGTGGTGGCGACCGCCGAGCCTTTTGTCACCGACTGGGTTTCCGAGGTCGAGCGCCAGGCCAAACGCAGCGTGCGCCTGGTGGTGGCCAATCCGATCGAGATTGCCCGTTACACCGCCGAATTTTTTGCCCTGGCCAAATCCGTCAAGGCCGCCATGAAAGCCGGCGGCAACAGCGGGGCCGCCAGTTTCGAGCAACTCGTGGAGCTGGGCAAAACCAATAAACAGCTGGACGCCAACGACCAGGGCGTGGTGCAGGTGGTGGACTGGCTATGGCAATACGCTTTTGACCAGCGCGCCAGCGACATCCACCTGGAGCCGCGGCGCGACCAGGGCGTGATCCGTTTTCGCATCGATGGCGTCTTGCACCCGGTTTACCAGATGCCCATGGGGGTGCACAACGCCATGACAGCGCGTATCAAGTTGCTGGGGCGTATGGACGTGGTGGAAAAGCGCCGCCCGCAGGACGGTCGTATCAAGACCCGCAATCCGCGCGGGGATGAAATTGAAATGCGCCTGTCGACCCTGCCCACGGCTTTTGGCGAAAAAATGGTGATGCGGATTTTTGACCCCGACACCACGGTCAAAGATTTGGACGGGCTGGGTTTTTCGCAACACGACGCCGGCCGCTGGGAGCAACTGGTCAAGCGGCCTTATGGCATTGTGCTGGTGACCGGACCGACCGGTTCGGGCAAAACCACCACCTTGTATTCCACGCTCAAGCGGATTGCCACCGAAGAAGTCAACGTCAGCACAATTGAAGACCCGATCGAAATGATCGAACCGGCCTTCAACCAGACGCAGGTGCAGGCGCACCTGGATTTTGATTTTCCGGAAGGGCTGCGGGCGCTGATGCGGCAAGACCCGGACATCATCATGGTCGGCGAAATCCGCGACCTGCAAACCGCCGAAATGGCGGTGCAAGCCGCGTTGACCGGGCACCTGGTGTTCAGCACTCTGCACACCAACGACGCGCCCTCGGCCGTGTCGCGCCTGATGGAGTTGGGTGTGCCTTCTTATCTGATCAACGCCACCTTGCTGGGCGTGTTGGCGCAGCGGCTGGTGCGCACCCTGTGTACCTTGTGCCGCGAAAAAGACGAAGGCAGCTCGCGCGAAACCCTGGCCGAAGTGGTCAAACCCTGGCAGATCAACGGCGGTTACCAGCCTTACAAACCGGCCGGTTGTGTCGATTGCCGCATGACCGGATTTTTGGGCCGCATGGGTTTGTATGAACTGTTGACGGTGACCGAAGCCTTCAAGGACAAGGTCACCAAGGAGCCCAGTATTGATGCCTTGCGACGCCAAGCGGTGGCCGACGGCATGCGTCCCCTGCGGCTGGCGGGGGCGCTCAAGGTGGCCGAAGGGTTGACCACCATCGAGGAAATCCTTTCCACGACGCCGCCCATGGCCTGAGAGGCTTCAAGGGGGTAGGTGTTAACCCTAGTCCCGCAGCGGCACACTTATACTTTTGCCGCTTTTCCGCGTAAGTGAAAGCCACATACGGCGTGCAGTTAATTACATGCACAATCCAGCGATCCATTTATTTCTATTTCAGGAGACAACCGTGCATATCAAGAGTCAAAAAGACTTCTTTTGCGGGCTGATGTTCATCGCCGTCGGCGTGGCATTTGCCTGGGGTGCCAGCACCTACAACGTTGGCTCAGGCGCCCGTATGGGCCCGGGCTATTTCCCGTTGATGCTGGGCATCTTGCTGGCCATCATCGGTGCCGGCGTGACCTTCATGGCGCTGGTGGTAGAGACCGAAGGCGGCGACAAAATCGGCAAATGGGCCTGGAAGCCCTTGGTCTGCATTATTTCCGCCAACATCGTGTTCGGCATCCTGCTGGCGGGCCTGCCCGCCTTCGGATTTCCCGCCTTCGGCATGATTGTCGCGATCTACGCGCTGACCTTTATTGCCAGCATCGCAGAAGCCGGCTGGAAATTCAAAGCCACCTTTATCCTCGCGACCGTTCTGGCTGCCGGTAGCTACGTGGCTTTCGTCTGGGCGCTGAAACTGCAATTCCCGGTGTGGCCTGCCTTCATCACCGGCTAAGGAAAAATAATGGAACTGATTGAACATTTGTCGCTAGGTTTTGGCGTGGCTTTCACGCCCATCAACCTGCTGTACGCGCTGGCCGGTTGTGTGCTGGGTACCCTGATTGGCGTTTTGCCAGGGGTGGGTCCGGTGGCCACGATTGCCATGCTTTTGCCTGCTACTTACGCCTTGCCGCCGGTGTCGGCACTGATCATGCTGGCCGGTATTTATTACGGCGCGCAATACGGCGGTTCGACGACCGCTATTCTGGTGAATCTGCCGGGTGAATCTTCCTCGGTGGTGACCTGTATTGACGGCTACCAGATGGCCCGAAAAGGTCGAGCGGGGCCGGCGCTGGCGGCTGCCGGCTTGGGTTCGTTCTTCGCCGGTTGTGTGGGCACGCTGATTCTGGCTGCCTTCGCACCACCGCTGACCGAACTGGCTTTCAAATTCGGCCCTGCTGAATACTTTGCCCTGATGGTCCTGGGCCTGATCGGCGCCGTGGTGCTGGCATCGGGTTCGCTGCTCAAAGCCGTGGCCATGATTGTGCTGGGTCTGCTGCTGGGCCTGGTGGGTACCGATGTGAACTCCGGTGTCGCACGTTTCAGCTTTGACGTTCCTGAACTGACCGACGGTATCGGTTTTGTCGTGATCGCCATGGGCGTTTTCGGCTACGGCGAGATCATCAGCAATCTGGCTCAGCCAGAACATGAGCGCGAAGTGTTCACGTCCAAGGTGTCTGGCCTGTTTCCAACAAAGCAGGATTTCAAGGACATGACGCCAGCCGTGCTGCGCGGTACTTTCCTGGGTTCTGCACTGGGTATTCTCCCCGGCGGCGGTGCCTTGCTGGCAGCTTTTGCAGCCTATGCGCTGGAGAAAAAAATCAAGATGCGTCCGGGCGAAGTTCCTTTCGGCCAGGGCAACATCCGCGGCGTGGCGGGTCCCGAGTCGGCCAACAACGCTGGCGCACAGACGTCCTTCATTCCGCTGCTGACCCTGGGTATTCCTCCCAACGCCGTGATGGCGCTGATGGTGGGTGCCATGACGATTCACAACATCCAGCCTGGCCCGCAGGTCATGACCAGCAACCCGGAACTGTTCTGGGGCCTGATCGCCTCGATGTGGATCGGCAACGCCATGCTGGTGATTCTGAACCTGCCGCTGATCGGCATGTGGATCAAGCTGCTGACCGTGCCTTACCGCTACCTGTTCCCGGCCATTGTGTTGTTCTGTGCGATTGGTGTGTATTCGACCAACAACAACACCTGGGACATCTGGATGGTCGCCATCTTCGGCATCATTGGTTATCTGTTCGTCAAGCTGGGTGCCGAACCCGCACCCCTGCTGCTGGGTTTCATCCTGGGCCCCATGATGGAAGAAAATCTGCGCCGTGCGCTGCTGCTCTCCCGCGGCGACTGGAGCGTGTTTGTCACGCGTCCGCTGTCGGCCGGTTTGTTGGCGGCGGGTCTGCTGCTGCTGGTGATCGTGTTGCTGCCTTCGGTGAAAAGCAAACGCGAAGAGGCTTTTGTCGAGGACTGATCCTTCTCGCCTCTGTCTCAAAAAAAGCGCCTTCGGGCGCTTTTTTTTTGCCCATTCAAGGCCGGATGTTGGGGCAAAGCCCTAGGCCGCGCATGGGGAAAACGGTTCAGAATTTGAGCGATGCAACGCAAACACATTATTTTTGCGGCGGTCGCCTTCACAGCGCTGTCAGCCCTGGCACAAACACCGGTTGCCTCGACAGCCCAGGCGCAGGCCTACCCGAACAAGCCGATACGTTTGATCGTGCCTTTTCCGGCGGGCGGGGCGACCGACATCCTGGCGCGGGCGCTGTCGCAAAAGCTGGGTGAAAAAATCGGGCAGCCCGTGGTGGTGGACAACCGGCCCGGCGCCGGTGGCACCATAGGGGCTGACGCGGCGGCCAAGGCCGCACCGGACGGCTACACCTTGCTGCTGGCCACCTCCAGCACACACAGCATAGGCCCGGCCATCAACCCCAAAATCCCCTACAACGTCGAGACGGATTTCACGCCCATCGCCTACGTGGCCAGCTCGCCCAATGTGGTGCTGGTGCCCAACTCCTCACCGTCCAAAAGCATGCAGGAGTTCATTGCCTACGCGCGCAAAAACCCGGGGCGCTTGAACTACGCGTCCAGCGGCAACGGCACCATCGTGAACCTGACCACCGAATATTTCAAGGCCGAGTCCGGCACCTTTATCTTGCACATCCCATACCGCGGCACGGCGCTGGCCATGCCCGACCTGATCAGCGGCAAGGTCGACGTCTTGTTTGATTCGCTGGTCACCGGCATGCCTCATGTCCGCGACGGCAAGTTGCGCGCGCTGGGTGTGACCAGCCTGAAACGCACGGCCCTGGCGCCCGGCCTGCCGGCCGTGGCCGAGGTATTGCCAGGTTTTGAATCGGTGACCTGGTTTGGTGTGTACGGACCCAAGGGCCTGTCCGGCGAGCTGACCGCCAAGGTCAACCAGGCCCTCAACGCAGCCCTGCTCGACAGCGACGTGAAAGAACGTTTTGCCCGACTGGGCGCCGAACCCACGGGCGGCACGCCACCGGCCTTTGCCGCCATGGTCAAGGCCGACAACGCCAAGTGGAAAAAAATCATCACCGAGCGCAAGATCACCGCGGAGTGAGTGCGCGCACCTTGACGCCGGGGCTGGCCACACGGGCGAGCCCAGGGGTTTTCTTTTTTTAAAACGTCCCATGAAATTTAATTACACCAACCCCTACACCTCCACCCGCCTTCCGCTGTTTGCGCGCAACGTGGTGTCCACCTCCCATCCACTGGGCGCGCAGGCCGGCCTGCGCATGTTGCACCAGGGTGGCAACGCGGTGGATGCGGCGATTGCCGCGGCGGCCGCGATGACCATCGTCGAACCCGTCAGCAACGGCCTGGGCAGTGATGCCTTCTGCATCTTGTGGGACGGCAAGGCCTTGCATGGGCTGAACGCCTCCGGTCCAGCGCCGCAGGCCTGGACCCCTGATTACTTCAAGCGCAAATACGGCGACCAGGCCAAAACTCCGCCCAAACGCGGCCTGGATTCCGCGACCGTGCCCGGCGCCGTCAGCAGTTGGGTGGCCTTGAGTGACAGGTTTGGCAAGTTGCCCTTTGCTGATCTGATGGCGCCGGCCATCGAAATTGCCGAGCGCGGTTATTTGATCCCGACCGTGGTGCAGCAAAAATGGGCGGCCGCGACCGGGGAGCTGAAGTCGCAGCCCGGTTTCGCCCAGTCCTTCCTGCCCTGGGGCCGTGCGCCTGAGATTGGCGAGTTGTTCCAGTTCAAGGCCGCGGCCAAGGCCTTGCGGGCGATTGCCGAGACCAAGGGGGCGGCGTATTACGGCGGCGCCATTGCCCATGCGATTGAAAAATTCTCCAAGCAACACGGCGGCAGCCTCACGGTCAAGGACTTTGAAAATTTCAAACCCGAATGGGTCCAGCCGATTGGCCAAAACTACCGCGGCTACACCTTGCACGAGATCCCGCCCAATGGCCAGGGCATTGCCGCCTTGATCGCACTGGGCATTCTGGAGCACTTCGATGTGGCCGGCTTGCCGGTCGACGGCGTGGATTCGCAACACCTGCAGATCGAAGCCATGAAACTGGCGTTTGCCGACATCTACAAATACGTGGCCGAGCCATCGTTTATGGAGGTGACCCCCGCGCAAATGTTAGACGCCAGCTACCTCGCGTCCCGTGCCAAACTCATCGACATGAAAAAGGCACAAGACTTTGGCGCGGGCAACCCGGTCAAGGGCGGCACGATTTACCTGACCGCGGCGGACGAAGACGGCATGATGGTCAGCTTCATCCAGAGCAACTACATGGGTTTTGGCTCGGGTTGTGTCGAGCCGGAATTCGGCATCAGCCTGCAAAACCGCGGCCATGGTTTCAGCCTGCAAGCGGGTGCCAACCAAGTGGCACCGGGCAAACGGCCCTTCCACACCATCATTCCGGCCTTTCTCACCAAAGACGTCGGCCCCTCCGATGCCCAGTGGGAGAGTGTGAAGCATTTGGCGTCGGGCCCCGAGGGCCACTCCGGGTTCCGATCCCCTGAAGGGGCCCCTCTCCAGCCCTCCGTAACCCTCCCGGTCATGAGTTTCGGCGTGATGGGCGGCAACATGCAGCCGCAAGGCCACATGCAAACCCTGGTGCGTATGCTGGACCACGGCCAGGGCCCGCAAGTGGCTTGTGACGCACCGCGCTGGCGTTTCAACGCCGGCATGGAGATCAATGTCGAAGGGGCGATGAACCCGGCCACCGTGCAAGGCCTGGCCGAGCGGGGCCACCGCACGGAAGTGATCAACGACTCTTACCAGGACTTCGGCGCCGGCCAGTTCATCTGCCGCGCGGGTGATCCCAAGGTGCAGGGCTATATTGCGGCCAGCGACGCGCGGCGCGACGGCCAGGCGGTCGGTTTTTAAATCACAGTTTTGATCCATCATTCAAAGAAAAATAGCCCTCCAGCCCATATCCCACGGGCGCAAGAAGCTACCAAAAACATAGCAACGGGCTTGCTGCTGGCAACCTTCGGCGCGATCTTCTTCAGCGGCAAGGCGATCATCGTCAAGCTCGCTTACCGCTACGGCGTGGATGCGGTCACGCTCATCATGTACCGCATGTTGTTTGCACTGCCGATTTTTGCGCTCATGGCCTGGTGGGCCAGCCGCGGCAAGGCCGCGCTCACGCGGCGCGACTGGCTGGGGGTGTTGTGGCTGGGTTTCACCGGTTATTACCTGGCGAGTTTTCTCGACTTTGCGGGGCTGGCCTACATCACCGCTTCCCTGGAGCGGCTGATTCTTTACCTCAACCCCACGCTGGTGTTGCTGCTGGGGCTGGTGCTTTACCACCGGCGTGTCAGCACGGCGCAACTCCTGGGCATGGCGATCAGCTACAGCGGCGTGCTGCTGGTGTTTGGCCACGAGATTACCTTGATGGGCCCGAACGCGGCCTGGGGCACCTTGCTGGTGTTTCTCAGCGCCATCAGTTATGCGCTCTACCTGGTCTACAGCGGCGAGATGGTCAAACGCCTGGGGGCTTTGCGGCTGGTGGGCCTGGCCAGCACCGTGGCTTGCCTGTGCTGCATCCTGCAGTTTCTGGTGCTCAGGCCGCTGAGCGCCGCCGAGGTGGCGCCCGAGGTGATCTGGTTGTCGCTGCTGAACGCCACCTTGTGCACGGTTGCGCCGGTGCTGATGGTGATGATGGCCGTCGAACGTGTAGGTGCCAGCATGGCCGCGCAAGCCGGCATGGTAGGCCCGATGTCCACCATCCTGATGGGGGTGCTGATTCTGGGTGAACCCTTCACCGCCTGGGTGGCGGCTGGCACGGCGCTGGTGATTGCCGGGATTTTTGTGTTCAGTCGCGGTAGATAGGGCCCCCACGCTCGCTCGCTGCTTGTAGCTCGCTGCCCCCCTAGGGGGCACTGCGCCTGCGGACTGGCGGAGCCAGATCCGCGGCCCTGGCTGGTTGGGGCCAGGGAGGCGTCGCGGGAGTCAATAGGCCAGTGTCACCGGCGGCCCTACACGCTGGGCCTTCACGTCGGCTGCATGGAAGGGCAGTGCCAGCCACTGTTTGGCCGAGAACATCGGCAACTGGTCGTAGTAGCGGGGCGAGGTCGGGTCGCTGCTCTGGCCGTAGGTGAGCAGGCCATGGGCCACCGGGCCGCGTTCATCGAAGCTCACGGCCTGGATGTAGCTGCTGCCATAGTTGATCCCGTAGCCCTGGTTGTTGAGCGTGGGCTGGCCCTGGCTTTCGACCTTGTTGAGCACACCCTCGAACTCGTCGCCGCCGTGGATCGTGACCGTCTGCCCGCGTACCACACGTGTCTGGACCTGCGCCAGCGGGACGTCGATCGCCAAGCCCGCGCTGCGCACGACGGCGGCCGCGTCACCCAGCGCCTTGAACACCGCGTCACGGGTGGCCGGTGTTGCCATGTCCAGGCCAGCCGGTGTCAGCACCGGGCGCGCCGCATCAAAAGGCACACGCCAGACCTTGGGGACATCCTTGGCCTTGCGCCAGAACTCGCGGAACAGCGGTGCACCCTTGGAGGCGCTGTTGCTGGTGCGGTCCCAGCCGGCGAGAACCAGGCAGGCTTGTGCGACATCCTGCGAGAGTGCTGGCGCGTTTGTCTTGCACGCGGCGATCAGGTCGTCCACCACCAGCATGCCGGCCAGGTTTTTGTCGCGAAAAATCACGCTGCGTACCTCGGCCGAGCCCATGCGATTGCCGCTCAATCCGTCGCTGCCGGCCAGGCGCGCCTGAATCTCCAGGATGGCACTGCGTGTGCGCAAACGCTGCGGAGTGCCGATGGCGCCGACCAGCGGCGAGACACCAGCCATGGGCGCAATCGCCGGGTTGCTGAGCCAGTAGCTGTCGTTGCTGTTTTGCACCCAGTCTGGTGTGATGACAACCGGCATACGTGCCGGCGCGATGATGCCGGGCGCGGCAACACCGTTGTCGCGGTTCCAGGCGCAGCCTGCGCGTGACCCGTCCAGAATGGGCAGGCCCGCAGCCGCAAACAGGGCTGCCGCGCGCGGTGAGGGCGCGCAGGTCTTGAGCATGTCGGCCGACACGTCGGGCACCACCGACAGATCGGCGTACATGGCGTTGCCCTCACGATCGGCTGCGAGGGTGTTGATCCATGGAATGCCCTGGTTGCCCATGGCCGCGCGCAATTCACCCACGTTGCGTGCCAGCGCCATCTTCATCCAGCTCTCGGCGGAGCGCACATTGAGGGTGTTGGCGTCGCGAATGGCGTAGGCCGTGGTGGCGGTCCAGCCCAGGCCGGCGGCCGGGAGTGAAACGACCGGACCCCAGTCGGTGCTGTAAAAAGTGCGGCTGGCCGGTGCGGCACCGGGTGCAGAAGCCGCCGGCAGGGTGACCGTGTTTGCGCTCATCTTTTTGCGCTGGCCGTCAACCAGATAGACGGTCGGATCGTTCGGATCCAGCTTGAGTTCGTAGAGGGTGAAACGTTTGCCGGTCGAGACCGTATGTGTCCACGCCACATCCTTGTTGAAACCTATCGATACCACCGGGCTCAGGCCACCGGTCGCCCCCATGATGTCGAGCTTGCCCGGAATGGTGAGGTGCATTTCCCAAAAGCGGTTGGTGCCGACCCAGGGGAAGTGCGGGTTGCCCAGCAACAGGCCGCGTCCATCAGGCGTTGCATTGCGGCCAAAGGCCCAGCCGTTGGAGCCGAACTCCCCGCCCTCGGGGTTGGCGTTGAAGCTGTAGCGGGCGACTTCCGCGACCGCCTGCTGCAGAGGGACAGACGCTGCGCCGGTTTTGGTACCCGCTGCGGGGGGTGCTGCCGCCAGCACGGCACCGGCCAGGGCCCCCACGCCGCCCAGAATCATGGATTGCTCGGTCGCGCGGGCCAGGTCGGACAGCGATATAGGCCGCACCCACGGTTTGCCTCGACAAGCTTCCGGGAGTCCGTTGGGTCCCACATCTTGTAGGTAACGGTTGTAGCCGGCCACATAGCCACGCAACGATGCCTGGACATCGGCGCTGGTGGTGGCGCCAGCACGCGCCAGCGCGGCGTCGTCCATGTGGTTGCGGATGAAGAGATCAATCTGAGTGTTCGGCAAGCGGCCCAAACCGAGTTCACCGGTGTTTTGCGCGCCGAGAAACTGCGCGCGTTCACCGCGCACCGTCAGCAGGTGTTCGGCCGTCTGGCAGACGTTGTCCTGGGCATGGGCGTAGGCCACGCCGTAAGCAATACCCTCGTAATCCTGGGCCGTGATGTGGGCAATGCCGTAAGGCGTGCGTTCGATCTGCACATTGCGCGAACCGGGCGGCGGCACCGTGCTGCAAGCCGTCAGCGCCAGGAGGGTGAGGGCAGCAAGCGCCGCCGGTGCGGCGAAGCGAGACGTCATGGGCAAGCAGGGTTTCATGGGAGAGCGTCCTTAGCAATGAGAATTTCATTACAGCAGGCGCACGGCATGGCGTCACGCATGAATACCCGGTCGCTGTCGCCTAGGTGCTAGCCGATACGCCTCTGCATTCTCGTCGCAAGGCGCAGGAAACCAGCCCATGAAGAGGCTTGAATTTACTCAGTATCATGGCCCATCAACTTTCACGAATGAAGCGGGAATTATTATGGATTTAGGTATCACCGGTAAATGGGCTTTGGTCTGCGGCGCAAGCAAAGGTCTGGGTCTGGGTTGCGCCCAGGCCCTGGTGCGCGAAGGCGTGAATGTGCTGATCGTCGCGCGAGGCGCCGAGGTGTTGCAGGCAGCCGCTGCAAAATTGATAGCTGATAGCGCTCGTCCCACGGGGGCTAGCGTGCTATTTGTTGCTGCAGACATCACCACCACCGAAGGCCGTTCGGCGGTTTTTGCGGTGCGCAAGGATTTCGACATCGTGGTGACCAATGCCGGCGGCCCGCCACCGGGCGACTTCCGCGACTGGGACCGCGGCGCCTGGATCAAGGCGGTGGATGCCAACATGCTGACCCCCATCGAGCTGATCAAGGCCACCGTGGACGGCATGGCCGCGCGTGGTTTTGGGCGCATCGTCAACATCACCTCCAGCTCGGTGAAGGCACCGATCGACGTCCTCGGCCTGTCCAATGGCGCGCGCAGTGGCCTGACGGGTTTTGTCGCTGGCGTGGCGCGCACCAAGCTGGCCAGTCAAGGCGTGACCCTCAACAACCTGCTGCCCGGCGTGTTCGACACCGACCGCATCAAGAACATGTTGCAGGGCGCCTCGGAAAAGACCGGGCAATCGGTGCAGTCGCTGGCGGATGCGCGCCGCAAAAACATTCCAGCCCAGCGTTTTGGAACGCCCGAAGAATTTGGTGCCATCTGCGCGTTTTTGTGCAGCACCCATGCGGCTTACATCACGGGCCAGAACGTGCTGGCCGACGGCGGGGCGTACCCCGGGACTTACTAGAAAGGTAGAAAGCCGCCAGCCGGGCCCTGTCGCTGCGTGCCGGCCCTGCGCTGCCTGCCTGTCCTTAAAACGTTTCCCAGTCCCCAGCGGCCGGTGCAGCAATCGCCTGCTTGGCCGGCGGCGGCTGCATCGGGGCGCCTCGGGGTTTGGCCGGCGTACTGCGCCTGGCCTGGGCCACATGGATTGATTGCCCCTGCGCGCCATCCAGCTTGAAGACACTGACCACCTGAGACAGCCCGCTGGCCTGCTCCTGCAGGGAGGCTGCTGCTGCAGCTTCTTCAACCAGGGCCGCGTTCTGCTGCGTCACCTGGTCCATCTGCGTGATCGCCTGGTTGATCTGTTCAATGCCTGAGGTCTGCTCCTGGCTGGCGGCGGTGATCTCGGCCATGATGTCGGTCACACGTTTGACGCTGTCGACGATCTCGTCCATGGTTTTGCCGGCTTCAGCCACCTGTTTGCTGCCTTCTTCGACTTTGTCCACCGAATCACCGATCAGGGTCTTGATTTCTTTGGCGGCAGCAGCACTGCGCTGGGCCAGGTTGCGCACTTCGGCGGCGACCACAGCAAAGCCTCGACCCTGCTCGCCGGCCCGGGCGGCTTCTACCGCAGCGTTCAAGGCCAGGATGTTGGTCTGGAAGGCAATACCGTCAATGACACCAATGATGTCGACAATCTTGCGGGACGACGCATTGATGGCGCCCATGGTGCCCACCACTTCAGCCACCACACTGCCGCCCCTGACGGCCACGCTGGAAGCAGACACCGCCAGTTGATTCGCCTGTCTGGCGTTGTCGGCATTCTGTTTGACGGTGGAAGTCAGCTCTTCCATGGAAGCAGCGGTTTCTTCCAGGGAGCTGGCTTGTTCTTCCGTCCTGGACGACAGGTCCTGGTTGCCGGCAGCGATCTGGCTGGAGGCGGTGGCGATGGTGTCTGTGCCTTGACGGACTTCACCGACCACTTTGGCCAGGCTGGTGTTCATCGCTTGGAGGGCTTGCATCAGCTGGCCGGTTTCGTCTTTGCTGGTAACTTCGATGTTGGAGCTCAGGTCGCCGGCGGCAACAGTTTGCGCCAGTACCAGCGCTTGGCCCAAGGGCCGGGTGATGGCGCGGGAGATCACGACGCCGATGGCGATGCCCGCGAGCACGCCGCCCACCGTGAGGCTGATCAATAGCAGCCGGATGTTCGCATAAATCCGGTCTGTTTCATCATTCAACTTGGACGCAGTAGCCATCTTGCCGTCTACCAGCTTGGTCATCAAATCGTCGGCTTTGTTTCCTACAGTGCCCGCTTCGCCGAAAAGCTGTGCGACCGAATCGCGCGCTTCGCCGAGTGGCTCCGTCTGCAGCGTTTGCACCACCTTATTCATGGCGGCAGCGTAGGCTTGGGCGGCAGAACGGGTTTCTTCCATCAGTGCTTTGCCTTGCGGGGTCGCGAACTTGGCAGAGGAAATTTCCAGTTCCTTGTGCATACCCAGAAGGCGTTGCTGGACCGCCTCGATCTCTCGGTTGCGCTCTTCGGACGTCGACGCCAGTATGGCGGAACGCACCGAACGGCCAACGGCCAGCAGGTGCATATTGGCTTCGGCCACGTGCCGCAAACCGGTCGTTTCACGTTCGTACATTTGGGTCGCGAGGTTATTGATCTCGCCGGCTTTCAGAATGCCTTGGATTCCAACGATGCCGCCAATGGCGGCCACGACCAAAAAGCCACCGATCAGCTTGGTGCTGACCTTCAAGTTTGCTAACCAGTTCATGTCAAATTCCTATGTATCAATTTTTGTCAGCGGCGAAGGGCTTATCAAGCCCGCCATATGCGGTATGCCGGTGTCTTTGGTGCAGCCAGGGGTTATCTCAGGCCGCGAGTTTTTCGACCAGGCCCATGTCATCGCTGGTCATGAGTCGGTTGAGGTCGACCAGGATCAGCATGCGTTCGTCCAGCGTGCCCAGACCAATCAGGTAGTCGGTGTCCAGCACCGTGCCCATCTCGGGCGCCGGCTTGACTTGCTCCGGCGTCAAGGTGATCACGTCCGAGACGCTGTCCACCACCATGCCCATGACCCGGCTGGCGATGTTCAGGATGATCACCACCGTGAAGGGGTCGTAGGTTGGCGTACCCAGCTTGAACTTGATACGCATGTCGATGATGGGAACAATGATCCCGCGCAGGTTCACCACCCCTTTGATGTGCTCCGGCGCATTGGCGATACGCGTGACTGCGTCGTAACCACGCAACTCCTGCACCTTCTGGATATCGATGCCGTACTCTTCCTGGCCCAGCTTGAAGGCCAGGAACTCCAGAGCACGGGAAGGGGTTGCCGTCGACGACGACGGACTTGTTGGTTCGTGCATCAGCACTCCTTTGAACGATAAAAAGCGGGAAGGCGCAGACCCTGCCAAGCGCAAGCGTGCTGGAGCGGCCAACTACGTAGCGGAAATGACCTATGGTTGCTTATCGGTTCGTGGGATGTAAATTTTTAGGGTTAACCCCTATCTTTCGGATGAGCGGTAGGTGTGCCGTATGTTGGGCTCTTGTGATCTTCCTGGGCCAGAGCTTGCTGGTGAGGGGGCTTGCCCTCCCGGTACAGCGCAGACGGCGGACAATTTGGGGAAACTTATGACGTGCCCGGGACGTGAGTGCAAGGGTGCTTCGCCTGTTCCGGCTGATGCGGGAAACTTGATACGGGGAAGCGCAGGGGTCAAGCAGGCAGGTGCCGGAGCACCCGGACCCCGGAGTTGAAAATCACCCAGGCCTGCACGACGAAGCCGGCAAAGGCCAGCACCAGGCAGGCTGGCTCGCCCCAGGTCGCGCCCACAAAACCGCCCAGCGCTGCGCCCATTGGCCTGGCCCCCGTATTGGCGGCCAAAAAAATCGCCGACACACGTCCCAGCATGGCACCTGGTGTGACGGTTTGCCGCAGTGTGGTGGACGTGATGGTCCAGATGATGGGGCCGGCACCGAAAAGAAAAAAAGCAGCACCCGCCAACACACCGGATGGAAGGGCAAGCGTTGCGGCCATGGCCATCGCGGCCAGCACCGAGACCGCTGGCCCTACCTGCATCGCCCGGCCAAAAGGCAGGCTTGCGACAACACGCGACGCCAGCAAGGCACCAGGGCCGGCGCCGCGACGCTGAAACCCACTGTGCCGACGGCGCCCATGAAGCCCAGTGCGGCCAGCCATTCGATCGAGAGCCGGTCGGAGACAACGGCGGCCAGCAGGCCGAGCAGGGCCAGTGTACGCAGCGCCTCGGCCCACACCATCAGGCGCCGCCGCGATGTGCGGTTGGCCAACAGCCCCAGCGGAATCGACAACAGCAGGAAGGGCAGGGTCTGGGCGGTGGCCAGCAGCCCGATCTCGCCAGGCCCTGCACCCAACAACAGCACGGCGACGATGGGCACGGCCGCCAGGCTCAGCTGTTCAGCCGATTGCGCCGCGAGGTTGGCCCAGGTAAGCGCCGTCAGGGAACGGGGAAACGTCGACGTCATGCGGGTTGTGAGATATGGAAATCACCATCATGGACCCGGTCGCGAGGTGACACTGGCCGTTTGCGGACCCATGAACGCGGAGCTGGCGATGCCACAGCGCACAATGGACCCATGAAAGCACCCCCCAGACTACAAGCCCTGATCGAAGAAGGCCTGATCGACACCGTGGTTCGCCAACTGATGAGCGGCAAAGAGGCCATGGTTTACGTCGTGCGTTGCGGCGACGACACCCGATGCGCCAAGATCTACAAGGAAGCCACGCAACGCAGCTTCCGCCAGGCGGTGGACTACACCGAAAACCGCAAGGTCAAAAACACGCGCCAGGCGCGCGCCATGGCCAAGGGCACGAAGTTCGGCCGGCAGGCACAGGAAGCGGCCTGGCAAAGCGCCGAGGTGGATGCCTTGTATCGCTTGGCCGCCGCCGGCGTGCGGGTGCCAACGCCACATAACTTCCATGAAGGTGTGTTGCTGATGGAGTTGGTGACCGATGAACAGGGCGATGCCGCCCCGCGGCTTAACGATGTGATGCTGACGCGCGAAGAAGCGCTGGGCCATCACGCCACGCTGTTGATGCAGGTGGTGCGTATGTTGTGTGCCGGTGTGGTGCACGGGGATTTGTCGGAATTCAACATCCTGCTGGCGGCCGACGGGCCGGTGATCATTGATCTGCCCCAGGCGGTGGATGCGGCCGGCAACAACCACGCCAGCCGCATGTTGCTGCGTGATGTCGACAACCTGCGCAACTTCTTCGGCGGCTTTGCACCCGAGTTGTTGGCCACCCATTACGGCCTGGAGATCTGGGACCTGTACCAGCGCGGCGAGTTGCACACTGGGAGCGTACTCACTGGCCACTTTGAACGCAAGACCGCGGCAGTCGACATGCACAGCGTGATGCGCGAGATTGACGATGCGCGCGCCGAGGAGTCGGCGCGGCGGGTACGCATGCAAGCCGTGGGCTGAGGTAAGGCGCCGGGCTTGCCGGTTCCTCACCGACTGAGCTTTATTCCGCGGAGAAGCCCGAGGCTTTGACCACCGGACCCCACATTGCGATGTCGTCGACGATGCGTTTTTCAAGCGCGTCACCCGGGCCAAAGTCGGGCTCGGTGCCCATCTTCTGCAGGGCTTCGCGCACGTCCTTGAAACCAATCGCCTTGGCGGTGGCGGCCTGCAACTGTTGCACCGTGGCCGCAGAAGTCGAGGCGGGCACAAACAGGCCGGTCCATTCGAGTTGGTCGAATTGCGGGAAGCCCAATTCCTTGAAGGTCGGCACGTTGGGCAACTGGTCGGCGCGGCGGGTACCGTTGACGGCCAGGATTTTCACGCGTGTACCGTGGTACTGCACCATGTCGGCAATCGGCAACACGCCAGCGGCCAGTTGTCCACCCACCAAGTCTTGTGTCACCGGGGCCGAGCCGCGGTAGGGCACGGACAAGAGCGGGGTCTTGGACACAACGCCCAACTGGTAACCAATAAACTGCGGCAGGCTGCCGGGTGCGGGCACGCCGTAGCTGGCGTGTTTCGGGTCCTTGCGGGCCAGCTCCAGCCACTGCGCCACGCTGTTGGCCGGCGAGTTGAAAGGCACGGCGATGGATTCGTAAAAACTGGCAATACGCGCGACGGCCTTGAAGTCACGCGTCGCCTGGTAACGCACGGTCTTGGTGGTGAGCGGTGCCATGACCATCATGTGGGTGGTGCCCAGCAACACCGTCAGGCCATCGCCGGGCAGGCCACGCACGTAGTCGGCGGCAATCTGGCCGCCGGCGCCGGCGCGGTTGTCCACCACCACCGGCACGCCCAGCTCGTCCTTGAGTTTTTCGGCCAGGATACGCGCCAGCACATCGGCCGAGCCGCCGGCCGGAAAACCCACCACCAGCTTGACCGCGCCGCGGTCTTTGGGGACCTGGGCTTGCGCCAGGCCGGCAAGGGCGAGCGCCATGGGGAGCAGGGCGAGGGACAGGAAGCGGCGGTGGTGCATGACGAACCTTTGAATAAAAATGAAGAGAACGTGAAAGGAAAAAGAGGCAAGCGGTTTACATCGCTGCCGTGCGCTGGAACCACGGCGTCGCTTGTTCGAGCTGGGCGGCCAGTTGCAGCAGCCGCGCATCCTCGCCAAAGCGGCCGACCAGTTGCACGCCGACCGGCAGGCCGGTAGCACTCCAGTGCAAGGGCAAACTCATGGCCGGTTGGCCCGTGGCATTAAAAGCACCCGTGAAGGGACAGAACGCGGCCATGGCCTCCTGGAACTGGGCCATGCTCAGCGTTTGCATCGACAACAAGCCCAGGGCCACCGGCGGTTTGGCCAGCGTCGGTGTGATGAAAATGTCGGCGCTTTCGAAGAAGTGGCCGATACGCCTGACCTCGCGGTTGATCACGGCAAAACGCGAGGCGTAGTGCATGCCGGTGACCTGGCGGCCCAGGGCGATCGCGGCATGGACCACGGCGTCCATCTCGTCGGGCCGGGCGCTGCGTCCCAACTGGGTCTCGCGGGCGGCCACATGTGCGGCCAGGCCGGTGAGCAGCAAAGTGCCACAGGCGGCGCCCAATGCCGCGCCATCGAACTCGGGTTGACGCTCCTCGACCTCGTGCCCCAGGTCTTGCAGCAGACGCACGGTGTTTTCCACGGCGGCGCGGCATTCGGCATCCACCGCCCGTCCGTCGAAAGTTGTGGTGGTGAAGGCGATACGTAGCCGTCCCGGCGGGCGGGTGATGGCCTGCAGGTAAGACTCGGCCGGTTTGGCGGTGAAGTAGGGCGCACCGATGTCGGGGCCGGCCGTGACGTCCAGGATGGCCGCGCAATCGCGCACCGACCGTGTCACCGCGTGTTCGTGGCTCAGCCCGTGCGAGGCCTCGCCCCGGTGCGGTCCGGTCGGGATCAGGCCGCGTGTGGGTTTCAGGCCGACCAGGCCGTTGCAGGCGGCCGGGATGCGGATGGAGCCGCCGCTGTCGGTGGCATGGCTGGCCGGCAACATGCCGCTGGCCACGGCCGCCCCGGCGCCACCGCTGGAGCCGCCGGCGGTGTGGGCCAGGTTCCAGGGGTTGCGCGTGGGCAGGCCCCGCGACGGTTCTATCGAGGCATTCATGCCGAACTCGGACGATGCGGTGCGGCCCAGGATGACAAAGCCGGCACGCCGCAGGTGCGTCACGGTTTCGCTGTCGAAGTTGTGCACATCACCCGCGAACAAGCGGCTGCCATGGCTGAGCGGCATGCCCGCCACCGGCGCGTGCAAGTCCTTGATGAAGTAGGGCACGCCAGCAAAAGGCGCTTGTGTATCGCTGCTGGCCTCGTCCGCCGCGGCTTCGTGCAGATAGGTCACGGCGTTGACCTGCGGGTTCACGGCGGCGACACGGTCCAGCGTGGCCTCCAGCACCTCGCGGCGCGAGAGCTTGCCGCGCCGCACGGCCTCGGCCAGGCCCATGGCGTCGAAGGCGCGGTAATCGTCAAAAGTAATCGACATGATGATTTTGTGTGTGAAGAGTTTTTCAGCGCCTGACGCTGGCGATGACCTCGATCTCCAGCTGCCCGCCCATGGCCAGTCCGCTGGCGCCGAAGGCGCTGCGTGCCGGGTAGGGCGCGCTGAAGAAACGTTTGTAAATGTCGTTGAATGCCGGCCAGTCGTTCATGTCGGCCAGCATCACCGTGCATTTGACGATGTGGTCCAAGGAATACCCGTGGGCTTCCAGTGTGGACCGGATGTTTTCCAGGGTCTGCTGTGCTTCGGCCTGCAGGCCGCCCGGCGCCAGGGTCAAGGTGCCGGGCAGGGTGCCCATTTGCCCCGACAGGTAAAGCGTGTCGCCCATGCGCACGATCTCGGAGAAGGGCAGGCCAAGCTGGTCAAAGGCTGGCGAATTCAGGCGTTCGACGTGGGGTGTGGCGGGTGATTCAGGGGTGGTCATGTGGCAAATAAATAAAGGCTGCTTGCCAATGTAGTCAGCCGGCAGCATTCGCACAAATACAATTTTGAGTGCGAAGTCATATAATTTTTGTATGTATCTGGACGGACGCCGACTGCACTACTTCCTCACCGTGGCCGACCTGGGCAGCCTGGGCCGCGCGGCCGAGGTCCTGCACATTGCGCAACCGGCCTTGTCGCGGCAGATCCGCCTGCTCGAAGAAGATGTGGGGGTGCCGCTGATGGCGCGTAATACACGTGGCATGACACTCACGGCGGCCGGGCGTGCGTATTACCCCAGTGCCCGTCGGCTGCTGGACGAAGCCAGTGCCGCTTCGGTGCGGGCGCAACTGGCGGCGCGCGGCGACGTGGGCCACCTGAGCCTGGGGTTTTCCGAAATTTACGCCTGGCACCCCGACGTCTTGCGTGCCTTGCAGACCTACCGCCATGCCAGCCCGCGTGTGACCTTCATGATCGAGGCGATGTTGTCCGGCGCCGTCACCGAACGGGTGCTCGATGGCCACCTGGACCTGGGGCTGGCCTACACCGGGCTGCTGGACGCGGACAGTCCCTTGCAGAGTGTGCCGTGGCTGGCGGACGATTATTTGCTGGCGGTCCACGAAACCTCCCACCTGGTGAAACACCCGCCGCGGCGGCTGGCCGAGCTGAATGGCGAGGACTTTATTTTGTTCCGGCGCGATCAGTCGCCACGCCTGCACGACGTGATGATCCATCACTTCCATCAGCAAGGCTTTTCGCCGCGTATCGTGCAGGAAGGCACCACACATTACACGGTTCTGGGCATGGTGGCAGCGGGGCTGGGTTGCAGCGTGATGCCGGCCAGCGCCCGGCAACGTTTGCCACCCGGCGTGCGGCTGCTGCGTGTGCCCGACCTCAACGTGCGTATGCCCATAGACCTGGTCTGGCGGCGCGACAACCACACCCCGGTGATCCAGCGTTTTGCCGACCTGTTGTGCGGAGCCGCGTTGCGTTGAGGCAGATTACTCAGCCTCAAGCCTGTTATTGCTTGCCGGCGCGGGGTGTGTTCTGCAGCAACTCGACCAGTGGCTGCTTCCAGAATTTGGCTTGCCCGGTCGTGCCGTGGCCGGCCGTTTGTTCGCTGGCAGGAATCAGGACGTAGCGGCCGTTTTTCACGCGTTTGATTTCGCGGTCCATGATGCCGGTTTCGGGCGGGTTACGCTCGTCATCGGCGGCATTCACGGCCAGCAGGGCGGCCTGGATGCGTTCCAGGCCCGCCGATGCGTTGTAGTCGCGCGAGGAATCCCACTGGAACAGGACGTCATTGGCATCGCCGGGAAACGGCGCTTTCAGGCGCTGGTCGAGCAACTGGTCGGCCTTCTCGCGGGTGGGCGCCGCCTTGTGGAAGGCCAGGTTTCCGCCACTGGTTCCCACCCCAAAAAAGACCGAGGCGAACTGCGCGCTGCGCGGCTGCTGGGTGTAGTTGCCCTGGCTCCACGCGGGGTCGTTGCGGATGGAGTCGGTGATCAGGCGGCGCATCATCCAGTTGCGGCTGGACATCTCGGTCGGTTGCGACGCCATGGGCACCAGCGCATCCATGAAGTCCGGGTACTTCGCACCCCAGATCCAGGTCTGCATGCCGCCCATGGAGTTACCGATGATCACGCGCAGGTGTTTGACGCCCAGGTGCTCTTTCACCAGCCGGTACTGGGCATCCACCATGTCGTCGTAGTTGTACTTTGGAAAGGCGGCACGCAGGCCATCCGAAGGTTTGGTCGATTTCCCCGCGCCAATCGCGTCGGGCAGGATGATGTAGTAACGGCTGGCGTCCAGCGGCTGCCTGGCCCCGAACAACTCGCCGGCAAAGGCCGGTGTCAGCATGCTGGCACCGGAGCCGGCGGTGCCATGCAGGATCAGCACCGGCTCTCCCGCCGGTGCGCCCACGGTGGTGTAGTTCAGGCGCAGTTCGGGCAGCACCTCGCCGGTATGAAAGCGAAAATTCTTCACGATCCAGCTGCCTTGCTGGGGCGCCGGGTAGTCGGCGGCGAAGGCCGCAAGCGTGAAGCAGGACAGGCCCACCCAACAGGCGGCGCGGGCTAGTGTCTTCAGAAAATTCATGGTTTGTCTCCGTAGTTGTCCGGGCAATCTACCTGATTGCGCGCCTGGGTGCAGAACACCTGCTGAAACTGCTCGGCGTTTGGTCGGGGCGCGGAAGGGTTATGGCCTTCCGCGCGTCATTGGCGCGTTAATAGGGCGCGTTTGTGCTGCGGTAACATCTGCTTGCAAAGCCCGGGACAGGGGTGCGGGCATCGTCAAAAAAATAATGGAGGAAGCTTGCGTGAAGTCAGCATATTCAATTTTGGGGATTCCCGGCAATGCCAGCGCGGCCGACATTGATCAGGCTTTCCAGAAGGCGAGCGCTCACTACTCGCATGCCAAACTGGCCGATGACCCCGAGGCCGTGGCGCGCCTGATCGACATCCGGCACGCCTACAAGCTTTTATCCAGTCCCGAGATGCGCGCGGCGCATGACCGCAAGTTGAGTGCCGCGCTGAGTCAACCGGCCGCCAGCCGCCCACGTGTGGTCCTGGCGGCGGAAGCCTCGCCCTGGTACACCAAGCCCTTGATCGTGATGGCGCTGCTGGTGGTGGCGATGTTTGCCATCGGGGGTTCCATGAGTTATTCGCGTGATCAGACACGCAAGGCCTTGGCCGTTCAGGAACTGGCCCAAAAGAAACTCGAGGCCGAAGCCGCTGCGTTGGCCGACGCACAACAGGCAAAAATCGATGCAGAGCGCATGCGTGCCCAGGCCAAAGCGGAGAACCAGGATCGGCAATTCAGGGCGGAAAGCAGCATGATCGCCAGACAGGCCGCCAACGCCGACATGCAGCAGCAAGCCATGGCGAGCCGGCAAGTCGAATCGGATCGGCGTGAGAAACAACGCCGCGAGTCCGAGCTGAGAAATGAAGAGCGGCAGCGGGTATACGAGGCCCAAAGAAAACTGGCCACCGACCAGCAGCGTATCCGCGAGCTGTGTTATCAGCAGTACCGCCAGGCCAACTGCTAAAGCCTTGATAGGCGGGGCTTTGTGAGCCCCGCCACTTCTTTACTTCCGCGACGACACCACAATCCCGCCGACGATCAGCGCAAAGGCGATGCCGTGGTAAATCTGCGGCGGCTCGCCCAGGAAAGCCGCGGACATCAGGGCCGCAAACAGCGGCGTGAGGTTGGAGAAAAAACCGGCGATGGCGGGGCCGACGCGTTGCACCCCTATGCCCCAGCAGCGGTAGGCCAGGATGGCCGGACCGATGGCGACAAACAGCAGGGCCGTGACCAGCGGCCAGCCCCAACTGATGTGCACATCATTCCCCAGTGCCCATTCGCCGGCCGAGAACAGGCCGGACCAGCCCAGCCCAAAGACCATTTGCGCCATCAGGAACGCTGCCCAGTCCTGGCGTATGGCCGCCGGCTCTTTCGGCTGCGACAACAGCCAGCTGTAAAAGGCCCAGGACAAGGTGGCCAGCAACACATAAATATCACCGGGCACCAGCCGGACCTGGGCCAGCAGCGCCCACTGGCCGCGCGACATCACCAGCAAGACACCGGCGATGGACAGCAGCGCACCGGCTATTTGCCGGCGCGAGACGCGTTGGCCGAAACACAGCCAGCCGACCAGCAGCATCCAGATCGGCACGCTGGACGCGACCAGGGTGACGTTGAGCGGGGTCGAGGTTTGGAGCGCCAGGTATTGCAGGGCGTTGTAACAACCGACGCCGAGCAGGCCCAGCAGGGCAAAGCGTTTCCAGTGTGTCCACAGGCCGCTGTCGCGTTTCAGCACCCAGCCGGCCAGCGGCAGCAGAAACACAAAAGCCAAGGCCCAGCGCAGAAAGTTCAGGGTGATGGGCGGCACCAGTTCGTTGACCAGCCGCCCGACCACCGCATTGCCGGCCCAGAGCAGCGGCGGCAGTGTCAGCAGCAGGGCGGTGCGAAACGTCAGGCCAGAATTCATGTGGCGACTGTAACCAATGGCCCTGTCGGGCTGTTAAAAAGAAGCGGATCAACCGGCGCATCCGGCGGGGCAGCACACCGGTGCCAGCAGGTCCTGCTGTTTCGTGGCAGGATGCAGGCCGCATCCCTCGTTCAATCACCTTTCAAGGAAACCCGTCATGGCCCTGATCACCTCCCAAGCCGTCCGTATCGACCAGCACGGCGGCATCGACGAGCTCAAGTTGGTGACAGTGAATGTGGGCGATCCCGGGCCCGGCGAAATCCGCATTCGCCACAAGGCGGTGGGCCTGAACTTCATCGACGTCTACCAGCGCAACGGTGTCTACAAGCTGCCCATGCCCTTGCAACTGGGCATGGAAGCGGCCGGCGTGGTCGAGGCCGTGGGTGAAGGGGTGACCCACCTGAAAGCCGGTGACCGTGCCGCTTACGCCAGCCAGCCGCCGGGCAGTTACTGCGAGGTGCGTGTGATGCCTGCCAAATGTGTCTGCAAGCTGCCCGATGACATTTCTTTCGAGACCGGCGCCGCCATGATGCTCAAGGGCCTGACCGTGCAGTACCTGCTGCGCCGCACCCAGCCGCAAGGCGGTTTGCAGGCCGGTGACTTTGTGTTGTTCCACGCCGCCGCCGGCGGTGTGGGCTTGATCGCCTGCCAGTGGGCCAAGGCCATGGGCTTGCAGCTGATAGGCACGGCCGGCTCGGACGAAAAATGCGAACTGGCCAAGGCGCATGGCGCGGCTTTCGCCATCAACTACGCGAAGGAAGACTTTGTCGCCCGCGTCAAGGACATCACCGGCGGTAAAGGCGTGAAGGTGGTCTACGACTCGGTGGGCAAGGACACCTTCCTCAAGTCGCTGGACTGCCTGCGCCCCTTCGGCCTGCTGGCCAACTTCGGCAACGCCTCGGGCAAGGTCGAGCCGCTGGACATCGGCTTGTTGGCCGCCAAGGGTTCGCTCTATGTGTCGCGCCCCACCTTGTTCACCCACATCGCCAGCCGCGAAACCACGCAGGCCATGGCCGACGATTTGTTTGCCATGGTCAGCAGCGGCCAGGTCAAGATCCGCATCGACCAGCGTTTTCCGCTGGCCCAGGTGCAAGAGGCCCACCGCTCGCTGGAAGCGCGCCAGACCACCGGCTGCACCATCCTGACCCTGTAAACGGGGATGAGCGGTGATGGACGATGTTGATCCGCACTGGCTGGCGGCTTTGCGTGCCAGCGCCAGCCAGGCGCCGCAGCGGCGGCGTTTGCCGCTGCTGGCGGGGGATGCCGTCATTGGCTCGGTGGAACCTGATTTCTTAAGCCAAATCGTGCTTCTGCCCTTGTCCGACGGGCGTAAGCAGCTATCAAAAGTGGAGCGACCGGAAGGCGCCGTCTGGCAACTGCAGGGCGAGGTCACGGCCAGCCTGCAGGCGCTGGCAGAGGCCTTGCGCGAAGCCGGCCTGGCCCATGCCTGGCGTGACGAACAACTGGCGGTGATGGATGCGCAAGGCCATCGTGTCGGCAGTGTGGAGCGCGCCGTGGTGCGGGTGCTGGGCATCGCCACCCAGGCGGTGCACCTGGTCGCTCAAGCGGAAGACGGTCGCTTCTGGGTGCAGCAGCGCGCCTGGAGCAAGGCCAACGACCCCGGCCTCTGGGACACCTTGATGGGCGGCATGGTCAGCGGCGCCGACACCCTGGCCAGCGCGCTGGAACGCGAGACCTGGGAAGAAGCCGGCCTGCAACTGGGGGACTTGAAAAATCTCAGGCACGGCGGCCAGCTCGATGTTTGTTGCCCCTGCACCGACGGCCACGGGGCGGGTTATGTCATCGAACATATAGCCTGGTACCGCTGCACCATGCCGGACCGGCTGATGCCGCAAAACCAGGACGGCGAAGTCGAACGTTTTGTGCTGATGGACAGACAGGAACTGCTGCAAAAAATGCAGGGCCACGCATTCACCCGCGAAGCGGCACTGATTCAGACGGCCTTCTTGGCTTAGGCTTTGGCAAGCAATAACTTCCCCGAATCAGCGGTCTAGTGGTGTGGCGCGGTAGCTCCATTGCGGCAGGTGTTCGTCGAAGGTGATGCGCATGGTTGCGAGGAAGTCTGCGGCGCACTTTTTGCCTGCTGCGTAAACCCCATCCAAGACAGCCACAGACACCTTTGATCCGGTGCTGGTTTTCGTCTTCGCCATGAATTTTTTGGCGATGTCGAAGGTATGGAAGACACCCCCTTGGCAGGCCCGCGTCACAGGGGCAAACAAGCGATGTTCGATCGGGTTGTGTTTTGAGTCGTACGGCGGGTAGTGCGCTACGCGGATTTCAAGCCCCAGCCGCGCTGGGCCAGTTGCTGCAGCGCTTCCTTGAACACATGCCGATTGGAGGCGTGAGCCTACTCCATCGCATAGCAGCAAGACACGACGGGCGTCGGGGTATTGACGCCTGCCATGTTGCGTCCACCAGTGCGCGATGGCGTCGCAGCGCTGGTGTCCACGCTGGTGTGGAGGTGCATATATCCCTCATCCCTCCTTGCGTGCCACGTCATACAGACCGTGTATCCGCTGACCATGTGATGCGCTTGCCCTGCTTCATCGCGCCAGAGCGACAGCAAACCGAATGCGCCCGACAAGTGTGATGTGCAGGAGGCCGCACCCTTGGCAAGCATGACATTTTCAAGGAGTCAGGGATCGAAAAGAACGGACATAAGACTCTCCGCAGCTGAACCTGAAAGAAAGCCTTGCGCTGTCGGATTTCCTGACAGTCAAGATCTCAAGTAAGTGAGGTGGACATGAAAGATCATTGATTTATATAGAGTTTCTCAACTCTTAGAAAGATGGTACGGCTTATGCTTTTGATCTGGCGGAGGGCTTGGCGGGCAAGAAACCTCCAAGTTGAACCGAACAATTTAAATGGAGATTCATCATGAAAATACACTCCGCACTCAAGGTCCTGGCTCCGCTGGTGATCGGCTTAGCCGGTTTCACGGCCGCGCAAGCGGGACCTCTGGTTACCGACTGGAACTACTCTTTGTCAGGTGTATGGAATTCATTCGCGCCAGCTGGGGTGTCGAACCCCAATTCCAAGACCTTGATTTGGGGTACATCAACCGGCTCAGGGCAATCTTCACTGGTGATTACCGACCCTGCTGCTGGAGCTATCCAGACGCAAATCACCGGGACCTCGCCAGTTCCTGGAACCACCGCTGCCGGCGTGACCTTGACCCACAACAACAACCCCATTACAGGAACCACCCTCACCAACGCAGAACTTCGGGTAACCTTGAACCTATCCGCAGCCTTACCCGCCAATACTCCTGGCATTCCGGGCGCGTTGACACCCCTCAACTACGACATTCTGTTCTCGGAAACGCCGAATTCCACGCCCTGCGCTGTCGTGACCAGCCCCACGCCCTGCAATGACATCTTTGTACAGCAAACAGGTTTCCTGAACCAAATCCTTAACTTTGACGGCAACACTTATTTCCTCAACATCTTTCCGACCTCGGGTGGTTTGTTGGGAACCTTGCCGAATGCTGCTTGCGCGGCAGCAGGTGCAGCTAACGGTTGCTTTGGCTTCACCACGGTGGAAAATCAATCAAATACCCTGGCATTCGGCTTCACGATTTCTACCCAGCGTTTGACGCAACAAATCCCTGAGCCAAGCATCCTCGCGCTACTCGGTATCGCCTTGGCGGCAGGCTGGTTTGCCAGCCGTCGGCGCAAACTGCATTAGTCCCAAGCACTATTGCTGACTGGCCGGTAAGGCGGCCCAGTTGCAACGTAGCCCTGATAAGCCGGAACATGCATAGCGCATCTTCCGGCTTTGTTACGCATGGCGTTCAACCCCTGACCCAGCAGTTAGGATTTGTCAAAAAACAACGTCCCGGAACGCGAATTTTTTGAGCGACGTGGAATGAGCGAAAGCGTTGAAAAAAGCGCGGGTTGGCAGAGTGACGGGTTATACAAAAGACATTGAGCTGAAGATGCAGCGGGCGACCCGATGCGCGAAGGCGTCTCGTGGACCCACTTATCCAGGCGTGAGATCAGCGGGCGATTGGCTGAGATGGGCACACCGGCGAGTCGGCACGTGGTGCGCAAATTGCTCAAGAAGAACCATGTGGGCCAGCGCAAAGTCTGCAAGAAAAAGTCCATGGGCGCGCACCCTGATCGCAAGGTGCAGTTTGAAAACATTGCCGGCCTCGCAGGAACTACCGCGACCCCCTTTAGATCGTAAACAGGCTCTTAGAGCCCTACCGCTCCATGGCGCCGTTCGTCCTGAGCTGGTTTCTCATGCCGGACGCGAGGCGCCTGCCCTGGACCTGGTCCGGGGGCATCCCTGTCGCCTTGAAGCCAGCGCCAGCCATGTGGCCTGGATGGCGGGTCAAGCCCGCAATGACAAGTCTGGAATCCCTGTATTACTCGTGTGCGGCCACCGTCTGGCCAATTTCCGGCCAGTGGTGGTGCAGATAGAGCCAGGCGATCAGACCGATACACAACATCAGCAGCGACACCGCTGCCAGCGCGATCGTCGAGTGCATGATCAGCGGCGCGATCACACCGGCAACGATGCCGTTGGCGGTGGAGCCGATAAAGGCCTGCAGCGACGAGGCCATGCCGCGCCGCTCCGGGTACAGGTCCAGCACCAGCAGGGTCACGACCGGCACCATCAGGGCCCAGCCAAAGGCAAACACCGCAATCGGAAACAGCGCCCAGGACACATGCGCCGTGAAGAAGATGTTGGCCACCAGGTTGATCACCGCGACCACCAGCATGATCACAAAGCCGTGGCGGATCTGCCGCTTGGGCGCGACCTTGCCGGCCATGCGGCCGCTGACCCAGGCGCCGCCCATGATGCCGATGATGGTCAGGATAAAAAACCAGAAAAACCCGGTGGGCGCCAGGCCCAGGTGTGAGCCCAAAAACTCGGGTGCCGCCAGCACGTATAAAAACATGCCGTTGAAAGGCACACCGCTGGCCAGCGCCAGCAGCAAAAAGCGCGCACTGGAGCCTAACTGCCAGTAGCCGCGCATCAGGTGTTTCACATTGAAGGGCTGGCGCTGCGTGACATGCAGGGTCTCGGGCAGCAGCTTGAAGTTGGCGACCCACAAGAAGACACCGACGCCGGTGAGAAACCAGAAAATCGCGTGCCAGTTCAGGTGTACAAACAGCCAGCCGCCGATGATGGGCGCAATCGCCGGGGCCACGCCGAAATAAATCGTCACCTGGCTCATCACCTTTTGCGCCTGGGCCGGTGGAAACATGTCGCGTATCACCGCGCGTGAAACCACAATGCCGGCGCCTGTGGACAGGCCTTGCAGCGCTCTGAAAAACACCAGCTGGCTAATACTTTGCGACAGGGCGCAGCCGGCCGAGGCGAGGGTGAACATCGCAATGCCCCACAAGACCACCGGGCGGCGGCCAAAGCTGTCGGCCAGCGCGCCATGAAACAGGTTCATGAAGGCAAAACCAAACAGATAGGCCGACAGCGTTTGCTGCATCTCGACCGGTGTGGCGCCCAGCGAACGCGCAATGCCGGAAAACGCCGGGATGTAGGTGTCGATGGAAAACGGCCCCAACATGCCCAGCAGCGCCAGCAACACGGCCAGCGCCCAGCGCGGTGCGCGCCAGAGTTGATCGGCGTTCGGGTTCATGCGGCCACGCGACGCGGGTCAGCGCGGCAGTTCATCAAGCAGCACGCTTTGGCGCAGGCGGTTGGGTGCCAGGGCACCGGCAGACTCAAGGATGGGATAAGCGATGGAGCAGATGTGCGAGTTGATACGTTTCAGGTCGCTGATCAGGTCGATGTGCAGCGAGCTGGTCTCCATGCTTTGCATGGTCCGGTCGGACAGGCGGCCCAGGTGGGTCGTGGCATAAGCCCGTTCCAGGTCGCGAAAACGGGCTTTTTCTTCCAGCAATTTTTGCGCGTCGCGCACGCTGCCGTTGAGAAACACACTCATGCTCAGGCGCAGGTTGTCGATCAGCCGGGCGTGCAACTCGCAAATCTCGGCCATGCCAGCTTCGGAAAAACTGCGGCCGGGCTTGATTTTTTTGTCTTCGATATCGATCAACACCCTCTCGATGATGTCACCCACCTGCTCCATGTTGATGGTGAAACTGATGATGTCGGTCCAGCGCCGGCTTTCTTCCTCGGCCAGTTCGTCGCGCGAAATTTTGGTCAGATAATATTTGATGGCCGAATACAGTGCATCCACCGTGTCGTCCATCTTGCGTAATTCCTGCGCCATCTGCAGGTCGTTTTTCTTGATGACTTCCAGCATGCCCAGCAACATGCTTTCCACCACGTCGGCCTGGTGCAAGGCTTCGCGTGCCGCGTTGGAAATCGCCAGTGAGGGGGTTGACAGGGCCGAGGGGTCCAGGTGGTTGGGGCGTTCACTGACGCCGGGTTTGTCGTTTTTGGGCAGCAACTTTTGTGTCCAGCGCGCAACCGGGTTGGTCAGGCCGATGAAGGCGATACCCACCACCACGTTGAAGCTCAGGTGAAACAGCACAACCGCGCTGGCCCGGTTGCCGAGGAACGGCAGGACATGGCTGATCCACAAGCCCACAAAAGGAGCGGCAACCAGCACACCCAGGATCTTGAAGACCAGCGTGCCGGCAGGCACTTGCCGGGCTTCAATCGACGATTTGGCCGTGGTGATCACCGCCAGCAAGCCGCTGCCCAGGTTGGCGCCCAGCACCAGGCCCAGCGCCACCTCCAGCGACACGCCACCGGAGGCTGCCAGGGTGGCAATCAGCAGGACCACCGCCAGGCTGGAATAAGAAATGACGGCGAGCACCATGCCCAGCGTGATTTCCAGCAGCAGGTCGCTGCCAACCGAATTGAGCAAGGCCTTGACCGCCGGCGACTGGGTCAGGACTTCCGTGGAGTCCGTGACCAGGCGCAAGGCCAGCAACATCAGCCCGAGGCCAATCAGGATGCGGCCTATCCGGCCTATGGTCGAGGCCTGGCGCGGGATAAACAAGACCACACCGACAAAAATCAGCAGCGGCGAGAGCCAGGACAAATCAAAAGAAAACACCACCGCGATCAAGGCCGTGCCGATGTCGGCGCCGCGCATCACGGCCAAGGCTGCGGGCAGGCTGATCAGGCCCTGACCGACAAACGAGGAGGTAATGAGGGCGGTGGCGGTGCTGGACTGCACCAGCGCCGTAACACCTATGCCCGACAACGCGGCCGTGAAGCGGTTGCCGACACTGCGCGCCAGGATCTGGCGCAGATTCGCACCGAACACCCGCAGGATGCCGGTACGTACAAGATGGGTGCCCCACACAAGCAGCGCAATGGCTGCCAATAGATTCAACAAATGCTTCATAACTTCAGGGACGACTATACGCCAGCGCGTCGTCGCTGAAGGCGCTGTCCGCGAGGCAACGGGCCGGGTTTTCCCCTGCGTTGCGCGGCTTCAAGGTGGCGCAGGCCGATTACCTGGCTTTTCGCACGCGCAGCAACTCATCCAGGATCAGGCAGACCGCGCCTATGCTGATGGCGCTGTCGGCGATGTTGAAGGCCGGGAAGTGCCAGTTGCCGTAGTGGAAATCCAGAAAATCCACCACGTAACCGTGCAACATGCGGTCGATCACGTTACCAACGGCACCGCCCAGAATACAGGCCAGCGCGAAGGAGAAGAGCTTTTGCCCGGCGTGCGACTTGAGCATCCAGACGATGAACAGCGCCGCCGCCAGCCCGATGGCCGTGAAAAACCAGCGCTGCCAGCCCGAGGCCGAGGCCAGGAAGGAAAAAGCAGCACCGCTGTTGTGGACCCGCACCACGTTGAAAAAACTCGTCACGTAGGTGGCGTCCCCCAGGCGGTAATAACCCAGGATCAGCACCTTGGTGAACTGGTCGGCAATCAGCAGGATCAGCGCCAGGGCCAGCCAGGGCAACATCGTGCCCGATGTTTTGATGAAGGTGGTACGGGCCATATCAGTGCCCGCCCGGCCGCCCGAAGGGCAATGAGCGCCCCTTGAGGGGGCAACGAACGAAGTGAGTGTGGGGGCTGGTCATGTTATGCGAACTTCCTGTCTTCACCCGCTCCAAACAAATTGCTGGTGCAGCGGCCGCAGATCGCCGGGTGGGCTGGGTCGCGGCCCACGTCGCTGCGGTAGTGCCAGCAACGTTCGCATTTGGTGTCGGAACTGGCTTGCGTGCTGATGGATTGTGCGTCGCCAGCTATTAATTCGATAGCGGATGTGATGAGGACAAACTTCAGATCATCACCCAGGCTGGCCAGCAAGGCATGGTCGTCGGCCGTGACTTCCAGGGCCACATTCGCCTGCAGGGACGAGCCGACCTTGCCTTCGGTACGCAAGGCTTCGATGTCCTTGTTGACGGCATCACGCAGTTCGCGGATGCGCGACCACTTGGCCAGCAAGACCTCGTCTTGCGCTGGCTGTGTCACATAGGTTTCCATGAAGATGGATTCCGAACGGCCGGCCAGCTTCCAGGCCTCTTCCGCGGTGAAGCTCAGGAAAGGCGCCATCCAGCGCAACATCGCCTGGGTGATCTGGTGCAGCGCGGTCTGCGCACTGCGCCTGGCCAGCGACTTGGGCGCGCTGGTGTACAGCCTGTCTTTCAGGATGTCGAGGTAGAAGGAGCCCAGGTCTTCGCTGCAATAGATTTGCAGCTTGGAGACCACCGGGTGGAACTCATAGACCTCGTAATGCGCCAGGATGTCGGCCTGCAACTGGGCCGCACGGCTCAGCGCATAACGGTCGATTTCCAGCATCTGGGCCAGCGGCACGGCGTCCGTCGCCGGGTCGAAGTCGCTGATGTTGGCCAGCAAAAACTTCAAGGTGTTGCGCACGCGGCGGTAGGTGTCCACCACACGCGCCAGGATTTTGTCGTCACCGGCGATGTCGCCCGAGTAGTCGCTGGCCGCCACCCACAGGCGGATGATTTCGGCACCCAGTTTTTCGCTGGTTTTTTGCGGGTCCACGCCGTTGCCTTGCGACTTGCTCATCTTGCGGCCCTGGCTGTCCACGGTGAAGCCGTGGGTCAGCAGGCCTTTGTAAGGCGCGTGGTCGTACATGGCGCAGGCCGTGAGCAGCGAGCTGTGGAACCAGCCGCGGTGCTGGTCGTGGCCTTCGAGGTAGAGGTCGGCCGGCCAGGTGGATTGCGCCGCATGGCTTTTTTGCAGCACGGTGTAATGCGTGGTGCCGGAGTCGAACCAGACGTCGAGGATGTCGTTGCTCTTGGTGTAGAACTCCGCATCCGCACCGATCAGCGACTCGGCCGTTGCCTTGCTCCAGGCTTCGATGCCGCCCTGGGCGACCATGTCGGCCGCCGTGTCCATCAATTCCATGGTGCGTGGGTGCAACTCCCCCGTGGCCGTGTGGATGAAGAAGGGCAGGGGCACGCCCCAGTTGCGCTGGCGCGAGATACACCAGTCGGGCCGGCCGGCGATCATGTCGCGCAGGCGGGTTTTGCCGTTTTCGGGGTAGAAATTGGTTTCGTCGATGGCGTTCAGTGCCAGCTGGCGCAGGGTTTGAGGCGCCTTGTCTTTGGTGAACACGCCTTCGCCTTCGTCCATGCGGATGAACCACTGGGCCGCCGCACGGTAGATCACCGGCGTCTTGTGGCGCCAGCAATGCGGGTAGCTGTGGCTGATGGTTTCGGTGGCCAGCAGGCGGCCGGCATCGCGCAATGCATCGACGATCACCGGCGCGGCCTTCCAGATGAACTGGCCGCCGAACAGGGGCAACTCGTCCACGTACACCCCATTGGCCTGCACCGGGTTCAGGATGTCGTCGTGGTGGAAACCGTTGGCCACACAGGAGTTGAAGTCATCCACACCGTAGGCGGGGGAGGAGTGCACGATGCCGGTACCGTCATCGGCCGTGGCGTAGTCGGCCAGCAGCACGGGGGACAGGCGCCGGTAGCTGTAGGTGCCGGTGCCCGGGTCGGCCACATCATGGAACGGATGTTTGAAGTTCAGCCCGGCGAGTTTTTCGCCGAGGGTGGTGGCCAGCACCGTGCCTTCGAGCTGGTAACGCGCCAGCGCCTTCTCGACCAGGGCTGAGGCCAGCACCAGCAGGCCGCGGGGTGTATCGACCAGCGCGTATTCCAGCGTGGGGTTCAGGTTCAGCGCCTGGTTGGCGGGGATGGTCCAGGCGGTGGTGGTCCAGATGACGATGGAGGCGGGTTTGTCCAGCGCCGGCAGGCCAAAGGCCGCCGCCAGTTGAGCCGGCTCGGCGGCTTCAAAAGCCACATCTATGGTCTGCGACTTCTTGTCGGCGTATTCGATCTCGAACTCGGCCAGCGAGCTGCGGCAGTCGAAACACCAGTACACAGGCTTGAGGCCGCGGTAGACAAAACCGCGCTCCATGATGCGTTTGAGCGCACGGATTTCATCGGCCTCGTTGCCGGGGTTCATGGTCAGGTAGGGGTTGTCCCATTCACCAAGCACGCCCAGGCGTTTGAAGTCCTGCTTCTGCAGCGCGATTTGTTCGGTCGCGTAGGCGCGGCTTTTGGCCTGCACCTCGTCACGGCTGAGCTTGCGGCCATGGGTCTTTTCGATCTGGTTCTCGATAGGCAGGCCGTGGCAGTCCCAGCCCGGCACGTAGATGGCGTCCAGGCCCTTGAGCTGGCGCGCCTTGACGATCATGTCTTTCAGGATCTTGTTGACCGCGTGGCCCATGTGGATCTGGCCATTGGCATAAGGCGGGCCGTCGTGCAGCACAAACTTGGGCGCGCCGGCGCGCACGTCGCGCAGCTTTTTGTAAATGCCTTTTTCGTCCCACTCCTTGACCCAGCCCGGCTCGCGTTTGGGCAGGTCGCCACGCATGGGGAAGGGGGTGTCGGGCAGGTTGAGGGTGCTGCGGTAATCGGTTTTGTTCTCGGACATGGCGTTCATTCGGGTTGCGAAGGGCTGGAACCAGGTTCAGCCCCAAGGAATTTGCTGGAAGTTCGACAAGGGGGCCGCAGGCCCTGGCGGCAAGAAAGAAGGGCGGCGGCAGGCAAACGAGATCGTCTAAATTCGATCGCGTGTGGTCTGGCGGCTGGTTTCCGTGTGCATGGAGGCAAAAAACGCCCGCGCGTCGTCGCAGTCCCTGGCGATGCCGGTCTGGAGAGCATCCAGGCCGTCGTAGGTCAGTTCGTCGTGCAGTTTGTGTAGCAGTTCCACACGGATGATTTTACCGTATGCCTCTTCCAGGCCCAGGCTGGCGGGCCACGCCAGGCAATAGGTCTCCAGCAGCACCCGGCCGGCGTTGATATCGCGGGCGTCCAGCGAGGGTCGCACCCCCAGGTTGGCCACGCCGGGCAGGGGATGGTCGGTCAGGCCATGGACATGCACCGCAAAAATGCCGGCGGCGGCTGATTTCCAGTGCGAAAACCGCAGGTTCAGCGTGCGAAAACCCAGCTCCCGGCCCAGCTTGCGGCCATGCACCACATGGCCGGAGATGCTGTAAGGCCGGCCCAGCAGGCGCGCGGCGTCGTCCATGCGGCCCTGTGCCAGCGCCTCGCGCACGGCCGAGCTGGAGACCCGCTGGCCATGCACCTCATAGCTGTTCATGCGGGCCACGTCAAAACCCTGCTGGTCGCCGGCGGCGTCCAGCATGGCGTAGTCGCCGGCGCGTTTGGCGCCAAAGCGGAAATCGTCGCCGACCAGCACGTAGCTGGCGTGCAGCCCGTCGACCAGCACGTCGCTGATAAAAGCCTGCGGTGTTTGGGCTGCCAGCTTGGCGTTGAAGGGCAACACGATGGTCTGGTCCACGCCGCAGCGCGCCAGTTCTGTGAGTTTGTCGCGCAAGGTCGAGATACGCGCGGGCGCCGTGGCCGGCGAAAAATACTCGCGCGGATGCGGCTCGAAAGTCATCACACACGCCGGCAGGCCGCGGTGTTGCGCTTCGTTTTTGAGCAGGGCCAGCATTGCCTGGTGGCCGCGATGCACGCCGTCGAAATTGCCTATGGTCAGCGCGCATTGCGAGGCGAGCGCCGGGTGTTGATAGCCGCGGAAAACTTTCATCTTGCAGATTATCGTTTTAATAGCGCCTTGGGTCGGCGGGACGGGCTTGTACGCGCCAAAAGAGGCCCTGGCCATGGCTTTGTCATGAATTCACGGTATATTGAGGCGTCAGACAGTTTGAGTTCGGTTTCCATGCGTTTTTACAATGATGGAGGTTCGTTTGAAGGTCTTGAAACTCTCAGCCCAGGGCTTGCCGCAATCGTGGATCAGCCTTGAACAAGCCGTGTTGCACTATGCCTCGGATGAAGTGCGCTGGGAGATGGGTGCGCAGGTCGCCACGTTTCACGGCGGCCACAATGCCGTCACCGGCAACCAGTCCATCATCCACGTCAACAGCATCATCGGCACCAAGGGCGTGCCCAACATCAACCCTTTCAACCTCAAGCCGGGGCTGACCAACAGCAAGCTGTTTGCGCGTGATCGCAATGTCTGCGCGTATTGCGGCGATCATTTCCACGAAGAAGACCTGACGCGCGAACACATCATTCCATTTGCACAAAACGGCATCGACATCTGGATGAATGTGGTGACGGCCTGCCGCGCCTGCAACCACCGCAAAAGCAGCCGCACGCCCGAACAGGCCCACATGCCGCTGCTGTACACGCCTTATGTGCCCAGCTTGTGGGAAGACTTCATCCTGCGCAACCGCCGCATCCTGGCGGACCAGATGGAATTTTTGATGGCCCATGTGCCCAAGACCTCGCGCTTGCTGATCTGACGTGTGAGGCGGCTTCCCGCCGTGAATGGCGGGATCATGGTTAAATAAGGGTTTACCCTTGGTTTGATTGCTCATGATTGTCAGAGATCGCCCCTCCGGCCTCAGGCTCTTTTTTGTGGTGCGCGGCTCCATCCTGCCGCGTATACGCACCACCTTGCTGGTCAACACCCTGAGTGCCATCCTGGTGACCTTGGCCCACGGCAATCTGTTCAGCCTCAAGATCACGCTGACGACCATTCCTTTCACCCTGATCGGCCTGCCGCTGGCGATTTTTCTGGGCTTTCGCAACACCGCCGCTTATGACCGCTACTGGGAGGGGCGCAAGCTCTGGGGCGAACTGGTGCACCGCTGCCAGTCCCTGTCGCGGCAGTGCCAGAGTTTTATCCAGCCGTCCGAGGCCTCGGGCCAGGCGCCCGCCGCCGAAGCGGCGCGCCAGCGTTTGGTCTACCGAGCGATTGCCTATGTCCACGCCTTGCGTCTGCAATTACGCGACCAGCCCGAGAGCGGCGAGTTGCAGCGCTGGTTGCCTGCGGCCGAATGGCCGCGTGTCCAGGCGTCTGCCAACAAGCCGGCCGCCATCATGCTGGCCATGGGTCAAGAGCTGGGCGCCTGCCAGCGCCAGGGCTGGCTGGACGCCTGCCTCGCGGCCAGCCTGGACGCGACCTTGTCGGCCATGACGGCGGCGGCCGCTTCCTGCGAGCGCATCAAGAACACACCGGTGCCGTTTTCTTACACCTTGCTGCTGCACCGCACGGCCTACCTGTATTGTTTTCTGCTGCCTTTTGGCCTGGTGGACATGATTGGCTTCATGACACCTGTTGTGGTGGCGCTGGTGGCTTACACCTTCTTCGGGCTGGACGCCCTGGGTGATGAGATCGAAGAACCGTTTGGACTGGAGCCCAATGACTTGCCGCTGGACACCTTGTGTCAGGCGATTGAAGTCAGCCTGCGCGAATCACTGGGTGAGGTGTTGCCACCCGCCAAACCGGCACCCGTGGACTACCGCCTGAGCTGAGCTGATGGGGCGGCCCATGGCGTTTCATGGGCAAAGTTTTTGCGTTATCTTTTGCTCTGTTTTTGATAGCTTCTAGCGCTTGTGGATAAAGGGCTAGAGGCCTATTTCATTAAAAATTTAATGGGGGAGCTTCAATCCCGAGGGTGAGGCCTGCCCGTCTGCGCGTGCAGGGCCGATGGAGCGCATACCTACAATGGCGGGTTTTTGTGCGCGTATTCCATTAACTACAAGGATGATTCCATGACTTCCATTCGTCGCTCCTTTTTGGCGACCTGCGCGATTGCTGCGCTGACTGTTTCAACGGGTGCCGCCTTCGCGCAGCAAGCCAAAGATGTGAAGATGGGTTATGCCCTGGCCGTGAACTCCCACTACGGTGCGGCGGCCCAGGCCTGGTCCGACTCGGTGGAAAAAAGCACCAACGGTGCGTTCAAGTTCAAACAGTTTCCGTCCAGCGCGCTGGGTGGCGAGCGCGAATTGATCGAAGGCCTGCAACTGGGCACGGTCGAGGCCGTCATCGTGTCGACGGGCGCCCTGAGCAACTTCGTGCCCGACGTGGGTGTGGTGGACATTCCTTTCCTGTTTCGCGATACGGCCCATGCCCGTGCGGTGCTGGACGGCAAGTTCGGCCAGGACCTGCTGACCAAATTCCGCGCACGTGGCCTGATTGCCCTGTCCTGGGGTGAGCAGGGTTTCCGTCACCTCACCAACGGCAAACACGCGGTGAGCAAGCCTGAAGACATGAAAGGCCTGAAAATTCGCGTGACCGAAAACCCGGTGCACATCACCGCCTTCCGCACGCTGGGCGCCTCGCCCACACCCATGTCCTGGCCTGAAGTGATTGGCGCCTTGCAGCAGGGCACCATCGACGGCCAGGAAAATCCGGTTTCCGTCGTGGTCTCGGCCAAGCTCTGGCAAGTGCAAAAACACATGTCGCTGACCGCCCACGTGTACGCGCCCATGGCGCTGATCGTGGCACCGGCTTTCTGGAACGGTCTGAACGACGCGCAGAAAGCCGCGTTCACCCAGGGTGCCCAGGCGGGTGCGCTGGCTTCACGCAAGTTCGTGGATGAGGTCGAGAAAAAAGGCGTGGAAGAGATCAAGTCGCATGGCGTCCAAGTGGTGAGCAATGTCGACAAGGCTGCCTTCAAAGCCGCGATGGCCCCGGCCTACAAGCAGTACGCCAGCAAGTTTGGCCAGAAGACACTGGACGAGATCAGCAACTTCAAATAATCCGGGCGCCACGCGTCTGGAGATCACAAGGCCCGGTACACCCGGGCCTTGGTTTGCAACCTTCTTCTCTTGAGGATGGCGTCACCCGGCGCCTGACCGATCTATGTTAAATCGCATTGAGCGCACGCTGGTGGCTTGCAACCGCTGGGTCTTGATCCTGTTGTTGCTGGCCATGGCCTGCATCGTCTTTGCCAACGTGGTGTTGCGTTACACCACGGGCGACTCCCTGGTCTGGGCCGAAGAGGTGGCTCGCCATCTGATGATCTGGGGCACCTTTTTGGGCGCCGGCCTGGTCTTGCGTTTTGGCGGCCATGTGGCCATCGACAACCTGCACACCGCGGTTGGCACACGCTGGGCGCGGGTGTTCCGCGCCGTGGTGGTGGTGGGCATAGGCGTGTTTTCGCTGGTGATGACGTATTTCTCCATCCTCTACGTCTGGGCCACACGGTTTCAGACCACGGCGGCGACGGACATCGCGATCTCCTGGATTTATTCGGCCATGCCGGCGGGATTTTTGCTGCTCTTCATCCACCTGCTGTTCATCGTGCGCAGCTACGTCTCGGAGGGCCGCTTCGCCGAGTCCGCCGAAATGGACGCCGATGCCGCCGCTTCGCTCTGACACCCCCACGGCAAAACTCTCATGACGACCACTCTTTTTATTGCCGCCATCGTGCTGATGGTGTTGGGTTTTCCGGTTGCTTTTGCGCTGGCCATGTCGGCTGCGCTGGCGGTGTTTGTAGGCGGGCGTTACCCGCAACTCATCGTGTTCAAGGAAATGTTTACCGGCATCGACAGCTTTCCGCTAATGGCCGTGCCCTTCTTTATTCTCGCGGCCGAGCTGATGTCGGGCGGTGCGCTCACAGCCGTGCTGCTGCGTTTTGCAGCCCAGTTTGTCGGCCATCTGCGCGGCGGTCTGGGCTACGCCAATGTCTTGTCCCTGACCCTGTTCTCGGGCATTTCCGGCTCGGCCCTGGCGGATGCCGCCGGACCGGGTTCCATGATGGTCAAGATGATGGAAAAAGCCGGTTATTCGCGCGCGTATGCGGCCTCGCTGACCGCCAGCACGGCGATTGTCGGGCCCATCATTCCGCCCTCCATCGCCATGATTATTTATGCCATGCAGGACGAGCAGGTCTCGGTGGGTGGCTTGTTCATGGCCGGTTTTGTGCCCGGCATTCTGATCGCGCTGGCCATGGCTTTTGTGAATTGGCGGGTTTGCCTCAAGCGCGACTACCGTTCACGTGAGCCGCGCCCCACGGCGCGCGAGATGTGGATCAACAGCTTCAAGGCGATTCCCGCGCTGCTGCTGATTGTGCTGATCCTGGTGGGCATTCGTTTTGGTATTTTCACGCCCACCGAAGCCTCGGTGGTGGCGGTGTTTTACGCGCTGATCTGCGGCAAGTGGGTGTACCGCACGCTGGAGTGGAAGGCCCTGCCCGGCATTGCCTCACGCTCGGCCTTGCTGACCGCCTCGGTGCTGATGGTGATGGCCGCCTCGGCGGCGTTTGCCTGGGTGCTGACGGTGGAAGGCGTGCCACAAGCGGTGTCGCAACTGATTGTGGGCTGGGACTTGTCGCCCTGGACCTTTTTGATCGCGGTCAACATCCTGCTGTTGATTTTCGGCATCTTCATGGAGCCACTGCCCGGCATCATGATTCTGGTGCCTATCCTGGCGCCGATTTCTGCCGCGCTGGGCATAGACCCCATCCACTTCGCGATGGTGGTGATCGTGAACCTGACCTTAGGCATGATCACGCCGCCAGTCGGCGGCCTGCTGTTCGTGACTGCCGTGGCGACCCGGGTATCTATGGCGGAGTTGACCAAGGAGTTGCCGCCTTTCCTGATCGCCCACCTGGTCGTGTTGATGCTGCTGACTTTTGTGCCGGCCATCTCGACCTGGCTGCCCCACGTGTTGGGCTTCTAAGGCGTTCTGCCATTCGCCCGTCCGCCGGCGCCCTGCCGGCGGGGCGGGCTTCACCTTCAGTTGGTGAGTTCCAGCACCACCAGGTGTTGCCCGGCGGTGGGCCAGGTCTGGCCCGTGATTTTTTCGCCGTTGAACTCCGCTGAAATCGGGCGAAGTGTGGCCTGGCTCAGGTTGAGCTTGGAACTGGCCACACCAGCGCCCGTGGGCGGCACGCCGGGCAACACAGGGTTGCCATCAAAACGCATGCTGTCCCGCGCCGCATCGAAGTAACCGCGCGGCCGCGTCATGCTGATACTGGACTGGGCGTTTTTGTCAGCCTCGGCCAGACGTTCGGCGCGCAGGTGCACGATGTTGCTGGAGCGAGGGAAGGGGCTGCGGTAAATGTGTGTGGTTGCGTAGCCCGGTGCACTGATGACAAATTCATAAGGCACACCGGCCTGCGCCTTGAACGGGCCCCAGAGGCCGTCGGCGCCCACGGTTTTGTTGTGCACGGTGTTGCCCAGGCGTGCGCCTGTGGCCGCATCGGTGGCGTAGACCTGTAATTGCGCCCCTGGCAGCGCCAGGTTGTTGCTGTAGTTGCCCGAGGCCGGGTCAGTGGGTGTGAGGCCCAGGCCGGTGATTTTGCCGTTCAGCACCGGCACTTCGGGCTGGATGGTGCGCGGCGGTGTCGTCTTGCCGGTGATGAAGCGGTAGGTCACTTCAAACGCCGCGGGAGAAAAAGAAGTCTCGCGGTGGTCGATGCGCGGGATCACCCCATTGGTTGCGCCCTTGAGCGCCGGTCCGTCATAACCGACGTTGGTTGGTGTGCCCTTGGCGCCTATCCACACGCCGTCGGGCTGGGCAAACTTGTCGTTGTTGTCGGACCGCACGGTTAACCATTGGACCGGGCCTGTGACCTCGTCGCCGGCGGCATTTTTGGGCGTGTTGAGTCCGGTCAAAAACGGCCCGGTGCCGGAAAATTCATTGCTTTCGCGAAACCCCTTGATGGCCCAGACGCCGTGGTTGGGCGTGCCGCCCAGGATGGCGCGGCTCACGCGCTGGTCGCCGCCGCCGTTCTGGATGTAGTTGCGGATCGCGTTCCCGCCGCGCGAGTTGCCGACCAGCACGACCTGGCGGGCGCCAGTGGTCTGCAACACCTTGTCAACTTCGGCTTTCAGAAAAGCCATGTGTTCGGTGGTGGAGGTACGCCCTGGCTGGGCCTTGCCGTCATCGTCGCGCGACAGCGGGTAAGGCAGGTCGATGGCATACAGACGCTCGCGCGGCCAGCCGTTGGACTCGAAACGCCAGAAGCTGGTTTGCCACAAGGCGGCGGTGTCGCCGTTGCCGTGGACAAAAACAATCGGTGGATGTTCTTCCTGATCGGGCGCGGTGGCGCAGGCCGTCAGCAACAGGCTGCTGGCGATCAGTACGAACAGATGGCGGCGTGAGGTCATGGGGGTCTCCTGGCGTTCAGTTGATGTCGTTACTGTCTGGGTGTCGACCACCCCAAGTCATGCCGCATGGCGCGCCATGACTTGTCTCTTGATGAAAAAAAGCCCGCAGACAAAGAGTCTGCGGGCTGTCATGGTAACGCTGCACCTGGTGTTCAGCGGTAGGGGAATGCCAGCTCAGGCAAATACACCGGCCGTATCTTGCATGCGGCTTGATACTTCACCGAGCTGGTGCAAGGTATCGCCAAAACTCATCTCCAGCTGGGTCAGCTTCTTGAAGTAGTGGCTGACGATGTATTCGTCAGTCACGCCGATGCCGCCGTGCAACTGCACCGCCTGCTGGCCAACAAAACGCATGGAGGTGCCCAGCTGGTACTTGGCCCGGGCCAGTGCGGCGCGGCGTTCTTCGGCCGGCGCATTGAGCTTGAGCGAAGCGTAATAACTCATGGAACGGGCCAGTTCCAATTGCATCTTCATGTCGGCCACGCGGTGGCGCAGGGCCTGGAAGCTGCTGATCGCCACGCCAAACTGTTTGCGCGTGTTCATGTATTCGACCGTGACGGCCAGGGTCTTGTCCATCACACCGACGGCTTCGGCGCAGGTCGCGGCAATACCGATGTCCACCGCATGTTCCAGCGCGTTCAGGCCGTCCAGCGTGATCAGGCTGGCGGGTGCGTCCTTGCACACCAGGTCCGCAGCCCGGCCGCCATCTTGTGTGCTGTAACCGCGGGTGTTGACACCGCTGGCTGTGCGCTCCACCAGGAACAGGGCGATCTTGCCCTGGACCTGGGCCGGCACGATGAAGGCGTCGGCCTGGTCGCCCGCAGGCACTATGTTTTTGGTAGCTGTCAGCGCCCATCCCGCGCCGGCTGGAACCGCTTTTGCTTCACAAACATCGAGCTTGTAGCGGGCTGCGCGTTCTTGCGAGGCCAGGACCACCAGGGCCTCGCCGCTGGCGATTTTGGGCAACCAGGCGGTTTTGACCGATTCCGGTGCGTAGCCGGACAAGACTGCGCCGGTGATCAGGGTCTGGACCAAAGGTTCCAGCACGATGCCGCGGCCCAGCTCTTCCATCACCACCATGCCTTCAACCGGGCCCATGCCCAGGCCGTCGTTGGCTTCGGGGATGTAGAGGCCACACAGGCCGAGCTCGGCCAGCTGGCCATAAGCCTCGCGCGAGAAACCGCCGGCTTTGACGATGCCGCGGCGGCGCTCGAAGTCATAAGCCTTGTCCACCCATTTGCGGACCGCGTCGCGCAGTTGGTCCTGGTCGTCCGAGAAATCAAAATTCATGATGTGTTCCTTTAACCCAGCACGGTTTGCGAGACGATGTTGCGTTGGACTTCATTCGAGCCGCCGTAAATCGTGGTCTTGCGCATATTGAAATAGGTCGAGGCCAGCGGTGCGTTGGCCTGCACGCCGCCAGGGAAGTTGCCTTGCCAGCCGGCTTCCATGGCTTCTTCGATGAAGGGCAGGCTGTAAGGGCCGGCGGCCAGCATCATCAGTTCGCTGTAACGCTGCTGGATCTCGCTGCCCTTGATCTTGAGCAGGCCGGCGATGTCCAGCGAATTTTTGCCGGACTTTTCGGCCGACAAGACCCGCAGCACCAGCATTTCGAGTGCCACCACATCGACTTCGAGTTTGGCGATTTCATCGCGGAAACGCAGGTCGTCGTAGACGTTTTCGGTTTTGGCCACGCGTTTGAGGCGTTCCAGTTCGCGTTTGGCGCGGTTCACGGCGGCGATGCCGGTGCGCTCATGGCTGAGCAGGTGTTTGGCGTAAGTCCAGCCCTTGTTTTCTTCACCAATCAGGTTGCCGACCGGCACCTCGACATTGTCGAACCAGACCTCGTTGACCTCGGCTTCGCCGTCGAGCAGCACGATGGGGCGCACCGTCACACCGGGCGATTTCATGTCGATCAGCAAAAAGGAAATGCCGGTTTGCGGCTTGCCGGAGGTAGCGGTACGCACCAGGCAGAAAATCCACTCGCCGTATTGGCCCAGGGTGGTCCAGGTTTTCTGGCCATTGACGATGTAGTTGTCGCCCTGGCGTTCGGCCCGGCATTTGACCGAGGCCAGGTCCGAACCCGAACCCGGCTCGCTGTAACCCTGGCTCCACCAGACCTCGCCGCTGGCGATGCCGGGCAGGTGGCGTTTTTGCTGCTCGGGGCTGCCAAAAGCCATGATCACGGGCGCCACCATCACCGGGCCAAAAGGCACCACTTGCGGCGCGCCGGCCAGCGCACATTCTTCTTCAAACAGGTGTTTTTGCACGGCGGTCCAGCCGGGGCCGCCAAATTCCTTGGGCCAGGCGTGGCCTAACCAGCCTTTTTTGCCGAGGATTTTGGCCCAGCGCTGCAAATCGTCGCGCGTCAGGCGCAAGGCGTTGTGCACCTTGTGGGACAGCTCGGCGGGCAGGTTGGCACCAACCCAGGCGCGTATGTCCTCGCGGAATTTCTGTTCTTCAGGGGTGAAAGCTAAATCCATATCGAGGTCTCCAGTGTGGTCTTTTTAGCACGATCGTTCGTTCCCGGGTGTCAGGCTTGAGACAGTCCGAGTTCCTGCTGCAAATGCGCGACCTGGCCCTGCAACTGCGACACCTGGGTTTCCAGCGTGGCCAGGCGTTGTAGCAGGCGCTCGGCCTGGCCCAGGGACATCGGCTCCGCTTCGGCATCGACAGCGGCATCGCCTGCGCCGCCTTGCTGCAAAGGCTGCTCACCGCAGAGCAGGTGGGCCCAGCGCTGCTCGCGCATGCCGGCGGCCCGGGGCAGTTGTTGTACCAGGGCCGCGCCGCCGTCTTCGCTGCGGGTCTTGAGTTCAGCCAGGGCGTCTTCCACGCTGGCGATGTCGGCAAATTTGTACCAGCGTTCGCTGTTGGTGCGCAGCTCGCCCGGTGTTTGTGGCCCGCGCAGCATCAGCAGGCCCAGCAGCACGGCCTGCGGCTCGCTCACGCCAAAGCCGCGCTGAAAGTTGTGCTCAAAACGCGGCACCCGGCTGGAACTGGCTTCAAACACCAGGCTGTTGGCTTTCAGCGCGTCGATCGCCTCCTGGGCTTGTGGCTCGGTGAGTTCCATCACCGGGTCGCGGCTGGTTTTCTGGTTGCAGCCCAATAACAGGGCATTCAGCGACAAGGGGTAGCTGTCGGGGACAGTGCGGGCCTTTTCCATCAGGGTGGCCAACACGCGGGTTTCATTCGGGGTAAGTGCTCTCATGGCGATAATCTTAGAACAATGAAAAACATCGTGATCCTGATTTCGGGCAGCGGCTCGAACATGGCTGCCATCGCCAGAACCGCGCAAGAAGAAGACTGGGGCCCGCAGTTCGGCGCCAACATCGCCGCCGTGATCAGCAACCGGGCCGAGGCCCAGGGCCTGCAACTGGCGCAAACGCTGGGGCTGACCACCCACGTCCTCAGCCACCGGGACTTTGCCTCGCGTGAGGTTTTTGATGCGGCGCTGATGGCGCTGATTGACCGCTACCAGCCGGCGCTGGTGGTGCTGGCCGGTTTCATGCGTATCCTCACCCCGGCGTTTGTCGGCCATTACGCCGGGCGCTTGGTCAATATCCACCCCTCGCTGCTGCCGGCCTTTCCCGGGCTGAACACCCACCAGCGGGCGATTGACGCCGGGTGCACCGAGGCCGGCACCACGGTGCACCAGGTGACAGCAGCGCTGGACCACGGCCCCATCCTGGCGCAGGCGGTGGTGCCGGTGCTGCCGGGGGATACGGCCGAGACCCTGGCCGCGCGGGTGCTGGTGCAGGAACACCGGCTTTACCCACAGGCTGTGCGGGACTGGCTGCAATCCCAGCCTTGAAGTGCTGCGTTGAGTGAAGTTGAAGCGGGCCGAGCAAACGTTTGAATCCAATCGCCGTTTGCGCCCGTATTCAGAACAGCCGTTGATGTCCAAGCCTGGATGCCGGCGCTCTGTTCAACTTCCTCAAAAGGTATTTCCATGCAAACGAAACACAAACTGGCCTCCGTCGGCCTGGCGATGTTCTTGTCCGTGACCGCTGCCTCTTCTTTTGCCCAAGTGATGGTGGGTGGTGCGCCCATGCTGGCATCCAAGGACATCATCGACAACGCCGTCAACTCCAAGGACCACACCACCCTGGTGGCCGCCGTGAAAGCCGCCGGCCTGGTCGATACGCTGAAAAGCCCCGGCCCCTTCACCGTGTTTGCACCGACCAATGCTGCTTTTTCCGCCTTGCCCGCCGGCACCGTGGACACCTTGCTCAAGCCTGAAAACAAGGGCATGTTGACCGGCATCCTGACCTACCACGTGGTGGCCGGCAAGTGGGACGCCGCTGCTATCAGCAAGATGATTGCAGACGGCAAAGGCATGGCTGCTATCAAGACCGTGGCCGGCGGCACGCTGGTGGCCAAGTCGGCTGGCGGCAAGGTCACCGTGACCGATGAGAAGGGTGGCGTCGCAACCGTGACCATCGCCGACGTGTACCAGTCCAACGGCGTGATCCACGTGGTCGACAAAGTGCTGCTGCCGAAATAAACGCGGCGCAAGAATGTGAACGACAGCCCGTGGGCGCTTAACGCGCCCACGGGCTTTTTCTTTTTACGCTGACTTGAGCTGGTGCAAGGCCGCCTTGACGATGTTGCTGGCATTGACGCCGAAAAACTCGCGCAAGGCCGCACGGGTGTCGCTGCGACCGAAGCCGTCGGTACCCAGCGTCATATAGCTGCGGCCCTCGGGCAGGAAAGCGCGAATACTTTCCGGCACGGCACGCACGTAGTCGGTGGCGGCAACGATAGGCCCCTGGCTGGTACGCAGTTGCTGGGTGATGAAAGCTTCACGCGGCGCGGCGTCACCATTCAGGGCCTGTTGCTGACAGGCCGCACCGTCACGTGCGAGTTCGCTCCAACTCGTCACGCTGTAAACCGTCGCTGCTATGCCTTGGTCCGCCAGTTGCTGCGCGGCCTTGATGACCTCGGTCAAAATCGCGCCCGAGCCCAACAGCGTTATTTTCTTAAGCATTTCAGGGCCCTGGCCCATGTCCACCGGTCGTGAGTAGCTATTGAATTGGTAGCAACCCCGGATGATGTCGGATTCCGCGCCGGGCCGCAAATCGGGCTGGGCGTAGTTCTCGTTCATCAGGGTCACGTAATAAAACACGTCCTGCTGCTCGACCATCATCTCCTGTATGCCACGGTCGATGATGACGGCCAGCTCGCTTGCGAATGCCGGGTCGTAGGCCTTGCAGTTGGGAATGGTCGCGGCCACCAGGTGGCTGGAGCCGTCCTGGTGTTGCAGGCCTTCGCCACCCAGGGTGGTGCGGCCCGAGGTGGCGCCCAGCAAAAAGCCACGCGCGCGCTGATCGGCCGCGGCCCAGATCTGGTCGCCCACACGCTGGAAGCCAAACATCGAGTAATAAATATAGAAAGGCAACATCGCCAGGCCATGCACGCTGTAACTGGTGGCGGCCGCCGTCCAGCTGGCCAGCGCGCCGGCTTCGCTGATGCCTTCTTCCAGAATCTGCCCGTCCAGCGCTTCGCGGTAACTTAGGACCGAGCCGATGTCCTCGGGCGCGTATTTCTGGCCGACGCTGGAATAAATGCCGACCTGCTTGAATAAATTCGCCATGCCGAAGGTGCGTGCCTCGTCGGCCACGATGGGCACAATTTTCGGGCCGAGCGACGGGTCTTTCAGCAAGCCGCCCAACATGCGCACAAAAGCCATGGTGGTGCTCATTTCCTTGCCATCGGCAGCCAGCGCAAAAGCCGCGTAGGCGGTCAGGGCGGGCACGGGAATCACCTCGGCCTGGGTGTCGCGTTTGGGCAGGTAGCCGCCCAGCGCCTGGCGTTTGGCATGCATGTATTGCATCTCCGCGCTCTCTAGAGCGGGTTTGTAGAAGCTGAGGTTTTTGGCCTGCTCGTCGGACAGCGGCAGGTTGAAGCGGTTGCGAAATTCGATCAAATCCTCGCCGTCAAACTTCTTCTGCGAATGTGTGGTCATCTTGCCCTGGCCGGCGCTGCCCATGCCATAACCTTTTTTGGTGTGCGCCAGGATCACCGTGGGCTGGCCTGTGTGATTCGCGGCTGCTGCGTAGGCGGCATGGATTTTCACCAGGTCGTGGCCGCCGCGTTTGAGCCTGTCGATTTGTTCGTCGCTCATGCCTTGCGCCAGGCGTGCCAGCTCCTCGTTCTGGCCAAAGAAGTTGTCGCGGTTGAAACGCCCGTCCTTGGCCGCAAAAGTCTGCATCTGCCCATCCACCGTGTGGGCAAAAGCCTGGCTCAAGGCGCCGGTCAGGTCGCGTGCAAACAGGCCGTCCCAGTCGCTGCCCCAGACCAGCTTGATGACGTTCCAGCCGGCGCCGGCAAACAATCTTTCCAGCTCGTCGATGATGCGGCCGTTGCCGCGCACCGGCCCGTCCAGGCGCTGCAGATTGCAGTTGACGACCCAGACCAGGTTGTCCAGGCCCTCGCGCGCCGCCAGGGTCAAGGCGCTCATGGATTCGGGCTCGTCCATCTCGCCGTCGCCGAACACGCCCCAGACCTTGCGGCCTGTGCAGTCCAGCAAGCGTCTGTGCGTGAGGTAATGCATGAAACGTGCGTGGTAAATCGAGCTGATAGGCCCTATACCCATGGAGCCGGTCGGGAACTGCCAGAAGTCCGGCATCAGATAAGGATGCGGGTAGCTGCACAAACCTTGCGCGTCGCCGGCGGTCAATTCCTGGCGGTAAAAGCTCAGGTCTTTCTCGCTGAGCCGGCCTTCAAGAAAGGCGCGGGCATACACGCCGGGTGCGCTGTGCGGCTGGAAAAACACCAGGTCGCCGCGGTGTTGTCCCTCGCCCGTGCCTTCACGCGCATGGAAAAAGTGGTTAAAGCCGGTTTCAAACAAATCCGCCGCGCTGGCATAACTGGCGATGTGGCCGCCCAGCTCGGCGGAGCCGCCGGATTCGGCCTGATTCGCGCGCACCACCATGGCCAGCGCGTTCCAGCGCATCAAGGAGGCCAGGCGTTCTTCCATGGCCAGGTCGCCGGGAAACACCGGCTGCTCGTTGACACCCACGGTGTTGACATAAGGCGTGGACAACTCGGGCTTCCAGCCCACGCCTTGTTCGCGCGCCAGCCGCGCCAGCTCGTCGAGCAGGTAACGCGCGCGGACCGGGCCTTGCGCTGCGGCCAGCGCGATAAAAGCCTCGCGCCATTCGGCGGTTTCCTGCGGATCGGTGTCGGGGGACAGCGCATGGGGAGTCATGTCAGCGGGCAAAAAAGCGTGCAAAGGAAGGGGTGCGTTCATGGCTTCAATCTATAGACAGGCGGGCAACATGTGCAACCAAGATACGCTGTTATGACCCTTTAAAGAAACATAAAATGCTGAAATTAACCTAATTTACAGACTATGAAGCTGGATGCCATTGATTTACGAATTCTGGACGAGCTGCAGCGCGACGGTTCGCTGTCCAACGTGGAACTGGCCAAACGTGTGCATCTGAGCCCCTCGCCCTGCCTGGCGCGGGTCAAGGCGCTGGAGGCCGCGAAAGTGATAGACCGCTATGTGGCCATCACCAATGCCGCGGCCCTGGGCCTGGGCCTGAGTGTGTTTATCTCCATCAGCCTGAGTTCGCAAAGCAAGGCGTCCCTGAGCGAGTTCGAGCGGCGGATTTCCGAACACGATGAGGTCATGGAGTGTTATTTGATGACCGGCGACAGCGATTATTTGATCCGTGTCGCGGTGGCTGACATCGGTGCGCTGGAAAAATTCATCCTCGAGCAACTCACGCCGATTCCCGGCATCAATAAAATTCGCTCGAGTTTTGCGCTCAAGCAGGTGCGTTACAAAACCGCCTTGCCGCTGCCGACTCGCTGACACGCCTGCCGGAAGGGCGACGTATCAATGCCGCTGTGTTTCCGGACCTTGAAGCTGTTCGTCGGTCAGTGCCGGATGTGAAATTTCAATCGCATTGATTTTTGCCAGCAGTTCTTCCCGCCGCTGGTTGTCTTCCTCAGCCGGAGCGCTGGCCGGCTCGTGGGCGGCATCCACAAACTGAACCAGGCGTTTCGTGCCTGCGGCCATCTTGTGCAGGCGGGCCTTGAGTTTGTCGATCACGTCCTGGGCCGTGTATCTGCCCGGCCTGTCATGCCAGATCGCAATATGCAGGTGAAAAGCGTGCGGGTCGCCGGTTTTGTCGGCCGCCCGTATACAGTCCGCCAGCAGCTTGGTGGAAACTTCGGACATGGCGTTGCGGTTGACCGGGCCTTCGAGCAGCAACATGAAGTGGTTTTCGTCGTAACGCACCACGGTGTCCATGTCGCGCACCGCCCGGCGCAGGATTTCACCGAGACGGGACAGCGCCGCGCCGCGTTTTTCGTCGGCCACGGCGTCATGGCTGGGTGCCTGATCCAGCCAGCGCAAGAGCAGGACGCCACATTCCGCGCCTCGGCGCTGGGCCTGCTGCAGGATCTGCGGCAGCCGGCTGTCGATGATGCGGGGCAGCATCAAACCGCTGGCCGGGTCATACGTCGTCAGGGCGGCGCCGCGGTGGTTGGAAAACAAAGCGGCCCGGCTGCGCCAGGCCAGCACCATGAAGACCCAGAGCAAGCCGAGGATGGCCGACAAAACGCCGGCGACCTGCGCCACCTCCACGTTCGACACCCAGCCGGCGTTATAAGCCACCCTGGCCAGCGTGGCCAGTCCGATGGGGGCCGCGCCGATCAAGAGCAGCCGGTTCCAGGCCTGACCCCGCAGCGTCATCCAGACCAGGCTGCCCAGCAGGGCCACGGTGGTCAGCGCCATCCACAGATTGCGGACAGGGCTGGGGACCAGGCTTTGATTGATCAGCAGCAGGCCGGCCATCAGCAGGCTGCCCACGGTGACGGCCAACAGCAGCCGGTGGATACGCGGGTGACCGCTTTTTGCGTACGTGGCCTGGGTGCAGAACCAGGCACCGGCGGCCATGCTCAGCGCGGACGAGACCCAACCCATGACCTGGTTGAGGTGCGCGCTGTAGGGCCAGATGCGCCAGCTGCCGTAACCGATCAACACCAGTTGCGTGAACATCAAGGTCGTCACCACGGCACCCAGCCACACAAAGACCTGGTTGCGCGCCATCAAAAACGCGGCCAGGCACAACATCGCCAGAACACTGAACATGCCCCACATCAGGCCCATCACCACGCCGACCCGGGACGCGCCGTTGATGTATTCAATCGGGGTCAGCAGCATGGGCCTATCGCTGATGGCCCGGCGGTGCTCGAAGCGCAGGTAATAGGTTTGCACCTGATCGCTGTGTGTTAGCAGCTCAAAACTGGGAACGCGTGTGCGCAAGGTCCAGTCGGCGGGCGCAATCGCGTTGCCGGCGGACTGGATGCGCCAGCCGCCTTGAGGTTTGTGCGAGAAAAGACTGGCCCTGAAGATGGTCTGGCCCGGCATGCGGAGGAACCAGGTTTGCGGGGTCTCGGTGACGGGCAGGGCGAAGCGTGCCCAGACGTCCTGCTGGTTCGAGGTGGGGAGCACGGTTTGGCTGGTGTAGGGCTGGAAGTCCCAGGATTCGGCCGCGGCAAAAACATCCGGCGAATCGACAGACGCTTTGGGAACCGCGACCCATTGCAGTGGCTGGGCCAGCGCCAGGGTGGGGCTGTCTTCGTAGAGCCGGTCAAAGACCTGGGCCTGACCCGTGCCCAGGAAGCCGCAGAACACTATCAGCAGAAAAAAACGCACAAGCTTGCCTTTTGATACATCTGTGTAGCTTATTGCAAAAATCGGGCCCCTTGGAGGCTCGCGGGCCCCGTGGGCGCGACGCTGGAGGGATGCCGCCTGACGCGCCTGTAATCAGGGCGTCACATGGATTGAACACCATAGGGTTTTCTTTCGAATTGGATAACACATGCCCTTTTCCCGTCTTGCCGCCACACGGCGTCTTGCTCTCAAGTCAGCTTTTCCGGCCCTGGCCGTGCTGGCGCTGCTCTCGCCGTTTTTGCCGCTCCAGGCTCAGACCGTTTTCCCCGCCACCCTAGCTGGCCACGCGCTCCTGCCGGCGCAGTCTTTCATCGCTGCGCCCAAGGATGCGCCTCAGGATCTGAAAAATGCCGGTAAATTCACCACCGGAAAACGGGTGGAAGCCCTGGGCACGGTGGAGGGTTTGTCGGCCGGCCGCCCCACCGGCGTCTCACTGCCTTTCAAGGGTCAGCCGCTGCAAGGCCATTCCGGCATCAAGAAAATGCCTGACAGCAGCTTCTGGCTACTGACGGACAACGGTTCAGGCGCCAAAGCCAACTCGCCCGATTCCATGCTCTACCTGAACCGTTACGCCGTGGACTTCAAGGGCGGCGGCATGAAGCGGCTGGAGACAATTTTTCTGCACGACCCGGATAAAAAAGTGCCGTTCCGCATCGTCCACGAAGGTACGAAACAGCGCTACCTGACCGGCAGCGACTTTGATACCGAGAGTTTCCAGATCGCCGGCGGCGCTTTGTGGATTGGTGACGAGTTTGGTCCTTTCCTGATCAAGACCGATATGAAGGGCAAGGTGCTGGCGGTGTTTGACACCCTGGTCGATGGCAAGGTTGTGCGCTCCCCCGACCACCCGGCCGTGACCACGCCGGGCGCGCCAGGCGGCGCGGTGGATTTCCAGGTGCGGCGTTCCAAGGGTTTTGAAGGCATGGCTTCGTCCAAAGACGGCAGCAAACTTTATGCGCTGCTGGAAGGCGCGTTGTGGGATGCACCAGCCAAGGCCAACGAAAAGCTGGACGGCAAGGACTATTTGCGCGTGCTGGAGTTCGACGTGAAAAGCGAATCCTGGACCGGCCGCCACTGGAAATATGTGCTGGAGAACAACGGCCACGCGATTGGCGACTTCAACATGATCGATGGCACAACCGGCCTCATCATCGAACGCGACAACGGTGAAGGCACGGCCGACAAAGCCTGTCCCGAAGGCCAGAAACGGACCGATTGTTTTCATGACCTCGCCAAGTTCAAACGTGTCTACAAGGTCGAACTCAGTGATGCGAATGTGGGCGGTGCCGTGCGCAAGATTGGCTACATCGATCTGATGGCGATTGCCGATCCGCACAAGCTGGCGCGCAAGCCGCTGAACCAGGGCGTGTTGACCTTCCCCTTCTTCACGATTGAAAACGTGGATGTGGTGGATAGCGCGCATATCGTGGTCGGCAACGACAACAACCTGCCGTTTTCCAGCAGCCGCGAGCCCAACAAGGCTGACGACAACGAGCTGGTCTTGCTGGAAGTTGGGGAGTTCCTGAAAGCCAACTAAGCCGCTCGTGACGGGTTGTAGGTGCTATTGAATTTATAGCTTCTTGCGACCGTCCTTCAAGGGCTAGAGCCCTGAAACACTTAAAGTTTGGACTGAAACACCAGGCCGGCGTGTTCCCGCAACGCATGGAACTTGATCTTGGGCCACTGCTGCTCCACGGCGCGCAGGGTGGCGCTGTGGTCCACCAGCAGGGTCGGTGCATCCACGGCGTCCAGCGCCACGCGGTGGGAATTGGCGTCCATGAATTTTTTCAGTTCGTTCGGATCTTCAGCCGTCACCCAGCGCGCCAGGTTGAACTGGCTGCCCATGATGCGGGCCTTGACGCCGTATTCATGTTCCAGGCGGTGCGCCACCACTTCAAACTGCAACTGACCGACAGCGCCCAGCAGCAGCAGGGAGCCGGCAATCGGACGGAATACCTGGATCGCCCCTTCTTCGCCCAACTGCGTCAGGCCGGCGCGCAACTGCTTGCTGCGCAGCGGGTCGGCCACTTCGACGGCGCGGAACATTTCCGGCGCGAAAAAGGGCAGGCCGGTGAACTGCAAGGCTTCACCTTCGGTCAAGGTGTCGCCCAACTGCAACACGCCGTGGTTCGGGATGCCGATGATGTCGCCGGCAAAAGCGGTGTCCAGCAGCTCGCGGCGCTGGCTCATGAAACTCACCACGGTGTTGGGCCGCAACTCCTTGCCGCTGCGCACCACTTTCAGCCGCATGCCGCGCGTGAATTCGCCGCTGGCCACGCGCAAAAACGCAATGCGGTCGCGGTGTGCCGGGTCCATATTGGCCTGGATCTTGAACACCACGCCCGAGAATTTCTTTTCTTCGGGATGCACCACACGCTGTATGGCTTCGCGTTCGGCCGGCGCCGGCGCCAGGTCGACCAGCGCGTCCAGCACTTCCTGCACGCCGAAGTTGTTGATGGCCGAGCCGAAAAACATCGGTGTCTGTTTGCCGCCCAGAAAGGCTTCACGGTCAAATTCGGGCGAGGCGCCGTTGAGCAACTCCAGCTCGTCCTGGGCCTGGGTGAACTCGGCGCCAAAACGTTGGGTCGCCTCGGCATTGTCCAGGCCAGCCAGAATTTCATCGTCGCCGCCGGCCTTGTCTTCGCCGGGGCTGAAGACGCGCATGCGTTTTTCGCGGCGGTCATACACGCCGTGAAACAGCTTGCCCATGCCGACCGGCCAGGTGAAAGGCACGACCGTCATGCCGAGTTCCTGCTCGATCTCGTCCATCACGCTCATGGGGTCCTGCACCTCGCGGTCCATTTTGTTGACAAAGGTCAGGATGGGCGTGTTGCGGGCGCGGCAAACCTGTAGCAGACGGCGGGTTTGCGGCTCGACGCCGTTGGCCGCGTCGATCACCATCAGCGCGGCATCGACGGCGGTCAACACGCGATAGGTGTCTTCCGAGAAGTCCTGGTGGCCCGGGGTGTCCAGCAGGTTGATCACGCAGTCGCGGTATTCCATCTGCATGACCGAGCTGGCCACCGAGATGCCGCGCTGCTTTTCAATCTCCATCCAGTCGGACGTGGCGTGGCGCGCGGCCTTGCGCGCCTTGACGCTGCCGGCGATCTGGATCGCGCCCGAGAACAGCAGCAGCTTTTCGGTCAGCGTGGTTTTGCCGGCGTCAGGGTGGGAAATGATGGCAAACGTGCGGCGGCGTTTAACCTGCTTGGCGATTTCGGTGGTTTCGGACATAACCCACGATTATCGGTGATGCGGGCTTATTCGATTGGCGTGTCGTCTGCGATTCTGGCCAAACGCGGATGCCGCATGCCTTCGATCACGATCTCCTCATTAAACACGGGCGGCAAATCAGCCTGACCATGTCAACGAAAATACTGCATTAATCAGGACAAACCAGATGCACCCTTTTAAGCTTGCCGACCTTAAAGCCTTGACCGTACTACCCAACGAAGACAGCGGAGCATGGCTTCGTGGCGCGGAAGAGTCGGTGAAGTTCCTCAAGGCCAATGCCTGGAAGGATGAGATAGTTATTTACGCGAGCGCGAGCTGCGTCTTGATCCACGGCCTGCTCGCGTTGGGCGAGAACGTCACGCCGCCCGACGGCGAGGATCTTCAAAGCCGCAACATGCCCATGCCTGATGACAGTTGGGCAATTCAGCGCGTCTGGGGTAGCGATGGCTACGACATGTACCTAGAGCCTCCTTTAAGCAACTCCAGCAAGGCATTTGTGGGTGGCGAGAAGCTTATTTATCGACGTTCATTCGATGGCGTTAGTGATTCCCCCTCACCCATTGAGTTGAGCCAGAAGCTGGTCCACAGTCTCGACCTTTACTTGGTACCCGAGCGCAATGCTTATTGCAGGCTTGACGCACGCGGCGATATTGAAGATGTCATCAAGATCACCCAGGTCAACAAGGGCAGCACGTGGGGCTACATCGACGTTGTGACGATCCTGCGGAAGGACCTGGACAAGTTCATGGCTCTCTCCAACACCTGCCTGGTATACCGATTCGATTTCACGCGCGTGCGATGGGGGGCGTTCGGCGGGTGGGGTGACCATGAGCGCTACAACAGGGAGGAGGGTGATTTGTTCTATCACGGAGGGGTTTCAGGCGACGGCAGCTACGCCAACGGGGCCATGATCGTGAGACCTCAGGTGACGACGGACGACCTCATTCAGGCATTGAAGGATGAAGAAGACTCTTCCTCGAAGCAATATGCCACGTTCAAAATACAGGACTGGAAGAACAATGCCTTGGTTGAAGCCTCGTGCGGACCGGGGCACCTCTCCAACTACTTCCAGAAGTCTGATCTTCCTTTTGAACTGTCCCCGGCATTTTTCCGGCCGGACGTGCTTCATCTTTTCAAGGCGAACGCCGAGAAATACACCCTGGAAAACCGGAGCATCACCTGCCGGGGTGCGTGGCATTTGAAAACGTACGACATCAATGAGGCAGGGCAGGTGCACACATACGTTGGTTATCTTGCCGATCTGCCCTATGAGGTTCAGCTTTACTGGCAGTCGTTCAATGAATGGCCCAGAGGGCCTATTTCCTCGCGGGCATTTCAGACCGACTTTGAAGGACGTTGGGATACCGGGTATGACCCACTGACGGCTCTCAAGCACACTATCCACAAGTTGGATAAGACGTCATATCCCTGGTGGACGCCGCGCGGCGAAAAAATTGCCGCTGTCGTGCTATATCCCGCATCGGATTCGCCGCAGGAATGGGCCGATGAAATTCTTAAACTCGACCAGTTTTTGGTCGAAGGCTTTCTTGCCAAGCCTCTGAAGGTGCAAGCCGAGAACCTGGGACGAACACTTGAGCCTAGTTGGGGCTCCCTGCGTGTGTTGCAAGAAGTGCTGGTGGGGCTTGGTCAGAGTCAGGAAGACGCGAAGATCATAGTCGCACCAATGCAAAAACTTCATGCGCTCCGGACGACGGTTAAAGGCCATGCATCAGTCGAAAAGAAGAAGGCCGCGGAAGTTGAGGCGCGGACAGAATACGGCACATTCCGCGCTCATTTCAAATCACTGACGACGGAGTGCGAGAAGTCGCTGAACGCGATCCTTAACATCTTCGGCGTTGAATTGAGCTAATTTTCTAAGTAACTCAATGAAAAGAAGGTGTGAAGGGCACTCAATGAATATGAACCATCCACCGAGGCTGATTACGACTCGGTCGGCTTTGCGACATATCCCACTGCATGTGGAGAGTACGGACAAGGTTGTGCTTGATGGCATCCGTTACTCACTGGAGATAGCTGATCGTGCCTATCGCCGATTGCGAGAGACGATCTGGAAGATATCCAGTGATAAAAAGTCCGATCACGTCGATCGGTATGTCGATCTAGTTTCCGATGCTTGGACTATTGTTGATTCGCTAAATCGACTTCGGATTTTATGTAAATCGAATTGTCAGTATGTCAATTACGACTACTGTCGCGCGTATGCCGCTGAACTTCAGTCAATCGTTGTGTTGCGAAACGCAAACCAGCACATGAACGGAAGGCTGGAAACAATTGTTGCGGACAAAGAGTCCGCATGGGGTGCTATTTCATGGACAACGTGTATCACCAATCCTCCGACACGCGCTGAAGTGCATTGTTTTGTGGCAGGAGCGCTGCGCACTACAGATTTGTCGTTGCCCGAGCCGCCTGAGCGACCTTTTTACATGCCAGTCGACGGGATCACTATGAAGGCGAATAAAACCGAAGTGTTTATAAGTGATTTGATGCTTTTGACAGCGCAGTTCGTTTCACAGTTTGATGCGGACTTATCGCAGCTATTTCCACGCGATGCACCACATGTGCGTGACGCGCACGCCACTGCGCACATCTCATTCAACGAGAGCGGCATTAAAGCACCGCGTCTCTTAGTTGCTTTGATTCACAAAGAGATACCTCCAATGAGTCGCGCGCAACGTCGTAGGCAGAGCTGAGCGTAGCCTGGCATCACCGGCACAGCAGCGAGGCGGACTCCACCCGCGTGTCGTTGTCGACCTTGGCGAAACGCGGTTGCAACACGCCCTCAATCACCACTTCTTCATTGAACATCTCGGCCGGCCGCACCCACAGGCCTTGTTCGCCATATAACGCGCGGTACAGGGTCAGGGGTTCCAGGCTTTCGCTGTGGCGCACCGTACCCACCACTTCATACAACAAACCTTTGTAGTGGCGGTAGCGGCCGGGCGGGGTCAGGATCAGGGGCGGGAGGGCGTCGGACATGGTCATACAGAATCAAAAGGCGCGTGGCGGGCCTGCGGTGGGACAATAGGGCTTATGCATCCTAACGCCTTACTCGACAGTTGTTCCGAGCTTCTCAAGCAGGTTCTTAAATTTGATCACCCCGCCGACATGGTGGTGTCACGCCATTTTCGCGAGCAGCGCCTCGGCCCGCGCGAGCGTGCCACCGTGGCGGAAACGATTTACGGCGTGCTGCGTAAAAAGAATCTCTACGCCTACCTGGCCCAGCACGGCAGCGGCCCACCGGAGCGGCGCCTGGCTATTCTGGGCTTTGCGGCCGAACGCGACTTTTTGCTGGGCGCCTTGACCGAGCCTGAAAAAGACTGGCTGGCCCGTTGCGACCAGGTCAAACCGGATGATCTGATGGAGTTGCATCGCCACAACCTGCCGCAGTGGCTGGTTGAGCCGCTCAAGGCCCAGTTGGGGGATGACTTCTGGCCGCTGGTCGAAAGCCTCAATGCCCCTGCCGGCCTTGATCTGCGTGTCAACACGCTGAAAGATAAACGGGCTGAAGTCCAGAAAGAGCTTGCGAAAGCAGCTATTAAAACCGTAGCAACGCCGTATTCCCCCTGGGGCTTGCGGCTGAGCACCAAACCGGCGCTCAACAAGCTGGACGCCTTCACGCGGGGTGCCATCGAGGTGCAGGACGAAGGTTCGCAACTGCTGGCCTTGCTGGTGGATGCCAAACGCGGCGAAATGGTGGTGGATTTTTGCGCCGGCGCCGGCGGCAAGACCCTGGCGCTGGGCGCGAGCATGCGCAACACCGGGCGCCTGTACGCCTTTGACACCTCCGGCCACCGCCTGGATGCCCTGAAGCCGCGTCTGGCGCGCAGCGGCCTGTCCAACGTGCACCCGGTGGCGATTGCCCATGAACGTGACGACCGCATCAAACGCCTGGCCGGCAAGATTGACCGCGTGCTGATCGATGCACCATGCTCCGGCCTGGGCACCCTGAGGCGCAACCCCGACCTGAAATGGCGGCAAAGCCCGAAGGCGATTGAAGAACTCACGGCCAAACAAGCGGCCATTTTGCAAAGTGCGGCGCGGCTGCTCAAACCCGGCGGGCGGCTGGTGTATGCCACCTGCAGCGTGCTGCAGGACGAAAACGAGTTGATTGCCCAGGCTTTTGGCGAGGCCAATAAAGATTTCACACCTCTTGAAGCCAGCGGGATTTTGACCCATATGGGGGTGGAAGGCGCCGCCAAACTCTGTAGCGGCCCCTATCTGCGCCTCTGGCCCTACCTGCATGGAACAGACGGATTTTTTGCTGCCGTTTGGCAAAAGGCTCAAGTAATTTGATGATGAAAGTCGGTAGATGACAAATTTTTTGACATCTATCGGCCATTTTGAGCGCTTTTGCTTAAAAACCGGGTTTTCCAGGGTTACTGTTTGGTGATTCTGGGGGCGGCGCCTACAATAGAGTGTTGATCTGGCACAGGCTTGGCCGCATGAGTGCGGGGCGTTGTTATGGATTGTTGCTTAAAGGATTTTTTACATGATCGTGTTTGACGCCGCCCTCGACTGGCTGGCTAATGGACTGGTAAACGCTAGCTGGTGGCAAATCGTGCTTTACACCTTGGTGACGACCCACATCACCATCGCCAGCGTGACGATTTACCTGCACCGCCACCAGGCGCACCGCGCCATGGATTTGCACGCCATTCCGGCGCACTTTTTCCGCTTCTGGTTGTGGCTGGGCACGGGCCAGGTCACCAAGGAGTGGGTGTCCATCCACCGCAAGCACCACGCCAAATGCGAAACTTCTGAAGATCCACACAGCCCGCAAGCCTATGGCATCAAGAAGGTGTTCTGGGAAGGTGCCGAGCTCTACCGCGCAGAAAGCAAGAACAAGGAAACCATGGTCAAGTATGGCCACGGCACACCGAACGACTGGGTCGAGCGCAATGTCTACACGCGTTACAGCTGGCAGGGCGTGGGCTTGATGATGATCATCAACCTGGCTTTGTTCGGCGTGGCTGGTCTGGCAGTCTGGGCTGTGCAAATGGTCTGGATTCCTGTGACGGCCGCCGGCATCATCAATGGCATTGGTCACTACTGGGGCTACCGCAATTTCGAGGCACCGGATGCCAGCACCAACATTTCGCCTTGGGGCATCATGATTGGTGGCGAAGAGTTGCACAACAACCACCACACCTATCCCACGTCGGCCAAGTTCTCGGTCAAGCCTTACGAGTTCGACATTGGCTGGGTTTATATCCGCGCCATGGAAAAAGTGGGCCTGGCGACTGTCAAGAAGGTGCCGCCCAAGCTGCAGCTGGGCTCCATCCAGCCCGTGGCCGACGAAAAAACACTGGAAGCCCTGATTGCCCACCGCTACGAAGTGATGGCCGGGTTTGCACGTGAATTGCGCCGCGCCGGCCAGGCTGAAATCGAAGTGCTGAAAGCCCGCAAGGCCGACATCTCGGTGTTGCAGGCTGCCAACCGCTGGTTGCACCGCGACGACGACAAGGTGCCTGCGGCCGCCAAGCCCCAGATTGCGCAAGCCCGGGCCGAACATCCGGTGCTGGACAAAATGGTCACCATGCGTGAAGAGTTGCGCCAGATGTGGTTGTCCACTTCGGCCTCCCGTGAGCAACTGGCTGGCGACCTGCAGGCCTGGTGCCGCCGCGCCGAAGAAAGCGGCATTGCCGCCTTGCGTGACTTTTCCGTGAAGCTGCGCGCCGCACGCGCCTAAGTTTTCATCGAGCCCGCTTTGGCGGGTTGCTCCTGGATTCAGGCTGCACCAGCGTCACCCGCTGCTGCAGCTTTTTTCATGGGCGCATGCTTTTGAATGGCCTCACGCTGGCTGGGTTAGTTGCGCCGAAGTTTGGCGACATGGGGCACCGGGTCTGTTGCAGTTGCCTGGATGGCTGAATGCTTGTTGCCAAGCCAAGCCAAGCCAAGCCAAGCAGGGGAGGAGAGGAGAGGAGAGGAGAGGAGAGGGGGCGACGCCGAAGGCGGACCTCCTCTTTTCGGCTCATGCCAGTTTCGATCAGGCATAAAAAAACCCACTGGAGACCGGCGGGTTTTTCAAAAGCGACGACAAGCATCGCTGAATCAGGCTGAATTACTTCAGCTTGATCTCTTTGTATTCCACATGCTTACGTGCTTTAGGATCAAATTTCATGATCAGCATCTTGTCAGGCGTGGTTTTCTTGTTTTTGGTGGTCGTGTAGAAATGACCCGTGCCGGCAGTCGATTCCAGCTTGATTTTTTCGCGTGCGCCTTTAGCCATGATGATTCTCCTTAGATTTCACCGCGGGCACGAAGGTCCACCAGGACCGCATCGATACCGAGCTTGTCAACGAGGCGCAAACCAGCGCTGGACGTGCGCAGGCGCACCCAACGGTTTTCAGTTTCGACCCAGAAACGGCGGTATTGCAGATTAGGCAAAAACCGGCGTTTGGTTTTGTTGTTCGCGTGAGAAACATTGTTTCCCACCATCGGGCCTTTGCCCGTTACCTGACAGACGCGTGCCATGAGCACTCTCCGTATAAAAAAGAAAAAGGATGCTGAAACCAGAAGGTCGCTCAGCTAAGCCCTTGATTATAGCCTGAAAACAAATTGCCATCAAGCCGCGTGTATCGAGCCGGCCAAACGGCCGCTCAATTCGGGGTCAGTTGCTCTGCTCTGCTCCAGGAAGCGTTGCGCGTCGAGTGCCGCCATGCAGCCGGTGCCTGCACTGGTGATGGCCTGGCGGTACACATGGTCCTGCACATCACCAGCGGCAAACACGCCGGGCACGCTGGTCATGGTGGCAAAACCCTGCAAGCCGGTTTTGGTGATGATGTAGCCGTCTTTCATTTCCAGTTGGCCGGCAAAAATGTCGGTGTTGGGCTGGTGGCCAATGGCGATAAAACAGCCTTGCAGCTTGAGGTCTTCGGTCGCGCCGCTGTGAGTGCTTTTGAGGCGTACGCCGTTGACGCCCGCGCTGTCGCCCAGCACCTCATCCAGGGTCTGGTGGAGTTTCAGTTCGATCTTGCCGGCCGCCACTTTTTCGTGGAGCTTGTCGATGAGGATGGCTTCAGCCTTGAACTTGTCGCGCCTGTGCACCAGGTAGACCTTGCTGGCGATGTTGGACAGGTAGAGGGCTTCTTCCACAGCGGTGTTGCCACCGCCGACCACACAGACTTCCTGCTCGCGGTAGAAAAATCCGTCACAGGTGGCGCAGCCCGACACGCCCCGACCCATGAAGGCAGTTTCGGATTCCAGGCCCAGGTACTTCGCGGAAGCGCCGGTTGCGATGATCAGCGAGTCGCAGGTGTAGGTGCCGCTGTCGCCAGTCAAGGTGAAAGGACGTTTGCTGAAATCGACCTTGTTGATGTGGTCGAAAATGATTTCTGTCTTGAAACGTTCCGCATGTTCGAGAAAACGTTGCATGAGGTCAGGCCCCTGGACACCTTGTGCATCGGCAGGCCAATTGTCCACGTCGGTGGTGGTCATGAGTTGGCCACCCTGAGCGATGCCTGTGATCAGCACCGGGTTGAGGTTGGCGCGGGCCGCATAGACGGCCGCTGTGTAACCTGCGGGGCCTGAACCCAAAATGAGTACTTTAGAGTGAGTCATGTTGAAAACCTGATGGGGAAAGCTTGGGAACTCAGTTAGAGTTACAAGCAGTTGGGGTTGGTCTCAGGGTTTCAAACCCTGAGGCCCGGGAAATTGGCTGGTACAACACATGTATTGTAAGAACCCGCGTGAAATCCATTCGGCGGCGCGATCTGGAGAAGTTTGTTATGTCTACGATGGTGTCTAACCTGGAACTGATTCGCCGGGTGCCTTTGTTCTCGATATTGACCGCCACGCAGGCTGAATCAGTGGCTGCGGCCGTGACCAAACGCCGCTACAAACGCGGCGAGGCGATTGTCGAACAGGGCAAGCAGTCCAATGCCCTGGCCATCATCCTGACCGGGCGCGCCCGCGTTGTGACCACCGATGCCCGGGGCCGGGAAGTGATTCTGGCCACGATGAAACCCGGCGACTACGTCGGCGAGATGAGCCTGATCGACAGTGAGCCGCATTCCGCCACGGTGCGTACCGAGATCCAGACCGACGTGCTGATGGTGGGGCGGCAGGAGTTTGCCCGCTGCCTGCCGGAAAACGGTTCCATGGCTTATGCGGTCATGCGAGGCCTGGTGCAACGCTTGCGCCAGGCGGACCGCAAGATCGAATCACTGGCCTTGATGGACGTGTATGGCCGGGTCGCCCGGGCCTTGCTGGAGTCGGCGGTGCTGGATGGCGATGGCAACACCGTCATCCGCGAAAAGGTCTCGCGCCAGGACCTGGCCAAAATGGTGGGCGCCTCGCGCGAGATGGTCAGCCGTGTGATGAAAGACCTGGAAGAGCGCGGTTACATCGAGACACGATTAGACGGCTCGATGTGGGTCAAGGACAGGCTCAACACCCTGGGCTGAGACGCACTTTTTTCGCGGCCTTTCCCGTCATGAACACCTGTTCAACTGAGGTAAGCTCAGCGCTGGTTTTATGACTTATTCACTCGACACCTTGAACTCCAGAAACTCTGCCGCTCCGGCCCCGGCGGGCGGCGTGAAACGCTTTGCGCGTGAAGTCAGCCTGATCCTCGGCCTGCTCGCGCTGGTCTTCTGGCTGGTGGCCTTGATCAGTTATGCGCCGCAGGATGCGGCCTGGTCCACCACGGGCGGCAGCGAAGCCGCCATCCACAACTGGGGCGGGCGCTTGGGTGCGTGGCTGGCCGATGCGAGTTATTACCTGTTTGGGTTTTCCGTGTGGTGGGCGGTAGCGGTGGCGGTGCGTGCCTGGCTGGCTTCGCTGGCGCGTGGCTTGCGCAGCCAACAGGTGGTTCGCACCGCGCTCAGCCGCAGTAAATTCTGGTCCAGCCTGGCGCTGTTGCTACTGGCCAGCACGGCGCTGGAGTGGTCGCGTTTGTATCGTTTTGAATCCAAGCTGCCCGGCGATGCCGGCGGCGTGCTGGGTTACCTGGCCGGGCCTGCGAGTATGAAATGGCTGGGCTTCACCGGCTCCGGCCTGGTCTGGATTGCAGTCGGTGTGATTGCGGTGTCGGTGGTGTTTGCTTTTTCGTGGGCACATGTTGCGCAGCGCATAGGCGCCTGGCTGGACGAGTTGGTCGAGTCGCGCCGGGAAAAACGCGAGATTGCCGAAGACGTGGCGGTGGGCCGGGTTGCGGCGCGCCAGCGCGAAGCCACCCTGCAGGAAGAACGCATAGAGATTGAAGAACATCACCCGGTGCCGGTGCAGATCGAACCGACGCTGGCCGAGATTCCCAAAAGCGAGCGGGTGGCCAAGGAGCGGCAAAAACCGCTGTTCAGCGAAATGCCGGACTCCAAGTTGCCGCAAGTGTCCCTGCTGGATGGCGCGTTGATACGGCAGGAGACCGTGGCCCCCGAGACGCTGGAGATGACCTCGCGCCTGATCGAGAAAAAACTCAGGGATTTCGGCGTGGAAGTGCGGGTGGTTGCGGCCGCGCCAGGTCCGGTTATCACGCGTTACGAAATCGAGCCGGCCACCGGCGTCAAGGGTGCGCAAATTGTCAACTTGGCCAAAGACCTGGCGCGTGCGCTGAGCCTGGTGTCGATTCGTGTGATCGAAACCATCCCCGGCAAAAACTACATGGCACTGGAGTTGCCCAACGCCAAACGCCAGTCCATCAAGCTCAGTGAAATTTTGGGCTCGCAGGTCTACAACGAAGCCAAGTCCATGCTGACCATTGGCCTGGGCAAGGACATCAGCGGCGCGCCGGTGGTGGCCGACCTGGCGAAGATGCCGCATTGCCTGGTCGCCGGCACCACCGGTTCGGGCAAGTCGGTCGGTATCAACGCCATGATTTTGAGCCTGCTCTACAAGGCCGATGCACGCGACGTACGCTTGCTGCTGATCGACCCGAAGATGCTGGAGATGAGTGTTTACGAAGGCATTCCGCACCTGCTGGCGCCCGTGGTCACCGACATGCGGCAGGCCGCACACGGCCTCAACTGGTGTGTGGCCGAGATGGAAAAACGCTACAAACTCATGAGCAAGATGGGGGTGCGCAACCTGGCCGGCTACAACGTCAAGATCGACGAAGCCAAGGCGCGCGGCGAGTTTATCTACAACCCCTTCAGCCTCACGCCCGAGCAGCCCGAACCGCTGGAGCGTCTGCCTTACATCGTGGTGGTGATCGACGAGCTGGCCGACCTGATGATGGTTGTCGGCAAGAAGATTGAAGAGTTGATCGCACGCCTGGCGCAAAAAGCCCGCGCCGCCGGCATCCACCTGGTGCTGGCCACGCAGCGCCCCAGCGTGGACGTGATCACCGGCCTGATCAAGGCCAACATCCCGACGCGTTTGTCCTTCCAGGTCAGCAGCAAAATCGACAGCCGCACCATCCTGGACCAGATGGGCGCCGAAGCGCTGCTGGGCATGGGCGACATGTTGTACATGCCCAGCGGCACCGGTTTTCCGATTCGTGTACACGGCGCTTTTGTCAGCGACGACGAGGTGCACCGCGTGGTGGCTTATCTCAAGCAGCAGGGCGCACCCAACTACATCGACGGCGTGCTGGAAGGCGGCACGGTGGACGGCGAAGGTGATTCACTGGGCGACGGTGGCGGCAGCGGCGAGGGCGACAAGGACCCGATGTACGACCAGGCCGTGGAAATTGTGCTGAAAAATCGCAAGGCTTCGATTTCGCTGGTGCAGCGGCATCTGAAAATTGGTTACAACCGCGCCGCCCGCATGCTCGAAGAGATGGAAAAATCCGGCATGGTCAGCGCCATGTCGGGCAGCGGCCAGCGAGAAATCCTGGTGCCCGCACGCGCCGAAGGATGAGCGACCGGCCTTTCCCGCCTGACCGCTTTACCGGCGCGATACCGAATTCAGGCAACCAATCCCCGGCGCGGGAGTCCGACAGTCCTGTGTACCGCTTAGCCGCTTTGCGAAGCCAACCCTGAAAAACCATGATCACTATTTTTCCTTCGTTCCGCGTCAGTCCCCCACGCTCTTTGGCCGGCGCCCTGCGGGCGACGCTGGGGACCTGTTTGGTTGTTTTTTCGATAGCTGCCAGCGCCCAGGTGGACACGGCCAGTGGCCTGGAAAGCCTGGAAGCTTTTGTCAAGAACACGAAAAGCGGACGCGCCGGTTTCACCCAGGTCGTGACCAGCCCGCCGCGCGACGGGCAAGCCGCCAAAACCAAAACCTCCAGTGGCAGTTTTGAGTTTTTGCGGCCTAACCGTTTCAAGTTTGTCTACAAAAAACCGTTTGAGCAAAGCATCGTGTCGGACGGCCAGACTTTGTGGTTGTATGACGTAGACTTGAACCAGGTCACCGCGCGCAAACTCACGCAGGTGTTGAGCGGCACGCCAGCCGCCGTGATTGCTGCCGCCGCGGATATCAAGGCCTTGCAGGCCGATTTCACCCTGGCGCCGCAGCCCGGCAAGGATGGCCTCGAATGGGTGTTGGCCACGCCGAAAACCAAAGACGGCCAGGTGCAAAGCATCACCGTGGGTTTTCGCGAAAGCAGCAAGGGCAGCGAACTCGCCGTGCTGGAAATCCTCGACAGTTTCGGCCAGCGTTCGGTCATGACCTTCAGCAACTTTGAGGTCAACCCCGCCTTGGGCGCCGCCAGCTTTCAGTTCAAGCCGCCGGCCGGTGCCGACGTGATTCGCCAGTAATGGCTTCCCACGCCGAGGCACCGTTTGGCCAGGGCAAGGAGGCCCGGGCGGGCGCTCCGTTGGCCGAACGGTTTCGTCCGCAGACTCTGGGCGAGGTGATAGGCCAGCAGCATTTGTTGGGCGAAGACATGCCGCTGCGTATCGCCTTTGAATCGGGCCAGCCGCACAGCTGCATTTTGTGGGGCCCGCCCGGCGTCGGCAAGACCACGCTGGCGCGCCTGATGGCCAGTAGTTTTGACGCGCATTTCATCACCATCTCGGCGGTGCTGGGCGGCGTCAAGGACATCCGCGAGGCGGTCGAGCAGGCCAGCATCTGGCAGGCGCAAAGCGGCAAACGCACGATTGTGTTTGTCGACGAGGTGCACCGCTTCAACAAGTCCCAGCAGGATGCTTTTTTGCCGCATGTGGAAAGTGGCTTGTTCACCTTCATAGGCGCGACCACCGAGAACCCGTCGTTTGAAGTCAATTCCGCCTTGTTGTCGCGCGCGGCGGTGTATGTGCTGCAACCGCTGGCGGAAGAAGATCTTAAGAAAATAATAGCCAAAGTCCTTTCTGAACGGGTGCTGATAGCTATTAAAAGCATAGCGAATGAGGCGATCGACAAACTCGTGGCTTATGCCGACGGCGATGCGCGGCGTCTGCTCAACACGCTGGAGTCCCTGGGTGTTGCGGCCCAGCGCGAAAAAAAGAGCGATGGCCTGGAAGTCACCGAGGCCTGGCTGCTCAAGGTGCTGGGCCAGCAGCTGCGCCGTTATGACAAGGGTGGCGAGCAGTTTTACGACACCATCTCGGCGCTGCACAAATCGGTGCGTGGCTCCGACCCCGACGCCGCCTTGTACTGGCTGATACGTATGCTGGACGGCGGGGCCGAACCCAAATACATGGCGCGGCGCCTCATACGCATGGCCAGCGAAGACATCGGCCTGGCCGACCCGCGCGCCTTGCGTCTGGCGCTGGATGCCGCCGAAGTGTATGAACGCCTGGGGTCGCCCGAAGGTGAGTTGGCGCTGGCCGAATGTGTGGTCTACCTGGCCGTGGCCCCCAAGTCCAACGCGGTCTACAAGGCCTTTAACGAAGCCAAAGCCTTCGTGAAAAAAGACGGCACACGGCCGGTGCCGCTGCACCTGCGCAACGCACCGACCCAACTCATGAAAGAACTGGACTACGGTAAAAACTACCGTTATGCCCACGACGAGGAAGACGGTTTTGCCGCCGGCGAAACCTATTTTCCCGACGGCATGGCCGCGCCCGGTTTTTACCGACCGGTGAACCGCGGACTCGAAATCCGGATCGCCGACAAGTTGAACGAGCTGAAGCTGAAAAACGCGCAGAAAAGCTAAGCCAAATCAGGCTCGCGTACTCTGGTTGTGAGTTGTAAAAATAAATTTCCGCAAGGGTAAACCCCGCAAAAACGAGGCTCCTGGCCCGATTCTCGCTAGAGCCCCCTCGCTACAATTTGCGAATTAGCTCGCCACCCAAGCCCAGCCAGTTTGCTGGTTTTGATAGGCGGGCTTTTTGTTAACTCGGGCGATCCCGTGGTAACCCCATTGGACGCAGCCAGGCCTGGTGCAAGGCAGAGTTGGCAAACTGAACTCAACGGGAGAGTGCGTCATGGAAGTTTTGCTTCAGCAGATCATCAATGGACTGGTCCTCGGCAGCATGTATGCCCTGGTCGCCCTGGGTTACACCATGGTCTACGGCATCATCAACCTGATCAACTTCGCGCACGGCGAAGTGTTGATGGTGGGGGCGCTGACCAGCTGGACCATCATCGTCTGGATGCAGCAGGCCATGCCCGGCACACCGGGCTGGGTGATCCTGCTGATCTCGCTGCTGATTGCTTTTGTCGTTTGCGGCGCGCTCAACTTCGCGATTGAAAAAATAGCCTACCGGCCGCTGCGCAACTCACCCAAGCTGGCACCGCTGATCACCGCCATCGGCATGTCCATCTTGCTGCAGACCCTGGCCATGATCATCTGGAAGCCCAACTACAAACCTTACCCGACTTTGCTGCCGGCCGAGCCGTTGCAGATTGGTGGCGCCGTCATCACCGTCACGCAGATTTTTATCCTGGGCGCGACCGTGGTGTCGCTGTCCATCCTGATGTACCTGGTCAACTACACCCGACTGGGCCGGGCCATGCGCGCCACGGCGGAAAACCCCCGCGTGGCGGCCCTGATGGGCGTCAAGCCCGACACCGTCATTTCAGCGACCTTCATCATAGGCGCGGTGCTGGCGGCGCTGGCCGGCGTGATGTACGCCTCCAACTACGGCACGGTGCAACACACCATGGGTTTTTTACCCGGCCTCAAGGCCTTCACGGCCGCGGTGTTTGGCGGCATCGGCAACCTGGGCGGCGCGGTGCTGGGCGGCGTGTTGCTGGGGCTGATCGAGGCCATAGGCGGGGGTTACCTTGGCACCTGGACCGGCGGCGTGCTGGGCAGCCAGTACTCCGACATCTTTGCTTTTATCGTGCTGATTTTTGTGCTCACCTTGCGGCCCTCGGGCTTGCTGGGTGAACGTGTGGCCGACCGCGCCTAGGAGTCCCATGATGATGAAAAAACACAGACTCCTTTCCTTCCTGGTGGTGGCGCTGGCCCTGCTGGTCTTGCCGGTCTTGCTGCAGCAGGGCGGCAACGCCTGGGTGCGTATCGTCGACATGGCCTTGCTTTATGTCTTGCTGGCCTTGGGCCTGAACATCGTGGTCGGTTATGCCGGCCTGCTGGATTTGGGTTACGTGGCCTTTTTTGCCGTGGGCGCGTATATGTACGCGCTGCTCGGCTCGCCGCACCTGGCCGATGCTTTTCCGGCCGTGGCGGCGGCTTTTCCGAACGGCCTGCATTTGCCGATCTGGGCGATCATTCCGCTGGCGGCCGGGGTGGCGGGTTTTTTCGGCATCCTCCTGGGCGCACCCACCTTGAAGCTGCGCGGTGACTACCTGGCGATTGTCACCCTGGGTTTTGGTGAAATCATCCGTGTGTTCCTGAACAACCTGGACCGCCCGATCAACCTGACCAATGGCCCCAAAGGCATCAGCCAGATCGACTCAATCAAGTTTTTCGGCTTCGACCTTGGCAAGTCCCACAGCTTTTTCGGCATCGAGGTGACCTCGGTCTCGATGTATTACTACCTGTTTCTGGCGCTGGTGATTGCGTCGGTGGTGATCTGCCACCGGCTTGAAAATTCACGCACGGGCCGCGCCTGGATGGCGATACGCGAAGACGAAATCGCTGCCAAGGCCATGGGTATCAACACCCGCAACCTCAAGCTGCTGGCTTTCGGCATGGGCGCCACCTTCGGTGGCGTGTCCGGCGCCATGTTTGCGGCCTTCCAGGGTTTTGTGTCGCCCGAGTCCTTCAGCCTGATGGAGTCGGTGATGATTGTGGCCATGGTGGTGCTGGGCGGCATAGGCCATTTGCCCGGCGTCATTCTGGGCGCCTTGCTGCTGTCCGCGCTGCCCGAGGTGTTGCGTCACGTGGCCGGGCCGCTGCAGGCCATGACGGGCGGGCGCCTGGACGCCGCCATCCTGCGCCAGTTGCTGATCGCGCTGGCCATGATTCTGATCATGCTGTCGCGGCCGCGCGGCCTGTGGCCGGCACCGGACCACGGCAAGTCGCTGGCCAATGTCAACGTCAAATAAGGCATGGCCATGAGCGACACCATTCTCAAAGTCTCCGGGGTCTCCAAACGTTTTGGCGGCCTGCAAGCCCTCAGCGATGTCGGCATCCACATCGAACGCGGCCAGGTCTACGGCTTGATCGGCCCCAACGGCGCCGGCAAAACCACTTTTTTCAATGTGTTGACCGGGCTGTACACGCCCGACAGCGGCAGCTTCGAGCTGGCCGGCAAGCCTTACAAACCAACCGCGGTGCATGAGGTGGCCAAGGCCGGTATTGCCCGCACCTTCCAGAACATCCGTTTGTTTGCCGACATGACCGCGCTGGAAAACGTCATGGTGGGCCGGCATATCCGTACCAAGTCCGGCCTGATAGGTGCGGTCTTGCGCACGCCCAGCTTCAAGGCCGAAGAAGCGGCGATTGCCAAACGTTCCCAGGAACTGCTGGATTACGTGGGCATAGGCAAATACGCCGACTTCAAGGCGCGCACCCTGAGTTACGGTGACCAGCGCCGCCTGGAAATCGCCCGTGCTCTGGCTACCGACCCGCAACTGATCGCCCTCGACGAACCGGCGGCCGGCATGAACGCCACCGAAAAAGTGCAGCTGCGCGAGTTGATAGACCGGATTCGCAAGGACAACCGCACGATTTTGCTGATCGAACACGACGTCAGATTGGTGATGGGTTTGTGTGACCGCGTCACCGTGCTCGACTACGGCAAGCAGATTGCCGAAGGTGCACCGGCCGAGGTCCAGAAAAACGAAGCCGTGATCAGTGCCTATCTCGGCACCGGTCATTGAAGGAATAAAGCAGCATGGCAAACACATTGCTTAAAGTGACAGGGCTCAAAGTGGCCTACGGCGGCATCAAGGCGGTCAAAGGTGTTGATTTTGAAGTGCACGAGGGCGAACTCGTCACCTTGATTGGCTCCAACGGCGCCGGCAAAACCACCACCATGAAAGCCATCACCGGTTCCTTGCCCATGGCCGACGGCGACATCGAATACCTGGGCCACAGCATCAAGGGCAAAGGCGCCTGGGACCTGGTCAGGGACGGCCTGGCCATGGTGCCGGAAGGCCGCGGCGTGTTCACGCGCATGACGATTCTGGAAAACCTGCAGATGGGCGCTTACATCCGCAATGACAAACCGGAGATCGCCGCCGACATCGAAAAGATGTTTACGATCTTCCCGCGTCTGCGCGAACGCAAGGACCAGCTCGCCGGCACCATGAGCGGCGGCGAGCAGCAGATGCTGGCCATGGCGCGGGCGCTGATGAGCCGGCCCCGGGTCCTGTTGCTGGACGAGCCGTCCATGGGGCTCAGCCCCATCATGGTCGACAAAATTTTCGAGGTCGTGAAAGACGTGTCGGCGCGTGGTGTCACGGTTTTGCTGGTCGAGCAGAACGCCAGCCGTGCGTTGGGCATTGCCGACCGGGGCTATGTGATGGAGTCGGGCATTGTCACCATGAACGGGAACGCCAAGGATTTGCTGAACGATCCGCGGGTGCGGGCGGCTTATCTGGGGGAGTAATTCTCCAAGTTTTTTGGGCTCTTGGCCCTTATGTGGCGGGCGCGGGCAGCTATTGAATTTGTAGCGGATTGGTGTACCTTTTCCGTTCGGGCTGAGCTTGGCCTGTACTGAGCTTGTCGAAGGGCGAAGGGCGAAGCCTGTGCAAGCTTGTGATTCAGTGGGTCTTCCTGCAAGCCGGGTCTCGCCCCGGCGGGCGACTCACTTTTCTTTTGCTTCGCCAAAAGGAAAGTAAGCAAAAGAAAAGGCGACCCTGCTGTTTGCGACCCTTCGCTGCGCTACGGGCAATCTGCGGTGCTCGGTTCAGTCGGGGTCGAGCTCGAACTCGCTTCGCTCAGACAATCGCTCGCCCTGATTCGGCTGACCCTGCGCTCCTCGGCGCAGCCAGAAGGGGGGCGAAAGCGGGTACGGGGTCGGGGATGCATGATTCATTCACGAGACCGCCATTCATGCACGCGCTTGCAGCACACAAGACCAAATGAAGTCCCCCTCCATCGCCCAGCGGGGCGAGGGAGGGGCGAGGGGTGGGAGTGGGGGGGAGTCCGACCTACTGCAAAAGGCAAGCCACAGACGCAGCGTGATGCCGCTAAAGAGATGCAAAGCCGCTCCAGGCCGCTATAAATTCAATAGCTGTTTGCGCCCATCCTGAAAGGGCTGGAGGCACTTTTCATTGTAAAAATTAGTCTACGCGGGCTCCGGAAGCCTTGACGACCTTTTCATACTTCGCCAACTCCGCTTTCATGAACGCGCCAAACTGCTCCGGCGTATTGGCCACCGGCTCGGCCATCAGCGTCGCAAAACGGGTTTTGGCTTCCGGCGCGTTGAGCGCGGCGACAAAAGCCTGGTTCAGTTTGGCGACCACGTCTTTCGGCGTGCCGGCCGGGGCCACCAGACCCCACCAGGTGTCTATGGAAAAGCCCTTGAGCATTTCGGCCACCGCTGGCACGTCGGGCAGCATGGCGCTGCGGGTCGCGGTGGTGACGGCCAGTGCCTTGAGTTTGCCGGCCTTGATGTTGGCCGAGGCCGTGGCTAGGTTGTCGAAGTTGAAGTCGACCTGGCCGCTCAGCAACGCCAGCTGGGCCGGGTTGCCGCCGTTGTAGGGAATGTGCAGTGCATAAATGCCGGCCTGCGCCTTGAACATTTCGCCCGCCAGGTGGCCGGCGCTGCCGTTGCCGCCGCTGGCGTAGTTGAGTTTGGCCGGGTTGGCCTTGGCGTACTTGATCAGGTCGGCCAGGCTGTTGATGTGCAGGCGTTTGGCGGTGTCGGCGTTCATTACCAGCACATTCGGCACACGCACCATCTGGGTGATGGGGGCGAAGTCGGTCGCCGCGTTGTAAGGCATCTTGCTGAACAGCCAGGGGTTGATGGCATGGGTGGCCACGGCCGCAATCCCCACGGTCATGCCGTCGGGCGCGGCCTTGGCAATCGCATCGACACCGATGTTGCCGCCGGCGCCGGGTTTGTTTTCAATGATCACGGTGCCCAACGAATCCTTGACGCCTTCGGCCATCAGGCGCGCGGTCACGTCGATCGGGCCGCCTGGCGCGTAGGGCACGATGATGCGCATGATTTTGGGCTGGGCCAGGGCCAAGGTGGAGGACAGGGCCAGCGCGACGGCGGCGGTGCCGAGGACGAGGTGACGGCGGTTCATGCAATTTCCTTGTGTTTGTCAGCTTCGGTGGTGAAGGAGTCGGCATAAAACTCCTCCGGGGGGAGTTGGGCTTGCGCGCTGTAGTCGGCCCGGGCCGAATCCACCACGATGGGTGCACCGCAGGCATACACCTGGTGGCCGGAGAGGTCGGGAAAATCTTCCAGCACAGACTTGTGCACAAAGCCGGTGCGCCCTGCCCAGTTGTCTTCGGGCAAGGCGTTGGAGATCACCGGCACATAAGTCAGGTTGGGCATTTCCGCGACCTTGGTTTGCACCCAGTCGTTCATGTACAAATCGTCCGGGCGGCGGCCGCCCCAATACAGGACGGCCGGGCGCGTGATGCCCTTGAACTGCATGTGTTCGATCAGCGCCTTGATGGGCGCAAAACCGGTGCCCGAGGCCAGCAACACCATGGGTTTGTCGCTGTCTTCACGCAGGAAGAAGCTGCCGTAAGGGCCTTCGATGCGCAGGATTTCCTTTTCTTTCATGGGGCCGAACACGTGTTCGGTGAACTTGCCACCCGGCATGTGGCGGATGTGCAATTCAACGCCCGGGTTCTCGGTCTGGGTGTGCGGGGCGTTGCCCATGGAGTAGGCCCGGCGGTCGCCGTCGCGCAGCAAAAACTCGACATACTGGCCGGCGTGGTACTTGAAGACATCGCTGGCCGGCAGTTGCAGGCGCACCATCATCACGTCGTGCGAGGCGCGTGCCAGGCTGTTCACGCGGACCGGCATTTTCTTGATCGGGAAGGCACTTTCATCGGTGACCTGGCGCGACTCCAGCACCAGATCGCTGTGCGCCACACCGCAGCAGGTCAGGATAAAACCGGCGGCTTCTTCCTCGTGTGACAAGGCTTTGAGCTGATGCGGGCCGTGGGTGACCGATCCTTCAATTTTTTTGCACTTGCACGAACCGCAGGCGCCGTCCTTGCAGCCATAAGGCATGCCTATGCCCTGGCGGATGGCGGCGGCCAGCAGCGCTTCGTCGGGATTGGCGGTGAACGAGCGGCCGCTGGGCAGCACGGTGACGTTAAAAGTCATATTGGGTATCCTCTGGCGTTGTCCTGTTTATACGTTTGCTGTTTTGCAGCAGATGCCCCAATTTTGCCCTCAAACCAAAATCCCCTTGGCGCCCTGCCTTCGCGCTTTCGCCGCCAGCGCGTGTTAGTCATCGGTTGTGGTGACGTCGGCCTGCGTGTGGCGCGGCTGTTGCCGCCGCGCGTGCGGGTGCTGGCGCTGACTTCTTCGGCGGAGCGAATCCCGCTGTTGCGGGCCCAGGGCGTGTTGCCGCTGGCCGGCAACCTGGACCAACCGGCCAGCTTGCGCCGGCTGGCCGGGCTGGCCACACGGGTGATCCACCTGGCGCCGCCGCCCGGCGACAACCTGCCGGACTGGCGCCGCGACCCGCGCACTCTGGCTTTGCTGCGGGCCTTGCGGCTGCGCGGCTTGCCGCAGTCGCTGGTGTACGGCTCGACCAGCGGTGTGTATGGCGATTGCCAGGGGGAGTGGGCGCCGGAAACCCGGCCCGTGAACCCGCACACACCACGCGCCTGGCGCCGTGTCGATGCCGAAAGCCAGCTGCGCCTGTTTGGCCGCGCCAGCGGTGTGCCTGTGCACACCTTGCGTATTCCCGGCATTTACGCGCCTGACCGCGAAGGCGGCACGCCGCGCGGCCGGCTGCTCAAAGGCACACCGGTGCTGGCAGCGCAGGACGACGTCTACACCAACCACATCCACGCCGATGACCTGGCACGGGCCTGTTTGGCGGCCTTGTGGCGCGGCAAGCCGCAGCGCAGCACCAATGCCAGCGACGACACCCAGCTCAAGATGGGTGATTATTTCGACCTGGCGGCCGACCTGTACGGGCTGCCACGGCCGCCGCGCGTGGCGCGCCATGCCGCGCAGGATGAACTGCCGCTGATGCTGCTGAGTTTCATGAGCGAGTCGCGCCGGCTGGACAACACGCGGCTCAAGCAGGAGTTGCGTATCCGGCTGCATTACCCGACCGTGGCCCAGGGTTTGCGCGCCTGAGGTGCTTTCAATTCGCTGAAAAGAGCGTGTTTCCAGGCTTTCTTTGGCCTTTCGAGCCTGCGTGTGCATGGGTAGGGTGACTGAGCCCGGCATCTCTCGCGTTTGAGACGGCAGATGTCTGCAGGAGACGTCACGATGCCATTGAAAAATTTGAAGGTCAGCACGCGCCTGGGCGCAGGCTTCGGTCTGGTGCTCTTATTGATGGGCGGCCTGATCGCCATCGGCCTGGCCCACATGGCCGACATAGGCGCCATCAACCGGCAAATTGTCGGCAGCGACTGGCGCAAGGCCGAGGCGGTGGCCACACTCGGCAGCACGACCCAGGTCCAGGCACGCAGGACCCTGGTGCTTTTTTTTGCGGGCGACGCCGCGGCCGTGGCGAAGCTACGCCAGCAGATGGATGGCAACAAAACCGCCATCACCGGCGCGCTGGCGGTGCTGGAGAAAACCGTGAGCTCGGTGGAAGAAAAGGCCTTGCTGGCGACAGTACAAACCACACACACGGCTTATGTGGCGGCGCTGGACAAAGTGGCCGGGCCACTGGCGCAGGGCGACCGGGAGGCCGCCGCCCGCATCCTGAGCAGCGAGACCCTGCCGGCGCTGGACCGTCTTCAGCAGGCCACCCAGGCCCTGGCCGGGTTGTTGTCCCGCCAGGTCCAGGCGCGGGGCAATGCGGTGGCGAGCGACATCGGCGCGGCGCGTTATTTGATGTCAGGCCTGGGCCTGGCCGCCTTGCTGGTTGGCTGCGTCGTGGCTTATGGCTTGATGCGCAGCATTGTGCAGCCGCTCGACGAGGCGATTTATATTGCCGAGACGGTGGCCGCAGGGGATTTGAGCCAGGAATTCGCCACCGAGCGTGGCGGCGACTTCGGCCGCCTGCTGGGCGCGCTGGGCGACATGGAAGACACCTTGACTGATCTGGTGAGCCGCATCAAGGCCTCGACCGATGCCATCACCCTGGCCTCGAAAGAGATTGCCGCCGGCAACACCGACCTGTCGCGGCGCACCGAGGAACAAGCCAGCTCGCTCGAAGAAACCGTTGCCAGCATGGAGGCGCTGACCGCCACAGTCAAGCTCAACGCAGAACATGCGCAGTCCGCCAGCGGCCTGGCGGCCAGTGCCTCGGGTATTGCGGAGCAGGGCGGCGAGGTGGTGGTGCAGGTGGTGGCGACCATGGGGGCTATCAGCAGCAGTTCGAAAAAAATCGTCGACATCATCAGCGTGATCGAGGGCATTGCTTTCCAGACCAACATCCTGGCGCTGAACGCCGCGGTTGAAGCGGCGCGTGCCGGCGAGCAGGGCCGGGGTTTTGCGGTGGTGGCCGGTGAAGTGCGCAGCCTGGCGCAGCGCAGCGCGCAGGCGGCCCGCGAAATCAAGCTGCTGATCGGCGACTCCGTGGGCCATGTGGAAAACGGTGCCAGTTTGGTGACTCAGGCGGGCCGGACCATGCAGGACATCGTGCAGGCTGTGAAGCGGGTCAGCGCGCTGCTGGCGCAGATCTCGGCGGCTTCCGCGGCGCAGAGCCAGGGCATCGCCGCGGTGAACCAGGCCATGGGCCTGATGGACAAGGCCACGCAGCAAAATGCCGCGCTGGTGGAGCAGGCGGCGACCGCCGCCACGGCGCTGTCGGAGCAGGCCTACCAGCTGCAGACGGCGGTCGGTGAGTTCAAGCTGGAGGCCGAGCCAGCCTTCAAGCCGGGGGCCCTGCTGGCCTGAGGGTAGCACCGGTCGCTATCAAAACGGGAGCTGCTTGCGACCGTCCATAAAGGGCTATAGGCCGATTTTGCTTAATTCTTAGATGCTGGACGGTTTTTTCAGCGTCAGCAGCCGGTCCTCGGCCTTGAGTACCATGGTTTTGACGGCGGCGCCCTGCAAGACCGTGAGTTTGATTTCGGCATCGGGCGCGGCCCGGTCCCAGAGTTTTTTGTAAAAGGCCTCCAGCGTGGCCACCGTGGTGCCATCCACGGCCAGCACCACGTCACCGGCCGCCAGGCCGGCCCGCGCCGCCGGGCTGTCCTTGCTGACGCGCAGGATCTGGATACGCCCGCCCTGGTCGTTCGAGCTCAGGCCCAGCCAGGGCCGACGGCTCTTGAGGCTGGTGCCGGAGCGCTGCAGCTCGGCCAGGATGGGACGCAGCAAATCCACAGGCACAAACATATTGCCGGGCAGCAGGCGGTTTTCACCGCTGGCGTCGGCGACCAGCAGCGAACCTATGCCCAGCAATTCGCCTTTCTGGTTGAACAACGGCGCGCCGCTGTGGTTGCCGCCGCTGGCCTGCACCGGCGGGCTGGTGAACAGCGCCGTCTCGATGTGGTACTCCCAACTGCCGGAAAACGCGCGTTTGCTGATCAGCCGGGTCATGCTGATGTCGCCATCGTCGTTGGTTTTCGGTCCGGTCATGGCCACCAGCGGTTCACCGGGCTGCAGCTCCCGGCTACTTCCCAGCGTGACGGCGCTGATCTCGCGCAGCGGCAGCAAAGGCCGGAGCAGTCCGAAGCCGGTGGCCAGGTCATAGGCCACGGCGCGTGCCGGCAGGGTCTTGTTGTCCTGCGTGATGATTTCAATGTGTTCGGCTTCCAGCATCAGGTAACCGATGGTCAGGATCAGGCCGTCAGGCGCGATCACCACACCCGAGCCGCTGCGTTGCTGACCGAGGGTTTCGGCCGAGACGGCGTCCTCGTCGACCGTGACCTGGATACCCACCACGGCGGCGTTGGCCTTGGCCAGCGCATTGATGATCACCTGCGCCGCGTCAGGCGGCACGCTGGCCGCGTGGCTGCCCGTGAGCCACAGCAGGGAGGCTGAAACCAGGGGACAAAGCCAGCGACTCAGGGTAAGCATGACGGGCTCCCGACGCAGCAAACAAGCCGCGCATTCAAGAATGCGCTTAATCGGATGCCGTTGCAAGTACCGGGGCAAGCCGGCTGTCGGCGGGCCTGCTGGCGGTCTGTCAGCGCGTCAGACGTTCATGCACCCAGTGTGCGGCGGCCAGCAGCCGGTGGTCGTCGCCATACGCGCCCACCAGTTGCAGGCCCACCGGCAAGCCGCTGGCGCCGCGCGCAAACGGCAGGTGTACACAAGGCAGGCCCAGCAAGGTCCAGCTGCGGCAAAACAGCGGGTCGCCGGTGTGGTCCAGCCCGGCGGGCGCTTCGCCCAGGGTGCTGGGCGCCAGCAACACGTCGTAGTGCTGGAACAGCGTCTGCACCTGCTGCCGCGCGCGGGCCGTGGCCAGCAGGTGGGCCGCATGGGTGTCCCCGCTGATGGCCAGGCCGTCGTTGATCAAGGCTTGCAGTGGCGCACTGAGTTGCGCCAGATGGCGCAGCCGTTCGGCGCTCAGCGAGCGGGCGGTCTCAAAGGCCTGCACGGCTTTTTGCAAGGCGACCAAGCCGGTGAGCCCATCCGGCAGGTCCACAGGCCCGCCGTGCCCGGCCAGCGCGGCTTTGGCCAAGCCCCAGGCGTGTTGGGTGTCGCGGTCGGCGTGCGCCCATTCCGGCGTCTGGCACCAGCCGATACGCGGCGCTACCGATGTCGCAAAGAGGCCGGGATCGGCCAGCCGCGTATCGCCGGTGAGCACGGCGCCTAGCAGGGCCACGTCGCGCACGCTGCGGGCGAAACCGCCCACGGTGTCCAGTGTTTCCGACAGGCTTTTGACACCGGCCTTGGGCACGCGGTTGTGGCTGGGTTTGTAAGCGACCACGCCGCAAAAAGCCGCCGGCCGGATTAGCGAGCCCGCCGTTTGTGTGCCCAGCGCCAGCGGCAACAGGTGATCGGCCACGGCCGCCGCCGAGCCACTGGAGGAGCCGCCGGGTGTGTGGGCCAGGTGGTGGGGATTGCGCGTGATGCCCGGGAACATATTCGCCAGCTCCGTCGTCACGGTTTTGCCCAGCAGCACGGCCCCGGCTTCGCGGCACAAAGCCACGGCGGCGGCATCGGCCCGCGGTTGCTGGCCGGCGTAAATCGGCGAGCCGTAAGCGGTCGGCAAGTCAAAGGTGTCGAACAAGTCCTTCACGCCAAAAGGCAGGCCATGCAAGAGCCCGCGCACGGGCCCGGCATCCAGCACGCGGGCCTGCGCCAGGGCCGCATCGGCATCCAGCTGCACAAAGGCGTGGACCTGCGGCTCCCGTTCGGCGATACGGTCCAGACAGGCACGCACCAGGTCCACCGCCTTGAGTTCGCGGCGGGCCAGTTGGGTGGCGGCTTGCCAGGCTTGGAGTTGGTGGAGCGGGATGGTGCGGACAGTGTCAGGCGAGTTCATGGGTGCTTGATTCCGTAAGTCGAGTGCGTTGCTATTTTCTCGGAGCGGGCGGCGCTTCGCCATGGTAAACCGCGTTGGATTTCCCCAGGTGGATGTGGCTGGTTCAAACATGCGGTCACGCCCATTACCGGAACGTATGGGACCGCGTTCAAATAGCATGCGCCAAGGAGATGCCCTTCCCCTACAGTGAGGCGTCCACGCATTCTTGAGGAACTTTTATGCACATCTGTGTGCTCGGCGCCGGCATCGCCGGACTGGCTACGGCCTGGCAACTCAGCCAGCAAGGTCACACGGTCAGCGTCATTGACCGGGGCCAGCCGGGCCACGGTGCCAGTGGCGGCAATGGGGCGCAGCTGAGCTACTCCTATGTTGCGCCGCTGGCCGATCCGTCGATCTGGAAACAACTGCCCACGCTGTTGTTCTCGCCTTCATCGCCACTGAAACTGAGGCCGCGACTTGATCCGCTGCAGTGGTATTGGGGCTTGTCTTTTCTGGCCGCCTGCAACAACGCCACCGCGCATCGCACGACGGCCCGGCTGCTGGCGCTGGCGGCGTCCAGCCGCAGTGTGTTTGAAGCCATGAAGGCCGACGTGTTGCCCGATTGCGACTATTCCGCCACCGGCAAACTGGTGCTGTATGGCGATCGCGAAGGGCTGGAGGGCGCGCGCCGCCAGCTTGAGTTGCAAAAAGCCCTGGGTAGCGTGCAGCAGATCGTCGGACCCGAGGAATGTGTGGCCATCGAGCCGGCCTTGCATGGCCACCACCGGCAGATTGCCGGGGCGGTGTACACCCCCAGCGAATGTGCGGCCGACTGTTTCAAGGTTTGTTGCGAACTGGCGCGAGTGCTGGCCAACCGGGGTGTGCGTTTCCTGACGGGAACGGAGATTCTGGGCTTCGAGTTGCGTCAGGGGCAGGCGGCCGCCGTGTTGACCCAGGCCGGGGCGGTCGAAGCCGATGCGTTTGTGTTGGCGCTGGGTTCGTCCTCACATCACGTCGGCCGCCAGCTCGGCGTCTACCTGCCGGTTTATCCGCTCAAGGGTTACAGCATCACGCTGGATACGGTGCCTGCGCCCGGTGCGGCGCCGTCGGTGAGTGTGACCGACACGGCGCGCAAGGTGGTGTTTGCACGTATCGGCTCGCGCCTGCGTGTGGCCGGCATGGCGGAAATCGTGGGGCATGACACGCGTATCCCGGCTTCGCGCATCGCGACGCTGGTGCAGGCCACGCAGGCCGTGTTTCCGGACTGCAGCCTTTTCGACACGCTGCAGCCCTGGACCGGCATGCGGCCAGCCACACCGACCGGCTTGCCGATTCTGGGCCGGTTGGCGCGCGCGCCGTCCAATGTGTTGTTCAACACAGGCCACGGGGCGCTGGGTTTTACGCTGGCCTTTGGTTCGGCGCTGGAAATTGGCCGCGCGGTGCAAACGATGCGCCGGCCAGCGCCTCGCGCTGCAAGTCAGCGCAAGGCGGAGATCGCCTCCCGCATGTAGCGCAGCAACATGCGCACCGCCACTGAGTCCGGTTGGTGCGCAAGGCGCAGCGCCCGCACCGGCACAGGAATGCGCGGCTCCAGCGTGAGTACGTCCACCAGGCTGGCGTCGGCCGACAGCGCCGTGCAGTCATCCACCAGCGCCACGCCCAGGCCGTGGTGCGCCATGGCCAAGGCGGCGTGGTAAGTCTGGACCGTGACCACACTCTGCAGGCCGATGCCCGCTTCACGGCAAGCCTGGCTGACACCCAGGCCGACCGGGTCATGGCTGGCCAGTCCGATCATGGGGGTTTCGGTTAATTCGGCCAGAGCCACCGTCTTTTTGCGCAGCGTGGCCTTGGGCAGCAGGCCGCGCGGCGCCACACACACCATCTGACCATCGGCCAGCGGCTCCTGGATCAAACCGGGGTGCGGAACGGGGCTGAAAGCAAAACCCACATCGGCTTCGCGCAGCAGCAGGGCGCTCATGATCTGGGGCGAGTGCTGGGCTTCGACATGGATCGCCACGGACGGGTATTTGGCGCGGAAAGCCTTCAGGGCGCGTGGCAGGATTTCATAAGTCAGAGCCATCACGGTGACGATGCGTAATTCACTGAGGTCACTGGACGTTCGCAGACCGGCGGCCAGCCGGTCCACGTCATTGATTTGCGCGAACAGGCGTTCAATGTGCGGATACAGTGCCTGCGCCTCGGCGGTGGCCGTTAGCCGGCCCTTGTCGCGGCGGAACAGGGGAAAACCCAGATGAATTTCGGCGTGTTGCAAGGTGCGGCTGACGGCCGGCTGCGTCACGTTGATCAGGCGTGCGGCGCCGCTGACGCTGCCGGTGAGCATGATGGCGTTGAAGACCTCGATGTGGCGTAAGCGCATGAGTGGCCGTTCCTTGTTGCGAGTCCGCGATAAAAGCCGGAATCATATCTACACAGCTCATTACCTTTTGTAATGGACTGCAGCTTAAAAGGAATTACCGGGCTTTTCATTCGCCCCCTACACTGATCTTTCATTGCCGGGCAAGGTCGACCTGCACACCGCATCCGTCCGCACCGACGCACTCTTGATTTACAACAACGATTCGACCTCCATGCGTGTATTCAGCGGCTCCCTGGCGACGGAAACCAACACCTTCGGCCCCATGCCCACCGGCCTGGCCTCGTTCAAGGACAGGGGCTATTTCCCCGCCGGCCAGCATCCGGACCAGTTGACGGTTTTCGCCGGCCCCTTGTGGGTGGCACGCGAAGTCGGCGCCGCCAAAGGCTGGACCTTGATCGAAGGCATGGTCGCCGGCGCGCAACCCAGCGGCACCGTGACCCGCGAAGCCTACGAAACCCTGCGTGAGGAACTGCTGGCCGATTTGCGCGCCGCCTTGCCCGTGGACATGGTTTTGCTGGGCCTGCATGGCGCCATGGTGGCCGATGGTTATGACGATTGCGAGGGCGATCTGCTGCAGCGCGTGCGTGTCATCGTGGGCCCGGGCGTGGTGGTCGGCGCCGAGCTGGACCCGCACGTGCATCTGACTCGCGAGATGGTGGACAGTGCCGACATGCTGGTGGCCTTCAAGGAATACCCGCACACCGACATCGTCGAGCGGGCACGCGAACTGGTGGCGCTGTGTGAGGCCAAGGCACAAGGGCGCATCCGGCCCGTGCACGCGGTGGCGGACTGCCACATGGTGGTGCCGGTGCACACCACGCGTGATCCCGCGAAGTCTTTCGTGCAGCGCATTCAGGCGCTGGAGGGCAAAGACGGCGTGTTGTCCATCTCCATCGGCCATGGTTTTTCCTTGGGGGATGTGCCGGAGATGGGCACCAAGGTGTTGGTGTACACGGATGGGGATCAGGCCAAGGCCGATGCGCTGGCCTTGCAACTGGCCCAGGAACTGATTGCCATGCGCGAGCGCCTGGCCGTGCGTTACCCCGACGTCGACAGTGCGCTGGACGAGGCGCTGGCGTTTGACGACGGTCCGGTGGTGCTGGCCGATCGGGCCGACAATCCCGGCAGCGGTGCGGCTGGAGACTCCACGTTCATTCTGCGGCGCATGGTCGAGCGCGGCATTGTCAACGTGGCCATCGGCCCGATCTGGGATCCGGTTGCTGCGCGTATTGCCTTTGAGGCCGGTGTTGGCGCGCGTCTCATGCTGCGTATAGGTGGCAAGATCAGCCCGATGTCGGGTGATCCCATGGATCTGGACTGCACGGTCAAGGCTTTGCACAGCGATCTCATCATGACGGGACTGGCCGGTGCGCCTACGTCCGTGGGTGACGCCGCGCTGGTCGAGGCGTGTGGCATCGAGATCCTGCTCATCACCTTGCGCAACCAGGCCATGGACACCGATGTGTTCACCCAGCTTGGTTGCGATCTGTCGGCAAAAAAAATCATCGTCGTCAAATCGGCCCAGCATTTTCATGCATCTTTCGCCAAGGTGACACGGCAGGTGGTTTACGTCGGTGCGCCGGGGGCCGCCACGCCGCATTTGTCCACCTTGCCTTATGGCAAGATCAGGCGCCCCATCTGGCCGCTGGACGACATCGCCACGCCGACACTGGTCTAGCGCAGCATCTTTTCCGATCCTTCTTGACTATGGAGTTTTCACCCATGAATCGACGTATCCCTGCCCATTTGGCAACGATAGGGGCTTTGTTGCTTGGCACTTTGCTGGCCGGGGTTGCGCCTGCGCAGGCGCAGACCAAGACCTTGCGATTTGTCGCCCATGCCGATGTGAAAATCCTGGACCCGACCTTTACCACCGCCTACATCACACGCAACTTCGGTTACATGGTCTACGACACCCTGTTTGCGCAGGACGCCAAAGGCCAGCCCAAACCGCAAATGGTGGAGAAGTACACCACGTCCAAAGACGGCAAGGACTGGTCCTTCACCCTGCGCCCGGGCCTGAAGTTTTCCGACGGCAGCGCCGTCACCTCGGCCGATGCCGTGGCCTCGATCCAGCGCTGGAGTTTGCGTGATACCTTTGGCGGTGCCCTGAAGGCCGCCGGTGCCGAGTGGACGGTGGTTGATGCGCGCAGCTTCCGGCTCACATTGAAAGAGCCTTTTGGCATGGTGCTGGACGCGCTGGCCAAGCCCTCCGGTTTTCCGCCTGTGGTGATGCCGGAGCGTCTGGCCAAGCTGCCCACCACCGCGCCTATCAATGAAGTGCTGGGCTCCGGCCCCTTTATCTTCAAACGAGACGAATGGCGGCCTGGCAACAAGGTGGTTTTTGTCAAGAATCCGCACTATGTGGCGCGCAGCGAGCCGTCCAGCGGCCTGGCCGGCAGCAAAAAATCGAACTTCGACCGCGTTGAGTGGTTGTACCTGCCTGACGCCAACAGTTCCATCGCCGCGCTCAAGAACGGTGAGGTCGATTACGTGGAGCAGGTGCCGCCCGACTACATAGCGCCCTTGCGCAGTGACGCCAATGTGAAACTGATGGCCAGCAGCACGCAGCAGGCACAGCTGATCATGAATCAGTTGCACCCGCCGTTCAACAACCCCAAGGTGCGCCAGGCCCTGCTCAAGGCCGTCAGCCAGGAGCGCTTCAACGCCGCCATGGGTTACCCGCTGGACATGCGCATGAGTTATTGCGCCACCTATTTCATCTGCGGCAGCGCCAACGACACGCCGGTCGGTTCTGAAGCCTACCGCACGCCGGACCTGGCCAAGGCCAAGCAGATGCTGGCCGAGTCGGGTTACAAGGGCGAAAAAGTGGTGTTGCTGATGACCAGCGACGTGCCTTACCTGAACGCGTTGTCGCTGACCATGTTGCAAACCATGCGCAGCATAGGCCTCAATGTGGAGGGGTTGACCATGGACTGGTCTTCCATAGGCGCGCGGCGCGCCAAGCGTGATGCGCCCGAAGCCGGCGGCTGGAGCGCCTATGCCACCGTGGCGAATGAGTTCGCCATCAACAGCCCCATCGTCAGCACCTACCTGAGCGCTGCCTGCGGGAATACCTTGCCAGGCTGGCCGTGCGACAAGCCGCTTGACGAGTTACGTGCCGCCTGGATACGGGAAACCGTGCCAGCCAAGCGCCGCGAGTTGCTGGAAGCCTTCCATCGCCGCGCTTATGAAGTCGTGCCTTATATCAACCTCGGTCAGTTCTCGCCCGCAGCGGCGGCACGCAAGGAACTCAAGGGCGCGGACAAGATGTGGGGTGGCATGCCCAATGTCTGGGTGATGGACAAATGATGCGGATTGACTACTCCGCCGCCAGCCTGTTTTCGCGCAGCGTCCGGGCATGAACTACCTGATTCGTCGGCTGCTGGCGACCCTGCCGGTGATGGCCGTGGTGTCGCTGGTGGTGTTCCTGCTGATTCACCTCTCGCCGGGCGACCCGGCCGCGCTGATTGCGGGCGATCTCGCCACCGGCGAGGACATCGCCAACCTGCGGGTGGCTCTCGGGCTGGACCAGCCGCTGTGGCGGCAGTTTTTTCTGTGGATGGGTCGGCTGCTGTCGGGTGACCTGGGCACGTCCATCTTCACGCAGGTGCCGGTCACGCAATTGCTGGCGCAACGCCTGGAGCCGACCCTGTCGATCGCCGCACTGACCATGTCGCTGACGATTTGTGTCGCCGTGCCGCTGGGCACGCTGGCCGCCTACCGCGCTGGCAGCTGGGTAGACCGTTTGGTGATGGTGTTCGCCGTGCTGGCCTTTTCGGTGCCGGTGTTCCTGGTGGGTTACCTGCTGATATACACCTTTGCCATCCAGATTCCGCTGTTCCCGGTGCAGGGGTATACCCACTTGTCGGAAGGCGTGGGGCCCTGGTTGCTCGGTCTGGTGCTGCCTTGTGTCAATCTGGCGCTGGTCTACATCGCGCTGATCACCCGCATGACGCGGGCCACCGTGCTTGAGGTGCTGCAGGAAGACTACATCCGCACGGCTCGCGCCAAGGGGCTGGGTGTGTTGCCGGTGCTGGGTCATGCGCTGCGCAATGCGGCCATTCCGATTGCGACCACGGTGGGCGTCGGCATCGCGTTGATGATAGGCGGCGTGGTGGTGACTGAAACCGTGTTTGCGATTTCCGGCATCGGGCGCCTGGTCATCGATTCGGTGCAGCACCACGACTACCCCGTCATCCAGAGTGTGCTGCTCCTGTCGGCCGGGGTTTACGTCCTGATCAATTTGCTGATCGACCTGAGCTACCGCCTGTTCGACCCCCGCATCCAGTATTGACGCCACCTTTTCCGGAACCCTTCATGTCCTCTACCTTGACCGCCCCTGCGGCGTCGGCCGCGGCGCCTGCGGCCGACGCCCCCTTTGTGCCAGGACGCTGGCGCTGGGTCCGCAAAAACCCGACGTTGATTCTCGGCGCGCTGCTGTTGATCGTGGTGGCTGTTATTGCCGTGGCCGCGCCCTGGATTGCCACGCACGATCCGCAAAACATCGATCCGATGTTGCGCATGAAACCGCCCTCGGCCGAGTACTACTTCGGCACCGATGCCCTGGGGCGCGACGTGTTCAGCCGCGCTGTTTGGGGTGGCCAGGTGTCGCTGATTGTGGGCATCTCCGTGGCCTTGCTGTCCATGGTGGTGGGTGTGGTGCTGGGCCTGGTTTCCGGCTTTGTGCGCTGGAGCGACGGCATCATCATGCGGGTGATGGACGGTCTCATGGCGATTCCCGGCATCCTGCTGGCGATCGCGCTGATGGCTGTCACTCGCGCCAGTCTCACCACGGTGATTGTGGCCATCACCATCCCGGAAATCCCGCGCGTGGTGCGGCTGGTCCGCTCGCTGGCGCTGACCTTGCGCGAGCAGCTCTACGTGGAAGCGGCACACGCGGTGGGTACGCGCCTGCCGGTGATTCTGTACCGCCACATCCTGCCCAACATTGTTGCGCCCTTGGTGGTGCAGGCGACTTTTGTGGCGGCCTCCGCGGTCTTGACCGAAGCCACGTTGTCTTTCCTGGGCGTGGGTGTGCCCGGGCAGACACCCAGTTGGGGCAACATGATGGCCGAGGGCCGCAACTTCGTGGCCGTGGCGTTTCACATCATTCTCTACCCCGGCCTCCTGCTGGCATTGACGGTGCTGGCCATCAACATGCTGGGTGACGGTTTGCGCGATGCGCTGGACCCGCGCCTGGCGCGCCGGCTGTGATGCAGGCGAGAAGGACCATGACCATGAAGCCATCAACCCCTTCCGGCGCGGCAGCGCCGCCCTTGCTCGAACTCGACAACCTCTGCACCACGTTCAACACGCTGTCGGGCACGGTGCGTTCGGTCGACGGCATCTCCTACAGTGTCAACGCCGGCGAAACCCTGGGTGTGGTCGGCGAGTCGGGCTGCGGCAAAAGTGTGACGGCGCTGTCCATCATGCGCCTGGTGCCCACGCCGCCGGGCCGGCATACGGGGGCGGTGCGTTACCGGGGTGTGGACCTGCTGGCGTTGAGCGAGCGCGAGATGCGAGGCATCCGGGGCAACCGCATCTCGATGATTTTCCAGGAGCCCATGACCTCGCTTAATCCGGTGCTCACCGTGGGCCGGCAGATCGCCGAGACCGTGCAGTTGCACCAGAAGGCGAGCCGCCAGGAAGCCATGCAACGCGCCGTGGAGATGTTGCGCCTGGTGCAGATTCCCGAGCCGGAGCGGCGTGTGGCCGAGTACCCGCACCAGCTCTCGGGCGGCATGCGCCAGCGCGTGATGATCGCCATGGCCCTGGCCTGCAACCCCGAGGTGCTGATCGCCGACGAACCCACGACGGCGCTGGATGTCACCATCCAGGCGCAAATCATTGACCTCATCAAGCGCCTGCAAAAAGAGCTGGGCATGGCCGTGATCATGATCACGCACGACCTGGGGGTGGTGGCCGAAAGTTGTGACCGTGTGGTGGTGATGTACGCCGGCCGCAAGGTTGAAGAGGCCAGCGTGCTGGACCTGTTCGACCGGCCGCTGCATCCTTACACCCGTTTGTTGATGGCCTCCATGCCTTCGATGAACACCCAGGGCACGCGCCTGGCCGAAATTCCCGGCATGGTGCCGGCGCCGCATGAACTGGGGCGCGGCTGCGCTTTTGCCGCGCGCTGCAGTTATGCGCAGCCGCGTTGCCGCGCGGAAACGCCTGGCCTCAGTGACCAGGGCGAACGCCATGTCGTGGCCTGTTTTGCGGTGGAAGAAAACCGGATGAACACCGAGGAGTTGAGCGCATGACCGCGAGCACCGCACAGACTAAGCCAGCGACCCCGCTGCTCAAGGTTGAAAATCTCAAGAAAAACTACCTGGGACCGCGGCGCTGGTTTGGGCCGTCGCCGCGTCCCATCCAGGCCGTGGCCGGCGTGTCGTTCAGCCTGGCGAAGGGTGAAACCTTGTCGCTGGTCGGAGAGTCAGGTTGCGGCAAGACCACCACCGCCAAGTCGGTGCTGCGCCTGGTCGAACCCACCTCGGGCTCGGTGCAGCTCGACGGCGAGGAGTTGACCGGTCTGTCCAAGGAAGCCATGCGCCAGCGTCGGCGCGACATGCAGATCATTTTCCAGGACCCTTACGCCTCGCTCAACCCGCGCCTGACGGCCGGCGAGATCGTGGCCGAGCCGCTGCGCAACTTCGGCCTGGCCACCGGCCAGGAGCGCGAGGAACGTGTGCAATGGCTGTTTTCCAAGGTCGGCCTGCGGCCCGAGTCGGCGAAGAAATTCCCGCACGAGTTTTCGGGCGGTCAGCGTCAGCGCCTGGGCATTGCACGCGCCTTGGCGCTCAACCCCAAACTGATTGTTTGCGACGAACCGGTCTCCGCGCTGGACGTGTCGGTGCAGGCCCAGGTCGTGAACCTGTTGATGGATTTGCAGCAGGAATTCGGCATGGCCTATCTGTTTGTGGCCCACGATCTGGCGGTGGTCCGCCACATCAGCCACCGGGTCGCCGTGATGTACCTGGGGCACATCGTCGAGGTGGCCGACCGTGACACGCTGTTTACCGCGCCGCGCCATCCCTACACCGAGATTTTGCTGTCGGCCGTGCCCGTGCCCAACCCGCGCACGCCGGCCAGGCGCATCCTGCTGCACGGCGATCCGCCCAGTCCGGCCAACCCGCCTTCCGGCTGCACCTTCCACACACGCTGCCCGCAGGCCCAGCCGGTCTGCAAGGAAAAAACACCCGAACTCAGTCCCCGGCCGTCCGCCTCGGCCGGCGGCCAGTGGGTGGCCTGCCATTTCAGGTGAGCAGGCCAAGAGCCCATCATTTTCAGAATACCCCGACAGGAGCCTGCCGTGACAGACACTTCTTTTTATGACCTGATCATTCGCGGCGGCACTGTGATTGATGGCACCAAGGCCCCGCGTTTCGAGGCCGACATCGGCATTCTGGCCGGCCGCGTGGCCGCCATCGGCGACCTTGGCCAGGCCCAGGCCACCCAAACCATCGACGCCGCCGGTCGCATCGTGGCCCCCGGCTTCATCGATTCGCACACGCATGACGACCAGGCCGCGCTGTCGCAGCCCGACATGGTGTTCAAGATTTCCCAGGGCGTGACCACCGTGATCGCGGGCAACTGCGGTATCAGCGCCGCGCCGCTTCGGCCCGGCATGGACCTGCCCATGCCGCTGAGCCTGCTGGACCTGCCGGACGAGGGCCGCTTCACCACCTTTGCCGCCTACCTCGATGCGCTGCGCGCCACACCGTCGTCGGTGAACGTGGCCGCCATGGTCGGGCACTCGACCTTGCGCGCCGTCACCATGTCCGAATTGGACCGCGAAGCCACGGCCGGGGAAATTGCCGCCATGCAGGCCCTGGTCGAGGAAGCCATGCAGGCCGGCGCCATCGGCATGTCGACCGGCACGTTTTACCCGCCCGCGGTGAAAGCCACGACAGAAGAACTCATCGCGGTGGGACGCCCGCTGACGGCGCGCAAGGCGCTGTATGTGACCCACATGCGCGACGAGGCGGACCAGGTCATGGACGCGCTGGAAGAAAGCTTCCACATCGGCCGTGAGCTGGCTATTCCTGTCGTCATTTCGCACCACAAGGTGCAGAACAGCCACAACTTCGGCAAGACGGCCATCACCCTGCCGTTTATCCAGGAAACCATGAAACACCAATGTGTGTCGCTGGATTGTTACCCCTACACCGCCAGCTCCACCATGATCCGCGCCGGCCGCAGCGCCACGGCCACCCGTGTGTTGATCGCGTCCAGCGAGCCGCACCCCGAATGTGCCGGGCGCGACCTCAAGGACATTGCGGCCGAGTGGGGCGTGGACGGCGAAGAAGCGACACGCCGCCTGCAGCCCGGCAGCGCCATTTATTTCATGATGGACGAGAACGACGTTCAGCGCATCCTGGCCTTTGACGAAACCATGATCGGCTCCGACGGCCTGGCGCTGGGCGATAAACCGCATCCGCGCCTGTGGGGTACTTTTCCGCGTGTGCTGGGTCATTACAGCCGGGACATCGGCCTGTTTCCCCTGGAAACCGCCGTCTGGAAAATGACGGGCCTGACGGCGCGTAACTTCGGCTTGCACCAGCGCGGGACCCTGCAGCTGGGTCAACATGCCGACGTGGTGATTTTTGACGCCGCCACCATCCGCGACATGGCCACCTACGACACCCCGACCCGGCCGGCCGAAGGCATCGACGCCGTGATTGTCAACGGCGTCTTGACCTGGTGTGATGGCGTGCACAGCGGCGCACGCAGTGGCCAGGTCATCACCCGCACGCCGACTGACGGCGCAGGCATACGCACCGACAAGGCCTGAGGCTTTCAGCGGCTGGCTGTTTACAGGCGGTTGGCCTGGCTGGTGCCCAAAGTGCCGCGTGTGAACAGCAGGGTGGCCAGCGCGCAGCCGGCGATGCCGACCACCATGGGCCGGGCCGTACCGTCCACAAACAGGCCGACCAGCGCCATCATCAGCGCGCCGGTGACAAACTGCAGCGTGCCCATCAGCGCCGAGGCCGTGCCGGCGATGTCGCCGTGGTCGTCCAGCGCGAGCACGGCCGTGGTGGGCACCACCAGGCCCAGGAAACCGAAGCCGATAAACATCAGCGGTAGCATCACGGCCAGCTGATCCATCCCCAGCAGGTTGAACACCAGCAGCAGCGCCATCACGGTCGCAAAACCGATCACCGCCACTTTCACCACCGGCACCAGTCCGAAACGTGAACTCAACCGGGCGGTGAACTGCGACACGCCGATGAAGGAGGCTGCATTGGCCGCGAAGGCGAGGCTGTATTCCCGCGGCGTGAGCCCGTAATGGTCGATCAATACAAAGGCGGAGTTGGCCAGGTAGACAAAAAAGCTGGACAGGCCGAAGGCGCCGATCAACACCAGGCCCATGAAATGCCGATCGCGCAGCAAGACGCCGTAGGCCGCCAGGGCGCTGCGCACGCTGCTGTCCACCCGTTGTTCGGGCGGTCGGGTTTCTGGCAGGCTGGTGGCCAGCAGCACCAGGCCACACACCGCCGCCGCGGTGACGGCCCAGAACACGCTGCGCCAGCCCAGGAATTCGATCAGCAGGCTGCCGGCCAGCGGCGCCAGGATGGGCGACACGCTGAACACCAGCATCAGCAGCGACATCAGCCGCGCCGCGTCGTGGCCGGTGTGCAGGTCACGCACCACGGCGCGTGGCACGACCATGCCGGCGCAGGCGCCCAGGCCCTGGATGAAACGCAGCACCACCAGGGTCTGGATGTCGGGTGCCAGCGCGCAGCCTATGCTGGCCGCGGCGAAAAGTAGCAGGCCGAAATACAGCGGCGGCTTGCGGCCCACCATGTCGGAGACCGGGCCGTAAATGATCTGACCTATGCCTAGCGATATAAAAAACGCCATCAGGCTGGCCTGCACGGCGCCCACGGACGCGTCCAGGCTCTGGCCTATGGTCGGTAAGGCCGGCAAATACATGTCGATGGCGAACGGCCCAATGGCCGATAACAAACCGAGCACGAGGGCGGTTCGCAGGAAGTGTGTGTTCATGGAATAGAAAAGGCCCTTCCACGTTGTGTGGAAGGGCCTGGATCTGGTGCCCGGGGCCGGAATCGAACCGGCACGCCTTTCGGCGGGGGATTTTGAGTCCCCTGCGTCTACCAATTTCACCACCCGGGCTGAATAAGTGGAGACCCAAATTATGGCACAGTGCAGGGTATGACTTATCCCACTCTTGAAGACGCCATTGGCAAAACGCCTTTGGTGGCCTTGCAACGCATCCAGGCCAGCGTCAACACCCAGCGCAACAACGTGGTTTTGGGCAAGCTTGAAGGCAACAACCCGGCCGGTTCGGTGAAAGACCGGCCCGCCCTGTCGATGATCAAACGCGCGGAAGAGCGCGGCGACATCCAGCCCGGCGACACCCTGATCGAAGCGACCTCCGGCAACACCGGCATCGCGCTGGCCATGGCCGCGGCCATCAAGGGTTACCGCATGGTGCTGATCATGCCGGAAGACCTGTCGATCGAACGCGCGCAAACCATGAAGGCGTTTGGCGCCGAGCTGATCCTCACGCCCAAAAGCGGCGGCATGGAACACGCGCGTGACCTCGCCGAACAGATGGCCCAAGACGGTAAGGGCCGGGTGCTGGACCAGTTTGCTAACGAGGACAACCCGCGCATCCATTACGAAACGACGGGTCCGGAAATCTGGGCCGACACAGCCGGCAAAGTCACCCACTTTGTCAGTGCCATGGGCACCACCGGCACCATCACCGGTGTGTCTCGGTTCTTGAAAGAGAAAAACCCGGCAATTCGCATCATTGGTGCGCAGCCCAGCGAAGGTTCACGTATTCCCGGCATCCGCAAATGGCCAGAGGCCTACATGCCAAAAATTTATGATCCCCGCCACATTGACGAAACCGTGCTGGTCAGCCAGCTCGATGCCGAAGACATGTGCCGGCGCCTGGCGCGTGAAGAAGGCATTTTTGCCGGCATCTCGGCGGCCGGTGCTTGCTGGGTGGCGCAGGAGATCGCCAAAACCGTGGAAAACGCGGTGATTGTGTTTGTCGTCTGCGACCGCGGCGACCGTTACCTGTCCACCGGCGTTTTCCCAGCCTGAGGGATTTTCTTAAGAAAAAAGTGGCTGTAGCCCTGGTCCCCAGGGCGCAAGCAGCTATCAATAAAATAGCGAGCAAGGTGCCCTGTCATGAGCCACGAATTCAAGTTTTGCCCCAGCTGCGCGACCTCGCTCGCGCTGGTCACCCAGATGGAAGACGGCGGCGAAAAAGCGCGCCTGCGTTGCCCGGCCTGCGACTACACCCACTGGAACAACCCGACGCCGGTGCTGGCGGCGGTGATTGAACACCAGGGCAAAATTTTGCTGGCGCGGAACGCGGCCTGGACCAGCAAGATGTATGCGCTGATCACCGGTTTCATGGAGGCCGGCGAAACGCCGGAAGGCGGCATCACCCGCGAGGTCAAGGAAGAAACCAACCTCGACGTGACCGACCTGAAGCTGATCGGTGTGTATGACTTCCAGCGCATGAACCAGATCATCATTGCCTACAGCGCGGTCGGCCATGGCGAGGTCAGGCTCTCACCCGAGCTGGTGGACTACAAGCTGTATGCCCACGAAGATGTCAAGTGCTGGCCGGCTGGCACCGGTTATGCGATGGCCGATTTCCTGACGTCCAAAGGTTACACGCCGGAGTTTGTTGAATGGGCGAAGCGGGCTTGAAGGCTTAAGCTTTTTAAGCCTCTAGCCCATACGTGACGGGCGCTACCAGCTATTAAAAATATAGCGACTAGCGCGGTGATGCCAGCGCCTCGGGCTGCACGATGCTGCGCAGCAAGGTGTTCATGATCTGGTTCACGATCTCTTCGGCGGAATAGTCCCCGTCCGGCTGGTACCAGCGGCCAATCCAGCTCAAGGCGCCTGCAATCGTGAACGCGGTTATTTTCGGGTCGCAGGCCACCAGCGACCCTTCCGCAATGCCGGCCGTGATCAGGCGGCGAAACTCCAGGTCGATGGCCGACTTCAGTCGGCGCAATTCCTTGCGGCTGTCCGGCGGCAAGGGGTCTTCGCCGATGCGGATCAAACACATGCCGAAGTCCATGGTGACGATGCGTCCGTAAATCCGCATACAGGCCATCAGTTGTTCGACGGCGGTCCCGCCCTGGCGGCGTGTCTCCTCGATGCCGGCCTGCATCATCTGCAAGCCTGTGTGGACACACTCAAACAGGATCTCGTCCTTGTTCTTCACGTAGTAATACAGCGTGGGTTTGCTCACGTGCAGGCGCGCCGCGATGTCGTCGAGCGAGGTGGCGTGAAAACCGCGTTCATTAAACAGTTGCGCCGCTGCTTGCAAGACCGCGTCGCGTTTGGCCTGGCGCTGCAGTTCGCGGGCGGGCGCCAGTGCCCACGGTGAGGCGGAAGGGGTAGGGCGCGCGGGGCGGGGAATTTTTGAAACCATGCTGGGGAAAACGCTTGCGGGTAAGTCCGGATGTTGGATTGGGCTGGCAGATCACAAACTCTACTCGTGAGTAAGCAGTTTACGTAAGAGTAGTGGTCCTTCGCCCCGCACAAACCCTCATTTCCCAAACATCGATGGACATCACTTCCCGCAGCGGCCCCGCCGCACCGCCCCTGTTGCAGGTTGACGGCGTTTCGCTGGCCTTTGGCGGTGTGAAGGCGCTCACCGGTGTGGGTTTTGAGGTGCAGGCCGGCTCCATCACCGCTGTCATAGGCCCCAATGGCGCCGGCAAAACGTCGCTGTTCAACACCATCTCGGGTTTTTACCGGCCCACGGCCGGCCACATCTATTTCAAGGGCCAGGACATCACCCATGTGCCGGCGCCGCAGCGCGCCAAGCTGGGCCTGGGCCGCAGCTTTCAGAACATCGCGCTGTTTCGCGGCATGACGGTGCTGGACAACATCAAGCTCGGCCGCCACGCCCACCTGAAAACCAATGTGCTGGACGCGCTGTTTTATAGGGGGCGAGCGCGCCGCGAAGAGGCCGCGCTGCGTGCCGACATCGAGGAACGCATCATCGATTTTCTCGAGATCGACCACATCCGCCATGCGCCGGTGTCAGCGCTGCCTTACGGTTTGCAAAAACGTGTGGAGATGGCGCGTGCGCTGGCCATGCAGCCCGAGATATTGATGCTCGACGAACCCGTGGCCGGCATGAATCGCGAAGAAACCGAAGACATGGCGCGTTTTATCCTCGACGTACGCGCCGAGTGGGGTGTGACGGTGCTGATGGTGGAGCACGACATGGGCATGGTCATGGACTTGTCCGACCACGTGGTGGTGCTCAACTTCGGCCAGGTGATTGCCCAGGGCGCACCGGCCGCCGTGCAGGCCGATCCCGAAGTGATTCGCGCCTACCTGGGTTCGGGCGACGTTGGCGACTTGCGCCAGAAATTCCAGGCCCTGGCGGGAGTGGTCTGATGGATTGGGCCTACCTGTTTGAAATCTGCCTCACCGGCCTGTCCGGTGGTGGGCTGTATGCGCTGGCCGCGCTGGCCTTTGTGATGGTTTACAAGGCCACACGGGTGGTCAACATCGCCATCGGCGAGTTGCTGATGGTGGGCGCCTATTTGTTCTTCACCTTCGCCGCCACCTTTGCCTTGCCGCTGTGGCTGGCGATTCCGGCCGCCGTGCTGGGCGCCGGCCTGCTGGGCGCGGTGATTGAACGCACCATGATCCGGCCACTGCTGGGCGAGCCGCCGATTTCCGTTTTTATGGTCACCGTGGGCCTGGGCTCGGTGCTGGTGGGGCTGGTGGAGCTGATCTGGACCGCCGATCAGCGCCGCCTGCCCGACTTCATGCCCAGCACACCCATCATGGTGGGCGAGGCTTTTCTGGCGCCCAAGGTGTTCTGGGGCGCGATGATGGCGCTGGTGTTTATTGCCGCGGTGCTGCTGGTGTTCCGTTTCTGGCGCGGCGGGGTGGCGCTGCGCGCCACGGCGTCCGATCAGGCGGCCGCCTACTCGATGGGTATCAACGTGCCGCGTGTGTTTTCGCTGGCCTGGGTGGCATCCGCCATGATCGCCGCCGTCTCCGGCATCATTGTGGGTTCGATAGGCGGCATCTCCTCATCCATGGGCGTGTTCGGCCTGTCGGTGCTGGTGGTGGTCATCGTGGGCGGGCTGGACAGCGTGTTGGGCGCGCTGGTCGGCGGCCTGTTCATCGGCCTGGTGGAGGCCCTGGCGGGTAGCTACCTGGGTGGTGAATACAAACTGCTGGCAACATTTATTGTGCTGGTCCTTGTGCTCATGATCCGCCCTTACGGCCTGTTCGGCACCCACGAGATCGAAAGACTCTAAATACATGCGCCCCCACGTTCATCACTTCGTGTATTCACTGCCCCCCGAGGGGGCCCAGGCCTGCCTTGGGGCGGCCCGGCGGGAGTCCTGATGCGCATCGGCACGCTTAAAGAAAGCTACACCGCCGACGCGGCGCTGTTCGACTCGCGCACTAAAAAAGTCTGGCTGGTCGTGGCCGCGGCTTTGCTGCTGCTCTTCCCCTTCATGGCCAGCGACTACTGGTTGTACCTGGCCTGCCTGGTCAGCATCAACGTGGCGAGTGCCTCCGGGCTGAACATCCTCACCGGCTACACCGGCCTGGTCAGCCTGGGTCAGGCGGCTTTTATGGGCCTGGGCGCCTACACCGTGGCGGTGCTGGAGCTGCGTTTTGGCACGCCGTTTTTGCTCAACATCCTGGCCGGCGGGTTTGTCGCCATGCTGGGCGGCCTGGTGGTGGGCATTCCCTCCTTGCGTGTCAAAGGCCTGTACCTGGCGATTGCCACCATTGCGGCGTCTTTCATCGCGCACTTTCTGTTTGCGAATATGGCGCTCACCGGCGGCACCGCCGGACTGACCGTGCCACCGGCCAAAATTTTTGGCGCGGCGCTGGACACCTCGTTCCGGCTCTATTGGGTGATCGTGCCGGTCACGCTGCTGATGTTGCTGGGCGCGGCGAATCTGTTCCGCACACGTGTGGGCCGCGCCTTCATCGCCATCCGCGACCGCGACATTTCGGCCGAGGTGTTGGGCATTCCGCTGCTGCGTTACAAACTGCTGTCTTTTGGCCTGTCCTCGTTTTACGCCGGTGTGGCGGGTGGCCTGTGGGCTTACTTTTTCCGCGTGGTCACACCCGAGAGTTTTCCGCTGTTGATGTCCATCTTTTTTCTCGCTGCGATCATCGTCGGCGGCATGGGCACCATCCTTGGCGCCATCCTGGGCGCGGTGTTCATGACCATGGTGCCCGAGCTGCTCAAGCTGGTGGTCGACCTGTTGCCCGGCGGCACCGAGCTCACGGTTTTTCTGTCGCCCGTACGCACGATTATTTTTGGTTTGCTGATCATTGGATTTCTGGTGTTCGAGCCGCAGGGGCTCGCAGAAGTGTGGCGGCGTATCCGCCGATTTTTTCACCTGTGGCCATTCCGTAATTGATGCCCTGCCGGCCACCGGGGTAACGACAACCATGAAGGAGACAAACATGCAGAAATCCCTGACTTCGCAACGCCGCCGCTCGCTGCTGCTGGCCGCCGGCGCCACCCTGGCCGCTCCCCTGGTCGCGCATGCCCAGGCCGGCGGCGAAGACATCGTCATCGGCGGCTCGATTCCCATGACCGGCGTGTTTGCCTTCGCCGGTGTGGGTATCAACCTGGGCATTGGCGACTACGTGAAGATGGTCAACGACGCCGGCGGCATCAAGGGCCGCAAGCTGCGTTATGTGCCCGAAGACACCGGCTACAAGGTCGATGTGTCGGTGGCTGCGTACAAAAAAATCACCAGCCAGAACAAGGTCAACCTCTACTACGGGGACTCCACGGCTTTTTCCAAAACCATCAACCCCGAGCTGGAGCGCACCGGCACCACGCTGATGACAGGTGCCTCTTTCGCCACCGAACTCAACGACCCGAAAAAATATCCCAATCAGTTCCTGGTCGGCCCCGACTACACCGAGATGTTTGGCATCCTGCTCAAACACATCGCCAAGGAAAAGCCGGGCGCCAAGGTCGCATTTGTCTATTCCGACTCCGAGTTCGGCCGCGACCCGATCGACTCCAGTGAAGCGCTGGCCAAGAAGCTGGGCCTGACGGTGCCTGTGAAAATCATGACCCCCGCCGGCAGCGTGGACGTGTCCACCGAAGTCATCAAGTTACGCCGCGCCGCGCCAGACTACACCATCTTCCACGGCTACATCCTTGCGCCCATCCCCGAGTTCATCACCCAGGGCAAACAAATGGGCATGACCAGCAAGTGGATGGGCACCTTCTGGACCATGGACAGCTCCACCGTCATGAAGATGGGCGAGGCCGGTGATGGGTTTATGGGTGTGATGCCTTACCGTTATTACTACGACACCTCGGCCAAGTCGCCCATGCTGGACAAGATCCGCGCTTTGCGCCCCGAGTACCAGAGCACGGCCTACATCCAGGGTTTCCTCGCCGCCATGTTGTTCACCGAGTCGGCCAAACGTTGCCTGGACGCGGGCAAACCGCTCACCGGCAGCAACCTCAAGGCCGCGCTCAACAGCATCAAGGACTTCGACACCGGTGGCCTGATCGGCGTGCCCATCACCATCAAAGGCAACTCGATTCCTGTGGGCCGCGTCTACAAGGCCGACATGAAGACACAAAAAATGGTCGCCGCCTCCGACTGGATCGCGCTCTAAGTTGCCATGAGCTTGCCGCACACGGACCACGTCCTCGAAGTCAACAACATCGAGGTCATCTACAACAAGGTGGTGCAGGCCTTGCGTGGCCTGTCGCTGGCCGTGCCGCGCGGCCAGATTGTGGCTTTGCTGGGCAGCAATGGCGCCGGCAAGTCCACCACCCTGAAAGCGATTTCGGGCCTGCTGGCACTGGAGGACGGGGCGCTGGAGAGCGGTAGCGTGTTGTTCAACGGCCAATCCACGGCGCGGCTGCAGCCTCAGCATTTGGTGCGTCAGGGCCTGTCACATGTGATGGAAGGGCGGCGCGTGTTCGAAGACCTCACGGTCGAAGAAAACCTGGTCGCCGCCACCTACGCGCTGACCGGCCGGCCGGAGCTCAAGCCTGACTTCGACCTGGTCTACAGCTATTTCCCGCGCCTGCACGAGCGGCGCAAAGGCCTGGCCGGTTACCTCTCGGGCGGCGAGCAGCAGATGCTGGCCATAGGCCGGGCGCTGATCGCCCAGCCGCAACTGATCCTGCTCGACGAACCCTCGCTGGGCCTGAGTCCCAAGCTGGTCGAAGACATCTTCGGCATCATCGCGCGTATCAATGCCGAGCGTGGTGTGTCCATGTTGCTGGTTGAACAAAACGCCACCGTGGCGCTGGCCGTGGCGCACAGCGGCTACATCATGGAGAACGGAAAAATTGTCATCGACGGCACGGCCGAACGTCTGGCGAGTGACCCCGACGTGCGCGAGTTTTACCTCGGCATGGGGGGGGGCGGCGAGACCCGCAGCTTCAAAAACATCAAACATTACAAGCGCCGCAAGCGTTGGCTGTCATGAAGCTTCCCGAATTGACGCTCCCACAGATGCTGCGCGAACGCGCACGGGCCATGCCCGAGCGTATTGCCATCCGGCAAAAAGACTTCGGCATCTGGAAACCGTTCACCTGGGACTGTTATTACCGGCGCGCCGGCCATTTCGGCCTGGGCCTGCGCGGCCTGGGTCTGTCCGACGGTGGCCATGTGGGGGTGTTGTCCGAGAACCGCATTGAATGGGTGCTGGCGCAGATGGGCGCGGGCCTGATAGGCGCCGTAGCGGTGGGGGTCTACCCCACCAGCCCGTCGCCCGAGGTGGCTTATGTGGTCGCCCACGCCGACATTGAAATCATGGTCTGCGAAGACCAGGAGCAGACCGACAAGGTGCTCGAAGCGCTGGACCAGTTGCCGCGCCTGCGCAAGATTGTGGTCATGGAAACCAAGGGGCTGCGCAGCTTTGCGCCCGAGCTGCGTGGCCTGATCGTGAGCTTTGACGAAGTCGAAAAAGCCGGCGCCGCGGCCGGCCAGCCCGCGCTGATCGACGCCGCCCTGGCGCGCCAGAAACTGGACGACATAGGCCTGATGATTTACACCTCGGGCTCCACGGGCAAACCCAAGGGCGCGATGATTTCCTACCGCAATATCCGCGGCGTGGTGCCCGGCATCCTCGAGCGCCTGGGCATCACGGACCAGACCACGCACCTGTCCTACCTGCCGCTGTGCCATGTGGCCGAACAGATGTTGACGACCTTTGTGCCCATGTACACCGGCGCCCAGGTCCACTTCGGCGAATCCATACGCACGGTGCAGGAAGATCTGCGGGAAATTGCGCCCACCTTGTTTCTCGGTGTGCCGCGCATCTGGGAAAAATTACACGCCAGCATCAGCATCAAGCTGCAGGAAACCGGCGGCCTGCGCCGCAAGTTGTTCGACACGGCGTATGCCGCCTGCCAGCCGCTGGCCGAGAAGCCGCGCAGCGCCTGGAGCCTGGCCGACAGGTTCACCTTCGGGGTCAGCTACTGGGCGATCTTTCGCGCCTTGCAAAACTTCATCGGCCTGCGCCAGGTGCGTATCGCCCTGACCGGTGCGGCGCCGATTCCGCCCGACGTGGTGCGCTTCTTCCGCGTGTTGGGTGTTCCGCTGATCGAGGTCTACGGCTTGACCGAATCCACCGGCATGGTGCTGGGTCATGATCCGCGTGACGTGGTGATTGGCACGGTGGGCATCCCCATCTTGGGTGTGGAGCATCGCATTGGCGAACAGGGCGAACTGCAATTACGCGGCGACATGGTGTTTGCCGGTTATTACAAAAATCCCGAGGCCACGGCCGACAGCATTCGGGACGGCTGGCTGCATACCGGTGATGTGGTGCGCGAGGAGCGCGGCCAGCTCAAGATCGTGGACCGCCTGAAAGACATCATGATCACCGCGGGCGGCAAAAACCTCACACCGTCCGAGATCGAAAACACCATGAAGGGCAGTCCTTACATCAAGGAATGTGTGATCGTGGCCGAGGGGCGCAAGTTTGTTGGTGCGCTGGTGATGATTGACTACGAGACCGTGGGCAAATGGGCCGAGGCCCAGCGTATTGCCTTCACCCACTTTCGTTCGCTGGTCGAGCTGCCGCAGGTGCGTCAACTGATTGATGCCGCGATTGGCGAGGGCAACCAGCGCCTGGCCCAGGTGTCGCAAATCCGCAAGTTTCATTTGTTGACCAAGGAACTGGACCACGACGATGGCGAAGTCACCGCCACCATGAAGGTGCGGCGCTCCAGCATCTACAAGACCTACGCGGCCGAGATCGAGGCGCTGTACCACTAGGGTTTTGGTCAGGCGCGCTGGCGGTGGACCCGGCGGCCAATCGCGACAGCGGTTTTGATGTTGCGGGTGACAACAGGTCGGCCGGCTATTTTTACAAGCATTTCAGGCCACCAGCCCTTATCCAGCGGGCGCAAACAGCTATCAATAGGGTAGCGATCCATGTGCCTCCGCCACCCGCCGGTGTCTGTGGCGGGGGCCACATACGCTTGACCCTGCTGGCATCTGCCTGGGATGCGCCGTTTGGCCGCGCCGGCCGCATTCCGCTAGAATTTGACCTGCTCCGGGGTGCAGCCTTGCTGGTGACAGCAAGGGTGGCTGAGATGGTCAGAACCAAACCCGCGAACTTGAATCGGTTCATACCGACGTAAGGAGAGCTGCCAGACACCCCCAGTGGGCGTGGCACATCTTTCGGAGCACTTGTTTTTCAACAGGCAACCGAAAGTGTGACGCATGGCTTCTTCTCCTTTGATCGCTGACCTGCAGGCCTACCTGGCCGCCGACCACCCGTCAGAAGACGCGTTTGAGTCACAGGCCCTCGCGTTGTTCGCCCATCAATACCAGAACAACCTGCCTTTCCAGCGCTTTTGCCAGCAACGCGGCAAAACCCTACGCACCGTCAAAAGCTGGCGCGACATCCCGGCCGTGCCCATCAGTGCGTTCAAGGCGCTGACCCTGAGCTGCATCCCTGCGGAGCAGGCCGAGCGCACCTTCATGACCAGCGGCACCACGCAGGCCGAGGTCAAGGGCAAACACCATCACCCGACACTGGCGGTGTATGACGACTCCATGATCCGCAATTTCCGGCAACGTTTCATGCACGGCAGCGATCAAAAAATCCGCATGGGCCTTTTGTTCCCGGATGAAAGCTTGTTGCCGAATTCTTCGCTGGCCCACTACCTGGCGCTCGCGCTGCGTGAGTTCGGCACGGACGGCAGCCACTACCTGCTGACGCAAGACGGCCTGGACCACACGCGCCTGATCGCCGAGCTGGAAAATGCACAGCAGAGCGGCGAGCCTTATGCGCTGCTGGGTGCGAGCTACAGCTTTGTGCACCTGCTGGATGAGTTGCAGCGCCTGGGCAAAACCTTTGTCCTGCCGCCGGGCAGCCGTGTGCTGGACACCGGCGGCTTCAAGGGCCAGTCGCGCGAGCTGTCCATGCCGGATTTTTATGCGCAGCTTTCTGGCGTGCTGGGCATCGCCGCCAGCCAGTGCATCAACATGTACGGCATGACCGAACTGAGCACGCAGTTTTACGACGCGGGCAACGCCGTGCTGCCGTCGGTCAAATCCGGTCCGCACTGGATTCGCACCCGCGTGGTCGAACCCCTGAGCGGCGAGGAACTGCCGCGCGGCGAGCAGGGCATTCTGGCGCACTGCGACCTGGCCAATTTCAATTCCGTCACCACCCTCCTGACCGAGGACGTGGGGGTCGCGGTGGACGGCGGCTTTTTGCTGTTGGGGCGTGCAGAGGGCAGCGCGGCCAAGGGTTGTTCGCTGGCGGTGCAGGCGTTTTTGCAGGCGGCCACGGCATGACACTGCTGCGCGAAACCGCTGGCTACCTGCCGGGCCTGCAAGCCGGGGACGTGTTGTGGCAGACGCTGAGATTCGAGGGCAAACACGACACGCTGGAGGTCGCGGTTCCCGTCCTGACGCAAGAACAGACGGTGGCCCTGATGGCGCGGGTGCGGAGTGCCAGCCGTTCGTATTTGAAGTCGCTGACGGTGGCGCAAATCATTGACATCATCGACCGCGCCATCGCACGTTTGCTGGACCCGCAAGACCCCTGGCGGCAAAAGGCCAACACCTTGTTGCCGCTGGTGACGGGTTACGACGCTGACATGGTGCGTCTCGGCCTCACGGGTTACCTGAAAACATTCCGCAAGCCGCAGCTCCAGCGTTTCCTGGTCGAAGACTTCGGCAACCCGCAGCTGCTGGACGACTTTGCGCCGCGCGCCAAGGGCGGCTTTTCCAAAGCCTTCGGTGCCGATGTGGCGGTGCATGTCTGGGCCGGCAATGTGCCCGGCCTGTGCCTCTGGAGTTTGATCTCCGGCCTGCTGGTCAAGTCGGGCACGGTGGGCAAGGTGGCCAGTGCCGAGCCGCTGCTGGCCGGTTGGATGGCGCAGTTGCTGGTCGAAGTGAATCCGGGGCTGGCCGACTGCCTGGCGGTGGTCTGGTGGAAAGGCGGGGACGAGGCACGTGAGAGCTTATTTTTCAAACACGCCGATCTGGTGTTGGCCTACGGCGGCAACACCGCGCTGGAACAGCTGCGGCGCCAGGTGCCCATCAGCACGCGGTTTCTGCCCTTCGGCCACAAGCTCAGTTTTGGCATCGTCGCCAGGCAGGCGCTGGATGCGCGCAAGGCCATCAAGACCGCCCAGCAGGCCGCTTACGACGTGATGCGTTACGACCAGCAAGGCTGTTATTCGCCGCATGTGTTTTACGTGGAGCGTGGCGGAAAAATCAGCCCCGATGAATTTTCGCGTTATCTCGCGCATGAACTCTCGGCCTTTGAAAAGAAATACCCACGGCGCACCCTGAGCTTGTCCGAAGCGTCCGACCTCGCCGGCTGGCGCCAGGCGGAAGAATTCGTGAGCCTGTCGCCAGAGGGCCCGGATGTGGCGGGGGAGGGCGACTGGACCGTGGTCTACAACAACAGCTTGCAGCCGCTGGCCCCCAGCGCGCTGAACCGCAGCATACGGGTGGTGGCGGTGGACCAGCTGGCCGACGTGCTCCCGCTGCTGGCACCGCACCGGGCTTTCCTGCAAACCGTGGGTGTGGCTGCCGCGCCGCGCGAGCTGTTTGCACTGGCCGAACAACTCGGCCGCGCTGGCGTGACACGTATCTGCGCGCTGGGCCAGATGAGCTCGCCCGAGGCCGGTTGGCACCATGACGGGCGCTTCAGCCTGCTGGATCTGGTGCAGATGGTGGACGTCGAGGTATCGGCGGAAGCCGCCTCGGAAACCTTCGCGCCTTATGTCGACTAGGGCCGCCATGACTTTTCTCGACATGCGTGCGGTGAGTTACAGCTACCCGGCTTACCCGAATGTGGTGAGCCAGGTGGACTGGCAGATTGCGCGCGGCGAGGTGCACAGCCTGGTCGGCCGCAGCGGCTGCGGCAAGACCACGCTGCTCAAGCTGGCGGCGGGCCTGTTGCGGCCGGATGCCGGACAGATCAGCGTGGACGGGCAGGCGCTGTGCAAGCCGGGTAGCCAGCTGGGCTTTGTCTTCCAGGCGCCGACCTTGTTGGAATGGAAGACGGTGATGGACAACGTGTTGCTGCCGGTCACCTTGCAACGCAAACCCCTGCCGGCCGATCGGACGCGTGCCGACGAGCTGCTGTCCCTCATGGGGCTGTCCGGTTTTGGCGAACGGTTTCCGACCGAACTGTCGGGTGGCCAGCAAAGCCGGGTGGCCATCGCCCGTGCGCTGCTGCTGGCGCCTTCGCTCTTGCTGCTGGACGAGCCTTTCGCCGCCCTGGACGCGATCACGCGTGAAGAGCTGCAGGACGACCTCCTGAGCATCTGCCGCCTGGCACACACCACGGTATTTTTCGTGACGCATGACATCACCGAAGCGGTCTACCTGGCCGACCGGGTGGCCGTGATGAGCGAGGGGAAAATCACCGAAGACCTGCCGGTTGATCTCCCCTGGCCGCGTCATCACGACCTGCGCTACGGCGCGGCCTTCAACACCCTGTGCGCCCGGGTGCGCCATGCGATGGATGGGCTGGTGTCATGTTGAGTCAGCGCCTGAGTCGTCTGGCGAGCGGGGCGCTGTTTGTCGCCCTGGTGCTGGCCTGGGAACTGCTGGCGCGCGGCTCCCGCCTGTCGGCCCTGGTGTTGCCGGCCCCGTCGGTGATCTGGGATGCCTTGTGGACCGGCCTTCGCAGCGGTTATTTCTGGCCACACCTGCTCCACACCGGCAGCGAGTTGTTGCTCGGTCTGGCCATCGGGACTGCCGCAGGTTTGCTGGGCGGCATCGTGATGGGTGAGTCGGCCTTTCTGCGGCGCCTGCTGTTTCCCTATGTGGTGGTGAGCCAGGTGGTGCCCAAGCTGGCGCTGGCACCGCTGTTCATCGTCTGGTTTGGCTTTGGCATGACCTCGACCGTGGTGATCACGGCGCTGATCTGCTTCTTTCCCCTGATGGAAAACATGCTCACCGGCCTGCAGCAGGTGGACCCGCGCAAACTGGAGCTGTTTCGCATGCTGGGCGCCACCCGCCTGCAAACCCTGCTGCGCCTGAAGATTCCTTCGGGCCTGCCGGTCATCCTGGCCGGCTTTCGCGTGGCGGTGGTGCTGGCCCTCGTGGGCGCGGTGGTGGGCGAATTTATTGGCGGCAGCAAAGGTCTGGGTGCGCTGATCATTGCCTCGCAGGGAATGATGGACACACCCCTGATGTTTGCCGTGCTGCTGCTCATCACCGTGCTGGGTTTGCTCGTTTATCAATTGGCCATCGGCCTGGAGCGGTTGCTGCTCTGGCCTCATTTAAAAAATCAGACAAGGACTCAAACATGAAGCGCATCACCTCTCTTCTTCGCGCCGCGGCCGCCACGGCTTTGCTGGCCTGCGGCATGGCACAGGCCGCCGACAAAGTTGTCGTGGCCGGCTGGAGCCAGCCCATCACCGAGATCACCAACCTGCTGGTCGAGGAAGACAAGGGTTTCTTCAAGGCCAAAGGCATAGACCTCGGCTACGTGCCGGGCGCCGGCGGCGGCGACGCGATCCGCAACATGCTGACCGGCCAGGCCACCGTGGCCTTTACCGACCCGGGCTCCTTTTTTGCCGCGCTGGACAAGGGCGAGAAGCTGCGCGCGATTTATGACATTTACCCGCAAAACGTGTTCAACGTGGTCTCGCTCAAAGGCAGCAACATCACCCAACCGGCCGACCTCAAAGGCAAGAAGATCGGTGTCTACAGCCTGTCCAGCGGTACGCGGCAAAACCTGCTGGTGCTGCTGCAACAAGCCGGCCTGACCGAAGCCGACGTCACCATCGTGGTGACCGGCCTGCTCAACTTCGCGCCGCTGATGCAGGGCCAGGTCGATGCCACCGCCGCCACCGACACCGGCCTGCTGGTCGGCCGGCAAAAAGGCCTGGGTGAGGTCCATGTCATGGCGGTGCGTGATCATTTGAATATTTCGAGCGACCTGTTTGTGGTGACGGAGGCGACATACCAGGCCAAAAAAGACGTGCTCAAACGGTTCCTGGCCGGCTACCGCGACAGCATGGCCTGGATGATCGCCAACCCCGACGAGGCTGCGGCACTGGCTGCCAAGCGCGCCATCGACGGCAAGAACCCGGCGATCAACCGCGAGGTGATTCAACTGCGCAACCTCGCCAGCGTGTCGGCCACCACGCAGGCGCGTGGCCTGGGGGCCTTGGACATGGCCATGTTTCAGAAAGCCGCCGACAGCTACAAAAAGCTGGGCTTGATCCAGCGCGACGTCAAGGCCTCGGACGTGATCATGCAAGACCTGCTACCGCCAAAATAAGCAGGACGGGCCACACCATGAAATTCAAAGGCAAAGTTGTGCTGGTCACCGGCGCCGGCCGGGGCATAGGTGCTGCCATCGCGCGGGCCTTCGCTGCCGAAGGCGCATTGGTGGTTGTCAATTACCTGCAGAACGCAGCCGCAGCCGAGGCTGTGGTGGCCGACTGCCAACAACTGGGCGGTGACGCCTGGGCGCTGCAGGCGGATGTCAGCGACGCCGCTGCCGTCAACACCCTGGTGGCGCAGGTGCTGGCCGAGACCGGCCGCATCGACGTGTTGGTCAACAACGCCTTTGCGGCCTACAGCTTTGATCCCGAGCAGCGCAAGCTGTTCTGGGAGTTGGACTGGGCGGATTACCAGCAGCAGTTGGACGGCGCCGTGCGCGCCACCTTCAATGTCTGTCAGGCGGTGCTGCCACATTTCAAAAAACGCAGCCAGGGCGCCATCATCAACCTGGCCAGTGACTTGGTGGAACGCCCCAGCGTGCCCTACCACGACTACACCACCGCCAAGTCCGCGCTGATCGGCTTCAGCCGCAACCTGGCGGCCGAACTGGGCCCGCTGGGCATACGCGTCAACTGCGTGGCCCCCGGCCTGGTCTACCCCACGGCGGCCAGTCAGCAGACCAAGGAAGAAGTCAGGGACATGCTCATCGCCCAGACCCCGCTGCGCCGCATCGCCACGCCCGAGGACGTGGCCGGACCGGTCTTGTTCCTCGCCTCCGACTGGAGCGGCTTCATGACCGGGCAGACGCTGTTTGTGGATGGTGGCCTGGTGATGCGGTGAGGGGCTGGTATTTACAAGCCTTTTGAGGCTCTATCCCATATCGGGCGGGCGCAAGAAGCTATTAAATATATAGCGACTGATCGTGCCCGAGCCGGGTCAAACAGCGCAAGCTGCCGTACTCCCAGGGCCTGAATCAGGGTTGATTCAGGTTTTTTGGGGGGCACGCGTCACAAATGGCCAAGCTGAATCGTCAATACGGTGTCACCTCCAACTTTTAAAGGAAACACCATGAGCACGACCACAGCCCCCGTCCGCCACGACCTCACCATTCCCGATGTCTTTCAGTCCCTGATCAACGTGCGTGAGACCGTGGACCGCCACGGTTTCAGCAAGACCATTCACCACCTGGTTCATTTACGGGCATCGCAGATCAACGGCTGCGCGTTTTGCGTCAAGATGCATACACGCGAAGCCCGGCAAGACGGGGAAAGCAACGACAGGCTGGACCGGCTGGTTGTCTGGACGCATGTCAGCGACTTCAGTGAGGCCGAGAAAGCCGCTCTGGCCTGGACCGAGGCCTTGACCGTGCTGGACCCCAAAACCGACTACGCCCCGCTGCGTGCCCGGCTGCGCGCTGTTTTCAGCGACAAGGAGATCAGCGTTTTGACCAGTACCATTGCCATGATCAACCTCTGGAACCGCATCCAGATTTCAGGACACTGAACCCATGCCCGGCGCTGACACCACGACCATCTTTGAGGAACGGCGCCGCCACCTGTTTGGCTTGGCCTACCGCATCCTGGGCTCGCGCGCCGATGCGGAAGACGCTGTACAGGACACCTTCCTGAAGTGGCAGGGCGCTGACCACGCGGCCATAGACACGCCGGCCGCCTGGCTCACCACCCTCTGCACGCGGCACTGCATCGACATGCTGCGGGACGCGCAGCGCAGCCGCGTCGACTACATCGGCACCTGGTTGCCCGAGCCGATCCAGACCAGCATCGGCGATACGCCCGAAACGCACGCGTTGCTGGTCTCGTCGCTCAACACCGCTTTCCTGCTGTTGCTGGAGCGCCTGACGCCCAAAGAACGTGCGGCCTACCTGCTGCGCGAGATTTTCGACACGCCTTACCCGGAGGTGGCCGGCATGCTGGGTATCGAAGAGGCCGCATGCCGCAAGCTGGTCTCGCGTGCCCATGCCAGCATCGCGCAGGACAAGGTACGGCACGTCACCGCACCGCAGGTGCAGAACGGCCTGCTGGACGCTTTTCGCGAAGCCATCACCGCCGGCAGCACGGACTCCCTGGCCAACCTGCTTTCTGAAGACATTGCCCTCTGCGCCGACAGTGGCGGCAAGGTTGCGTCCATCGAGGGCGTCATACAGGGCAAGGGCAGCGTGCTCGCCCTCATCGCCGGTCAGCTGGGCCGTTACTGGGCCGCCTACGAATGGCAGCCCTGCGAGATCAATGGCGGCCGCGCCATACAGCTGCGCATGAACGGCGAGATCGTAACGGCCATTACCTTCGCCTACAACGACGAAGGCCAGGCCACGAATATCTACATCATGCGCAATCCCGACAAGCTCGACGGGCTGGCCTTCGGGCCGGAGGTCTTGTCATGAGGATGCCACGCTGCGGCGGGACGCGAGCCGGAAACGCCGTTTTGCAGGTTTTTCAGGCCTCCGGCCCTTATGTGGCAGGCGTAAGCAGCTATTAAAAAGATAGCTATTTTTAGGGGCCCGCTGATGACCAGAAAGCGGCTCCGCCCGTGCGGTTTCGGATTTCGCGACCTGGACGAGCCAGGCGCATGTGCATGGGGGCCGCACCCCGTCGCCCGCCTTGGTAAACTACGCGTCTGCCTTTGTAGCTCAGTGGATAGAGCGATCCCCTCCTAAGGGATAGGTCGCAGGTCCGATTCCTGCCAAGGGCACCATCTTTTATTCAACGCGATCAGCCACACGGTTTAGCCCTTAGGCAGGTTGGCGCTTGAATCACTCCCTCGCTAGCCAAGCCCTTCAGTCGTAAGAGAAGGTGTAGATCAGGTCCACCGCCGCTTGGTCGCCCGCTTGTGCCCGCACGGTAAAACGTTTGGACAGGTCGTAAAACACGAACAGCGTGCCGAAGGCGCCCGACAGGCTGCGTTCGTAAGCGGCGTAGAAGTTGCGCGAGAAGCGTTTGCCCAGGGTGATGGCGCCGCCGCTGGCGCTGTTTTCACCGCTGCCGAAGGACAATTCGTCCAGCCCGAACGCGCTGGCCAGCCCACCGGAGGGGCTGCCGCTTTTGCTGCCGAGCAGGGCAAGCGCCGCCTGTTGCAGCAAGGCGGCTTCAGCGCCGCCGCTGGCGCCGGCGTGGCCTAGCACCAGCCAGGACAATTTTTCCGAATCGGACATCTCGGGCTGGGCGTACAGGCGCACGGTGGGCAGCAGGGCGGTGCCAATGATCTGCACACCCACACGCTGTGTCATGTTGGGTCGCACAGCCAGAATGTCCAGCGCGGGGTTGTCGATGGGGCCGGTAAATCGCAGCACGCCCTGCTCGACGTCAAGGCGCTGGCCATAGGCGCGGTATTGTCCGCCGACGGTGCGCACGGTGCCGACCAGCCGCGGCGCGGTGAGCGATTCACCGGACAGCGCCAGGGTGCCGCGCACGCGGGTGTCCAGGCCTTTGCCCTCGATGCGGAAGTCGTTGCCCAGGTCCAGGTCCACCGCGATTCTCACTTTGCGCGGGTCCGGGCGGGCTTCGGCGGTGGGGGCGGCTTGGGCGGGGGCCTGTTTGCCCAAAGCGGCGCCACCGACATTACGCACCAGCACGTCGCTGCCCAGCTCGGGCCGGCCTTCGTCGGGCAGCAGGATACGCGCCTGGTCCACACGCAAGGCGCCGGTGACTTCCATCAGTTGGTCGTTGAGGCGGGTCTGCAACTGGCCCGACGCCGTCAGCTGCCTGTCGGTGCGTATGCTGGCGCGCAGCTTGTCGAGCCGGGCGCTGAGTGTCACCAGCGGCTTGCCGTTGACCCAGCCGGCCTCGCCCTGCGCGGTGAGCAGGCCACCCGTGCCTTTGTCGCCCGCACCTTGCAGCGTGAACTCGCTGATGCGCATGCGGGTGCCGTCCAGCGTGGCGCGCAGCCGGCCGTTGCCGAATTCGATGCCGTCGACCACCGAGCGCAGCGCCAGGTCGTCGGCGCGTAGCTCGCCCGCCAAATGCGGCGCGCTGCGTGTGCCGGAAAACGTCAGGCTGGTACCCAGTGAGCCGCGCAAGCGCCAGCCCGGCGGCGCCAGCACCGACCACGCGCCTATGCGCGGTAACTGGGCGCGCAACTGGCCGTTGAGGGGTGCGTCGGCGGGCCAGGTCCAGCCGCCCTGGCCTGGTGGCGCTTTGGCCGTGGGCGGCGCCGCTCGCTGCAAGCGGGTGCGCAACTGGCCTTCGGCGTTGCCGGCACGTTCGCTGTCCCAGCGCAAGGCCAGGGTCACGGCCTCGCCTTCGCTGCGCAGCGTCAGGCGTGCATCGCGAATGCCGGCCGCCACACGGCTGGCCGTGCCCTGGCCGTCTTCGGCCTGGACGGTGAGGTCGCCGCTGCTGCGTGCCAGCACGGCGTTGAGGCGCAGGGTCGGGCCGATCAAAGCGTCCCACTCGCCGTCAAACACCAGGTTGCCGGCCAGGCCCGCGCCCGCCAGTTGCGGGCCGGCGAGTAATTCGATCCAGGCCAGCGGCAAACCCTTGAGCGTGCCGGCGGTGGTGATTTCGCCGGGGCGCCAGCGCGCCGGTTGCCAGGCCAGCACGGCTTGTGAGGGCGCTGCGCTGCCAGCGGACGTGGGGGCGATCAGCAAGGCTTGTCCGGCGCCGGCCTCGAAGGTTGCCGCCGAAGCGCGCAGTGTGAAGTCGCGCTGAGACTCGATGCGCCAGGCGCCAGCGCCCAGCGCCGGGTCTTCCACCGACAGCTTGAGTTGTTTGACCAGCGCCTGCCAGGCCGTGACCGACCAAGGTGAGTTGCGCGCTGCGCCCGCCGCACCACCTTCAGCCGCCAGGCTTAATCCGAAACGCCGTGTACCACTTTCGGCGCGTCCCTGCAGCGCTAACTGGGCCTGGCTCAGGCGCCCGTTGAGACTGGCCTGTACGGCGCGTAGTTTCAGCGCAGGTGCTGGCGTGCTGCCGGCTGCCGTGTTGGCCCAGTCCAGCGAGGGCAGCGTCAGTTTTGCGTTGAGTTGGGGATCCTTCCAGCCGCCTTGCCAGTCCACGCGCACGTCCCCCTGGCCTTGCGTATCGGCTGTTTTCAGCATCGCACCCAGGCCGGGCAGGGTGCGCAGCCAGCGCAAGGCCTGGTTGGCGTCGCCTGCCTGCAGGGTCAGCTGGCCAGCGCCGCGGGTGGGGTGCAACTCGCCTTGTACGCTGGCCTGCAGGCCGGGGGCGGTGAACTTCAGCTGACCCTTGCCGCCCTGCGCCTTGGGCTGGAACTGGCCGGAGGCATTGAGCTCGGCATCGGTGGTGCGCAGTTGCAATGCTGCGAGATCCAGCGTGCCGCCCGCTTGCCGGGGATGCCAGGTGCCTCGGGCCAGCAGGTCACGCAGGCGCAGCTGCGCGAGGGGCTTGTTTTGGGGGCGGGTGTCGGCAGCGGCCTGCAGCTTGGTGTCGAAAATGATAGCGTCGCCGTTGCTGCTTGCCGCGGCCGTACCGGTGACAGCTTGCGGGGCCAACTGTGTATGGAGCGCTGCCGCGTTGATACCCTGAAAGTTGGCATCCACTTTCCAGCCACTGGCCGCTGTGGCCGACGACGTGCCTGCCATCCATTGCCCGCTGGCCTGCAAGCGGCCGCCGCCCAGTTGCGCGTCGAGGGACTGCAGCAAGACCTGGCTGCCACGCCATTCGCCGCTCGCCTGCAACTGCGCCAACGGCAGCTGCTGCTGGTCCCAGGGGCCGGGCAGGGCATTGCGCAGAGCGGCGGTGATTTGCCAGGTGTCGGTGCTGCCGGGTTTCACGCTGGCGTTGCCGGTCAGTTGTGTGCGGGGTGCGTCGGGCCAGAACATGGCGGCATTGAGGTCGCGAAACGTGGCTTGGGCCTCTGGCAACGGCTGCACCGCCCAGGGCATCACGCGTGCCGTGGCCTGGGCCTCGGGCCGCAGTCCTGGCGCGGCGGCGCCGTCGATGCGGAGTGCGGCCGCCACCTGCAGCTCGGCCAGCGGGCCTTTGGCCGTGGCCTCCAGGGCCAGGGGCAGGCGGGTGGTGCTGCCGGGCACGTCGGCTTCCAGCGCACCGGACAGTTGGGCGTCAACGGCCATGTCGCCGCTAGACGCGATGCGAACCCGGCCCTGGTAGCGGCCGCCAGCCACTTGCACGTTGGCCAGGTCCAACTGGTGTTCGCTGCCGCTGTAGGCATAACGCCCGCGCAGACCGATGACCTCCACCGCCGGCGGGCCGACCCATTCGATGCGGTCGGCGGAAAACGTATCGAGTGTGATGGGCAGGGGAAGACGCAACGACGGCGGCGGCCCGGACGGTGCCGTGGCTGGACGCTGGTCGTCAATACGCAGCAAGGCGGCCGAAAAACGTGCCAGCGTCAGGCGTCCCGACAACAGCGATCGCGCATGCCAGGCCAGCACGACGTCGGTGGCCGTCACGCGCAAGCCGGCGGTGTCCTGCCAGTGCAGACGGCCCACGCGACCGCCTGTGCGCAGCGCGCCGCTGACCTGTTCAACAACCAGAGGCTGCGAGCGGGCGGCCCAAGCCAGGGCAGTGGCGAGCGAGCCTTCGGTACCCGACCACCACCAGGCGGCGCCCAGCAAGCCGGCCGGCACCAGCACCACGGTGCCCAGAACCGCGAGGATGGCACGACGCCAACGCGGGCGGCGTGGCGGGTCGCTTGCGCGGGTTGTGGCGAGGGGAGGAGGCTTTTTCATTTAGAACACAAACCCCACGTTCATGTGCAGCCGGAATTTTTTGGGACGGACGCCGTAGGCCAGGTCGATTTGCAGGGGACCGATGGGGCTTTTCCAGCGCACGCCGGTACCCACACCGACCGCGACCTGGTTGCGCAGGTCGGCGGCCTTGTCGGCGACGTTGCCGGCGTCGATGAACACGGTGTTTTCCCAGTCGGTGGGCAGTCCGTCTTTCATGATGGGGCGTTGCCATTCGGCGCTCGCCACGGCCATGTAGCGCCCCGGTCCAACCACCCCGCCGGGCAGGGTGATGCCGATGTCACGCAGACCATAACCACGCACAGTGGTGTCGCCGCCCGTGCGAAAGAGCTGCGTGGCCGGAACACGCGCCTCATCGCTGGCCAACACGGCACCAACTTCGGCGCGTAGCGCAATGCGGTCGCGCTGCAGCGGCAAAATGCCCATCCAGCGCGCGTTGGTGCGCGTGAAGGGGTAGCGGTGCGTGCCCAGGGTGGTGCCGGCGCCGAACTCGATCCCGATGCCATAACCTCGGCGCGGAAACGGCAGGCTGTCGAAATAACGGCCGGCCCAGGCGAAGTTGGCGGTGATTGCCGAGCCGTCGCCAGTGCCCACGTCGGTCGTTGAGTTGACGCCGCTGCCCTGGATGCTCGCGCGGTCGTATTGCAGGTAGAAGTTGCGGTCGATGTTCTGGGTGTTTTGCGCCCGCCCGACGCGCAGGCGCTGCGCCCGTGTGATGAGGGCGCCGTCGTCCAGCCGTTCGGCGCGGCCCAGGGCCACCCAGCGCCAGTTGTCTGCGTCGGGAATGGTGGTCCACTCGGTTTGCGCAAACGGCGATTTGCGCTCCAGCTGGAGTTTGGTCGTGGCGCGCCAGTTGAGGCCCGACACATTGTTGTGGGTGTGTTCTATGGAGGCGCGTGGCCCGCTGTCGGTGGTCAGACCCACACCGAGAACGATTTTTTGCAACTTGGCTTCACGCACCTGCACCTGTACGGGGGCGGCGGCGGGGTCGCTCTTGGGGTCCACAAAAATAGAGACAGAGTCAAAGTAGCCGCTGGCGGCCAGGCGTTGCTGCGCGTCCGTCAGCTGGCGTTGGTCGTAGACGTCGCCGGGTGTGAGCTGCGCCAGGCGCTGCACCAGCAACGGGTCGTAACGCTCGACGCCGCTGACCTGCAGCGGCCCCAAACGGTAGAGTGGCCCCGAGTTGAGTGTCAGGCTCAATTGGGCGCTGCGCGCGGGCGCATCCACGTCGGCCAGGCTGTAGGAAATGTCGCCCGCCGGATAACGCTTGGCCACCAGTTCGCGCAGGGCCTGGGTTTTTGCGCTGTCCCAGGCGTCCTGCGTGAAACGCCGACCGACCGGCAGGCGCCAGTTGCGCTCGATGGATGTGCGCTGGGATTGCGCCTGCGGGTCCGGGGAATCGCCAATGTCGCCCATGAAGGCCATGCCGACCTTGGCGATCTGGGTGGCTTCGCCGGGCACAACCGTCACCACGATGGTTGGCCGCTGGTTGGCTGGCGCGCTGCGGGTGATGCGGATGTCGGGGCTGAAGTAACCCAGGGTGCCGACCAGGTTGCGCACGTCACCTTCCGCCAGCACCACCAGTCGGGCCAGCTCGGCGTCGTCGAGGTCGGTGACCGCGCGGTAGCGCTGCAGCTGGAGGTGGCGCTCCAGCATGCCTTGCAACTCGGGCGGCGCCTCGATGCGGATATCGAAGGCCGTGACGTCGCTGCCGGCGTCGGTCGGCCCGACCGATCCTTCCGGTGTGGGCGGCAGGGTCACGCTGGCGGGTGGCGGCTCGGGGGGCGGTGCGGTCTGGGCTGCACCAGAAGGGGCGAGCGTGGTGGCGGTCACCGGCGGGGCAGGCGCGACTGTTTGCGCTGCGGCGGCAGAAGCCAGGAGGAAAAGGGCGAGAGCGGCAATCGATGCCGCGCCTGCCGCTCTCCAGGCGCGGTAAATGCTGGAAGGGGTCACCTTTCCAGTTTACTTGAGCGCTACTTCGACAGCAGGCGCATCGCCTCTTCAAGTCCCTTGATGGTCAGCGGGTACATGCGCTGGTTGACCAGTTGCTGGATCACGCTGATGCTCTGGCGGTATTGCCAGACGCCTTGCGGCTCGGGGTTGATCCAGACGAATTTCGGGAAGGCGTTGGTCAGCCGCTGCATCCATTCCGCGCCAGCTTCCTCGTTGTTGTATTCGACACTGCCGCCCGGCTGCAGGATTTCATAGGGGCTCATGGTCGCGTCGCCGACAAAGATCAGCTTGTAATCCTTGTTGTATTTGCGAATGATGTCCCAGGTCGGAAACTTTTCGCTGAAACGGCGGCGGTTGTTCTTCCACATGAAGTCATAAACACAGTTGTGGAAGTAATAAAACTCGATGTGTTTGAACTCGGTCTTGGTGGCCGAGAACAACTCTTCGACGCGGCTGATGTGTTCGTCCATGGTGCCGCCCACGTCCATCAGCAGCAGCACTTTGACGTTGTTGTGGCGCTCCGGCACCATCTTGATGTCGAGCCAGCCGGCATTGGCCGCGGTGGACTTGATGGTGTCGTCCAGGTCCAGTTCTTCGACATGGCCTTCACGGGCAAACTTGCGCAGGCGGCGCAGCGCCACCTTGATGTTGCGCGTGCCCAACTCCTGCGTGTCGTCGTAGTCTTTGTAGGCACGCTGGTCCCAGACCTTGACCGCGCTTTTGTTGCGGCTTTTTTCCTGGCCTATGCGTATGCCTTGCGGGTTGAAGCCGTTGGCGCCAAACGGCGAGGTGCCGCCCGTGCCTATCCACTTGCTGCCGCCTTCGTGGCGTTCTTTTTGCTCTTCAAACCGCTTTTTCAGCGTTTCCATGAGCTCGTCCCAGCCCATCTTTTCGATCTTGGCCTTGTCTTCGGGGCTGAGCTCCAACTCCAGATTTTTCCGCAGCCACTCCAGCGGAATGTCCTTGGTGAAGTCGGCAATCATCTCCACACCCTTGAAGTAGGCCGCAAAGGCGCGGTCGAACTTGTCGTAGTGTTTTTCGTCCTTCACCAGCACCGTGCGGCTCAGGTAGTAGAAATCGTCGATCTTGTAGGCGCCTTCGCCCATCTCGCCGTCCAGCTTGCCGCTGTTGGGCCCGACCACACCGGCCTGCAGCGCTTCGAGCAGCATCAGGTATTCCTTGACGGAGACCGGCAGCTTGGCGGAACGCAGTGTGTAGAAAAAGTCGATCAGCATGGTGTTATTTTCCGCTGAGTTTTTCCGCCGGGCCGCCCCAAGGGAAAACAGCCCCCTTTAGGGGCAGCGTATTACACGAAGTGAAAAGCGTGGGGGCCATATTACTTGCGGGGCTTGTCGAGCATATACAGCAGCTGCGCCTTGACCTCCGGCCATTCGCCGGAACGCAGGCTGTACATCACCGTGTCACGAATGGTGCCGTCGCGCCGCAAGGCGTTGCCGCGGATCACGCCATCTTTTTTGGCGCCCAGGCGTTCGATGGCGCGTTGTGAGGCGTGGTTGAAGTTGTCGGTGCGCCAGCCGACCACGTGGCTGCCCAGAGTCTCAAAAGCATGCGTCAGCAGCAGGAGTTTGCAGGTGGTGTTGACATGGGTGCGCTGGCAACGGGCGGCGTACCAGGTGTAGCCAATCTCGACACGTTTCACGGCCGGCAAGATGTCGTGGTAGCTGCTGGTTCCCAGCACGGTGCCGCTGGCTTGGTCGCGCACGGCGAAGGCAAAACGGTGGCCGGCTTCACGGCCCTCGAGGGCGTCTTCGATGTAGGTGCGTGTCTGTTCCGGCTCGGGCACGGAGGTGATGCGCAGATTCCACAACTCGCCGTCAGCGGCCGCGGCGCGCAGGCCGGCTTCGTGTTGCAGCGCCAGGGGCACCAGCTCCACGCCCCGGTCGGAAAGTGTGACTGCTTGGACAAAACTCATGCGTCTTTGCTCCGCTTTTTTTCTTGCGCACGGCGCCAGCGCCGCGCTATTTGCAGACCGAGGCCGCCGCCCAGGCCCACCAAAACGATGCCTGCGATGGTGCTGTTGCCATAACCGGACGCAAAAATATCGAAGCCGAAAAAACGGCCCAGCCAGAAGCCGATCAAGGCCCCGCCGACAAAACCGACAGCATCGGACAGGCCTTCAAGCAGGAGTTTGGGGGTGTCGGCAGCCATGGCTTTAGCGGTTGTGGCGCTGCATGAACACCAGTTTTTCAAACAAGGTGACGTCCTGCTCGTTTTTGAGTAGCGCGCCGACCAGCGGCGGCACGGCCACCTTGTCTTCCTTGCTTTGCAAAGCTTCGAGTGGGATGTCTTCGGCCACCAGCAGCTTGAGCCAGTCCAGCAGTTCACTGGTAGACGGTTTTTTCTTCAGGCCGGGTAGGTTGCGCACGTCGTAAAAGGTTTTCATGGCCGCGGCCAGCAACTCTTTTTTCAGACCGGGGAAATGCACGTCCACGATTTGTTTCATCGTGTCGGCATCGGGGAACTTGATGTAGTGGAAGAAGCAGCGGCGCAAAAACGCGTCAGGCAGTTCTTTTTCGTTGTTCGAGGTGATGAACACCAGCGGCCGGTGTTTGGCCTTGATCAGCTCGCGGGTCTCGTAGCAGTAAAACTCCATCCGGTCGATCTCGCGCAGCAAGTCGTTGGGGAATTCAATGTCGGCCTTGTCGATCTCGTCAATCAGCAGCGCCACCGGCTCATCGGCCGTGAAGGCCTGCCAGAGCACACCTTTGATGATGTAGTTGTGGATGTCCTTGACTTTGGCGTCGCCGAGTTGCGAGTCGCGCAGGCGCGACACCGCGTCGTATTCATACAGGCCTTGCTGCGCCTTGGTGGTGGATTTGATGTGCCATTGCAACAGTGGCAGCTTCAGCGCTTCGGCCACTTCCTCGGCCAGCATGGTCTTGCCGGTACCGGGCTCGCCCTTGACCAGCAGAGGCTTTTTGAGAGTGGCGGAGGCATTGACGGCAAGCATCAAATCCTGGGTGGCGACGTAGTTTTTGGAGCCTTGGAATTTCATGGTGGATGGCGAAGTGAGCTTGGGAAGAAGCGAATCTGCGGTGATTGAGCGGGGTCAGGACTTTGCCGCAGCAGGCCCAGATATAATCGATGGCTGTTTTATATAACAAATTTTCACCTGATTGTGCGCGCAAAATGAATAAGCTGTTCACCACGATATTTGCCGTTGCTGTCTCATTTGTGACGGTTGCAGCCCATTCCCAAGACATCAAGGGTGATGCCAAGGCCGGCGAGGCAAAAAATGCCATGTGTATCGGTTGCCATGGCATCAAGGGCTACCAGGCCAGCTTCCCCGAGGTCTACAAGGTGCCGATGATTTCGGGCCAAAGCGACAAATACATTTCTGCCGCCCTGCATGCTTATCAAAAGGGTGAGCGCAAGCACCCGTCGATGCGCGGCATCGCCGATTCTCTGAACGACCAGGACATCGCTGATCTGGCCGCTTATTACAGCCAGCACGGCTTGGCGCAAGATGCCGCCCCGGTGGCCAGAACCGCCAAAACGCCCAGCCCTGAAGTGGCTGCCTTGCTGAACAAGGCCAATTGCGCGTCCTGCCATGGTGCCGATTTCAGCAAGCCGATTGACCCCAGCTACCCCAAACTGGGTGGTCAGCATGCGGACTACCTGTTTGTGGCGCTGAAGTCCTACAAGTTCGAGAACAACCCCAAAGTGGGTCGCGGCAACGCCATCATGGCGGGCATGGTCAAGCAGTACAGCAATGCCGAACTCAAGCAGTTGGCCAAGTACCTGTCGTCCGTGGAAGGCGACCTGAAGGTTGTGCCACAGAGCGAGTTCCGGTTGAAGCGCTGAGTCCCCGCCGCATCATCAAAAAAGCCGCTGATTCAGCGGCTTTTTTCATGGGTCAAACGCATGCGGCAAGCCGCCTCAGTCCCGCGTGGCGTGGCGCTGCACGCAGTCGATATAGGCCGCGCCGTCGGGCGGGCGACCGGCGCGCTGGCTTTCCCAGACCATCTGGCCCAGGCAGTCCATGGTTTCGTGGTGCGCCTCGTGCAGCGAGTTGCGCCGTGCGGTCAGCAACTCGACCGCCTGCCGGATGCCGCGCGGCTGGTCGATAGAACACTGCTCGCTGATCGACAGGTGCATGGAAATGTGCAAAAACGGATTGGTTTTGCCGGCCTCCACGTCGTACATTTTTTCCAGCGCTGCGTCGGCATCGGCGAAGTCGGCATGGTATTCGGGATGTTCTTCTATCCATTGACTCGCTATGATTTCAATAGCTTCCAGCGCCTGTCCTGAGCTGGCTTTGGCATAAACAGAGCAGAAAAACCGGCGAACATCGGCTTGCGAAGGTGTGAACATGCGGTAAGCGTAGCACGGGGTCTATGTCCGATGGTGGTGTGGTGTTTCATGCACGGGAACGCGGCAGGCGGCCATGTCCTACGCGCTTTGGGCGGGCCATCGCGTAGATTACGTCCACGGCAGCGCGATCCCGGCAAGCGTGCGCCGGTCCATTTCATCACCCGGCGAGGAGACCTTCATGAATCCAATCAGAATCACAGGCGTTGTTTTAATCGTGCTCGGGCTGGCCGGCTTTTTCACCGGCGGCTTCAGTTTCACCAAAGACACCACGGCAGCCAAGATTGGCCCGATTGAATTGACCGTCAAGGAAAAGCAGTCGATCACAATTCCGCAATGGCTGAGCATGGGTGCGGTCTTGCTGGGCGCCGTGGCGCTGGTGATGGGCGGCCGCAAGCCCTGATTTCACGGGCAGCAAGCGTGGGGAGGTTTTTCCGCAGGGCCGCCCCAAGGAAAAATGCACCCCCTCGGGGGGCAGCGCAGCACGCAGTGGCCAGCGTGGGGGCGACTGACTCAGTTTCGCTGAACGCTGAGCAGGCGCGAGATGGTCTGCGCCGCGGCCAGCAATTGCGGCAACATGGTGTCCTGCATGACCTTGGCGCTGGTCCGGTTGGCCTGGCCACTGATGTTCAGCGCCGCCACCGTGCGTCCCAGCCTATCCTGAATCGGTGCAGCCATGGATACCAGGCCTTCTTCCAGTTCCTGGTTGACCAGGCACCAGCCCTGCTTGCGGGTTTGCGCAAGTTTCTGGCGCAACGCGTCCAGGTCGGTGACCGTGTGCCGGGTCAGCGCTTCGGGCCGGGAGGCTTTCAGGCGGGCCATGGCTTGTTCTTCCGGCATGGCGGCCAGCAAGACCCGACCCAGGGACGTGCAATAAGCCGGCAAGCGCGAGCCGACACCTAACGTGATGCTCATGATCTTGTGGGTGGACACACGCAGCACATACACAATGTCCGTGCCATCCAGCACCGCGGCCGAACATGACTCCCTGACCGCTTCAGCCAGGTTTTCCATCACCGGCTCGGCCAGGTTCCAGATGGGCATGGACGACAGATAGGCAAAACCCAGGTCCAGAATGCGCGGCGTCAGTGAAAAATACTTGCCGTCGCTGTCCACGTAACCCAGTGTCTGCAGGGTCAGCAAAATGCGCCGCGCGCCGGCACGTGTCAGCCCGCTGCGCGCCGCCACTTCGCTCAGCGTTTGTTGGGGCGACTGGGCGCTGAAGGAGCGGATCACCTCCAGCCCACGCGCAAAAGACTGGACATAACTGTCACCCGGCGTGGGGCCGGGTTGCTGGTCAGGACTCCGGGGCGATGCTGCGATTGCCATGGTGGGGAAAATCTCCTAAAATTCATTATACGAACATTTGTTCTACATAAGAACAAATTTCTTTTTTTGATCCTTATTGCGGAGACAGCTTCATGATCAACAAGATTGCCCGCTCGATTGCCGATGCGTTGGCGGACGTGAAAGACGGTTCCACCGTGCTGATTGGGGGCTTTGGCACCTCCGGCATTCCCAGTGAATTGATTGATGGGCTGATAGCGCAGGGCGCCAAAGACCTGACGGTGGTCAATAACAACGCCGGTAACGGCGAGGTGGGCCTGGCGGCGCTGCTCAAGACCGGCCGCGTGCGCAAGGTGATCTGCAGTTTTCCGCGGCAGGTTGACAGCCAGATTTTTGACGCCCTGTACCGCAGCGGCCAACTGGAGCTGGAGCTGGTGCCACAAGGCAATCTGGCCGAGCGTATTCGCGCCGCGGGCGCCGGCATAGGCGCATTTTTCTCGCCCACCGGTTATGGCACGGAACTGGCCAAAAACGCCGATGGTTCGGCCAAGGAAACCCGTGAAATCAAGGGCAAGCATTATGTGCTGGAGATGCCGATTTACGCCGACCTAGCACTCATCAAGGCCGAGCAGGGCGACCGCTGGGGCAATCTGACTTACCGCATGGCGGCGCGCAACTTTGGCCCGGTGATGGCCACCGCCGCGAAAAAGACCGTGGCCACCGTGCATGAGATTGTGGAACTCGGCGCGCTGAATCCGGAGAACATCGTGACTCCTGGCATTTTTGTCCACCAGATTGTGAAAATTGACCGTGTGGCCACGCAGGCTGGCGGCATCAAACAGGCCGCATGACATGACTTACCAAAAACGCAGCAAAGACCAACTGGCCGCCCGCGTGGCGCAAGACATTCACGACGGCGCGATCGTCAACCTGGGCATAGGCATGCCGACCTTGGTGGCCAACCACATTCCTGCCGGCCTCGAGGTCGTGTTGCACAGTGAAAATGGCATTTTGGGCATGGGCCCGGCACCGGCCGAAGGTGAAGAAGACTACGACCTGATCAATGCCGGCAAGCAGCCGGTGACCTTGCTCAAGGGCGGGGCTTTTTTCCACCATGCCGACAGCTTTGCCATGATGCGCGGCGGCCACCTGGACATTTGTGTGCTGGGCGCCTTCCAGGTCTCAAGCACCGGTGACCTGGCCAACTGGAGCACCGGCGAGCCCGGCGCGATTCCCGCCGTGGGCGGCGCCATGGATCTGGCCATAGGCGCCAAGCAGACCTGGGTCATGATGGACTTGCTGACCAAAAAAGGCGAAAGCAAAGTGGTGGCGCAGTGCAGCTATCCGCTCACCGGCATCGCCTGCGTCAAGCGCATCTACTCCGAGCTGGCCACGCTGGAATGCACGCCGGACGGCCTCAGGCTCATCGACAAGGTCGACGGCCTGGAACACGCTGAGCTGGAAAAGCTGCTTGGCCTGCCTGTCGCCGTGTAAGGCGTTTAGATATCTTCAACACCCCTGCGTTGTGCCTGAGCCAGGCCAACACAGACTCTGGAATTTCAATCATGACCACACAAGCTTTTATCTGCGATGCCATCCGTACCCCCTTCGGCCGTTACGGTGGCGCGCTCAGCAGCGTGCGCGCCGACGACCTGGGCGCGGTGCCTATCCGGGCGCTGATGCAGCGCAACCCGAATGTGGACTGGGCGGCCGTCACCGATGTGATTTATGGCTGCGCCAACCAGGCCGGCGAAGACAACCGCAACGTGGCGCGCATGTCCGCCTTGCTCGCCGGCCTGCCGATTGAGGTGCCCGGCGCCACCCTGAACCGCCTGTGTGGTTCCGGCCTGGATGCCGTGGGCACGGCGACGCGTGCCATCAAGTCCGGCGAAGCCGGCCTGATGATCGCCGGCGGCGTCGAAAGCATGAGCCGCGCTCCGTTTGTGATGCCAAAGGCCGAGTCGGCCTTCAGCCGCAACAACGCCGTGTATGACACCACCATTGGCTGGCGCTTTGTGAACAAGCTGATGAAGGCCCAGTACGGCGTGGACTCCATGCCTGAAACCGCCGAAAACGTCGCCACCGACTTCAAGATCGAACGCGAAGCCCAGGACCGCATGGCGCTGGCCAGCCAGCTCAATGCCGTGGCCGCGCAAAAAGCCGGTCACCTGGCGCGCGAAATTGTGGGCGTGACGATTCCCCAGAAAAAGGGCGACGCCATCGTCGTCGACAAGGACGAGCACCCACGCGAAACCAGCCTGGAAGCGCTGGCCAAATTGAAAGGCGTGGTACGCCCCGATGGCACGGTGACCGCCGGCAACGCCTCGGGCGTGAACGACGGCGCTTGCGCCTTGCTGCTGGCCGACGCAGTCAGTGCCGCCAAATACGGCTTGACACCACGTGCCCGCGTGGTTGGCATGGCCACGGCCGGCGTGGCGCCGCGCATCATGGGTTTTGGCCCCACGCCCGCCACGCTCAAGGTGCTGGCGCAAACCGGCCTCACGCTGGACCAGCTCGACGTGATCGAGCTCAACGAAGCCTTTGCGGCGCAAGGCCTGGCTGTGTTGCGCGCGCTGGGTCTGAAGGACGACGATGCCCGGGTCAACGCCTGGGGCGGTGCGATTGCGCTAGGCCATCCGCTGGGTGCCAGCGGTGCGCGTCTGGTCACCACCGCCGTCAACCGCCTGCACGCCACCGGCGGCCGCTACGCCTTGTGCACCATGTGTATAGGCGTGGGCCAGGGCATTGCGCTGATTCTGGAGCGGATCTGATCGATTTGCCAATGGGCAGCGATTGGGTTGCTATTGAATTAATAGCTTTCTGCGCCCGTCGAACGGGCGCTAGAGGTCTATTTGATTTACAGATTTCATATGGATAAGAAGACAGTCATGCTTTTCAACACCTTTGCATCACGCCGCAAGCTGTTGCTGGCCGCGCTCGCGTCGGTCTGTGTTCCCGTTTGGGCTCAAAACATCAAACCCCTCAAAATCGTCGTGCCTTTTGCACCCGGTGGGGGCAATGATGTCTTTGCCCGCCAGATGGCCAAGAGCCTGGGCGAGTTGCGTAACCAGAGCATCATCGTGGAGAACAAGCCGGGCGCAGGCGGTAACCTGGGCACCGAGCAGGTGGTGCGCAGTGCGGCGGATGGTGCGACGCTGTTGCTGGGGCATTCCGGCACGGTGTCTATCAATCCGGCGCTGTACAAGGGTCTCAAATACGACCCGCAAAAGGATTTGGCGCCTGTTGCCATGTTTGCGTCGTCAGCGCTGGTGCTGGTGGTTCCGGCCTCGTCAAGCGTCAAAACGGTGGCCGACCTGGTGGCTTTAGCCAAATCGAAGCCAGGCAGCCTCAATTACGCGTCCAGTGGCAGCGGCACCGGAGGGCATCTGACGGGCGAGCTGTTTGAACAAAAGAGCGACGTGAAAATCAACCATATTCCCTACAAGGGCACCGCGCCAGGCCTGACGGACCTGGTGGGCGGCCAGGTACAGATGATGTTCAGCGTCATTCCACCGGCACTCGCCCTGGTCAAGAGCGGCCGCCTGCGGGCGGTGGCGGTGACGGGAAGCAAACGGGCGCCTTCCATGCCGGATGTGCCCACCATCGCCGAGTCAGGCATTGCCGGCCTCGGTGGATTCGAAAGCACGCTGACTTACGGCCTGCTGGCGCCGTACAACACGCCCGATGCCCTGGTTAAAGAGTTGTCCAGCCAGATTCTCAAGGTCGCCGCGAGCGTCGAATTTCAGTCCAAGCTTGGCGTCGAAGGTGCGGTTCCGATGCTCGGTGGCCCCGCCGACTATGCTGGCCTGATCAGGAAAGAAAGCGCCAAGTGGGCCGAGATCGTGAAGCTATCGGGCGCCACGGTTGAATGAGGCGTGCGGCGTTAGTTGTGATGCATAGAGTAGAAAGAATCAATGAATAAGCAAGAAGTGACCGTGGTGACGGGTGCCAGTTCCGGTATTGGCCGCGCCATCGCCGAGGCGCTGCTGGCGCAAGGCCGCCGCGTGGTCAACCTCGACTACGTGCTGCCGGACTGGAGCCACCCGAAGCTCATCTCCTATCAGGCCGACCTGACCCAGGAAGCATCCACGCGCGATGCCGCCGCCGAGATCGCAGCGAAGCACCATGTGACGGCGCTGGTCAACAACGCCGGCGCCACCCGCCCCGGCACCATAGACACCGCCACGACGGCTACGCTGGACGACGTGGTTGGCCTGCACCTGCGCGCGCCCATGCTGCTGACGCAAGCCTTTCTGCCCAGCCTGCGCGCCTCGGGCCAGGGCCGCATCGTCAACATGTCCTCACGCGCCGCTCTGGGCAAGGCGGACCGCATCGTTTACTCCGCCACCAAGGCCGGCATGATAGGCATGACGCGCACCCTGGCCATGGAGCTGGGGCGTGACGGCATCACCGTCAACGCCATTGGCCCCGGGCCGATTGCCACCGAACTGTTCCGCAAGAGCAACCCCGAGGGAGCGCCGCAAACGCAGCGCATCCTGGACAGCATTGCGGTGGGGCGCATGGGCACGGTAGAAGACGTGGCGCGCGCGGCACTGTTCTTCTTGTCGCCCGACAACGGTTTTGTGACCGGCCAGGTGCTTTATGTGTGCGGTGGCACCACCTTGGGTGTGGCGACTATCTGATTTTTTCGCTCCTGATGGGGCTTTTCCCTTCCCGGCTTCGACCCTGCGATCCACAAGATCAGCCGTTGGCGCATGACCGGGACTTTCGCTCTCCTTCTCTAGAAAGACTTCTCCATGTCCCGCATTTCCAATTCTGGTCGCCGTCAATTTGCGCTGCGCAGCCTGAGCGCCGCCGTGGCCCTGGGCACCGGCTTGTTGGCCAGCATGCCCGCCGCCGCACAAGCGGCTTACCCGAGCAAGATCATCACCATGGTTGTGCCTTTCTCCGCAGGCGGCACCACCGATATCCTGGCGCGTATCGTGAGCCAGGCCTTGACGACAGAGCTGGGCCAGTCCGTCATCGTCGACAACCGCGCTGGCGCGGGCGGCAACATTGGCGGGCAGGCCGCGGCCCGCGCGCCAGCTGACGGCTACACCCTGTTCATGGGCACGGTCGGTACACACGCGATCAATGCGGCACTGTATAAAAAAATGCCCTTCGATCCAATCAAGGACTTTGCACCCCTGACCCGCGTGGCCAATGTGCCTAACTTGTTGGTGGCCAACCCCAAGCAGCCCTTCAAGAACGTGAAGGAACTGATCGCCTACGCCAAGGCCAATCCGGGGACACTCAACTTTGGCTCTTCGGGCAGCGGCAGCTCCATCCACCTGTCGGGTGAGCTGTTCAAGACCATGGCCAAAGTCGACATGCAGCATGTGCCTTACAAGGGCAGCGCGCCGGCCGTGACCGACCTGCTGGGCAACCAGATCGCCATCATGTTCGATAACATGCCTTCGGCCATTCAGCATGTGCGTTCGGGCAAGCTGGTGCCGCTCGCCGTCACCACCGCCAAACGGTCGCCCGAGCTGCCTGATGTGCCAACCATCGCTGAAGCCGGCGTGCCTGGTTACGAGGCGACCTCGTGGTTTGGCCTGTTCGCGCCCGCGGGTACACCACCGGCCGTGGTGGCCAAGCTGAACACCGCCATCGTCAAGGTGCTGGCCAAGGCCGACGTCAAGAAGAAAATCAACGAGCAAGGCGCCGAGGTCTACAGCGAAACGCCCGAGCAGTTCTCCGCCTTCATCCAGAAGGAAGCTGTGAAGTGGGGCAAGGTGGTGCGCGAGTCCGGCGCCAGCGTGGACTGAGACTGACGCAACACCGGGCCGTCGCCGGTTTCTAGAGTGCCTTGCGGCATTCTTGCGCCCGGTCCGAACAAGCGCATCCTCTCCTCGCCTGAGCGCCCTCCCAAGCCGCACAAGGTGCGGCTTTTCTTTTGGCGCTTTTTTCCACGAAAGGGAAAACTGATTTCCGCTGGATTCCTTGAACCCCGGCAGGCCCTGCTGCACACTGGCCGGCGTCAACAGGAACAAGGAAAACACAATGAGCAAGCGCATCGGATGGATAGGGCTGGGTCGCATGGGCGAGGCCATGGCCAAACGCCTGATCAAGGCCGGCAACGAAGTGAGTGTGTGGAACCGCACGGCGTCCAAAGCCGCACCGCTGGCCGAATATGGCGCCACCATCGTCGGCAGCAAGCAGGACCTGGCCAGCTGCGACATCGTGTTCACCATGGTCTCCACCACCGACGATCTGAAGCAGGTCCTGTTCGGCGAGGGCGGTCTGGTGGCGGGCACGGCCAAACCGAAAATTGTCGTGGACAGCTCGTCGATCTCGCAGGAAGGTTCGGCCGACATCCGCGCGCGGCTGGAGGCCATGGGTGTCGGTTACCTGTGTTCGCCGGTGTCGGGCAATGCCAAGGTGGCCAAGGCCGGCAAGTTGCTGCAGGTGGCTTCGGGCCCCAAGGCGCTGTACACGGAAGTCGAGCCTTATCTGCAGGCCATGGCCCGCAAGGTCATGTGGGTGGGTGAGGGCGAGTTGGCACGCATCTGGAAAATTGCCCACAACACCATGTTCGGCGTGATCATCCAGAACCTCTGCGAGATCACGGTGCTGGCCGAAAAAGCCGGCATCCCGCGCCATATCTTTCTGGAAAGCATCAACGACTCGGTGCTGGGCTCCATGTACACCAAGTACAAGACACCCATGCTCACCAACCTGAGTTTCGACCAGGTCACTTTCACGCCCAAACTGCTGCTGAAAGACATGGACCTGGGGCTGGGTGCGGCGCGGGCGCACGGCGTGGCCATGCCGGCCGCCGCCGCCACACGCGAGTCGGTCGCACGCATGGTGGGGCGTGGCCATGAGGACATCGACTTTGCGGTGTTGCTGCTGGAGACCGCCAAGGATGCGGGCCTGGAACTCAAGCCCGAAAACGTCAAGATGAGTGACGGATTGGAGTCATGACCCCCACGGTCGCCCACTGCGTGTGGCTCCCTGCCCCCCGAGGGGGCCGTGTTTCGCCTTGGGGCGGCCCGGCGGCGAAACCAATGTCGTCGATCTGGCGCGGAGTGTCTTGATATGTCTCGTACCCTGATCCGCGGCGCTACTATCGTCACCATGGATGCCCTGGGCGATCTGCCCCAGGGCGACATCCTGGTCACGGGTGACAGCCTGACCGAGATTGCGCCGCGCATCCAGGCCGATGATGCGCAGCTGGTGGACGCGACGGGTCACATCATCATCCCGGGCCTGATCAATGCCCACATGCACACCTGGCAAACCGCCTTGCGCGGCTTGGCCGCCAACTGGACCTTGCTGGAGTATTTTCAGAAAATGCACGCCGGCCTGGCCACGGTGTTCACACCGGATGACCTCTACATCGCCACCTTGGTGGGCTCGCTGAACCAGCTCAATTGCGGCACGACCACGCTGGCCGACTGGTGCCACAACAACCCGACACCGTCCCACAACGACGCGGCGATTGCGGGCCTGCTGGCCTCCGGCATCCGTGCGGCTTTTTTTCACGGCACGCCCAAGCCCGATCCGCAGCCAGGGCAGGCACCGTTCTGGGAAGTGCCGCATCCTCGCGCCGAGATCGAACGCCTGCTCAAGGCCCAGCAAGGCCAGCCGCTGCTGAGTGTGCAGGCGGCCGTGCTGGGGCCGCATTATTCAACGCTGGAGGTCGCGCTGCACGACTTCGCCATGGCCAAAGACCTGGGCCTGATTGCCTCCTTGCACCAGGGCGGCGGGCCGGCGCGTACCCCCGACGGCTGGGAAAAACTGGAGGCCGCCGGCCTGCTGGGTGCGCACATCAACATCGTGCACGGTCACGCGCTGAATGATGTGCAGCTCAAGCGGTTTTGCGAATTGGGCATGAGTTTTTCCGCCGCGGCCGAAAGCGAAATGAGCCAGGGCCACGGCCACCCGCTGACCGGCCGCCTGCGCGCCTTTGGCCGCGCACCGTCGCTGGGGGTAGATCTGGAAAGTGTGCTCAGCGGCGACATGTTGTCGCAGGCGCGTGTGGCGCTGGGCATACAGCGCTCGCTGGACAACGTCGCCTACCGCGAAACCCACGGCACGATTCCACCGACCTCAACCATCACGACACGTGAAGCGCTGTCCTGGGTCACGGTCGAAGGCGCCCGCATGCTTCAGCAGTCGCACCGCATCGGTTCGCTGGCGGCCGGCAAACAGGCCGACCTGGTGCTGATACGGGCGAGCGACCTCAACATGCAGCCGGTGCATGACCCGGTCAACTCGGTGGTGATGCAAACCTCGCTGGCCAACATCGACAGCGTGATGGTGGCCGGGCAGTGGAAAAAACGTCACGGCCAGTTGCTGGGCGTGGACTTGGCGCCGCAACTGGCGGCCTTGCAGGCGTCGGGACAAAAAATCGCGAAAGCGTTGTCGCTATCAAAGTAATAGCTGATTGCGCTTGTATCTAAAGGGCGGAGACCCGTTTTTATCTTAAACCCAGGAGACAACACCATGAAACGCTTCACGCTTCTCGTTCTCAGCCTGCTGGCCATGGGCGGCGCGCTGGCCCAGGGCTATCCCAGCAAACCCATCAAGTTTCTCGTGCCTTTCACGGCCGGCAGTGGCACCGACCTGATAGCCCGCAGCATCGCCGACACCATGAGCAAAAGCATGGGCCAGCCCATCGTGATCGAAAACAAGCCGGGTGCCGGCGGCACCATTGCGGCTGGCCAGGTCGCCAAGGGGGAGGCCGACGGCTACACCGTGCTGGTGCATTCCTCGGGCCATGCGCTCAACCCGGCGATTTACAGCACCATCGGTTACGACACCCTCAAGGACCTGACCGGCATCACGCCGCTGGCGGCTCTGCCCAACGTCTTGGTGGTGAATCCGGCCAAAGGCTGGAAGTCCCTGGCCGATCTGGTGGCGGCCGCCAAGGCCAAGCCGGGCCAGCTCAACTACGCGTCGGCCGGTGTGGGCAGCGCGACCCACCTCAACGCGGAAAAATTCCGTCTCCAGGCCGGCATTGACGCCCTGCATGTGCCTTACAAAGGCACGCCCGAGGCCATGACCAATGTCATAGGCGGCAGCAACGACTGGTTTTTTGCACCGCTGGCCTCGGCCCTGCCGCTGGTGAAAGACGGCAAGCTGCAGGCGCTGGCGGTCAGCACGCCGAATCGTTCGCCGTCCCTGCCGCAGGTGCCAACCACGGTCGAGGCCGGCGTGCCGGGGTCGGACTACACCTTCTGGGTCGGCATGATTGTGGCCAGCACCACGCCCGCACCCGTGGTCAAACGCCTGCACGAAGAAGCGATCAAGGCCATGGCCAACCCCGAGGTCAAGGAGCGTATGAACAAGCTGGGCGCCGACCCCTTCCCGATGTCGGTCGAGGCCTTTAATGCCTTCATCAAGACCGAAGTCGAGGCCGCCGCGCGGATTGCCAAGGCGGCCAATCTCAAGGGCCAGTGATGACCGTGGTGCATGTCGTCGGCGTGGGCAAGATGGGCTTGCCCATGGCCCAACATCTGCAGGCGGCCGGCCATGCGGTGACGGTCAGCGACCCCAGCGAAGAACGCCTGCAGCTTGCGCGCCGGCAAGGCCTGTCGGTCGCGGACGATGTGGATGCCGCCCTGGGACGTGCCGACGTGGTCTTGTCTTCGCTGCCCGACGACGCGGCCCTGCGCCAGGTGGCGGCCCAGGTGGCGCGCACCGTCCGACGCGGTGCGGTTTATGTGGACACCAGCACGGTCTCGCAAGCGGTTTCTGCCGAAGCCGGCCAGGTGCTGGCGGCGGCCGGTGTGTTGTATCTGCGCAGCACGGTGTCCGGCAACAACAAGATGGCCGAGGCGGCGCAACTCACGGTGATGGTCTCGGGGCCGCGTGTCGCGTATGACGCGGTGCTGCCCTTGCTCCGGCTGTTCGGGCCGCAGCAGTTTTACCTGGGTGAGGCCGAACAGGCGCGCTTGATGAAACTGGTGGTCAACCTGATGATTGCGCAGACCAGCGCCATGCTGGCAGAAGCCCTGAGCCTGGGGCGAAAGGGCGGACTCAACTGGCAGGACATGTGGCAGGTTGGGGGCCAGTGCGGTGGCCTCACCCATCGTCCAGGCCAAGGCCGTGCAGCTCAGCGCGCGCGACTTCACACCGACCTTCACGGTGGTGCAGATGATCAAGGATCTGGATCTGATTCTGGGTGCGGGCGAAGCCGTGCAGGTGCCGCTGGCACAAACCGCGCTGACACAACAACTGATGGTTGCGGCCCTGGCCCAGGGTGATGGCCAGCAAGACTATGCGGCCATCATCAAAACTGTCGAGCGCAGCGCCGGTTTGGCAACTGATTTATAAGTGAAGCCATGAAAAACTTTATCTACAACGGCCAGGCGGGTCGGGTTGTGTTTGGCGCCGGCAGCCTGCAGCACCTGGGCCGCGAGATTGACACGCTGGGCGCGTGCAAGGCGCTGGTTTTGTCCACCCCCGAGCAGCGTGCCTCGGCCGAAATGATTGCCGACCTGTTGGGGCCGCGTGCTGTCGGGGTGTTTGACCGCGCGGTCATGCATGTGCCGATGGAAACCGCGCGGGAAGCGCGGGAACTGGCCCGCCGCTTGGGTGCCGATTGCGCGGTTGCCATCGGTGGCGGCTCCACCACCGGGCTGGGCAAAGCCATTGCGCTGGACTCGGGCCTGCCCATTCTGGCCATTCCCACGACCTATGCCGGCTCGGAGATGACCACGGTGTATGGCATCACCGAAGCCGGTCTCAAAAAAACCGGCAAGGACATCCGGGTGTTGCCGCGCACCGTGATTTACGACCCCGAACTGACCCTGAGCCTGCCGGTGCGCATGAGTGTCACCAGCGGCATCAACGCGATTGCCCATGCCGCCGAAGGCCTGTACGGGGTGGACAGCAACCCCATCATGGATTTGATGGCCAAAGAGGGGATTACCGCCATGGCGCGGGCGCTGCCAGCTATCAAAACCGTAGCGAGCGACATCGATGCCCGAAGCAGCGCCCTGTACGGCGCCTGGCTCTGCGGCATCGTGATGAGCAATGTCGGCATGGCCTTGCACCACAAGTTGTGCCACACGCTGGGCGGCAGCTTCAACCTGCCACATGCCGAAACCCATACCGTGGTGCTGCCGCATGTACTGGCCTACAACGCGGCCGCGGCGCCCCAGGCCATGCAGGCCATTGCCGCCGCACTGGGCGGCAAGAGCGCGGCGCAAGCGGTGTTTGACCTGGCCAAAGACAACGGGGCACCGGTGGCCTTGCGTGATATCGGCATGAAAGAGGCCGACCTGGACAAGGCCTGCGACATGGCCATGCAAAACCAGTACCCCAATCCGCGCCCGCTGGAGCGGACGGCGATACGCCAGTTGCTGCAGGATGCGTTTGAGGGCGCACGGCCGAAGGTTTAAGGCGGGCGGGTGACCACTACACTTGGGCCTTAACAATCGACCCTTGAATGTAGTGATGGATATTATTTTTCTGCTGCTGGTACTGGCAGCCTTTGCTGTTTTTCGACTCAAATCCAAAGACCAGGGCCGGCGTATTGCCTTGCTGGGCAGCCACCTGGGCCAACACCAGATCGAAAAACTGATGGAAAGCCTGACCGACGGTTATCTGCGCGCGCTGGGGGAAAAAGACGCTGAGCGCCAGACACAAATCTGGAATCTGCTGGCTACTTCCGAGCAGGCCTTGTGTGACCAGTTTGATCGTTTTGTGGCCGATTTTTCCAAAGTGGATGCCGACAGCACCCGTGTGAGCAAACTGGCTGTGGCCATTCCTTTTGCCGACAAGCTGTTTCCCGCCGCCACCTTCGATTTGCGCCAGGCCCTGGCGATTCACGCCCAGGGCATCCACCGCGCGGTGAAAAACGAGGCGCAGCGCTCGCCCAAAAACAAGGCCTTCACCGTGTCGGCCGAGTTGTTTTTGATGCAACACACCTGCCACTGGTACTGCCGCTCCAAAACCGTGGCCTCCGCACGTATGCTGGCCCGGCACAAAACCGCGTATGCGCAGCTGCTGGCGTCCGTGGACCCCGAGACCCGCCAGGCTTATGGCGCCCTCGTCGGCGCCTGAACACGTGGTGGCAACTTCAGCCGCCACTCACAAAAGGCAGCACTGCGCGGCCTGCCTGCGCCCGCAAAGTGCCTGCATCTGCCCATGGATCACGCCGTTGGCGCTTCAGGTCGAGGTCTTGATCCTGCAACATCCGCTGGAGGTGGACAACACCAAAGGCACAGCGCGCCTGCTGCAGCTGAGCCTGCCGAACAGCCAGCTGCTGACGGGTGAGGTGTTTGACCCGCAACTGCTGGCGGACAGCCCGAAACACCAGCTGCTGCTCTACCCGGAGATCGCGAACGAGCAGGCGCTGGGTCTGCCGACGCCGCCGATGCTGGATCCGGCGTGTTTGTCTGATCCTGCGAAACTGCGCCTGATCGTGCTGGATGGCACCTGGCGCAAAAGCCGCAAGATCTTGTACCTCAACCCGCTGTTGCAACAACTGCCGCGCCTCTCGCTGCGGGACATGCCGGCGTCCAGTTACCGGATCCGCCGCGCCCATGCGCCGGATCAGCTCTCCACGCTGGAAGCTACTTGCGCCGCGCTGGCGCAACTGGAGGGGGATGCGGAAAAATTCCAGCCGCTGCTGGCCGCGTTTGACGGTTTTGTGGCGCAGCAGTTGAGCTACCGGTGCGGACCGGATCTTCAAGGAAAATAGGCCTCTAGCCCAATAAGGACGGGCGCAGTCAGCTATGAAAGGTGTAGCGAATCCGGCGCCTGGACTGCTGGCGCCTGGTGCACCGGGTGGCCGCTCGCCTGGGCCAGCACCTGCCTGGCCTGGTCGGCATTGCTGCCGCGCCAGGCGACGATCTGGTCCGGGCGGATCAGGACCAGCGGCGCTTCGTACAAGGCCCGCAGGGGAGGGGCCGACTGCGTCAGCAATTTCAGGTCCAGCCCCAGCTCGGCCGCGCCGGCGACAAAAGCCTGGGTGTCGGGCGTATCAGCACCCAGGACCAGCAAGGTCCACTCGAAGTTGAAGCGGTCGTACAGCGACGCGCCGTCGTCCAGCCAAGCGTGCGGCGCCCGCCCGCCGGGGCTGGCCGTGGGCACGTAGCTGCTGGCTTGATCCGGCGGCGGCGTGCTGCCGTCCTTGACGATCAGCGGCGAGTCGTCGTAACGCCCGCCAAAAGTCACGCCGGGAATGTTGAACTCCAGCCGCACATGGCGGTTGAGGTAGTCGGCGGCGCGCTCGCGTTCGGCCTGGCCGGCAGCATCGTCGTGCTCCAGCAGGGGCGAGGCGTTGAACATGCCGACCGAGTCGGCAAAACGCTGCGCATAGGCGGTGTTTCGGATGGCCAGCGGCTGGCGCTCCAGTTCGTAGCTGTCCAGCAGCTGCGGCGGGGCGGCGCCATGGACCACGGCGGCGAGTTTCCAGCCGAGGTTGACGGCGTCTTCCACCGCCGTGTTGTAGCCGAGCCCGCCGGTGGGCGTGAACAAATGGGCCGCGTCGCCGCCGATGAAGACCCGCCCGCGCTGGAAATGCTGGGCCACCAGTGAATGCCCGGCGGTCCAGGTGCCGACCGACAGGACCGCTATGGGCAGGTCGGTGCCCATGGCCTCGTTGAAAATCCGCTGCGCGTCATCGGCGGTCCAGGCCTCGGCGTCCTCGCCGGCATGCACGGCGGCGTGAAAGGCAAACTCGGACTGGCCATCGACCGAGGCCATGAAGGCGCGGCGCTGCGCGTTGACGGACACGTACATCCAGGCCGGCGCGTGTGGCAGGGCGCCGTAAAAGCCCGGCGCGCGCAGGTAGACGGCAAACATCTTGCCGCCCATGAACTCGCGCTTGATGCCGCTGGCGCCATCCCAGGCAATGCCCAGCGTGTTGCGGACCAGGCTGCGCGCCCCGTCGGCCCCCACGAGGTAGCGGGCGCGGACGGCAGTGGGCGCGGTCGCCCCCTGGGCGCGCACCTGCGCCAACACGTGGGTGCCGACATCGTCAAAACTTTCTAGGGCCCAGCCATAACGCATATCGATGCCGGGCAGGCGCTCGGCCTGCTGGCGCAGTGTGGCCTCCACGTATTTCTGCGAGATGCGGTGCGGCAGCTCGGCCGCACTCCAGGAGCCGCCCAGGTGCCGGATTTTTTCGGTGGCTTGCGCGGCGGTGGGCAGGGGCAGGCGCGCCAGCTCATGGCCGACATAACGCGTGAAGTAGGCGATGTCCGTGGGGTGATCGGCCGGCAGGCCCTGGGCGCGAATGTCCTGCGCAAAACCGAGTCGCCGGAAATGCTCCATGGTGCGCGCCTGCGTGGCATTGGCCTGCGGGTTGAAGGCCGTGCCGGGCTTGGGGTCCAGCAGCAGGCAGGACACGCCGCGCCGGCCCAGCTCATTGGCCAGCATCAGGCCGCAAGGGCCGCCGCCAGCGATCAGCACGTCGGTCTGAAGAATCTCCGCCATCTCAGTAAACGCCGAAGCGCCCGGTCCATTTGCGCTCGTAGTTCATCTTCTCGAAATGTTCGGCGACGAAGTCGATGAAGGTGCGCACCTTGGCGGACAGGTGTTTGCGGCTGGGATAAGCCAGGTTGATGGTCAGGCGCGGCAAGTCCCATTCATCGAGTACCGGCACCAGGCGGCCGGCCACGATGTCGTTGTAGACGATGTAGCTGGGCTGCACCAGAATGCCCAACCCGTCCAGGGCCGCAGTGCGCAGGATCTGGCCGTCGTTGGATTCCAGCAAACCCTTGACCGTGACCGTGGTGGTTTCGCCATCACGTGTGAAACGTAACTCGTTCGGGTTGTTGGCGTAGGTGTAGATCAGCAGCTTGTGGCGCTGCAGGTCTTCCAGCGTTTTTGGGAAACCGTGCTGCGCAAAATAACGCGGCGACGCCGCCAGGATACGTCGGGTTTCGGCCAGGCGGCGTATGGTGATGTTGGAGTCGGGCTCGATCTCGCGCGTGCGTATCGCCACATCGATGTTGTTGTCAATGATGTCCAGGTAGCGGTTGGCGGCCTCGATGTGCACGGTCACATTGGGGTAACGCTGCGTGTATTCGCGCAGCAGCGGCGCCACGTGGTGCAGTGAAAACGACAAGGAGGCCGTGATGCGCAACATGCCAGTCGGGTTCAGCGCCGTGGCATTGACCGCGGACTCCGCGTCTTTCAGATCGGCGAGTATGCCTTTGGCGCGGCTGAAAAACTCCTGGCCGGTGTCGGTGAGGTAGAGCCGGCGGGTGTTGCGCTCCACCAACCGCGCGCCCAGGCGTTCTTCCAGCGCCGACAAATGGCGGCTTGCGGCCGCGTTCGAGAGATCCAGGCTTTCGGCGGCACGGCTCAGGCTGCCGGTTTCCGCCACCTGCACAAACAGTTCGATTTCAGTCCAGCGATCCACGCCCGGTCTCCTGCATGCTTGATGCGATGTGTTGTTGGCTGCCCGCATTGTGGCGCGGTGCTGGCCTTCTTTTTTCCACCGCGTGGAAAAGTCATTTGCGCCAGCGCGCTTTTCCAAATTGTCGCCGCCACCTATATTTGCAGCCAAGAGAGCTAACCCGAAGGAATGTATGGACCCCCACGCTCACATTGGTGCGCTGCCCCCCGAGGGAGCATCAGCCTTCTTTGAGGCGGCTCGGCTAAAGGCCTGCGCATGCGCAACCTGAACCAGGACACCATCACCCAGGCCGTGATTGCGCGTTTTGCCGGCACGCCCGATGCGCGCCTGAAAGAACTCATGACCAGCCTGGTGCAACACCTGCATGCGTTTGCGCGCGAGGTCAAACTGACCGAGGCCGAGTGGCTGGCCGGCATTGAGTTTCTGACCGCCACCGGCCAGAAATGTGACGACAAACGCCAGGAATTTATCCTGCTCAGCGACACCTTGGGCCTGTCCATGCTGACCGTCACCATGAACAACGACAAACCCCAAGGCTGCACCGAGGCCACAGTGTTTGGCCCCTTTCACGTCGACGGTGCGCCGCACTACGACCACGGCGCGGACGTGGCCAACGGCGCGGCCGGCGAGCCCTGCCTGGTGCGGGGCCGGGTGTTGGGCCTGGACGGCGAGGCCGTGGCCGGTGCCGTGATCGAGGTCTGGCAGGCCGATGCCGAGGGCAACTACGACGTGCAATACCCCGAGCTGAAAAAACACCAGGCGCGTGGTGTGCTGGCGTCGGGCGCCGACGGCAGCTTTCACTTCAAGACCATCGTGGCCGAGGCTTATCCCATTCCCGCCGATGGGCCGGTGGGCGACATGTTGCGTGCCACGAATCGCCATCCCTGGCGGCCGGCGCACCTGCATTTCATGATCAAGGCCCCGGGTTATGAAACGCTGGTCACGCATGTGTTTCGCAACGGCGACAACTACCTGGACTCTGACGCCGTGTTTGGTGTGCGCCAGTCGCTGGTGGCCGACTGGGTGAAACAAGCCGACGGGGTTTATCACCTCGACTTCGACTTTGTCCTCAACCCGGACACGAAGCAGTGAGCCCGGGCTTGGTACCAGCCGGGTGCGCCGCATGATCAAACACATCGTCATGTGGAACCTGCGCGGCGACACGCCGGCGGAAAAAGCCCAGAGCATAGCCCTGCTCACGCGCAGCTTCGAGTCGCTGCGCGGGCGTGTACCCGGGTTGATGCATCTGGAGATAGGGGTCGACACCAGCGCTGTCGACTATGCCTGCGACGTGGTCTTGTATTCGGAATTCGAAACCCAGGCCGCGCTGGAGGCCTATGCCAATCACCCCGAACACATACGCATCAAACACGAGCTGACAGACCTGCGTATCGCGCGCCACCAAGTGGACTACGAAGTATCGGCGGGTGGCAAGCCGGAACCCAAGAATCAACAAGAGGAGACGGTCAATGAGTGAACACATGGAAAACGAACTGCTGATCCGCCAGATGCTGGAACGCTGGGCGGTCTGGCGCGACGCTGGCGACTGGGAACGTTTTTCCAGCGTCTGGCACCCGGACGGTGTGATGATGGCCACCTGGTTCCAGGGGCCGTTCAAGGACTTCATCCGTGTCACGCGTGAAGGCTGGGAAAAAGGCGTGAGTATCCTGCATTTTCTCGGCGGTTCGGCCGTCGAGATGGCGGGCGAGCGTGCGATCGCGCAGACCAAGATGACGATCTCGCAGCGCGGCATGGTGGAAGGGGTTTTGTGTGACGTGGTTTGCACTGGCCGTTTCTACGATTTTGTGCAAAAACATGAAGGCCAGTGGAAGCTGCTGCACCGCCAGCCGATTTACGAAAAAGACCGCATCGACCCGGTGGATTCTTCCGCCCGCCTGGCGCTGGACCCGCAGGCGCTGGCTGGTTTCCCCGAGGGTTACCGCCACCTGGCCTATATCCAGACGCGTATTGGTTACACCGTCAAGCTGGACATGCCCATGCTCAAGGGCCCCGTGGTGGACGCCTTGTACCAACGTGGCACGCGCTGGCTGGCCGGCGGTGTGCTGGAGCGGTGATCGGCATGAACACACCGACTTTTCCCTGGAGAAATTTTCTCAAACTCAGGGCGTTGGCCGTGGCTTTTGGCCTTGTCGCAGCGACCTGTTTCCCGCTGGCCCAGGCGCAAGCCAACAACTACCCCAACAAGGTGGTCAAGGTCATTGTTCCGCAACCGCCGGGTGGTGGTTTCGACTTTGTTGGCCGCCTGCTGGCCGACCGCATGGGCAAGCAGATGGGGCAGAGCTTCATTGTCGAAAACAAACCCGGCTCGGGCACGCTGGTGGGCACCGACTTCGTGGCCAAATCCGCGCCCGATGGTTACACCCTGCTGGTCGGCTCGGTGTCCAACCTGGCGCTGAACCCTGGCCTGTACCGCAACTTGCCTTACGACAGCCTGAAAGACTTTGAGCCGCTCGGACTGGCCGTGGGTTACAGCTATACCTTGATGGCGCGCAAGGACTTGCCACTGACCTCGCTGAAAGAGGTCGTGGCCTATGCCAAGGCCAATCCGGGCAAGCTGACTTATGCCTCGGCCGGCAACGGTTCGGGCCAGCATGTGCTGCCGGCCGCATTGTGGCATCTGGCGGGTGTGCAGATCACCCATGTGCCTTATCGCGGCGCACAGGCCGCCTATCAGGACTTGCTGGGCGGTCGGGTGGACCTGTTTTTTGACCTCTCACCCACGGCGCGTGTGCAGGTCGATGGCGGCACGGTCAAGGCGCTGGCCGTGTCGGGCGGGGCGCGCAACCCCATGCATCCCGAGGTGCCCACGGTGCTGGAAACTGGTGTGGCCGCGCTGGAACTGGAGTCCTGGTTCGGCTACTTTGCGCCGGCCAAAACACCGCCTGAGATACTCAGCCGCTTGCGCACCGAGCTGGCCCAGGTGATCGCCGCGCCTGACGTGGGCGAAGCCTTCCGCAAGGCCGGTGGCAAACCCATGAGCCTGAACGCCGGCGACACCCGGGCACTGGTGCAGCGCGACGTGCAGCGCTGGACCAAGCTGATCCGCGACGCCGACATCAAGGCGGAATAAAGCGCCATTTTTTTACTGTTGATTGAAAAGCAAACCCATGAAAATCTCCCCTGAATGCCTGGACCAGTTGTTCCTCAAGGCGCGTACCGCCAACGGATTTCTCGACAAACCCGTGGCCTTGTCCTTGTTGCGCGAGGTGTATGACATCGCGAAGATGGGCGCCACGTCGATGAACACCCAGCCGACCCGGTATGTCTTTCTGGTGTCGCTGGAATCGCGTGCGCGCCTGCTGCCGGCGCTGTCGCCCGGCAACCTGGACAAGACACGGGATGCCCCGGTCACGGTGATCGTGGCCAATGACACCCAGTTTTACGAACACATGTCCCAGGTCTGGCACAAGCCGGGTGCCAAGGAAAACTTCGAAGGCAATCCCGGCCTGGCGCAAGGCACGGCGACCCGCAACGGCACTCTGGGTGGCGCCTACTTCATGACCGCGGCGCGGGCCCTGGGCCTGGACTGCGGCCCCATGAGCGGCGTAGACCTGGCCAAGGTGAATGCCGAGTTTTTCTCCGACGGCCGCCTGCAGGCCAACTTCCTGATCAACCTCGGTTACGGCGACGATGGCAAGCTGTTTGACCGCAACCCGCGGCTGTCTTTTGAACAGGCGTGTACGGTCCTGTGAGTCCGCGCAGGCATCACCCGATCTGGCCTGCGGCCCGGCGGATGATGTCTGCAAAATGCTTGAGGGTGGGCGAGCGTGTGGCGCCTTTTTGCCAGAGCAGGCCCGGTGTGCGGATGGGTACCGGGTCCTCCAGCGGTACGGCACGCAAGTCGGCCGAGGGTGTCACGGCGGTCTCGCCGAAGATGCCGGCCAGGTCCGTCTGCCGGATCAGCTCGAACATGGGCCAGATCGAGTTGAGTTGCGCGACGACCAGCGGCGTGGCTCCGGCCGCTTCAAAACATTCGTCCAGCAGTTGCCGCGTCAGGTATTCCTTCGGCAGCAGGACCATGCGCACATGATGCAACTCCACCATGCGAACGCGCCGCCGTTTTGCCAGCGGATGCGAGGCCGCCACGACCAGCCGCAATTCTTCGTTGTACAGGGGCTCGAACCACAGGCCCGTGCCGTCGGCCGGCCGGTAAGACACGGCCAGGTCCAGCTCGCCCGAGGAAATACGCCTGGCCAGCATGTCCCCCGACAACTCTTCCACCACCACCTGGATGTTCGGGTAGTGGTGCAAAAAGGTGGAGACACACAGCGGCACCATGCGGGTGTTGAAACTGGGCGTGGTGCCCAGGCGGATGGTGCCCGAGAGGAACTCTGCGTCACCGCGCAGCGCCTGCACGCCCCGATCGATTTGTTCCAGCGCCGGTGTCATGTAGGTACGCAGGATTTCACCGGCCTCGGTCATCCGGATTTTCTTGTTGCTGCGGTCAAACAGCGCGACGCCGAGTTCGTCCTCCATCTGCTTGATCTGGTGCGACAGCGTTGATTGGGTGACGTGTAAGCGCTCGGCGGCGCGCGTGAAATTCAGGGTTTCGGCGATGGCGTCGAAGTAACGGACATGACGGAGTTCCATGGAGAAAGCCTCGGTTTTTTACCATTGATGGCATCGATGATAACGGTGGAAATTAATCACTTCCAGGACATGACATGAACTCCTAGACTCGCATTGCTTTCCCATGCCAGGCCCCCGGGGCGAACGATTAAAAAGGAGACAAGAAGATGGCGCAACTCGAAGCACAAGACCTGGCCCAAGCCGTGGTGGAGCGTATGGCGGACTGCCCCGACGCGCGGTTCAAACAGGTGATGACCTCCCTCGTGAAACACGCCCATGCCTTTGTGCAGGACGTGCAGCTCACGCCCGACGAATGGATGACCGCCATTCAGTTTCTGACGGCCACCGGCAAGATGTGTGATGAGAAACGCCAGGAGTTCATCCTGCTGTCGGACACCTTGGGCCTGTCGATGCTGGTGGTCGCCATCGACCAGGCCAAAGGCGCCGCCGCGCACCAGGCCCGTGTCGGCGTTGATACACCTACCGAGGCGACCGTGCAAGGTCCTTTTTACTGGGAAGGTGCACCGGTGCTGGAACTGGGCGCCGACATCGGTGAGGGCAATTCCGGCGAGCCCTGTTATTACCATGGCCGCGTGACCGACCTGGCCGGCCAGCCGCTGGGCCACTGCGCGGTGGACGTGTGGTCGGGCGATGGCGAAGGTTTTTACGACATGCAAAAGGGCGAGGACGCCGGCATGGCCTTGCGTGCGCGTTTTTACACAGACGCCGATGGCAACTACCGTTTCTGGTCCATCAAGCCAGCGTTTTATCCCGTGCCCGCCGACGGCCCGGTGGGCGGCATGTTGCACCGCATGGGCCGCCACCCGAACCGACCAGGCCACATGCACATGATGCTGCAGGCGCCCGGACATGAGCGCCTGACCACACACATTTTTGTGTCCGACAGCCCCTACATCGACTCCGACGCCGTCTTCGGCGTGCGTAACAGCCTGATCGTCGACTTTGATGCACACCCTGCAGGCCCGGCCCCGGGCGGCCGGGTGATGACGAAACCTTTTCACAGCGCCAGGTACGACTTTCGGCTGGTCGCCAACGCCTGAACCCACCCATCCCCATTGACTGGAGAACACACTTGAAAATTGGCAAGGCCACCGTGCCCCGTTCTGCAATTTGCACCTCGAATGAAAACACCATTGTTGTTCGCGGCGCCGATCTGGCCCAGGATTTGATCGGACAGATCAATTTTGGCGACTATTTTTTCCTGCTGGTCACCGGCCGACGCGCCGACGCCGCGACCAGTGCCGTGTTGAATGCCACGCTGGTGGCGATTGCCGAACATGGCCTGGTGCCCAGCGTGCAGGCCGCACGTATGACGCTGGCCGCCGCGCCTGACGCCATGCAGGGCGCGGTGGCAGCCGGCATTCTCGGCTCGGGCTCGGTGATCCTGGGCGCGTCAGAAACCGCCGGCCGCCTCTACCTGGAAGTTGAAAAGGAAGCGGAAAAACACAATGGCGATTTGCGGGCCGCAGCCCGCGTGGTCATCGCCGATCTGCGGGCGCGCAAGCAGCCAATTGCCGGTTATGGTCACCCCGAACACAAGGCCCGCGACCCGCGTGTGGGCAAACTCTTCGAGGTGTCGGTGAAAGCCGGTGGCGGCCAGCGTTATGTCGAGATCGCGCAGGCCGTGGAAGCCGTGATTCCCGAGGTGGTGGGCAAGGAACTCAAGCTCAATGTGTCGGGCGCCATCCCTGCCGTGTTGCTGGGTGTGGGTTTTCCTGTCAATGCGCTCAAGGGGGTGCCCATGCTGGCGCGCACGGCCAGCCTGATTGCCCACCTCAACGAAGAACTCAGCGACCCCATCGGTTTTGCCTTGTCCTACCAGGCCACACGTGATCAGCAATACACCGGCACGTTGCCGGCGGAGCGTCAGGCATGAGCAAAGTCCTCCAGGGTGTGCGTGTGGTCGAACACGGCACCTTCATCACCGGGCCGGCGGCGTCCATGCTGCTGGCCGACCTGGGCGCCGACGTGGTCAAGGTGGAACTGCCGGGAACGGGCGATCCTTTCCGCGCCTTCAAGGGCGGCTTGTACAGTCCGCATTTCCAGACCTACAACCGCAACAAGCGCAGCCTCACGCTCAACACCAAACAGGCCGACGACCTGGCGCAGTTCGACGCGCTGATTCGCGAGGCCGATGTTTACATCCAGAATTTCCGTCCCGGTGTGGCCGAGCAGATAGGCGCCGGCGAAGAACGTTTGCGGGCGATCAACCCCAAGCTGATTTATTGCGCCATCAGCGGTTTTGGCGCGACCGGTCCGGCCGCGCATAGACCGAGTTATGACACGGTGGCCCAGGCCGCCAGTGGTTACCTGCGTTTGCTGGTTAATCCGGCGAATCCGCGGGTGGTGGGGCCGGCGATTGCCGACGCGGTGACCGGCTATTACGCGGCCTACGGCATTCTGGGCGCATTACACGAACGCCACGCCACCGGTGTGGGCCGCAAGGTGGAAGTCTCCATGTTCGAGGCCATGGCGCATTTCAACCTGGATGCCTTCACCCACTTGTTTGCGGTGGATGAAGTCATGGGGCCGTTCAGCCGCCCCAGCGTTTCGCAGTCCTATGTCTTGCAGTGTTCGGACGGCAAGTGGATTGCCCTGCACATGTCCTCGCCTGAAAAGTTCTGGCAAGGCCTGGCCACCGCCATGGAGCGCGCCGACATTTTTGAAGACGAACGTTTCGCCAGTCGGCTGGCACGTATCGAACACCAGGAAGACCTGATGCAGGTGCTGGGCGGCATTTTTTGCCTGCGGGATCGCGCCGACTGGTGCAAACGGCTGGAGGCCAACGATGTGCCGCACGCACCCATGTACACCACGGCCGAGGTGCCAGAAGACCCGCAGGCCAAACACCTGCAGTTGTTTGTCGAAACCCGGCATCCGGTGACCGGCTCATTCCGCACCGTGCGGTCACCGGTGTCCTTTGACGGCGAGCGTGCCCTGGACGTCACCGCACCGCCGCTGCTGGGCGAACACAACGCCGAATTACGTGCCGGCTGGTCCGAACGCGCCGCCCCCCTGCCTTCCACGGGAATCAATACATGAACACCTCACCGCTTGTCATCCGCGGCCGTTTGACACGTACCGCTGCCTTTTTGGTGGGCACCGCCCTGGCTTTGGGTTCCACGCTTGCTGGCGCGCAGGACTATCCCACACGGCCCATCAAACTCATCGTGCCGTTTGGCCCGGGCACCACAACGGACATCATTTCACGCGTGATGGCGGAAGCCCTGGCCAAACCGCTGGGCCAGACCGTGATTGTGGAGAACCGCGCCGGCGCCGGTGGTGTCATCGGTTCCGACCTGGTGGCCAAGTCGCCGGCCGACGGTTACACCATCGTCATGGGCACGGTGGGTACGCATGCGATCAACGCGACCTTGTACAAAAAACTCCCTTACGACCCGCTCAAGGACTTTGCGCCGGTGGCTTTTGCTGGCTACACACCGACCTTGCTGGTGGTGGCCGCCAACTCGCCGCTGAAAACCGTGAAAGATCTGGCGGCCCAGGCCGGCAAACCGGGCGGCGTGAGTTTTGCCTCGGCCGGCAATGGCACCTCGGGCCATTTGGCGGGAGAGTTGCTCAAGGCCAGGCTGGGTGGCGAGATGGTGCATGTGCCCTACAAGGAGGGCGGACTGGCCATGTCCGACGTGATGGCTGGCCAGGTGCAGTTTATGTTTTACCACCCGGCGGCCGTGTTGCCACACATCAAGGCCGGCAAGCTGCGCGCCTTGGGCGCGTCTAGCGCAAAACGCAGCGCTGCCGCGCCCGAATTGCCCTCGATTGCGGAGCAGGGCTACGGCGATTTCGACCTGGTGGCCTGGTTCATGTTGTACGCGCCGGCGGCCACACCCGCACCGGTTCTTGCACGCTTGCGCGATGCCGCCAATCAGGCCCTAGCCAGCGCTGATGTCGCCGCCAGGCTGGGCGCGCAAGGTTTGGAGCTGCGCCGCATGAAGCCCGAGGAGATGGCGAACTTCGGTCGCGCCGAAATTTCGAAATGGTCCGATCTGGTCAAGCGTTCTGGCGCCCAGGTGGACTGAGGCCTTGAATAACCGATCGACACCCGACATGACCCACAGACGCAAACTCCTGGCCGCAGCGGGCGCCACCGCCCTTGTTGCCGTGTTTCCCCGCATGGCCGCCGCCCAGGGCGCCGCCCCATTTCCCAGCAAACCGATTCGTATCATCATTCCGTACGCGCCAGGCGGCACCACCGACATTGTCGGCCGGCGCATGGGCCAGCGGCTTTCGGAAATCCTCGGTCAGCCGGTGATCATCGACAACCGTAGTGGTGCCAATACGGCCATAGGGGCCGATGCCGCGGCCAAGTCGCCAGCCGACGGCCACACCTTGTTGTTCACCAACGATGCCACCTTTGTACTCAATCCTGTCTTGTTTCCCGCGCTGTCTTACAACGTGCAGCGTGATTTTGTTCCGGTCGCACCCGTCACCTATGTGGCGCTAGCGCTGGTGGTGAATGCCAGTACCCCGGCCAATGACATGAAGGAACTGGCGGTCTACGCCAAATCGCGCAAGGATCTGGGCTATGGCTCTTTCGGCGCGGGCAGCCAGCCACACCTCATGGGCGAGATGTTCAAGCGGCTGACCGGTGCCGACCTGGTCCATGTGGCCTATAAGGGCGCCGGCCCGGCGGTGACCGACGTCATGGGCGGTCAGGTGCTGTTTACCTTCCCGGCATTCCCCACCATCCAGGGCCACATCGCTTCGGGCAAGCTCAAGGTGCTCGGCGTGAGCGGCGACAAACGGGTGGCCTTGTTGCCCAATGTGCCGACCTTCGCCGAGGCCGGTTTCAAGGACATGGACATCGGTGCCTGGTACGGCTTTCTCGCACCCGCCGGCACACCGCGCGAGGTCGTCGCCAAGCTGAACGCGGCGGTCAACAGCATTCTTGCGAACCGCGATTTTGTCGAGAAAAACCTGAGCAGCCAGGGCATGGTGCCCATGAGTTCCACGCCGGAGCAGATGGGCGCACTGATCAGGAGCGAGACCGAACGCATGGCGGCGATTGTGAAGAAGTCGGGCGCGAAGGTGGAATAGTTCCGTGCGGCGTTGGCGTGCCATGAAACGTGCCATGCGAAGGCCGTGAACGGCCGGACCGGTGAAGCGACGAAGACGCAGACCGGTCCGTGCCGATATTTTTTCTGCAGTGAGCGTATCTATAAATCAACAGGAGACAAACCATGAAATTCTTGACATCGCTTTTCACCACGGCTGTAGCCAGCGCGGCGCTGCTTGCCGCCATGCCGGCGGCCGCGCAGGCACCGGCCCCTGTGCGTATCGGCAGCACCTTGGCTTTGACCGGGCCGCTGGCGACCACCGCCTTGACACACAAGCTGGTGGGCGAAATTTATGTAGAGCAGCTTAATGCCAAGGGCGGTCTGCTGGGCCGCAAGGTGGAATGGACACTGAAGGATGACCAGTCCAAGCCGGAGCTGGCCCGCACCCTGTATGAACAACTGGTGACCTCGGACAAGGTGGACCTGCTGATGGGCCCTTATGCGACGGGCGCGATTCTCTCGGCCATGGGTGTGGCCCAGCGTTACAACAAGGTGCTGGTGCATCACACCTTCGGCATTCCGTCCTTGTCCAAGTACGACATGGCGTTTCCGGCCTGGTCGCTGGGCTCTGATCCCGGCACCACGGTGCCGAACTCGGTGTTCGACGCCCTGGCCGCTGCGCCCAAGCCGCCCAAGACGGTCGCCTTCGTGACCAGCAAGTTTCCGTCCATCCACTTCATGTCCCTGGGCGCCCGGGAAGTCGCCAAAAAACGCGGCCTGCAGGAGGTGTTGTTTCTCGAATGGGATTTCGGCAACCGCGATTTCGGACCGATTGCGGCGCGGGTCAAGGATGCCAAGCCCGACCTGGTCTGGGTCGGTGACATCGGCCTGGAGGGCAACATGCTGCTCGACGCGATGAAAAAAATCGACTATGTGCCGCCGCTGCATTTCCACACCTATCCCGCGCCTGGCCCCATGACCAAGTCACCCGATGGAAAAAACGCACTCTCGCTCACCATCTTTGAAGAACATGCGCCATTCACCACGAATCCCGTGGCGGCCGAATTTGTCAAATTGTTCAATGAGCGCGCCACCAAGGCCAACCTGCCCGACACCTCGGTGGAAGTGCAGGCCGCAGCCTCTTACTCGGCCTGGCAGATCCTGGAAGCCGGCGTGCGCGGTGCCAACAGTTTTGACGACAAGGCGATTGCCGCCTGGCTGCGCAAGAACCGGGTGGACACCATCCACGGTCGCCTGCGTTTCGACGGCCCCGGCAACTACGGTGACGACCTGATGAAGGTCAAGCAGGTCCAGAACGGCAAGTGGGTGGTGATCCATCCGGCGCAGTTCGCCCCGGCCGGCGCGAAGCTGCAAGTCAACTGACGCCCCGAGCCGCAGATGAGTTTCCCGAGTTTCAACCTGCTCGCCCAGTCCATCCTCTCGGGGATTTTCATAGGCGGCCTCTACGGCCTGATCGGTCTCGGGCTGGGCCTGACCTGGGGCTTGCTGCGCCAGATCAACCTGGCCCACTTTGGCCTGGTGTTTCTGGCCGCCTACATGAGTTACCACATGGCCACGGTGTGGCATGTGGACCCGCTGCTCACACTGCTGCTGTTGCCACCGCTGTTTTTTATGTTCGGTGTGGGCATGCAATGGGTGTTGTCGCGTTTTGCGATTTCACCATTCAATTCGCTGCTGGTCACCTTTGGCATCACGGTGGTGATCGAAAGTGTGATCCAGGCGATCTGGACCGCTGACTTTCGCCGGCTGGAAACGCATTACAACGACCAGAAATTCACCCTCGGCTCGTTGTATTTTCCCGTGCCCGAGCTGGTGACGCTGGGGATGGCGGTCACGCTGTCGCTGCTGATCTGGGCGGCCATGCGTTACACCGACCTCGGCAAGGCCTTGCGTGCCATGGCCGAGGACGGGCCCATCGCTTCGGCCTTTGGCATCAACCAGAAAGGCATGTCGCTGATGCTGGCGGGTATTTGCGCGGCGCTGGCGGCGGTGGCTGGCATCTGCCTGGCACTGACCTTCACGCTGACCCCTTCGCAGATTTTTGCCTGGGTCGGCGTGATTTTCGCGGCGGTCATGCTGGGCGGCCTGGGCAGCGCGCTCGGGCCCCTGGTGGCCGGCATCATCATCGGTGTGAGTGAAGCCATCACCATGGCCGTTGCCGCACCTTCGTGGGCGCCCATCGTTTCGTTCTCGCTGCTGATCGTGATGCTGCTGTTTCGTCCGGGAAAACTATGACCTCCACACTCACTACGCCGCGTGTTGCGCTGCCCTCCGAAGAGGAAGGACGTCCATCCACGTCGGAAGGCCGGACGGGCCCACGCATGAACAAAACCGTCATCGGCATCCTGGCCGCGGGCGCCTTGCTGGCCAGTGTGCCCTGGCTGGGTGTGCCGGCTTTTTATGAATCTTTTCTTTACCTGATTTGCCACTGGATGATCCTGGCCCTGTCCTGGAACATCCTGTCCGGTTATTCGGGCTACTTTTCCTTTGGCCACGGGGCTTTTTTCGGCATAGGCATGTACACCTCGGCCGGGCTGGCGGCCAATTTGAACTGGCCTTTTCTCTGGACCCTGCCTGCGGCGGCCCTGCTGGCGGCCTTGCTGGGCATGGCCCTGGGCGCCGTGGTGTTTCGCGTCAAGTCGGTGCGCGGCGAGTTGTTTGCCTTGCTGACCCTGGCCATCACGTTTGTGGTGGGCACGATTGTGCTCAACACGCGGATTGACGGCGGACCGGGGATTTACCTCAATGCCGTGGCCGTCCCGGCGCTGGGCCCGACGGCCTCGTCGTCGATTTACCTGATGGCCTTGTTAGGCGCTGTGGCCACGCTGCTGATCTCCTACCGCATCCAGGCCTCGCGGCTGGGCCTGGGCCTGTTTGCCATCCATGACGACGAAGACGTGGCCGAAGTGATGGGCGTGCCGACCTTTCGCTACAAGCTGCTGGCCTTTGGTATTTCCTGCGCGCTGGCAGGCCTGGCCGGCGGCATCCATGCCTTGTTTGTCTCGTATGTCACGGCGGGCGAAACCTTCACCATTGTGGTGCCGCTGACCGTGGTGCTGATGAGTGTGCTGGGCGGTACGCGGCATTGGGCCGGGCCGGCGGTGGGCGCCATCGCGATCACCTGCCTGATGTATTTTTTCACGGCGGGCAACCACCCGGTAGCCGGCAAGGCGGCCGTGGGGGTGATCCTGGTGCTGGTGATTCTGTTCATGCCCAACGGCATCCTGGGTTATTTCCTCAAACGCACGGCGGGCAAACGTTCGGTACCACCAGTGGTGGTGGCGCCGCCAGCCGCGCCGGAGACGGTGGCTGCTCCGGCGCCTGCCGGCAGCAGCGGCAAGGTGTTGCTGGACGTGCGCCAGCTGTCCAAGGCCTTTCGCGGTGTACAGGCGCTGGATGGCGTGACCTTGCAGGTACACGAGGGGGAAATCCTCGGCCTGCTCGGCCCCAATGGTTCGGGCAAGTCAACGTTTATCAATGTGGTGAGCGGGCATTTCCCGGCCAGCGGCGGGCAGATGTTTTTTGAAGGGCGCCAACTCGCGGGGTTGGCCGCACACCAGATCGCGCAGGCCGGCATTGCGCGCACCTACCAGATCCCTAGGCCGTTTGCGCATCTGAGCGTGCTGCAAAACGTGTCCCTGGTGGCGATGTTTGGCGGCGCGGCGTTGAACCACGCGCAGGCCACGCAAGAGGCCTGGAAGTGGCTGGCCTTCACCGGCCTGCAGGACAAGGCCGATGCCTTGCCCGACGACCTGAACCTGCACCAGCGCAAGTTCCTGGAACTCGCGCGGGCGCTGGCCGCGCGGCCGCGCCTGGTGTTGCTGGACGAGGTGTTGTCCGGCCTGACACCCGGCGAAATCAACGAAGCCATCACGCTGATCCGCAAGATACGCGACCGCGGCGCCACCATCGTGTTTGTCGAACATGTGATGCGGGCCGTGATGGCGCTGGCCGATCGTGTGGCCGTGCTCAACCATGGCAAGCTGATCGCCGTTGGCCCGGCCCAGGAGGTCATGAAAAACGCCGACGTGGTCAGCGCCTACCTGGGAACCCCCCATGCTTGAAGTCAACAACATCCTGGTCAACTACGGCGCGGCACCGGCGCTGTGGGGCGTGACACTTGCGGTCCAACCCGGCGAGCTGGTGTGTGTGGTCGGCCCCAACGGCGCCGGCAAAACCACGCTGATCAACGCCATCGCCGGCCTGCACCGCGTGCGCGAAGGCAGCCTGCGTTTTAACGGAAAGGACATTACCCAACTGGCCAGTCACCGCTTCTGTGAAGCCGGCATTGCCATCGTGCCGGAAGGCCGGCGGCTGTTCACGCAGATGACGGTGCTGGACAACCTGGAGCTTGGCAGCTTCATCCCCCAGGCCAAGGCACACCGCAAGGCCTCGCTGGCGCATGTGCTGGCGTTGTTTCCGGCGCTGGAGGCCAAGCTGCAAAGCCCCGCCGGTGCCTTGTCGGGCGGCCAGCAGCAGATGGTGGCCCTGGGCCGCGCCCTGATGGCCAGGCCCGGCCTGTTGCTGCTGGACGAGCCTTCGCTGGGCCTGGCGCCGGCCATTGTGCTGGACATGTTCCGCGCCATCCGCCAGATCAATGCGCAAGGCACCTCGGTGCTGCTGGTGGAGCAAAACGTGGCCATGGCCATGGAACTGGCCAACCGGGCGTATGTGATGGAGGAAGGGCGCATCGTCGCAGAGGGCCAGGCCAGCGAGTTGCTGACCCGGCCGGAGATCCAGAAGGCCTATCTGGGCCTGGAAATGCAGGAGTGAATCGCGACCGGGCTGCCGCAACGCATCATCGCTATCAAAAGAGGAGCTGCTTGCGTCCGTTGCTAAAGGGCTGGAGGCCGATTTTATGATGAAGTCTTCTGCCGCCGGCTTTATGCCGCCAGCAGCGGGTCGCTCCGCTCTAGGCTCGATAATCGGCAGCTGTTGATTGTTGGCCCGTCCGTTTCTTCTCTTCCTGTGACTTTTCCCCTCATCACCGATCCCTTCTTTTATGCCGTGGCGGTGCCCGCCGTGTTGTTGCTGGGGATCAGCAAGAGTGGCTTCGGCGCCGGCTTTGGTTCGCTGGCCGTGCCCATGATGGCGCTGGCCGTGACCGTGCCGCAGGCGGCCGCCATCCTGATGCCGGTGTTGCTGCTGATCGATCTCCTGGGCATGGCCGCGTTTCGCAAGGACTTCGACATGCGGCTGGTGAAGTTCCTCGTGCCCTGCGGCTTGCTGGGCACCTTGATCGGTGCCTTGTTGTTCAAGGTCTTGCCGGCCAACACCGTGGCCGGCATCGTCGGCGGGTTCACCTTGTTGTTCCTGGCCCAGCGCCTCTTGTTTCCGCCCCGGCCTGACAGTCCGCCGCCGCCGCGCTGGCTGGGTGCCTTGTTCACCGTCACCTCGGGCTTCACGAGTTTTATCGCCCATGCCGGCGGCCCGCCGGTCAGCGCTTATGTGATTCCGCTGCGCCTGTCGCCGGTGACCTTTACCGCCTCGCTGGCCTTCTTCTTTTTTGTCATCAACCTGTCCAAGTGGATTCCTTATGCCTGGCTGGGCCTGCTGGATATGCGCAACATGAGCACCTCGCTGGTGTTGCTGCCGCTGGCGCCCATCGGTGTGTGGATAGGGGTGCGGCTGGCCAGACGTATCGATCCGGTGCTGTTTTACCGGATTCTTTATTTCGGCATGTTCCTCACCGGCATCAAGCTGCTGTGGGATGGCTTGCATTAGCCGCCGCTTCGCGCCAAAAGTGGTAAAAACGTCACCATTGAGCGGCTGCGACTGGCCGCGGCTTGGACGATCCGGCGGCTGCCGTTACGATACGGTTCAAATTCCAGGAGATATGTATGCCTGTGGTTGTGATTGCCAATCCGAAAGGCGGCGTCGGTAAAACGACACTGGCCACCAATGTTGCGGGGTATTTCGCCAGCCAGGGCCATGCGGTCATGCTGGGGGATGCCGACCGCCAGCAGTCGTCCCGGCTTTGGCTGGGGCTGCGTTCACAGGCGGCACGGCCCATCGCCACCTGGGACATCAACGCCGACCTGATTGTCAAACCGCCCAAAGGCACCACCCACGTGGTGCTGGACACGCCAGGCGGCTTGCACGGCTGGCGTTTCAACGATGTGGCCAAGCTGGCCGACAAGGTGATCGTGCCGCTGCAGCCCAGCGTGTTCGATATTTTTGCAACCCGGACTTTTCTGGACCAGCTAGCCGAACACCGTCGTGCCGGGAAGATGCAGGTCGGCATCATCGGCATGCGGGTGGATGCGCGCACGATTGCCGCCGACAAGCTGCGCAGCTTTGTCGACAGCCTGGGTTTGCCGGTGCTGGGTTATGTGCGCGACACGCAAAACTACATCCATCTGGCAGCGCGCGGACTCACCTTGTTTGACGTGGCCCCGAGCCGGGTTGAAAAAGACCTGGAGCAGTGGGCCGGCATCTGCCGCTGGCTGGACCAGTGAACCGGCGTCACTGGCTGTCGCTGGCTGGACACGCCGGCCGTTGGTCCCACGTTACAGTCGGCCCATGAAAACCTTCCAGACCCTTTCCGAGCTGGCCGCCTGTGTGGGCCAGGAAGTTGCCGTCAGCGACTGGCTGACCGTCACCCAGGCGCAGGTCAACCTGTTTGCCGAAGCCACCGGCGACCACCAGTGGATTCATGTGGACCCGGAAAAAGCCAAAAGTGGGCCCTTCGGCGCGCCGATTGCCCACGGCTTTTTGACCTTGTCGCTGCTGCCCAGGTTTTTTGAGTCTTCCTTGACCATTGTGCAAAGCCGCATGGGGGTGAACTACGGCCTGAACAAGGTGCGTTTCACGGCGCCGGTGCCGGTCGGCAGCCGCTTGCGTGCGCGCATGAAGCTGCTGGCCAGCGAGCCGATTGACAACAACGGCGTGCAGATGACTTGGGAAGTGTTGGTTGAACGGGAAGGCTCGGCCAAACCCGTGTGTATCGCCGAATCGCTGGTGCGGCGTTATCCCTGAATCCCTGAATCCCTGAAGCGTTTGATACCGGGAAAGATGTTCATCCGTCCAATAAAAAACCCGCCAGGGCAAGCCGTGGCGGGTTTTTTGTTGGCAGCTGCATGACTGCAGCGGTGGGCTTAAGCGCGGCCGGGAGCAGCGTTGTAAGACACACCAGCCTGGACGGCTTCGGCACGCACTTCAGCGCGGCTGCGATCGCTGGCCACAGGTGCTACGGCAACCGTCGCGCCACCGGAGACCATGTTGCTGGCTGTCACGGCGCCAGGCTGCACGTCGCGGGCTTGGGCTTGCACCTCGGCGCGGGTGTAGATGCTGGTCAGCGTAGGCTGGACGTCGACGGAGCCGTCGGCGCCAGCGGCAAAAGCACTCACGGACACCAGGCTGGCTGCAGCGATCAGAGCGGAGGCAACAAATTTCGAGTTCATGATGAAAATCCTTTTTAGACGTTGATAAGACATTTCCGGGCGGGCGGGGATCAAAAACCTCGTCTGTCCAGCCTCGGTGAGTCGCTTACTAAGTGGTTTCGGCTCATCGATGTATGAACTGTACTATTGCCGTTGAAGAAGAAAAACAGCGTATGCTTCAATTATTAATTGCCAAATGTGGAACAATAAAGCCTTGACTTTGTAGGTATTAACCCTATGGACCGACTTTTATCGATGCGCGCCTTCCAGCAAGTGGTGGATGACGGTGGTTTTGCCGCCGCCGCCCGGACGCTGGACATGTCACCCGCCGTGATGACCCGGCTGATCACCGATCTGGAGGAACACCTGGGCGTGCGCCTGCTGCAGCGCACCACACGCAAGTTGTCGCTGACCGAGGCGGGGCAGTCCTATTTGCAACGGGTGCGGAACATCCTCAACGATGTGGACGAGGCCGAAGCCTCCACGCGCCAGCAAACCACCGAGCTGGCCGGCCTGCTGCGCATCCACACCCAGCCGGTGATGGCCGTGCACATTCTGGCGCCGCTGGTGGCCGAGTTCCGACGGCGTTATCCCAAGGTGGTGCTGGACATCACGGTGGACTCGCCGCTGGTGCCGCCGGTGGAAGATTTCGACCTGACGATTCTGGGGGCCGGCGGACTGTATGACGCCAATGTGGTGGCGCGGCCGGTGATTGTTTCGGAAGGCCTGTTGTGTGCTTCCCCCCGGTATTTGCGCGCTGCGGGAACGCCGAAGAAGCCCGAAGACCTGCAAAAACATGCTTTGTTGCGCCTCATGTACACGGGTGCGCGGCAGCGGGAGTGGCGGCTGATCAATCCCGAGGAGGGCGACCGGGAAGAAGTGGTGGACATCAAGCCGGTGCTGATGGCCAACCACAGCGACACCTTGCTGCGGGCCACGCTGGATGGCAGCGGTATCTGCGCGCAACCGCTGGACCTGGTGGCGAACTACCTGCGGGACGGGCAGCTGCGGCGTGTGCTGGCGCCCTGGATCACCGGGCGTTTCACCTTGTACGCGGCTTTGCCCAGCCGCAAATTTGTGCCGACCCGCGCCAAGGTGTTCATGGAATTCCTGATCGAGCAGACACGCCTGAAGGCGGCCGAGGCCGAGCGAACCTGGCCGTCCCGGCCGACGCCCACTGTGGACCCGGCAGAAAAGACCGACAAGCCCACCTAGGTGGCGGGCCCTGGCGCGCGGTCAGGCCGCGCCGCGAAGCCGTTTTGCCGCCAGGCCTCAAACACCGTGACGGCCACCGCATTGGACAGGTTCAGGCTGCGCTGGCCGGCCAGCATGGGCAAGGTCAGGCGCTGCGCGGGCGCAAAAGCCTCGCGGACCTCGGGCGCCAGGCCCCGGGTTTCGGCGCCAAAAACCAGCCAGTCGCCGGGTAAAAAATGCGCGTCATGTACACGTCGCGTGCCGCGGGTGGTCAGGGCAAACAGCCGCAGCGGATCCGGTTGTTCGGTGTCCAGAAAGGTCTGCCAATCGGCGTGGCGCTTGAGCTCGGCGTACTCGTGGTAATCCAGCCCGGCGCGCCGCATGTGTTTGTCATCCATCGAAAAACCCAGCGGCTCCACCAGGTGCAGGCGGCAACCGGTGTTGGCGGCCAGCCGGATCACATTGCCGGTATTCGGGGGGATTTCGGGCTCGACTAAGACGATATTGAACATGGGGGGATTGTCGCTGCTGGTGAAGCGTGGGAACTGCTGCGTATGACGCGCAGCGACAAGCGTGGGGGCTTCAGTCACTTTCCGTACGAGCAAACACCACGCCGCAGACCGAGGCCGCGCCGGCATCACGCAAGGCCTGCGCGGCGGCAAACAGTGAGGCGCCGCTGGTCATCACGTCATCCACCAGCAGCACGCGGCGGCCCTGCAGCCCGGACACGCGCAAAGGGTCCACGACAAAAGCCCCCTTGACGTTTTGCAGCCTGGCCTCGCGTTTGAGCTGGGCCTGCGGTGGCGTGTGCCGGATACGCAGCAACAGCCGGGCATCGGTTTGGGCCAACGTGCCGGTCTGGCGCGCCAAGGCCTTGACCAGTTCCCAGGCCTGGTTGAAGCCGCGCGACTGCAGGCGTGCGGTGGACAAGGGCAGGGGTATCAGCCAGTCGCCGGTCTCCAGCGCTGCCAGGGCTTGGGGCACGCCAGGCGCTTGCAGCAGCAACTCGGCCAGGACAGCGGCCCAGGCCGGGTCGCCGCCGAATTTGTAGCTGGCCACCAGCTCTGACCAGGGATAGGCATAAGTCATGGCGGAAAAACAGGCGTCCAGCGGCGGGGGCTGGCGAAGACAGGTCGCACAGCGGGACGCAGGGCGGCCTTGTCCCAAGGACAGGTCAGTGGGCAAACGCAATGCGCAAGTGTCGCAACGCGCTTGTGTTTGCCCAAAACGCGCCACGCAGGCCGCACACACCCGGCGCGACGGCCAGCTGTGGCAAACCGCGCACTGGCTGGCCAGGGTTTGCAGCACAGAAGCCGGGTTGGGCAGGCGTAGCGACATCGTGTCAATATACTCGGCGCTTCCCTTCTTTCCCATGCCATGCCTACCCAACGCCCCCCCACCCTGGATCCGATCGCTGTCAGCCACTGGCAGCGTATTGCGCCGGCGGCCTCGCCCTGGCTGCACGAAGAAGTCGCGCAGCGCATGCGGGACCGGTTGCAGTGGATCAAGCTGCAGCCGCAGGCCTGGAGCCACTGGGGCGCGGTGCGTGGGGGGTTGCAGGCCCACCGCGAACTTGCCAATACCTACCCAGATGCAGCATGTTTTGTGCTTGAAGCCCAGGAAGGACGGGCGCAAGCAGCTATTGAAAACATAGCGAAACCATGGTGGCACCCGAAACGCTGGACAGCGCCCGCCGTGTCATTCGAGGCGCCGCCGCCAGGGGGCGTGGACATGTTGTGGGCGAACATGGCACTGCACGAAAGTGCGGACCCGCAGGCCTTGCTGGCGCAGTGGCACCAGGCTTTGAAGGTCGGCGGCTTTTTGATGTTTTCCTGCCTGGGGCCGGACACCACGCGCGAGCTGCGCGAGATCTACACCTTGCTGAGCTGGCCGCCGGCCGGCCACCAATTGACCGACATGCACGACTGGGGCGACATGCTGGTGCAAACCGGTTTTGCCGAACCGGTGATGGACATGGAGCGCATCACGCTGACGTATGAAACGCCGGAACGCCTGCTGCAGGAGTTGCGCGAGCTGGGGCGCAATTTCCATCCCGCACGTTTTCCGGCGTTGCGCGGCCGCGCCTGGAAGGCGCGTTTGCTGCAGGCCTTGGCGCAGCATTTGCCGCGCCAGGCCGATGGCCGGCTGGCACTGACCTTCGAAATTATTTACGGCCACGCGATGAAAGCTCAGCCCAGGATCAAGGTCAGCGCACTCAGTGCCGTCTCTGTTCAGGACATGCGCACCATGCTGCACGACAAACGACCCAAAGCCTGAGCCGGGTCGCGCTCCTTTGCCTACTTCCCCAGGGCCGGCGGGCGCAACTTGCACGCGCGTGGGTGCAGGTGTATAACGAAATCGTTCATGTTCTATTTCCTGTGGTCACATGGTGTGATGAGAGGGGGTTTTATGAGCAGACGCATTTACTGGCTGATACCCGATGTGGCAAGCGCCCGGCGGACGATGGATGACTTGCTGCTCGCACGCATCCCGGTGAAGCAGATTCATTTTTTCGGACGCGAAGGCACGGCCATGACCGGCTTGAACGCCGCCAATGTCTTCCAGACGACGGATGTGATTTACGCGGCCGAAACTGGTTTGCTGGTGGGCGGCACGATAGGCATCGTGACGGGCTTGCTGGTGGCCATGTTTTACCCCATCTCCATCACCGGATACGGGTCGCTGCAGTGGGGCATGGTGGCCGTGCTAGGCGTCCTGGGGGCATTGATTGGTGCCTGGTCGTCGAGCATGATTGGCATTTCCATGCCCAGCCACAGACTCAAACGTTTCGAGGCCGCCATTGCGCAGGGGCAAATCCTGCTGATGGTGGATGTGCCCAGTGCGCGTGTGCCCGTGGTCGAGGCGCTGTTGCAAGCCTCGCATCCGGAAGCTCGCTTTGAGGGCGCGGACCCGGATACCCCCGTATTTCCCTGAAACACCGGGACCTGTCCGGCGCATACCGCGCCGGTGCTGGGTTCACGTTTGAAGGAGTCGGCCATGGACATTCACATGCATTCCTACCACCGGCAACGCGTGCCGGACTGGCCCGCCGCTGCGGTGGCCGGGCTGGCCGCGGGGGCTGTGCTGATGGTGCTGGAACTGATCTGGCTCACCTGGTTCACGCACACCAGCCCCTGGGCCGCTTCGCACATGATTGCCGCCATCGTGATGGGGCCGGACACCTTGCAATCCTCCGGCTTCAGCCTGGGCGTCGTGACGGTGGCGCTGTTGGCCCACTATGTGTTGGGTAGCCTTCTGGGCCTGGTGCTGGCGGCCATCGTTGCGCCGTTTCACCTCGATTCAAGTTTGGGCCTGTTGTCGCTGACGGGCGCGGTGTTTGGCGCTGCCCTGTACCTGCTGAACTTTTACGGCATGGTTCAATTTTTCCCCTGGTTCGTCGACTGGCGCGGCACGGCCACGCTGGTGAATCATCTGATTTTTGGCGTAAGCGCCGCGCTCTTGTACGCAAGGCTGGACAGGCATGGAGCGGATCGTTAACACTGAACCGGGAGATGCACGTGCTTATGGCAGTTGCGCTCATCGTCATCGTCATCGGTTCGGTGCTGTTTCACTTTGTCAGCCCCTGGTGGACCACACCCCTGGCCTCGAACTGGCAGCAGATGGACGACATGTTGACGGTGACGCTGGCCATCACCAGTCTTTTTTTCATTGTCATTTGCGGTTTTCTGATCTACACCGTGCTGCGTTATCGACACCGCGACGGCCAGCGCGCAGCCTACGAACCCGACAACAAAAAACTTGAGCGCTGGCTGATAGGCATCACCACGGTCGGCATTGCCTCTTTGCTGGCGCCTGGCCTGTTTGTCTACGCCAAATACGTGAATCCGCCGCAGGAGTCCATGGTGCTGGAGGTGCTGGGCCAGCAGTGGCAGTGGTATTACCGCTTCTCAGGTGCGGACGGCAAGCTGGGCCGGACCGATGCACGTTTCGTCAATGCCGCCAACCCCTTCGGACTCCAGCCCGACGACCCCACCGGGCAGGACGATCTTCTGGTCGCCGGCAACGAGGTGCACCTGCCGCTGAACCAGCCGGTCAAGGTGTTGCTGCGTTCGAACGACGTTTTGCACGATTTTTATGTGCCGCCGTTCCGGGCGCGTATGAATATCGTGCCGGGCCAGATGAGCAGCTTCTGGTTCACGCCGACCAAGCTCGGCCGTTACGAGGCCTTGTGCGCCCAGCTTTGCGGCATCGGCCATCCGAATATGCGTGGTTTTGTGGTGGTGGAAGACCCGGTCGCCTTCCAGACCTGGCTGAAGAAACAGCCAACGTTTGCGATGTCCATGGCCAAATCAGCCCCCGGCGCGTCCGGCGTAGCCGCCGCCAGCGCGAGTCCACAGGTCGCCCAGGGAGAGGCTTTGGCTCAGTCCAAGGGTTGTGTGGCTTGCCACACGATCGATGGCAGTCCCCGGGTGGGGCCGACCTGGAAAGGCCTGTACGGCAAAACCGAAACCATGGCGGATGGTTCCAGTGCGCTGGTGGATGAGGCTTATTTGCAGGGTTTCATACGCAATCCGCAGGCCCGCAGTGTGAAAGGTTTCCCGCCCATCATGCCCAAGATCGAGCTGAGTGAGGAAGAACTGGCTGCGCTGGTGGCTTATATCGGGTCGCTGGGTGGCCCGGCCCCGGTGGCGCCCGAGCAGAAGGCACAACGGTGACGCCCCGTCACCCCTAAGGAGCACCATGGCCTACGCTGCAAATACCGCACACCACCCGCAAAGTTTCTGGACCCGCTATGTCTGGAGTCAGGACCACAAGGTGATTGCGGTCCAGTACGCCTGCACCGCCATCATGGTGGGGCTGGTGGGCCTGCTGCTGTCCAACCTGATGCGACTGCAACTGGGCTTTCCCGGCCAGTTCGAGTTCATCAATGCCGAGCGTTATTACCAGTTTGTCACCATGCACGGCATGATCATGGTGATCTACCTGTTGACCGCCTTGTTCCTGGGCGGTTTCGGCAACTACCTGATCCCGCTGATGGTGGGCGCGCGCGACATGGTCTTCCCCTACCTGAATATGTTGAGCTTCTGGGTCTACCTGCTGTCGGTGGTGGTACTGTTGGCCGGCTTTTTTGTGCCGGGCGGGCCTACCGGTGCGGGCTGGACCTTGTACCCGCCGCAGGCCATTTTGCCCGGCACGCCAGGGCATGACTGGGGCATCATCACCATGCTGGTGTCGCTGCTGATTTTCATCGTCGCCACGACCATGGGCGGGCTGAACTACGTGACGACGGTGTTGCAGGCGCGTTGCGAGGGCATGACGCTGCTGCGCATGCCACTGTCGGTCTGGGGCATTTTTGTGGCCACCATTCTTGCGCTGCTGGCTTTCCCCGCGCTGTTCGTCAGCGGCGTGATGATGTTGCTCGACAAAACGTTGGGCACCAGCTTTTTCATGCCGGCGCTGGTGTCCATGGGGCAGGTGAGTAATTACAAGGGCGGCAGCCCGCTGCTGTTTCAACACTTGTTCTGGTTCTTCGGCCACCCCGAGGTTTATATCGTGGCGTTGCCGGCCTTTGGCATCGTCTCCGACCTGATCAGCGTGCATGCGCGCAAGGCCATCTTTGGTTACCGCACCATGGTCTGGGCCATCGTCATCATTGGGGGGCTGAGCTTCGTGGTCTGGGCGCATCACATGTTTGTCAGCGGCATGAACCCGTGGTTCGGTTTCTTTTTTGCGACGAGTACGCTGATCATCGCGGTGCCCACCGCCATCAAGGTCTACAACTGGGTGCTGACGCTGTGGCGTGGTGACATTCACCTGACCGTGCCCATGCTGTTCACGCTGGCCTTCATCCTCACGTTCCTGGCCGGCGGGTTGACCGGGCTGTTCCTGGGCAATGTCAGCGTGGACATCCCCTTGTCGGGCACCTATTTTGTGGTCGCGCACTTTCACATGGTGATGGGTGTGGCGCCGCTGCTGGTGGTTTTCGGCGCCATCTACCACTGGTACCCCAAGGTGACGGGTCGCATGCTCGACGACCGGCTGGGCCAGTTCCACTTCTGGGTCACCTTCATCGGCACCTACTTGATCTACTTCCCTATGCACTACCTCGGCATTCTGGGCATGCCGCGGCGTTATTACAACTTCGACAACTACCAGTTCATCCCGCCATCGGCGCACCTGCTCAATGAGTTCATCACGGTGGTGGCACTCATCGTGGGGGCCACGCAACTGGTTTTTGTCTTCAACCTGGTCTGGAGCATTTTTCGGGGCGCGAAAGCCGACCCCAATCCGTGGCGTGCCGCCTCGCTGGAGTGGCAGACACCTCAAACGCCCCCTGTCCACGGCAACTGGGGACCGCAACTACCGGTGGTTTATCGCTGGGCTTATGCCTACAGCGTGCCGGGGGCGGCCAAGGACTTTATCGCGCAGAACGAGCCACCTGGGGCGGGCGGTGAAGAGCCTGTGCCGGGTGGCGTTCGGGAGGTGCTGGCATGAACCCGGGCAGCGTGATTCTCAGCGCCAACACGGAGCACGTCGGTCGGCCGGACGGCCAGCGCACGCTTGACCCGTGCGTCGCGGCGGGCTTGGGCCTGTGGGTGTTCATGGCGGTGGCCGGCATGCTGTTTTCGCTTTTCCTCGTGGCCTATGTGATGCGTATGCAAAGTACCGACTGGTCGTCGATGGCTTTGCCGTGGCCGTTGTGGCTCAGCACGGCGTTATTGGTCGCCGCCAGCCTAGCCATGCAGAGCGCCAGCACCGCCGCACACACCGGGCGATCCGTGCAAGCCCGCCGCTGGCTGCTGGCCGGCGGCCTGTGCGCGTTGATGTTCCTGGGGGTTCAGCTGTGGGCCTGGCAACTGTTGCAAGACGCGCGCGTGGCCATGGCCGGCAACCCGGCAGCGAGTTTTTTCTACGTGCTGACCGCGCTGCACGGGTTGCATGTGCTGGGTGGCCTGGTTGGCTGGGGCATCACCTTGCGTGCGGTGCGCCTGTCCGGTGACACGACCCGCCAAGCCTGGCGTATAGCGCTGTGCGCCCGTTATTGGCATTTCCTGCTGGGTGTGTGGCTGGTTTTGTTCGCGGCCCTGGGCTGGCTGACGCCGGCTTTGGTGGCCTTCATTTGCGGCACGGCTTAAGGGGCACGACATGTCCGCCAAGACTCACCTTCCCCAGGACGCACCCGCCGCGATCAATGGCTGGCGCGGCCTGATCAGCGACTGGTCGTCGGATCGCCAGGCCTTCCAGGTGTCGTGGGGCAAGGCCATGATGTGGTTTTTCTTGCTCAGCGACACTTTTATCTTTGGCTCTTTTTTGACCGGCTACATGACGGTGCGTGTTTCAAACACCGTGCCCTGGCCGAATCCCAGCGAGGTGTTTGCGCTGCATGTGGGCGGTTCCGATATCCCGCTGCTGCTGATCGCGATCATGACCTTTGTGCTCATCACGAGCAGCGGCACGATGGCGATGGCCGTCAACTGCGCGTACCGGCGCGATCGCTTCAACGCCGCGGCACTGATGTTTGTCACCGCCGCGCTGGGTGAAACCTTTGTTGCCATGCAGGCCTTCGAATGGTCCAAGCTGATTCTTGAGGAAGGGGTGCGGCCCTGGGGCAACCCGATGGGCGCGGCGCAGTTCGGCTCGAGTTTCTTCATGATCACGGGCTTTCACGGCCTGCATGTGACTGCCGGCGTGATCTACCTGATCGTCGTGGCCTGGAAGGTCATGCGCGGCGATTACGAAAAGAGCGGCAATTACCAGATCGTCGAGATCGTCGGCCTGTATTGGCATTTTGTCGATTTGGTCTGGGTGTTTATCTTTGCGCTGTTTTATCTCTGGTGAGGAACGCCATGAATCTTCATGCGCAGATTTGCTTCTTGCCTCCGCGGGGGCGCCAAGCCGCCTGACGGCGGTTCGTCGAAGGACTTGATCATGAACACTGGCCAACAACACCCCATCAGTCTCTACCTCAAGGTTTGGGGCTTGTTATTTGTCCTCAGTGCCTTGTCCTACCTGGTGGACTATGTGCATCTCCAGGGCTATCTGCGCTGGACCCTGATCCTGACACTCATGTTGCTGAAGGCCGGACTCATCGTCGCGGTATTCATGCACATGGCCTGGGAGCGACTGGCGCTGGTTTGCGCCATCTTGCTGCCACCGGTGTGCCTGCTGGTGTTGGTTTTTCTGATGGCGGCCGAGGCCAACCATACTTTTTTGACACGTTTGTTGTTTTTTCGCTAGCCTTGCTGTCTTTCCTGATGGCTTCGGCATCCGCTCGAATGCCACCTTGCCGGCAAGCCCGATAGGCCGCGCTACAGAGGGAAAATACGCTTGAAGCTGGTCCGACTCGGGCGTGACTCAGGCCCTGGACTACGGGTTCGCACGGGCTAATCGCGGCTACAATTGCCACTTGAATTTTGGGGATGTTCCCATACCTCATGCGGCCCGTGCAGGGTAGGGGCTGCAGTTGATGAGGGTTGCCACGTGTTGCAGCCGCCACCCGCCTTTCGTTTTGCCACTGTGCCCGCGCAGGGTAGCCATAGCCAGGAGGCTGTGCAGTGGCTTCTCAAACGACATCGATCCGTGACGCCGGCCCAGCTGGGATGGGTTTACGTGTCGCTGTGTGTGGTGTCGCTGGGGATGGCGGCCTTCCTCTGGTCGCGGGGTGCGACCTTGGTCATGCCTTTTGCCTGGGCAGAGATCGTGGCAGTGGGGATGGCCTTGGTGGTGTATGTGCGCCATGCGGGAGACGGTGAAAGAATCGTCTTGCAAGGTGGGCAACTGGTGGTTGAGTTGGAGTCGGCCGGGCGTATGCAGCGGGCCGAGTTCAACCGGGAGTGGGGTCGGATTGAGCCCAAGGATGGAGACGGCTCGCTGATCGAGGTGTCCGGTCAGGGCCGGACGGTGCGGCATGTGCCGCCTGAGTTGCGGCCGGCGTTAGCCCGCGAGATCCGTTTCGCACTGCGGGCCTGCTGAGCAGGTCCTGAAAGTCTTGCATCAGCTGGAGGTGCGGCGGGGTGACTCGTCGCTAACTTTATAATCGGTCGGTAATTGAAGCAGAAAAAGTGATCACGATGAACGTAAGTAACACCATGAGCAAAATGACACGGCTTGGCATGCAGCATGCGGGCGCAATTTTCGGATCTGCGGCCGCCCTGGTCAGCACCGCCGCTTACGCCGTGAATGACTTGCCTGGCGGCCCCGCCGTCAATCAGCTCAATCTGCACCCCGCGGTCACCAAGATCGCCGAAGAGCAGCAGTGGTTGCACTGGTTCATGATGATCATCTGCCTGGTCATTTTCCTGGCAGTGTTCGGCGTGATGTTTTACTCCATGTGGAAACACCGCAAGTCCGTTGGCCACAAATCGGCCAACTTCCACGAATCCACTACGGTCGAGATCATCTGGACCATTGTTCCCTTCGTCATTGTGATCCTGATGGCCCTGCCGGCCACCAAGGTGCTGGTGGCCTCCAAAGACACGACCAGCGCCGATCTGACCATCAAGGCCACTGGCATGCAGTGGAAATGGGGCTACGACTACATCAAGGGTGAAGGCGAAGGCATCGGTTTTGTCTCGACGCTGGACAGCACGCACCGCGAAATGTCCGACAACGGCGGTCCGAAAAAAGGCGAAGAGCCGGATGACTACCTGTTCAAGGTCGACAACCCGCTGGTCGTGCCAGTGGATAAAAAAATCCGCATCATCACCACCGCCAACGACGTGATCCACGCCTTCATGGTGCCGGCTTTCGGTATCAAGCAGGATGCAATTCCCGGGTTTGTGCGCGACACCTGGTTCCGTGCTGAAAAAATCGGCGACTACTACGGCCAGTGCGCCGAGTTGTGCGGCAAGGAGCACGCTTACATGCCTATCCACGTGAAGGTGGTGTCGGCTGAAGACTATGCGAAATGGGTGGGCGTCAAGGTCAAGGAAGCCGCGGCCAAGGCCGACGATCCTTCCAAAGTCTGGGCCCTGGCCGACCTGAAGGTGCGCGGCGAAAAAGTCTATGGCGCCAATTGCGCGGCCTGCCATCAGGCCAACGGCAAGGGCGCCGGCCCGATCAAGCCGCTGGACGGCTCGGCCATTGTGCTGGACAAGGACCACGGCAAACAAATTCAGGTTCTGCTCAACGGTGCTGCCGGTGGTGCCATGCCTTCGTGGAAAGCACTGAGCGATACCGATCTTGCTGCAGTGGCTACTTACACCAAGAACAACTGGTCCAATCAGACCGGCGAACTGGTGCAGCCTGCTGAAGTCCTGGCCGCCCGCAAGTAAGCAATCCAGCCACAAGACCTCCCGTCTCCCGTCGGCTGACAGACAGACAAGCCGCAGACAAGTTTCAAAGGAAGCAAGATGAGTGCCGTTCTAGACCATCCCGATCACGCCCATGGCGACCACGATCACGATCACCATGCGCCCACGGGCTGGCGGCGCTGGGTTTTTGCGACCAACCACAAAGACATCGGTACGCTCTACCTGCTGTTCAGCTTCACGATGTTGATGTTTGGCGGTGTCCTGGCGTTGGGCATTCGTGCCGAGCTGTTCCAGCCTGGCCTGCAACTGGTCAACCCCGAGCTGTTTAACCAGTTGACCACCATGCACGGCCTGATCATGGTGTTCGGCGCCATCATGCCGGCCTTTGTGGGTTTTGCGAACTGGATGATTCCGCTGCAGATCGGCGCGGCCGACATGGCTTTCGCCCGCATGAACAACTTCAGCTTCTGGCTGCTGATTCCTGCCGGCTTGATGCTGATGTTCTCCTTCCTCATGCCAGGCGGTGCGCCGGCTGCAGGCTGGACACTGTATGCGCCGCTGACCTTGCAGATGGGCCCGTCCATGGACGCCGGCATTTTTGCGATGCACATCCTGGGCGCTTCGTCCATCATGGGTTCGATCAACATCATCGTGACCATCCTGAACATGCGCGCTCCCGGCATGACCTTGATGAAGATGCCCATGTTTTGCTGGACCTGGCTGATCACCGCCTACCTGCTGATCGCCGTGATGCCCGTGCTGGCTGGCGCCATCACCATGACGCTGACCGATCGCCACTTCGGCACCAGTTTCTTCAACCCCGCCGGCGGCGGTGACCCAGTGATGTACCAGCACATCTTCTGGTTCTTCGGCCATCCCGAGGTCTACATCATGATTTTGCCGGCCTTCGGCATCGTCAGCCAGATCATCCCGGCCTTTGCCCGCAAACGTCTGTTCGGCTATGCCTCCATGGTCTATGCCACCGGCTCCATCGCCATCCTGAGCTTTGTGGTCTGGGCGCACCACATGTTCACCACCGGCATGCCGGTGACCGGCCAGCTGTTTTTCATGTATTCGACCATGCTGATCGCCGTGCCCACGGGTGTGAAAATTTTCAACTGGATCGCAACCATGTGGAAAGGCTCGATGACTTTCGAGACCCCCATGTTGTTCGCCGTCGGTTTCATCTTCGTGTTCACCATGGGCGGCTTCACCGGCCTGATCCTGTCGGTCGCGCCGATTGACATCCAGTTGCAGGACACCTATTACGTGGTGGCCCACTTCCATTACGTGCTGGTAGCCGGCTCTTTGTACGCGCTGTTCGCCGGTTATTACTACTGGTCGCCCAAGTGGACCGGTGTCATGTACAACGAAACCCGCGGCAAGATCCATTTTTGGTGGTCGCTGATTTCCTTCAACATCACCTTCTTCCCGATGCACTTCCTGGGTCTGGCCGGCATGCCACGCCGTTACGCCGACTATCCCATGCAGTTTGCCGACTTCAACGCGATTGCCAGCGTGGGTGCCTTCTTCTTCGGTATTGCACAGGTGTATTTCTTCCTCTTCATCGTCCTGCCGACCATGATGGGCAAGGGCGAAAAAGCCCCCCAGCGTCCCTGGAACGATCCAGATGGCGCGGGCGCCGAAGGCCTGGAATGGGAAGTGGCTTCGCCAGCACCTTTCCACACCTTTGAAACGCCTCCCCGTCTGGATGCCACCGCGACCAAAGTCGTCGGTTATTACTGAGTCGCTGGAAAAGATAACCGTACGCCATGACACCTGAACAGAAAAAGAACAACCGGCGCCTGGGGTTGATCCTGGCCTCGATTGCGTTCGTGTTTTTTCTCGGTTTCATGGCCAAGCTGGTCTTTTTTGGCAAGGGCTGAGTTATGGGCCTGAAACAAGAAAACGTCAGGATGGTCGGCAAGCTGGGTGTGATTGTGCTCGGCATGTTTGTCTTCGGTTATGCGCTGGTGCCGATTTACAAGGCCATCTGCGAGATGACCGGCATCAACGTGCTGGCGCTCGGTGACCGCCTGATTCCCGGCGCCACGCCGACCCTGTCGGCCAACACCCAGGTCGATACCAGCCGCAGCATCACCGTCGAGTTCGACGCCAATGCACGCGGCCCCTGGATGTTCAAGCCGGCGGTCAGTTCGCTGCAGGTGCATCCGGGCGAACTGGCCACCGTGATGTATGAATTCCAGAATGTGCAGGACCGCACCATGTCGGCGCAGGCGATTCCCAGCTATGCGCCAGCCCAGGCCGGTTCCCACTTCAACAAGCTGGAGTGTTTTTGCTTCAGCCAGTACACCTTGGCCCCGGGTGAAAAAAAGCAGTGGCCCGTGGCCTTTGTGATCGACCCCAAACTGTCCAAAGACGTGAGCACCATCACCCTGTCTTACACCTTCTTTGAAGTCGGCGGTAAAACGCCGGCAGCCCCGGTGGCGGCCGTGCATGTGAGCCCCAAGCAGGAGCCAGGCGCATGAACGAACCCGTGACCAAGCGCAAGGGATCCATCCTGCGGACCATCAAGGCCGTGGCTTGGTCGTTTGTCGGCTTGCGCGATCGCGGCGACTATGAAAAAGACGTGGAGCAGCTCAACCCCGTGCATATCGTGATCGTGGCGCTGGTCGGGGTGTTGGTGTTTGTCGGTAGCCTGATTCTTCTGGCTACCTGGGTGGTGGGCAAATAAGCCGCCAGACCCTCAATAGAATAAATTCAGAATTTAGCGAAACAGGAGTTGGAAATGTCGTCAGCAGCACATGCAGGAACCCCTTATTACTTCGTCCCGGAGCCCTCGGCCTACCCGGTGATGACGTCGATCGGCCTGTTCTTCGTCATTCTGGGCGCAGGACAGTGGATCAACGGTGCGGGTTGGGGGGCTTATTCCCTGGCGCTGGGCATGGTCTGGTGGCTGTCTGTGCTGTTTTTCTGGTTCCGCGCCGCGGCGCGGGAAAGTGAAGGCGGCCTATACGGCCACAAGATCGATCTCTCCTACCGCTGGAGCATGAGCTGGTTCATCTTCTCGGAAGTGATGTTTTTCGGCGCCTTTTTCACGGCCTTGTGGTGGGCACGTTCACATGCGCTGCCGACGCTGGGCAGCCTGGACAACGCCTTGTTGTGGCCTGATTTCAAAGCCGTCTGGCCCAGCATGGCCGCCGGTGTCACCGGATCGCCTGCCGACATCATCGAGCCGTTCACGACCATGGGCCCGTTCTGGTTGCCCACCATCAACACCGCCTTGCTGCTGAGCTCGGGTGTGACACTGACCATCGCTCACCACGCCCTGCGCGAAAACCACCGCGGCAAAACCATTGCCTTCATGTGGGCGACTGTGCTGCTGGGTATTGTTTTCCTGTGTGTGCAGGGTTACGAATATTTCCACGCCTACAGCGAACTCAACCTGAAACTCACGTCCGGCGTGTATGGCTCGACCTTCTTCATGCTGACGGGCTTTCACGGCTTTCACGTGTTGGTCGGCATGTTGATGCTGCTGTTCATCACGCTGCGCCTGCAAAACGGGCATTTCACGGCGGAACGTCACTTCGGTTTTGAAGGCGCCGCCTGGTACTGGCACTTTGTGGACGTGGTCTGGCTGGGCTTGTACATCCTGGTCTACTGGCTGTGACCCTGGCCAATCGGAAAAAAGCGCCGCAAGGCGCTTTTTTTACTTTCCAGCCGGAATGCCCGTAGGCTGGATATAGCCGAACTTCCAGGCCAGCAAAACACATATGAACAGCAGGATAGAAAACCCGACACGAAAGGCCAGCGCGCGCGCCATGTTGCTGGTTTTCTTTTTGCCGTCCGTGCCGTCCTTGAGCATGAAAAACAGCGCCGAGGCCAGGCTGGCCAGGATGGCCAAAAATGCAAGTGCTACGAGATAAGTCATGAACAGGATTATCCGCGCATGAGCTCACGCCTTCAGACCCGCCGCTTTGTGGTGTTGACCTTGGCCGCCGTGCTGATGGTGGCGCTGACTTTTTCGCTGGGCCAGTGGCAGTTGCGCCGCGCCGCGCAGAAAGAAACGTTGCAGGCCGCGATTGATGCACAAAAAAAGCTTCCAGCCCTCGATGGATGGGCGCTGATAGCTACTAAAAACATAGCGGATGTGATGCACAGGCGGGCCGTGCTGCAAGGCACCTGGCAAGGCGCGCATACGGTTTACCTCGACAACCGGCCCATGAACGGCAAATCCGGCTTCTGGGTTGTGACGCCACTGGCGCTGACGGACAGCGGCCAGTGGATTCTGGTGCAACGCGGCTGGGTGCCGCGCGACTTTGGGGACCGCACGCGGCTACCCGCCATCGTCACCCCCGAAGGCCTGGTCAGCGTGCCCGGCCGCATGGCCCCGCCACCGTCCAAGCTTTACGCCTTCGAGGGGGCGGATCAAGGCCGTATCCGGCAAAATCTCGATGTCGCTGCTTTCAGTGCCGAAATCGGGGTGCCCTTGCTCCCGGCATCGATGTTGCAGACCGGCGCCGCCAGCGAAGGTTTGCTGCGCGACTGGCCGGCACCCAACACCGGCGTGGACAAACACCATGGTTATGCCTTCCAGTGGTTTGGCTTGTGCGCCCTGGTCGCTGGCCTGTATGTCTGGTTCCAGTTGATTCTTCCGCGTCGCAGCAAGCGGCACTCACAGCATTCCTAAAACAACGATTTTTACCGTGCAACATCCCTCCTCTGATTCTTTCCAAGCGTCCCCTGGCCTGGCGGCGTCATCCACGCCAGGTGGGCGGGACCAGCCTTTGGGCCTGACCGTGCATGCCTTGCCGACATCGGATTCGGCCACGGCGGCCCGCGCGCCCGATACCCGCTCGGGGCGCTGGAAAATGCTGGCCGTGTTGCTGGTGTGCGCGGCGCCGGTGATCGCCTCTTATTTCACCTATTACGTGATCCGCCCGGAAGCCAGGCGCAGTTATGGCGAACTGATCGATCCGCAGCGTCCGCTGCCGGCGCTGACAGGCGTGGCGCCTGATGGCCGCCGCATCGAGCTGCCCGCGCTCAAAGGGCAGTGGCTGCTGGTCAGTGTGGCGGGCGGCGCCTGCGACGCCACCTGTGAGCAGTATTTGTATCTCCAGCGCCAGATGCGCGAGTCCCTGGGCCGTGAAAAAGAGCGGTTGGACCGTGTCTGGCTGGTCAGCGACGAGGCAGCGATTCCCGACAAGCTGAACACCGCGCTGCAGGGCGCCACCGTGTTGCGTGTGGCCGGCCTCGACCAGTGGCTGCAAGCCGCGCCCGGCCAGAAGCTGGCCGATCACCTGTATGTGGTGGATCCCATTGGCAACTGGATGATGCGTTTCCCGGCCAATATGGACGCGGCCGGCGCAGCCCAGGCCAAACGCGATCTGGAGCGGCTGTTGCGTGCTTCCAGTTCCTGGGACAAGGAAGGCCGGTGAATGTGACCCCCACGCTTGTCACTGCGTGTACTGCGCTGCCCCCCGAGGGGGCCGCTGCGCCTGCGGGCCGGCGGAGCCGGACCCGCGGCCCCTGCTTGAATAGAACCCTGGTGTGCGCGCTTGGGGTGATGCTGTGCTGCACTGACTGACGTATGGACACACACGACCTTTACAACCTCAGCCCGGCGCTGCGCCTGATGGGCACCGGCCTGATCCTGGCCATGGCGCCGCTCGCCTGGGTCTGGCTGCGCAACAAAAACCAGCCCACCGCCCGCCGCCTGCGTGTGCTCACGCTGGTCACCTTGTTTCTGACGTTTGACCTGGTGCTGTTCGGGGCTTTCACACGCCTGACCGATTCCGGCCTGGGTTGTCCCGACTGGCCGGGCTGTTACGGCCACGCCAGCCCGGTGGGCGCGCAGCAGCACATCAGTGCCGCACAGACAGCCATGCCGACCGGCCCCGTCACGCATTCCAAAGCCTGGATAGAAATGGTGCACCGCTACCTGGCGACAGGGGTGGGTGTGTTGATTTTGACCCTGGCGGTGTTCACCTGGCGTGAGCGGCGCATGGCGAAACGTGGACAGGCGGGTGCCGAGCGTGGGGGCCACGTTATCTCGCCTTGGTGGCCTACCGCGACCCTGGTCTGGGTCTGCATCCAGGGCGCGTTTGGCGCGCTGACGGTCACCATGAAGCTGTTTCCCATGATTGTGACCCTGCACCTGATGGGGGGACTGATTTTGCTGGCCTTGCTGCAGGCCCAGGCCGTGCGTTACACGCAGGCGCAGGACGCCTCCCGACGCGTGGCCCTGCCGGCCGGCACCTGGCTGCTGCTGGGCGCGACCTTTGTCTTGCTCTGGCTGCAGATTGCGCTGGGCGGCTGGGTCAGCACCAATTACGCCGTGCTGGCTTGCAGTGAGTTTCCGGCCTGCCAGGGCAGTTTCTGGCCGGCCATGGATTTCAAGGAAGGTTTCACTTTCTGGCGGGCGCTGGGCGCCGGGCTGGACGGTGACAACATCAGCTTCCAGGCCTTGACCGCGATCCACTATGTACACCGGCTGGCGGCTTACCTGGTGTTTGCCGCGCTGCTGCTGCTGGCCTGGCAGCTCAAGCGTATGCCCGCCATGCGTTCTTATGGCTTGTGGATAGGCGGCCTGGCCTTGTGGCAGTTTGCCACTGGCCTGAGCAACGTTGTGCTGGGCTGGCCCCTGGTGGCGGCGGTTTCCCACACCGGCGGGGCGGCCGCCTTGGTGGTGGTGCTGACTGGTGCTATTTTTTCCAGCCGACCCGCCCAAGCCAGGGTGGGTGCGTCAAAATTGAGTGCTTCGACATCATGAACCCCACCGACTCTTCCGCGGCCCTTGCGGTGCCTCACATCCCTTCCAAATTTGCGCAGTTTTATGCGTTGACCAAGCCGCGCGTGGTGCAACTGATCGTGTTTTGCGCCCTGATCGGCATGGTGCTGGCCGTGCCCGGTGTGCCGAGCTGGGCCGATGTCAAACTGGCGCTGGTGGCTTGCGCCGGCATCTGGCTGGTGGCCGGTGCGGCGGCGGCCTTCAACTGCCTGGTCGAGCAGCACATTGACGCCAAGATGCGGCGCACCGCCTGGCGCGCCACCGCGCAGGGGCAGATCAGCAATCCGCTGACCCTGGCGTTTTCCGCCGGGCTGTGTGTGCTGGGTTCCTGGATTTTGTACGTCTGGGTCAACCCGCTGACCATGTGGCTGACGTTTGCGACCTTTGTCGGTTACGCCGTGGTTTACACCGTGATCCTCAAGCCGCTGACGCCGCAAAACATCGTGATAGGCGGCGCCTCCGGCGCCATGCCGCCAGTGCTGGGCTGGGCCGCCATGACCGGCAACGTCAGCCCCGAAGCGCTGATCCTGTTTTTGATCATCTTCCTCTGGACGCCGCCGCACTTCTGGGCGCTGGCGCTGTACCGCGTCGAGGACTACCGCAAGTCCGGCCTGCCGATGTTGCCCGTCACCCATGGCAACGAGTTCACGCGCCTGCAGGTCTTTTTGTACACGCTGGTCTTGTTTGCCGCCTGTTTGATGCCGTTTATCTACAAGATGAGTGGCTGGTTGTACCTGGTGGCGGCGATTGTTTTGAGTTTTGGTTTCAGCTGGTACGGCTGGCGGCTGTGGCGCAATTATTCCGATGCCCTGGCGCGCAAGACCTTCCGCTTCTCGCTGATTCACCTGTCTGTTTTATTCGCAGCCCTGCTGCTGGACCACTACCTCGTATGAGTTTTTTCTCCACTCCCCTCAGCAAACGAAACGCTATCCGATTGATAGCTGGTGGCGCTTTATGGACGGGGGCTGCAGCCATTTTAAGTGCTTGCACCGAAGTCAAGCCGCAGTTTGCCAGCATCGATATCACCGGCGCCGATTACGCCCGCGATTTCGCTTTGGCCGACCACAACGGCCAGCCGCGCAGCATCAAGGACTTCCAGGGCAAGGTGGTGGTGATGTTCTTCGGTTACACCCAGTGCCCGGACGTCTGTCCGACCTCCATGGCGGAGCTGGCCGACATCAAAAAAATGCTGGGCGCCGACGGCGACAAGCTGCAAGGCCTGTTTGTCACACTCGACCCCGAGCGCGACACCCAGGCGGTGCTCAAGGCCTATATGGGCAACTTCGACCCAACCTTCCTGGCGCTGCGACCCGAGCTGGACCAATTGCCGCAACTGAGCAAGGACTTCAAGACCTTTTACAAAAAGGTCGAGGGCAAGACCCCGGGCAGCTACACGCTGGACCATTCGGCCGGCAGCTATATTTTTGACCCGCAGGGCCGCGTGCGTCTGTACAGCCGTTATGGCAGCGGCGCTACCTTGTTGGCCGGTGACATCCGGTTGCTGCTCAAGGGCAACTGATCCCGCCGTCGGGCTGGCCGGCGCGGGCCAAAAAAAAGCCTGCACGCGATGGTCGGGTGCAGGCTGTTGCAACAGCCGCTTCTCGCGACCCTTGCAGGCAAGATGTCAGGCCCCATCAGACATATGCGGCCAGAACCTTTTTCATCTTTTTCATCGCCGCCACTTCAATCTGGCGAATCCGCTCAGCGCTGACCTTGTACTCGGACGCCAGGTCATGCAAGGTCATGCCGCCTGAGCCGTCGTCGTTGACCTTGAGCCAGCGTTCCTCGACGATGCGGCGCGACCGGTCGTCCAGGTCTTGCAGGGCCGCGGTGATGCCGTCACTCGCCAGGAAGTCACGCTGGCGCGACTCCATCAGCTGTGTCGGCTCCTGCGTCGCATCCGACAGGTAGGCAATCGGGCCAAACGCGTCTTCGCCGTCATCGCTGGGGCTGGGGTCCAGCAACACGTCGCCACCCGACATACGCTGTTCCATCTCGATGACTTCTTCGCGTTTGACGTTCAGCGTTTTGGCCATCGAGTTGATCTGGCCTTCGGTCAAGGTGTCGCGGTGTGTCGCCACATCGGCGTCGTCCTTGAAGCCCTGTTTCATCGAGCGCAGGTTGAAAAACAGCTTGCGCTGGGCCTTGGTGGTCGCCACCTTGACCATGCGCCAGTTTTTCAGGATGTACTCGTGCATCTCGGCCTTGATCCAGTGCAGCGCGTAGCTGACCAGGCGCACGCCCTGGTCCGGATCAAAACGTTTGACCGCCTTCATCAGGCCGATATTGCCTTCCTGAATCAGGTCGGCATGGGGCAGGCCATAACCCAGGTACTTGCGTGACGTGGCAACCACCAGCCGTAAGTGAGAGAGCACCAACTTACCTGCGGCTTCCAGGTCATTGTTGTCTTTGAGGCTGCGTCCGAACTCCTGCTCCTGCTCCAGGGTGAGCATGGGCAGGCGGTTGACCGCAGAAATATAAGCGTCCAGGTTGCCCAGCGGCGGCAGCAGCGACCAGGGATTGGCAGTCGCCAAGGCCGTCGTTGTAGGGGCCACTTGGGGGGAAAGCGCATAGGACATAAGGCAGAACTCCTTTTCTGAAGTCAATATTAGCACTCAGCAGTAGAGAGTGCTAAGCAAGAGGATCAATGGCTTTGATAGGGTCAGGCTAATACGCGTTAACCCTAGGCCTACCCCGTATTAGTCCCTGATTGTGCGTTTTAGTTCAGTCGGCCTGTGTAGGACGAAAAGCAGTGGCCGGGGCGTCAAAATCCGCCTGCTGAAGGGGTTTTTTGTGTCGGACAGGGCCAAAAAGGCTGGGCTAGAGGCGCTTCACGGCCTGCCAAATACTTGAATCTGGCCCATATTCAGATGAAATAGGGCTCTAGCCCCCTACCCACAGGCGCAAGCAGCTATGAATTCAGTAGCGTTTCAGGCTGCGGGAGCCACCACCCGAACCAGCGGCTGCTGGTCCAGCCAGGCTTGCAGGCATTCCGTCACACCCGTCGCAAAACGCTGGAACACCGGCTCGGTGACAAAACCCAGGTGCGGTGTCAGCAAGACATTGGGCAACTGGCGCAGCGGGTCGGTCAGCGGCAGCGGTTCGACGTCAAATACGTCCAGCGCCGCAAACCCAGGCCGGCCCTGTTGCAGGGCCTGGACCAGCGACTGGGTGTCTATCAGTTCCGAACGCGAGGTGTTGACCAGCAGGCTGCCGGGCTGCATCAGCGCCAGGCGCTGGGCGTTGATCACATGCCGGGTGCTGGGCAAGACCACCAGGTGCAGGCTGACAACTTGCGAGCTGGCGAGTAACTCGTCCAGCGGCAAAAAGCCCACGCCTTGTTCGGCCGCGCGTTCGGCCGTCATGCGCGGACTCCAGGCCACCACGTCCATGCCCAGGGCTTGGCCAACCTTGGCAACTCGGCCACCGATTTCACCCAGGCCGATCAGGCCCAGACGCTGGCCGACCAGCGCGCCGGGCAGCGGGGCCGCGGTGTCGCTGCGCCACTGGCCGGCCTGTAGCCTGGCGGTCTGGCTGGCCAGCTGTTTGGTGACGGCCAGGATCAGGCCCCAGGTCAGCTCGCAAGTGCTGTCCTTGGACGGCCCGAACTCGGTGCAACTGACGGGAATGTTGCGCGCGGCCAGGGCCGCCAGGTCCAGCCTGGCGTTGCGGGTGCCGGTGAAGACCAGGTAGCGCAACTTGGGCAGTTGCGCCAGCAACTCGGCGGTGAACGGTGTGCGGTCGCGCATCAACACAATCACGTCGGCGTTTTTCAGCGCCTCCACCAGGGCCGCGCCGCTCAGCGCCGCGTGGTGGATGCTGACATCGGCCTGCGCATCAATACGGCCCCAGTCGGCCAGTCGGCGCAAGGCGCGTTCGCTGTCGTCGAGGACGACGATGTGGGGCCTGGTACTGCTCATGGTCGGGCGAGCGCGGTCAGGGCACGGACATCGCCAGCGTTGCCGACGGCCCAGCAGGCCTGGATCAGCGCCGTGGTTTTGTCGGCGCCGATCACGGCGTCCGACATGCCGCGGAACTTGGCTTCCAGCATGGCATCGGTCATGGGGTTTTGCAGCGAGCCGATCGCGTGTTCGACAAACACATGCACGCGGCGGCCATCTTTGAGGACGGCGGTGACGTCGGCGCTGGCTTCGTCGATGGAGTCATCCACCGTGGCCACCACCTTGCGGCGCAGCGCCACCATGTCGGTGCGGTTGACCACTTCATCGGAGAACTCTTCTTCGGCCGCGCGGCCAAAACTCAGGCCGGCGGCGCAGCCGTGGTAGACGCTGAACTTGGCTTGCAGGCCATCGACGGGTTCCTTCTTGCCGGTGAGTTCCAGCACCAGCGAATGCACCTTGAGTTCGATGGATTCGATTTGCTCCGGCGTGACGCCCTGGGCGCGCAACTGCGCGCAGGCGTCGATGCTGGGGTGGATCACGATGCCGCAGGCAAACGGTTTGTAGCTGTTGAAGGAAATCTCGAAACGCTGGCCCAGTTCGCTGGTGATTTCGTTCCAGTCGTTTTTGGTGGACACGGTTTGCATCATGCCGCGTGGCGCTTCCAGTGCTTTCGGGCTGGCGGTATAACCCTGGCTGGCCAGCAGCGCCGACATCAGGCCGGCACGCGCCGCACCGCCGGGGTGAAAGGGTTTGGTCATGGTGCCGAACTGCTCGCGCATGCCGACCGGCTGTGAGGCGGCGATGCCCAGCGCCATCGCGGTTTTGGCCACGCCCAGCTTGAGCAGGCGGGCGCAGGCCGCCGCAGCGCCCAGGGTGCCGGTGGAGCCGGTGATGTGCCAGCCGCGGTCGTAATGTTCGGGGTACATGGCGTTGCCGACGCGGCAGGACACATCAATGCCCAGCACCAGCGCGTCTATCAGTTCGCGGCCCGAAGCACCCGTGTGTTCGGCCAGCGCCAGCACCGCCGACGCGACGGGCCCGGCCGGGTGGATGATGGTTTTCAGGTGGGTATCGTCGAAGTCGAAGGTGTGTGAGGTGATGCCGTTGACCAGCGCGGCGCTGGCCATGTCGACCTTCTCGGCCCGGCCCAACACGCTGGCTTGCGCGGCGGGTTGCAGCATATTGACGGCGGCGAGTGCGGCGTCGGCGGCTTCGTGGTGGGCCGCACCGACGGCGCAGCCCAGCCAGTTCATGAAGGTGCGGTGGGCTTCATGGTCGACCGCAGCGCTCCAGCCGCCGGCCAGGTAGCCGGGATGGCTGGCCACGTGTTGGGCCAGGATCTGGGTGACGGGCGGGGCGTTGTGGTCGGCGGCGACCTGGGTATTGCGGGCCATGGTGTCTTTCGGCAGGGAGTGCCAGGAGTGAAAAAATGCTATGAATAAAGGAGCTTATTACGCCCGTGGAATAAGGGCTACAGCCCTTATTTGCTTAAACTTTCGGACTCAACTGTCGAGCTGGATGCCGCGGGCGCGCGCCAGCTGGGTCCAGCGGGCGATGTCGGCGCGTATGAATTCGCCAAACTGCTCGGGCGTCATGACCTGGGGTTCGACCGCTTCGACAGACAGTTTTTCACGCAGGTCGGGCGCCCGCAACACGCTGGCCAGGGACTCGTTGAGTTGCTTGACGATGGGGGCCGGGATGCCGGCCGGGCCGACCACGCCGTACCACTGCTGCGCGTCAAAACCCTTGAAGCCGGATTCGTCCAGTGTCGGCACATCCTTGAACTGCGGGTGGCGTGTCAAACCAGTCACGGCCAGCGGCCGCACCCGGCCGGAACGGATGTGTGGCACGGCCGCAGCCAGGCCGGGGAACATGGCCTGGGTCTGGCCACCTATCAAATCGGTGAAAGCCGGGGCAATGCCGCGGTAGGGAATGTGCACCATGAAGGAGTTGACCTGCTGCTTGAACAGCTCCATCGTCAGGTGGGTCAAGGACCCGGCGCCGGCCGAGCCGTAACTCACCTTGCCGGGGTTTTTCTTCAGGTAATCGATGAATTCCTTGACGGTCTTGACCGGCAAGGCGGCATTGACCACCAGCACATTGGGCGTGCCGCCTATCATGCCGATCGGCGTGAAGTCCTTGACGGCGTCGTAAGGCAGCTTGCGTGTGGCCGGGCTGGTGCCGTGGGTGGCGACATAACCCTGCATCAAGGTGTAGCCATCGGGCGCGGCGCGGGCCGTGGTCTGGCAGGCAATCACACCGCCGCCGCCGCCCTGGTTGTCCACGATGAAACTCTGCTTGAGCTGGTTGCCCCAGCGTTCGGTCACGGTGCGGCCCACCATGTCGCTGCCGCCGCCGGCCGAGACCGGCACGATGTAACGTATCGGCTTGGCCGGGTAGCCGGATTGGGCCAACACCAGGGCGGGGACGCCCAACAGGGCGGGGGCGGCATACAGCAGGCTGCGTCGTTTCATGGTTTGTCTCCAGTTGGTTTTTTTATTTGAAATTCAGGTGGCCGGGGCTCAGGCTGGGGGCACGCTGGCCTGGAGCAGACGTTCGTAGGCGTCGCCCACGTGGTGGGCCATCAAGGCCTCGCAGCGCAGTGGGTCGCCCTGGCGCACGGCCTGCACGATGTCCAGATGTTCGGCAATCGAGGCTTGCATACCGACGTCGTGCGACAGATTTTTCAGGCGCGACAGGTGCAGCTTTTGCACAATGCCGCGGTAGGTTTCCGTCAGGGTCTGGTTGCCGGCGGATTCGATCAAGGCCCAGTGAAAACGCAGGTTCTCGCCGTAATAACGCTGCACATCATGCCGGCCGGCCGCGTCGCTCATGGCCTGCACGGATTCGTCCAGCAGCGCCAGCAGCGCGGCTTTGTCGGCGGCCGGCAACTGCGCCGCCTGGCGCCCGGCAAAACCATCAAGCAGGCCGCGCATCTGGTACAGGTCGCGGATTTCGCGGGCTTCCAGCTGGCGCACAAAAACGCCCGCATGTTTGCGCGCCACCACCAGGCCTGAGCTTTCCAGTTCGCGCAAGGCCTCACGCACCGGCACGCGGGAAACACCCAGACGCGCCGCTACATCGGGTTCGTTGATACGTTGCCCGGGAATCAACACGCCCTTGAGGATGAGCGCCAGCATGTCGCCCTTGACCAGTTTGGCGAGCGAGGTGTCACGCACGTCGTTAAAACGGTCGGCAGAAGATTCGGTGAGCCAGGGCAGGTGTGTGGTCATGATTGGGATTATTTATATCGTATACGAAAAAATGGAAATCAAATCCAGCTCAGGGAAAACCACGAGAAGCTGGAGAAAGGGATGGGACGGAGGAGGCGCGCACCGCTGGTGCGCCCGGTTCAGGGCAGGCGTTTGTCGTCGCGGATTTCGCGGACTTCGACGTCCACGACATCGGCCTGGCGCGTTGCGGCGGCCTCACGGGCGCCGGCGCCCGGCCACATGGTTTGCGCCGAGAACTGCTGAAAACGGCCAAACGCCATGGGTTTGGGCTTTTGGCCGGTGATCAGCGACTTCAGCAGGCTGAAAACCAGAATGATCAGGCCGGCACACAGCAGGCTGAAGGCAAAAATCGCAGCAAACAGCCACAGCATCAGGCGCAGGGCAAAACGTAAAACACGGCTTATAAAGTTGGGCAAGAGAGGTATCCCCGGAAAATCAATGGTTTCCAGATGCGGGCAGGAGCAGCGTTTTCAAGCTACCAGCGTATGCCCAGTTTGCCAAAAAGTTTGGCCAGGACAAACAGCGGGCCAACCCAGAGGTATTGCAGGTCCTCGAAAAAAGAGGGCTTTTTACCTTCCATTTTATGGCCGATGAACTGCAGGACCCAGGCGCCGACAAAGATGGCGATGCTCAGCGGCAGCAGCAGCGAGCCCGTGGCCAGGAGCAGCGCAATGCTGATCAGCGACCACAAGGCCATGGCGACCAGAAACACCAGCGACAGTCGTGCGTAATACACCATGCTCGCCGCGATAAACGCGTAAGCCACATAGGGATGAATGGCAAACAACATGCCGACCAGGCTCAGCATGATGAGGGGTATGGCCACGAAATGAATCAGTTCGTTGGTCGGGTGTTGGTGACTTTCGCCATAATGCGCCAGCAACTGATCGACCCGGCGTGTGCCGTCGGGCGTGTGGGGAAGGGTGCTGCTGTCCATGGTGGTCTCTCCAGCGCCGGAAAGAGGCCGGCCTGAAAGATACTTTAATCCAGGGCGACCGCTTGGGGAAGCCGGGAAACCACCGGTTCGCTCAGGTCGCCGTGATGTTTGCGGTCCGGATGATGCGGCTCCAGCGCTCAATCTCGCTTTTCAGAAAAACCGAGAACTCATCCGCCCCTTTGCTTGTGACGCGAAAGCCCTGCTGCCTGGCGCGTTCTTCCACATCGGCGCTGTACATGGTCTTGATCATTTCGCGCGAGTAGCTGTCGACGATGGCGTCGGAGGTTTTGGCCTGGATCATGGCGCCGGTCCAGTTCTCGACGAGGAGCCCGGGCATGCCCGACTCCGTGGTGGTCGGAACGTCCGGCACCATGGGATGGCGACCCTGGCTGCAAATGGCCAGCGCGCGCAGCTTGCCGCCTTTGACGTGGGCAATCGATTCCGGAAAGTTGGAAAAAATCACATCCAACTGGCCACCTATCAAATCGGACATGGACGGCGCGCCACCGCGGTAGGGCACGTGGGTCATCTGTGTTTTGTTGAGGTCGTTGAACAGCGCCATGGTCAGGTGTGGTGGTGTGCCGTTGCCGCTGGAGCCAGCGTTGAGCTGTTTGTTTCTGGATAGCGCAACCAGGTCCTTGAAGTCCTTGATCGGACTGCCCGTCGGCACCACCACCAGCATGGGCGAGCCGGCCAGCAGCGCGACCGGGCGCAGGTCTTTGCCAAAGCTGTAGGCCGCGTTGGGAAACAGGGCGACATTGGCCGCATGGGTGAGGGTGATGGCCAGCAGGCTGCTGCCGTCGGGGGCCGACTTGGCCACTTGCTCCGCGCCAATTTGCGCATTGCCGCCGGCCTTGTTTTCCACAATGACCGACACCTTCCAGGACTCGCTGAGTTTTTGCGCCACGGTGCGCGCCATCATGTCGGTCAGTCCGCCCGGTGCAAAAGGCACGACGTATTTGATGGTGGCGCCGGGTTTGGGAAAGCCCTGGGCCTGGCTCCAGCCGGGAAGCGCCACCAAAGCGGCACCGGCGGAAGCCATGACGATGTCTCGACGTTTCATGCTTGTCTCCTTCTTTTGAATAAAGGCCAGTCCGCACTACCTCTGGATCAGAGGCCGTCCAAACCCGCCTAGGCGGCCAGCAGATCGAGCTGGGTTTTCAGTGCATCAGGAATCGTTAACCCTGACCTCATGGCTTGTTCCTCAAGCCGCATTCGGCGAGCGCCTGCCAGGCGCACCCCGTCGTCGATCAACATGTCGCTGATCAGTGTTTCCATACGTTCGTAATACACGTCGCTGCCGGCCAGTGCGCCCGGGTCGATCACCACAAAGGCCTGGCCGATACGTGGCGCATTGCCTTCGTCGACAAAAAACGAGGAGGCTTCAAAACCGAATTGCGCACCCACCACGGCGGTCACCAGCAACTCGACAATCAGCGCCAGCATGGAACCTTTGGGGCTGCTGACCGCGCCCAGCGGCAACATGGAGCCGGCCAGCCCGGCTTGGGCGTCGGTGGTTGGGTTTCCTTGGGCGTCCAGTGCCCAGCCCAAAGGAATCGGCTGCTTGTTCTTGGCCGCCACCATGAGTTTGCCGCGTGCGACTTCGCTGAGGGACAGGTCAATCATCAAGGGGTCGGCATTTCTGCGCGGAAACACCGCGGCCACCGGGTTGGTGCCAAAAATCGGGTGTTTGCCTCCGGCCGCCGGCATGGCCGCCGGCGAGTTGGCAAACCCCAGGCCCACCATGCCGGCAGCGGCCACGGGACGCAGGTGATCCACCAGCACGCCGCAGTGGTGGCTGTTGGTCACGCCGGCAAAACACACGCCCAGCGTTTGCGCGGTGCTGATGGCCGTCGCCACGGCGAGTTCACAGGCCGGAAAGGCCAGGCCTTGTTGGGCATCCACCAGCACGGCCGCACCTTTGTGTTTGACCACGACGGCCAAGGCCTGGCCATTGGCCCTGCCGTTGCGCAGGTGGGTGGTGTATTGCGGCACACGGCTCAGACCGTGCGAGGCCAGGCCTTGCGCCTCGGCGCGGACCAGCGCCCGCGCGGTGCTGGCCGCCATGGCCTCACCCGCGCCGGCAAGGCGTAGTGCACGCGTCACGAGATGGGTGGCTTCTTCGATAGACAGTTGGGCCATTAACGCAGTTGCTCCAGAATTTTGTCGGCAATCATGAAAGAGACACGCTCATTGGACTCCACGCTGAGGCCGGAGACATGCGGGCTCAACAGCAGCTTGGGACAGTTCAACAGCGCCGCATCGGCAGGCAGGGGTTCCACATCAAACACGTCGATGGCGGCACCGCCCAGCTGGCCGGAGCGCAGCGCCGCGGCAAGTGCCGCCAGGTCCACGATGTGGCCACGCGAGGTATTGATGAGGATGGCGCCTGGTTTCATCGCGGCGATACGTGCAGCATTGAACAGTCCGCGTGTGGTGTCCACCAGCGGCACGTGCAGTGTAATCACGTCAGCACGGCTGATCAGCTCGGTCAGCGCGGCACTGCGAACGCCGGTTTGTGCGAACACCGGCGCGTCGGGCGTGAGCATGGCGTCAAAAGCCATCACCTTCATGCCCAGGGCTTGCGCCAGGCGCGCGGTGGTTTGCCCGATAGAGCCGAAACCGATGATGCCCAGTGTCTGGCCCGCGGTCTCCCGGCCATTGCTCAGGGCATTGCGCGGCCACTGGCCAGCGGCGACAGCGGGTGTCGAGGCATAAACGCCGCGCAGCAACAACATCGCACTGGCCATCACGTATTCAGCCACGCTCAGGGCATTGGCACCGGTCGCGGGAATCACCTGAATGCCTTTGGCGGTACAGCCGCTGACATCAATGTTGTCCAGCCCCACACCCAGCCGGCCCACCACCTTGCAGCGGCCCAGGGCGCCTAGCAGGGCGTGGCGCACCTGGGTGCGGTTGCGCACGATCAGCACGTCCGCCTTCTGGACCTCGGTGATCATGCGCGGCGTGTCGTCCACCAGCAGGGGGTCGTACAACACGTCGTGTACGGCCGCCAGCTGCGCAACGGCGCGTTCGTCCATGAACTCGGTGACAACGATGCGGGCTCGCACGCTCAAGCGCTTTCGAACAGGCGCGTCAAAACGAATTCGCGGTGACCGAGCGCTTCTGCTGCGGTCAAACGCCCATTCGCCGTACGCAGCATGTTTTCCAGCAGCTTGTCGCCGGCCTGGTCCAGCGTGATTTCGCGTTGCAGCAAACCCGAGGTGTCGACGTCAATGTGTTCGCTCATCAAGCGCACGGTGCGTGGGTTGGAGCAGATCTTGATGACCGGAACAATCGCGTTGCCGATCACATTGCCCTGGCCGGTGGGGAAAAAGTGCAGGGCGTAACCCGATGCGGCGCACAAGGTCACCATCTCGGCGGCGGCGCTGGACGAGTCCATGAACCACAGGCCCGGATGGGTCGGCATTTCGGCCTTGTCGATGACACCGTCCACCGTGCACTTCTTGCCGATCTTCTGGATGTTGCCCAGGGCTTTTTCTTCGATGGTGGTCAGGCCGCCGGCGATATTGCCCTTGGTTGGCTGCGAGTCCGACAGGTCGCTGGTCTTGTGGCGGTCAATCACGGCCTGGTAGCGGTTGAACATGAACATGAACTGCTCCCGAATCGCATCGCTGGCACAGCGTTCGGCGACAATTTGTTCACCACCGGTGAGCTCCGTGGTTTCGCCGAAACACAGGTAGTTGCCCAGCGGGTGTAACTTGTCAAACGCGTTGCCCACCGTCGGATTGGCGCCGCAGCCCGAGGTGGTGTCGGACTCGCCGCATTTGGTGGAGACCCAGAGTTCGGCAATGCCGCAGACCTCACGCTGTTTTTCGCTGGCCCACTGCACATACTCGCGTGCGGCCTTGGAGGCACGCATGATGGTTTCGTGGTCGCCGTGGCCCTCGATGCCAAAACCTACCACCGGCTTGCCGGTCTTGGCAATGCCGTCCACCACTTGTTTGGTCCAGCTGTCTTCGATGCCGATCACCACCACCGCCGCCACGTTGGGGTTGCAGCCGGCACCGATCAGGGTGCGAAAGTGCAGCTCCAGGTCGGCGCCAAACTGCAGCCGGCCATAGGGGTGTGGTATCGCCATCGCGCCCTTGATGTTGTGGGCAACGGCTTCGGCGGCAGCGTTGGACAAATCGTCCAGCGGCAGAATGATCACGTGGTTGCGCACACCGACCCGTCCGTTTTCGCGGCGGTAGCCCAGGAAGGTGGTGTTTTTATCGATGACTGACATGGGAGTCCTTTTCAAATTTTGGTGAATCGATGGTTTGTCCGGCGTAGCGAGCGGGCGGCAGGCTAGGCGAAAACCGCAGCCGGGTTGAAACCCGGCGAGGATTCGCAACGACGCATGCGGGCCGCGCAGTAGCTGGATGGGTCGTCAAATTACCAGCGTTTGGTTTTGATGTTATGCACGTGAGCGTGCTGGCCGGCCTTGATGTCGGCCACCACCTTGCCCATGTCGATGCCGTATTTCCAGACGGTGTCCCCTAGGGCCATGTCTTTCAGAGCGACCTTGTGGCCAATCGGGATGTCCTGTTGCGCTTTCACATGGATCATGCTGTCTTCATCCATGATCCAGCCGGTCATGTCCATGCCCGACTTCACACCTTCCACCACCACAACTGCCACGGTGTCTTTGGCATCATGTAATACAAAATGAATCATTGGGTTTCCAGAGGTCCGAAGTTAAATCGAATCGCCAGTCTAGGGACGGGTCCGGGCTTGTCAATCAACTCATCTAAATGACCTGTACGACACCAGCCGGCAATGTTCCAATAGGGCGGTGGAGATTCAAACCAAAGCCCGCCTCTTGAAGCCGCTGTCCGGATCGGGGTCGCTGCCGCTGTACCGCCAGGTCAAGCGCGAACTGCAAAAAATCATTGAAGCCGGGCACTACGGGTCGGGTCAAGCCCTGCCCAGCGAAACGGCGCTGGCCCAGGCCCTGCAGGTCAGCATGGGCACCTTGCGCCACGCGGTGGACGAGCTGGTGCATGAACATGTGCTGGTGCGGCGCCAGGGCAAGGGCACGTTTGTCGCACCGCACAACAAAGCCCGTTTCATGTTCCAGTTTTTCCACGTGGAGCCGCGCTGGGACCCGGAAGACGATCACTTGCGCGAGCAGGAGTTTCCCGAGATCGACTGCATGTCGTTTGCGCGTGACAAGGCCGATGAAGCCGAGGCCAGGGCCTTGCGTATCAAGCCGGGCGAAGCGGTGTTCAAAATTGAAAACAAGCTGGCACTGCGCGGGCGGGTGGTGTTACATGACCGTCTGGTTCTGTCGGCCGCCATGTTTCGCAACCTCACGGAAAAACGTTTCTCCGAACGCCCGGGCACGATTTACGCACTTTTTCAGACCGACTTCGGCATCACCGTGTTACGTGCGCAGGAGCGCGCGCGTGCCGTGGCCGCGGGCAAGTCCGTGGCGCGTGTGCTGGCTCTTCCGGCCGGTGCGCCGGTGATGGAGGTGCACCGGCTGGCGCTGACCTTTGGCGACAAGCCGGTGGAGTACCGCATCTCGACCATCAACACCCAGGCGCATGACTACGTCAGCATGTTGTCCAAAACCACATGAGTTGGGTCCAAACCGTACGTGAGGTGCCTGGTCGCTGGCGCACACAACTGGTGTCGTATTTCCCCGGTGTGCTGGTCTGCCTGGTGATTGCGCTGGCCGCCACCTTTGTGTCCGAGCATTACGGCGGGCCACAACTGTTGTATGCCTTGCTGATTGGCTTGGCTTTTCATTTCCTGAACAGCCATCCGAAGGTGGTCAAAGGCATCAACTTCTGCGGCCGCACGGTGCTGCGTGTGGGCGTGGCCTTGCTGGGCGCACGGATCACCTTTTCGCAGGTGGCCGAGCTCGGCGTGCAGACCGGCGTGCTGATGGTGCTGGCGGTGTTGCTGACGATTTTTCTCGGGGTGGCACTGGCGCGCTGGCTCGGGTGTTCGCGTGACCAGGGGCTGCTGACGGGCAGCGCGGTGGCGATTTGCGGCGCCTCGGCGGCGCTGGCGGTGTCGTCGGTGTTGCCGCAGACCCGCGAGAACGAACGTTTCACCTTGCTGGCGGTGGTGGGCGTCACGGTCTTGTCCACCCTGGCCATGGTGATTTACCCCTTCAGCCTGAATGCCATGGGTTTGAGCCCGGCGCAGGCCGGGATTGTGCTTGGCGGCTCCATCCACGATGTGGCGCAGGTGGTGGCCGCCGGCATGATGTTGGGTCCACAGGCTGGCGATACCGCGACCCTGGTCAAACTTTTTCGCGTCATGCTGCTGATGCCGGTGGTGCTGATCATCGCCGTGTTGTACCGCGCCCATCCCGACGTCAAGACACCGGACAACGAAGTGCCGCTGGTGCCTGGCTTTTTGCTGGCTTTTATTGTGCTGGTGATGCTGGCCAGTGTGGGCACCATCACCCCGGCCATGGCGACCATGGCTGGTGATACTTCGCGCTGGATGCTGGTGACCGCGATTGCCGCCGCCGGCGTGAAGACCAGTTTTGAAGACCTGCTCAAACTCGGCTGGAAGCCGGTGGCCATGTTGCTGGGCGAGACGTTTTTTCTCGTCGCGTGGGTGGTGGCGGGGGTCTTGCTGCTACGCCTCGGCCTGGCCTGAGGGCCTGGCGCAGCCTCCTAAGCCAGCAAGGCCTGGGAAAATTCCCGGGCGCTGAAGGTTTCGAGGTCTTCGAGTTTTTCGCCAACTCCGATGAAATACACAGGCACCGGCCGCAAGCCCGGCGCGGTTTTGGCGCGTTCGCGTGACCACAGGGCGATGGCCGCCAGCACGCCGCCTTTGGCGGTGCCGTCCAGCTTGGTGACGATCAGTCCGGTGAGTTGCAGGATGTCGTCAAAAGCCTTGACCTGGCTCAAGGCATTCTGGCCGGTGTTGCCGTCAATCACCAGCAACACCTCGTGCGGGGCACTCGCGTCGGCCTTGCTGACCACACGTTTGATCTTGCGCAGCTCTTCCATCAAATGCAGCTGCGTCGGCAGGCGGCCTGCGGTATCGACCAGCACCACATCTTTGCCGCGCGCCTTGCCGGCACTGACGGCATCAAAACTCACGGCCGCGGGGTCGCCGCCAGCCTGGCTGACGATCTCCACCATGTTCCGGTCGGCCCAGACCTCCAGTTGCTCACGCGCGGCCGCACGAAAGGTGTCGGCTGCCGCCAGCAGCACCGACGCGCCTTCACCGGCCAGGTGTCGTGTGAGTTTGCCGATGGACGTGGTTTTGCCCGCACCGTTGACACCGGCAACCATGATCACGGTCGGTTTGAATTCGCCTATCACCAGCGCCCGCTCCAGCGGCTTGAGCAACTGGGTCAGTGCTTCGGTCAGTATGTTTTTGACGGCCACCGGATGGGTCACGCCGCTGTCCTTGACACGCCGCTTGACCTCGTCAAGCAGGTAGCTGGTGGCGGCTACACCGGTGTCGGCCATCAACAGCGCCGACTCCAGGTCTTCATACAAGGCGTCGTCAATGCGGTTGCCGGTGAAAACGCCCGAAATGCTGGCGCCGGTTTTGTGCAGGCCGGATTTGAGTTTGCTGACCCAGTGTTCACGCGCGGCCGGCACCGCGCCGGGCAAAGGAATGCCAATCGGTGTGACCAGCGCGCTACCGATCAGGCCACCGCTGGCGGGTGTCGCTACGTCGGCTGGCGGCGGGCTGGGGGGTACTGCTGGCGCGGTGATGGGTGTATCAACCGGCTTTTTTTTCTTGAAGAAACTGAACATTGGGTGTGCTTTGGAGTCACACTATTCTATGAAACACACGAGGCAGCATTTCATGGGGTTATTTATCCGATTTTCCGTACCATCCCGCAGCACCTATCTGCCTCTGGCGCTTTGCCTTCTCTTCACCCCCTTTCTAGCCCTTTCTTCCCGGGCCCAAACCACCACCTCGACCCCGGTCACCGCCGTGCCGGTGACCCGGTTCCAGTTGGCCAACGGCCTGACGGTGATCGTCAAAACCGACCGGCGTGCACCTACGGCGGCCCACATGTTGTGGGTGCGGGTGGGTTCCATGGACGAGGTGGATGGCACCTCGGGCGTGGCCCATGTGCTGGAACACATGATGTTCAAGGGCACGGCCGAGTTGAAGCCGGGAGAGTTTTCCCGTCGTGTGGCCGCGTTGGGGGGCCGGGAAAATGCCTTCACCACGCGTGACGCCACCGGTTATTACCAGCAGATTCCCTCCAACAAGCTTGAAGAAGTCATGCGCCTGGAGGCTGATCGTTTTGCCCACAACCAGTGGGCCGACGAAGAATTCAAAAAAGAAATCGAAGTGATCAAGGAAGAGCGCCGCATGCGCACCGAAGACTCGCCGCACGCCTTGATGTATGAAACGGCCAATGCCATCACCTTTGTCGCCTCGCCTTACCGGCGCCCGGTGGTGGGCTGGATGAGCGACATCGAGGCCATGACGCCCGACGATGCGCGCGCGTTTTACCGGCGCTGGTATGTGCCGGCCAATGCAGCGGTGGTGGTGGCCGGTGACGTGGACGTGGCCCAGGTGCGGCGGCTGGCCGAAAAATATTACGGCCACCTGGCGGCGCGACCGGTGCCGGTGCGCAAGCCGCGTGTGGAGCCCGAGCAGACCGGGCCGCGCCGGCTGGACTTCAAGGCCAGCGCCAGCCAGGCCTACGTGAGCCTGTCTTACAAGGTGCCCGGCTTGCGCGCACCGGAGGCGGCCGAGGGCAGCGATGCCTTCAACCGCGATGCACTCGCACTGACGGTGTTGTCGGCGGTGCTGGACGGTTACAGCGGCGCCAGGCTGGAGCGTGCGCTGACCCAGGGTGACCAGCGCCTGGCCGACAGCGCGGGCGCCTCCAATGGCCTGATAGGCCGGGGGCCGCAGATTTTTACGCTGGATGGCGTGCCGGCCGACGGCAAGACCGCGCAGCAAGTGGCCGATGCCCTGCGCCAGCAGGTCGCGCTGGTGGCGCGCGAAGGTGTCAGCGAGGCGGAACTCCAGCGTGTCAAAACCCAGTGGATTGCCAGCGAAACCTATAAACTCGACGCCGTGTTCAGCCAGGCGCGCGAACTCGGCTCCTACTGGGTCAACGGCCTGCCGCTGGACGCCGACACCCGTTTGATTGCCCAACTGCGCACCATCACCAGCGCCGAAGTGCAGGCCGTGGCCGCGCGTTATTTCGGCGACGACCAGTTGACTGTCGCCACCTTGCTGCCGCAGCCGCCGGACCCGAATCGCCGGCCACGTGCGCCGGCTGCGGTGTCCCGACATTGACGGCTTGGCCGCGGTTTTCTTCAACACTGATTCCCCAGGACTTCATGTGAAAAGTGCTATCAAAAATAGAGCTGTTTGCGCTTTGCTGATAGGGGCTACAGGCCTTTTTTGTCATACATTCGTGCTGGCGGCAATTCCCATCCAGAACTGGACCCAGGCCAGCGGCGCCAAGGTTTATCTGGTTGAAAGCCCGACCATTGCGATGGTCGATGTGCAGATCGATATGGATGGCGGTGGCCGGCGTGTGCCTGCCGAGCAGGCCGGTCTGGCCGGCATCACCGCCGCCTTGCTCTCCAAAGGCGTGGCTGCGCGGGATAGCGAAGCTGCACTCGATGAAAACGCCCTGGGCGAGGCCTGGGCCGATCTGGGCGCGTCGTTTGGGGCCTCGGCCGGAACGGACCGCTTCAGTTTTTCGCTGCGCAGCCTGACCGAACCCGATCTGTTGCGCAAAGCCGTGGCGCTGGCGGCCCGGCAGATCGCCGAGCCGGCTTTTCCGGACGATGTCTGGCAGCGCGACCGGCAGCGGCTGGTGGCCCAGCTCAAGGAGTCCTACACCCGCCCGGGCAGTGTGGTGGCCCGCGAATTCACCAAGGCGGTGTACGGCAAACATCCTTATGGGAATGAACTGACCGAAGCCACCCTGGCCCGCATCAGCGTGGCCGACATGAAGGCTTTTCATGCGAGCTACATCAACCGCTGCACGGCGCGGGTCAGCATCGTGGGGGCGGTCACCCGTGTCCAGGCCGATGCACTGGTCACGGGTTTGCTGGCGCGCCTGCCGGCACTGGACTGTGCGACGGCACCACCTTTGCCGCCTGTGCCTGAAGTGGCAGCGCTGACACGTGCCGAGGTGTTGCGTATTCCTTTTGACTCGGCGCAAGCCCATGTCTTGATGGGCCAGCCCGGTTTCAAGCGCAATGACCCGGATTATTTCGCGCTGACGGTGGGTAACTACATTCTGGGCGGCGGTGGTTTTGTCTCGCGTCTGACCGAAGAGGTGCGCGAGAAACGCGGCTTGAGTTACAGCGTCTACAGCGGCTTTTCGCCGGGCCGCCATGCCGGCGCCTTCACGGTGGGGCTGCAGACGCGGCCCGACCAGGCCACACAAGCCACCGAGGTGGCCAGGCAGGTGATCACGCAGTTTGTCGACCAAGGCCCGACCACCGCCGAGCTCAAGGCGGCGAAGGACAACCTGATAGGCGGCTTTCCGCTGCTGATCGACAGCAACCGCAAGCTGCTCGGCAATTTGTCCAACATCGCCTGGAATGATTTGCCGCTGGACTACCTGGACCGCTGGACGACACAGGTGGACAAAGTCAGCGCCGCGGACATCAAGGCCGCGTTTGCGCGCAAATTACAACCCGAAAAAATGGTGACGGTGATCGTCGGAGGAACCCCATGAAATACACACCTGTCGCTGTGGCAGACAAGTTACCCGCCAAACCCGGCCCGCGCGCCAAATCCGGCAAAGTGGTGGCACGCAAGTCCGTGCCGCCCGGCGAAATCCGCATCATCGGCGGCCTGTACAAACGCAGCAAGCTGCCGGTCCCCAACAAACCCGGCCTGCGTCCGACGCCGGACCGTGTGCGCGAAACCCTGTTCAACTGGCTGGGCCAAGACTTGCGGGGCTGGCGCTGCATGGATGTGTTCGCCGGCACCGGCGCCCTGGGGTTTGAAGCCGCCTCGCGCGGCGCTGCCGAGGTGCTGCTGTGCGAGCAGGACGCCGGCCTGGTCGCCAAACTGGACGCGTTGCGGCTCAAGCTGCAGGCCGACATGGTGCGTGTCGAGCGCGGCGATGGCCTGAGCCTGCTCAGGCGGCAGTCTGCCGGCAGCCTGCAACTGGTGTTTCTGGACCCGCCGTTTGACTCGCCGCTGTTCGAGCCCGCACTCAAGGCCGCGGCGCAGGTGGTGGCCGATGCCGGTTATGTCTACCTGGAGGCGCCCCAGGCCTGGGACGACGAGGCACTGGCGGCTTACGGCCTGCAGGTGCATCGCAGCGGCAAGGCCGGCGCGGTGTTTTTCCATTTGCTGGTTCGCAGCAACGTGCCTGCGTAGCCCTGCAAAGCGCAGGGGCACGCGGCGCAGTGGGCAGCGGGGCATAATTGCGGCATGGCGACCAGCTCCCGCATTGCGGTTTATTCCGGCACTTTTGACCCCTTCACCCTGGGCCACGACGACGTCGTGCGCCGCGCCGCCGGCTTGTTTGATGAACTCATCATCGGCGTGGCGGTGGCACACCACAAAAAAACCTTGTTTAGCCTGGACGCGCGGATTGCGCAGGTGCAGGCCGACACGCGGGGCATGGTCAATGTTCGGGTCTTGCCTTTTGATGGCTTGATCATGGATTTTTGCGCCGCGCAGCAGGCCGTGGCCGTGGTGCGCGGTATTCGCAACCTCACCGACTTTGATTACGAAGCCCAGATGGCGGCGATGAACCGCAAGCTGCGTCCTAGCGTCGAAACCGTGTTTTTGTTGCCCGATGCGCCCTTGCAATGTATCAGCAGCACGCTGGTGCGCGAGATCAGCAAGCTGGGGGGCGATGTCCAGCACATGGTGAGCAGCGGTGTGGCGGCCGCCTTGCGGCAGGCGCATGCTGCAGGTACGCAGAAAGGTCTTTAACCATGGCCTTGCTGATCACTGACGAATGTATCAACTGCGACGTGTGCGAGCCCGAATGTCCGAACCAGGCGATTTATCTGGGCAAAGAGATTTACGAAATCGACCCGCATCGTTGTACGGAGTGTGTCGGGCATTTTGACGAGCCGCAGTGTGTGCAGGTTTGTCCTGTGGCTTGTATTCCTCTCAATCCCGCTTTTATTGAAAGCCGGGAAACCTTGTGGCTGAAGTACCAGCGTTTGCAGGCGGCGCCGCCTGCGGCGGCGGTGGAATCACGCACTTCTTAAGCCTTTTAGGGCTCTAGCCCTTGTGTGGTCGGCGCAAGCAGCTATTGAATGTATAGCGATTTCTCTTGCCTTAACCGTTCGGGCTGAGCTTCTTTGATTCATTTGCCTGTGGCTTGCCAGCAAGCCGGGTCTCGCCCCGGCGGGCGACTCACTTTTCTTTTGCGTCGCCAAAAGAAAAGTAAGCAAAAGAAAAGGCGACCCTGCTGTCTGCGTCCCTGCGCTTCGCTACGGGCAGCCTGCGGTGCTCGTGAAAAGCGGGGTCTCGCTCGAACTCGCCTTCGGCTCAGACAATCGCGAGCCCTGATCCGCTTTTGCCTGCGCTCCTCCGCGCAGCCAGAAGGGGGTGGAGAAAAATACAAATACCAATTCGGGGGGAGACATGACGCGCGCAGCGCGTCATGTCGAAACATAAGCGGCTGTCATTCATGCACGCGCTTGCAGCACACCTGGCCAAATGAAGTCCCCCTCCATCGCCCAACGGGGCGAGGGGAATACGAAGGGACTTCCCACTTCACGGTAGCGGCATCAAGTGCCAAGATTGGGTTGTTGAATTCAATCTGAAACCTATATGAAGGAGAAGTCCCATGCGCGAGATTACACG